>NZ_JBDZDS010000011.1:0-211044 GCF_040045035.1 Mesorhizobium sp. KR1-2 | reverse complement strand
ATGAGACCAAAACCACGAAGGAGAAAAGCAGGACCTTGACCACCACCACCGAACCGAAACATACCTGAAAGGCGGGTCAATTCTCGGCGGAAATCCCGGGTCAGTTCCTGGCGGAAATCAACAAACCGTTTCATCCCCGTGCGCGAGCCTTAGGCCTTTCTTGCGTCCGAAAGCGACGGCTTGGGCGTTGACGTCTATGCCCGATATGAACACGTTTTTCGCGCCGTCATTTATGACGGCGATATTTTTGCCAGCGTTGCAGCCAAATTCGAGCACAGCACGCGGCTGGAATTTGAGTACCTCGGCGGCGATAAATTCAGACCACGGTCGCTTCGCCTTGTAGAAACTGAAATCGATAGAGCCCCAGTAGGCTTTGGCAGAGGCCTGTTCTTCATCCGGCAAAGCCACATTCTCGATCTGAAACGACATCGATTCTATCTTTCCCTCTCTCAGTAGTGCGCGGGGGAAGCATACATCCCGACCATGAAGCGTCAACGCTGCGTGTCCCTTAGGGCTCGAAAGACGCTTAGGCAAATCCGAAAGATCACCCACCAGACCACGCCTCACAGGCGGGAAAGGAACTGCCATGTTCGATCAACCGACCGTGGACGCGGTACGGGCCCATCCCGCGAGCCTGAAGATCGAGGCGGCGGTCCTGTTCGCCGTGATCGAGATCGAAAGTAATGGGCGCACATCCGAGCTGATCAAGGGGCGCAAGGAGCCGCTGATCAACTGGGAGGGGCACTATTTCGACCAACGGCTGACTGGCGACGAACGCGACCAGGCCCGCCGCAAGGGGCTGGCCAGCCCGCGCGCCGGGACGATCAAGAACCCGACCTCGCAGGTCAAGCGCTGGATGCTGCTCGACGCCTCGCGCATCAACAAGCAAGCAGCGTTCGAAAGCGCCTCCTACGGCATCGGCCAGGTGGTGGGTGCCCGTTGGCAGATGCTGGGGTTCAAGGACGTGGCCGGGCTGGTCGCCAAGGCGCGCGAGAGTGTTGCTGGGTGGTCTGCCCCCATGGGGTGATCCGGGTTTGATGTTAGTGGATGCTCGGCTTTCCCGCCACGGTTGGCGTCGAAGTCGAGCCCTCCTGACGAGGCCAAACCGTCGGCTCTGGTGCCGGCGGTCTGTAGCTCAAGGATGAGTGCGGCCGCACGGTATTGTAGTGCTGTCGCCAGTTTTCGATGATGATCTTTGCCTCCTTCAGCGTGTAGAAGATTTCGCAGTTCAGCAGTTCGTCGCGAAGCTTCGAGTTGAAGCTCGCGCAATAACCGTTTTCCCACGGGCTGCCCGGCATGATGTAGGCGGTCTTGGCACCGACCGCCGCGATCCATTTCCGCAATGCCTTGGCGATGAACTCCGGCCCGTTGTCGGACCGAATATGCGTCGGGATGCCCCGCAGGATGAAGAGATCGGAAAGCACGTCGAGGACATCGACGGCCTTCAGCTTCCTTTCGACCCGGATGGCGATGCATTCCCGCGTGAACTCATCGATCACGTTGAGCATGCGGATTTTCCTGCCGTTGTGTGTGCGGTCCTCGACGAAGTCGTAGGACCAGACATGGTTGGGGTGTTCCGGCCGAAGCCGGATGCACGAGCTGTCGTTCAGCCAGAGCCGACCGCGCCTGGGTTGCCTGAGCGGCACCTTCAGCCCCTCCCGCCGCCAGATCCGCTCGACCCGCTTGACGTTCACGATCCAGCCAGCCTGGTGCAGCATCGCCGTGATGCGGCGATAGCCGTAGCGGCCATACTGGAGAGCGAGGGCCGTGATGTCGGCGGTCAACGCCGCTTCGTCATCCGGTGTCTTGGCGATCTTGCGCTGCGTGGACCGATGCTGACCGAGAACCCGGCAGGCCCGTCGCTCGGACACGCCCAGTTCCTCAACGACATGATCCACGCAGGCGCGGCGGCGGGCGGGGCTTAGAAGTTTCCCTTGGCGGCCTCGGCAAGGATCATCTTGTCCAGGGTGAGATCGGAAACAGCCCGCCGGAGCCGAGCATTCTCCGCCTCCAGCTCCTTCAGCCGTTTCACCTGGTCACCCTTCAGGCCGCCGTATTCAGCCCGCCAGCGATAATATGTCACTTCCGTCACGCCTATCGACCGGATCGCCTCCGCCATCGATTTGCCCTGCGCGTTCAGCACGTCGACCTGACGCAGCTTCGTGACGATCTCTTCTGCCTTGTGTCGTTTCGCTGCCATTTCAAAGTCCTTCTGAGGCTCACAAGCCATACTTCAAGAAGGATCACTTTTCAGGGGGCAGACCAACCCGAGCAGGCAATGCCTCGCCTTGATCGAAACGTCGTTCCACGTCTCGGGCCCAGGCCTCAGCATCCTTGCGATTTATGAAGCTCTTTGAAACAGGCTGATGGCCCTGTCTCCTGACTTGCACCTGCCACTTGCCGTTCCGCTTTCGCAGAGTCGCCATTCATGCCTCACTGTGACTACAGTGTGACAACAGAAACGCAGCGGCTTCCTAATCCATTCTAAGCCATTGAAAAGAATGGCGCGCCGGATGGAATGAAACTGAGAACTCGTATGTGATTGTTATCAGTTGCTAATTATTTCTGATGCCTTACCCCGCCCCGATTTTGCGTCGAGCTGTTTGATCCTAGTCACCCCCGATGCCCATGAGGGCTTGAAGGCCGCCACCATCCGCGTGCTCGGCGCGACATGGCAAAGATGTCTGGTCCACGCCATGCGTAACGCGCTGGCCTACGTTCCCAGGGGCTAGCACACCATGGTCGCCGCCGCGATCCGGCAGGCCTTCATCCAGCCCGATCACGATAATGCCTTGCAGACATGGCGGAATGTCGCCGATTAGCTCCGCGCCAGATGGCCGAAGCTTGGACCTTCATGGACGATGCCGAAGCCGATGTGCTCGCCTACATGGCGTTCCTCGCCCAACACCGCGCCAAGCTTCACAGCACGAACCCGCTGGAATGGCTGAACAAGGAAGTGAATCTCTGCGCCGATGTCGTCGGCATCTTCCCGAATGAAGACAGCATCGTGCGCCTGATCGGGGCGGTTCTCCTCGAGGCAAATGACGAATGGCAACGTCAACACCGATGCATGCAGGTCGAGGCCATGGCCGACCTGATCCGCCAGCAATCTAGGAGGAAAAGCCATTTCAGACTACACCGAGAATCGCCTGATCATGACGGCGCAATTCCACGCCCGAAATTACGCCCCATTGACGGACGCTACCAGTAGACTTGAGGGAGGCCTTTGGGGGATGATCGGCGAACTCAACGGCAACCTTGCCAATTGCGGCCTCGCTGTTCTCGGTATTTTCATGACCGCTGAACAATTTCCACGGTGATCTATCGCGCCAGAGGCTATGACGACCTGATTGTTCCCTCACCCAGTACCGCGCCCGCTGCACGAGCAGAGGCACGCGCCGTATATTCGCGCCATTCGAAGCCGAGGCGCAGATAGCCGGTCTTGCAAGCGCTGGGGTCGTCCGCTCTCCAGCCTGCATCTGAGCGGGGCACCGTCAACCCATTGGCCGGCGTCTCTTGCAGCAACGAGCTCGCCGATATTTACACCCTGGGTAACCCCGACCTCGGCGAGCCGCCCGACGTGTGGAACACATCGGGCCCGGCAGATGCCGGCAAACACTATGATGCATGTTGCGTGTCAGATATTTTCATTCCGTAATGGCACAACGACCGGCATTGCCTCGGGGCCAGCCGGCCCGTCTCGAAAGCTGGGTTGTTTGATTTTCCGCCTCGTGTTCTCCTAACGGGGCGGGGAGGCTGCCGTTTTGACAGCGGCGCAACAGTCTTTTGCCTGTACCGTTTTTAGAACCACCGACGAAACATAGCCGATGCTTGGCATGCCATAAGATTGGCGAGCCGAGGGATCTATTAAAGTCACTCGATGGCGAGGCAGGCAGGATGTGCGAAGATGAAGTTCACGCGGACCCGACGGCGCCAGGACCTGAAATTAGGTGGCGGCACCGGTGGGGTGTTAGGGGGTGTCCGGTGCCGCCTTGCATGAAATTCAGGGAGAAATTCATGCAAGGCCATCCTGTTAGCGTCCTATTAACGAGTTGTTAATAGGCTGACTACACTTGTGCGTATCGCGCTTCTATCCACACTTCGTTAACCCAGCTGCCTTTGGCCTGCCCCTATGAGGTGGTCCGGTTTCAGTCTTAATGCATGATGGGCTTGTCGGCCATCTGCAGAGCCGATGATGGTGCCGCTTTGCAGGGTTTCGAAGGCCATATGAGGGCCTCCGGCGCCGGCGGTTTGTATCCGAGCGATGAGTGCGGCCGTTCGGTGTTGTAGTAGCGCCGCCATTGCTCGATGACGATCCGAGCCTCGGCGAGGCTGAAGAAGATTTCGCCGTTGCGATCAGTCCCGACGACCAGAGGAGGAGTTTAGGTCCATTGGAGGCCTGGGCTTGCCCCGACATCAGCTCGCCTGAGCAAGCCCCCTCAAATCTTTCAAGGGCGTCGGTGGCCGCCCTCAAGAGGGCAGGCCAAGCCTTATTGCTTCGCGTCACACTTGTTCACGAAAGTAATGATCGGCCAGCGTTCCTTGCGAAGGGCCGTCTTGCGCAGCCAGCCGGTCTTGGGACCGAACTGTGCCTGGCACCAGACGCCGTCCGAAGCCGTCAGACAGGTGTCCACCTCGATGCAAGCGCCTTGAGGTACCGCGCCGACGATGCCGGCGTCGTCACGCGCTTCCGCACGCACGTTCAGGTTGACGATCACGTTGATCTTTTTGCTTCCGGCAGAGTCGGCACCCAGCGGATCGCCAAGTTCCTCCTTGGGCGCACATTTGTTGGTGAAGCCGAGAAAATAGCAGCCGCTGGTTTTGACGGCCGTATCCAGCCTGTCGACCGTCCCGTCGACCCGGTCCAGGATGACGGGCAAACCACCGGCGGTAGTGCCGGTGATACGTCTCTGGTTGCCGCCAAGCCGAGCCAGCACAAGATTCCCGTCGCCGAGAAGGGCGAGCTGCTTGTCAACGATCCCCCACTTGGCTGCGCCGGCCAACTCACCGCCGCAGCCGGCGCTGCCCAGCGAGAAATTCTGTTCGACGGATGTCTTGCCGAGATCGAGCACGCAGCGTTCGTCGCCCTTGCCGAACCGGGCGTCGAAGACCTTCCATTTGCCAGAAAACGCGGCGACAAGATCGGCCTCGCTTTGCGCCAGGGCGGCGGTGGTCCAAAGCGCGAAGGACAGCGTGGCGGCCACCGCGCAGCGAATGCCAATGTTCAACAAGAAATCCCCCTGAGACTGTTCCCCGCTGGCCAATATCTACCTTGGCTCAAGCATCGGTGGCAACAGATATCGAGTGTTCTATTCTTCGGTGGAAAGTATCGATCTGGCGACGAAGATTCCGTCGCGGCTCAAGATCAGCGTAACGTCCAGCTTGTCGCCGTCGGCGTAGGAGACGTTGACCTTGGCAATATTTGCCACCTGGCCGGCGATGAGTTCAAGAGTGCCGCCCTGCTGGCTCGAGACCGTTCCGGCTTGGCCGCTCCGATTTATGACGAGCTCGCCCGAAACATTGGAATCCGACAAGGCAAGTGCCTTGCCAACGATCTCGAGGCTTCCGTCGATATGCCGAAGTTCGATCATCGGGAGAACGGCATTGTCCCCACCCGCCGCTGCGATCGTCGGGACTGCTAGGCTCATGAATGCTGCCAGAACCAGTTTCGCATTGTACATCACCGCATCCTTCCTGTCCGTCCGGATCAGGGAAATGTGGTCTGGGTGATGGAGACAGCCGCACCGTTGGTGTAAACCTGTACGCCACCACCCGGAGCATTGGTGACATTGTTACCATTCACCGTGTAGCTGACCGTTGTTCCTGTTCCTGTGACCGACAGCCCAGTCGTGATGTTGTTGCCGATCTGGGTCACAAGACCTTTGGCTCTGTTCCCTGAAACGCTCAGATCGGCATTATTGAATTTACCAGTCTGAAAAATGCTGCCCTGCGCGAGTTCCCCGGCCACTGACAGATTAGCGGTGTTGCCGGCTCCGACCTGCCCCAGGATGGCAAGCGCATTGCCCGAGAGATTTACCACAGCGGAGTTGCCGGCGCCGCCTGAGATACTGTTGTTCTGTAGCAGCTGCACTCTGCCACCATTCCCATCTATAGTGAGTTCGGCGCGGTTGCCGCTGCCCTTTTGAGTCGCCGGTTGGCCACTGACGAGCCCCCGAATGATGCTGTCATTGGCCTGCGACTGGTCGACGGAAAGCGTGTTGCCCTCCGTTCCGAAGGTCTTCTCCTGAAGCAGGTAGAGCTTATTCCCGTTACCGGCACCGGCCGTTCCCGCCATTGCGAGAAATAGGCCGCCCGCCGTTGCGGCGATAGGGAAACCGGCTTTCATCATCACGAGGCATCTCCGGATCGGAATCAAGTGTTTACCAAGACGTTTGCGTGATGCTCACTGTATTGCCAAATCCAGTCTGAGAAAAGCCCGCAAAATTGCCATATCCGTTCTGAACAACGCTGGACTGGTTGCCGGACCCGGCTATCGATGCGGTGATCACGTTCGAGTTGCCATACTGCGCGGCAGCAAACAGGTTGTTCGAGCCCGAAACGTTGAATGACATCGAGTTTCCGAAACCGTTCTGGACCAGCGATCCGGGCGTGAGGCCCGGGCGGAGCGCGGCCCCGGTGAAGCTGCTGCCGGCCGGTCCGCCATTGAGGTCCCCGTGGATCTGGACCTGGATCGAGTTGCCGAGCGGGCCAGACGTAAAGTTCTGCTGGATCTCGAGGCGATTGCCGTAACCCATGACATCGAGAACGGCGGAATTCGTGGTTGGGTTGTTGGTGATCAGTATGAGTTCGTTGGCGGCATGAGCGTCCTGCACGGCAAGCAGCGCCAGCGCCATTCCCGAAAGAATGCATTTCATCTTGCAAAGTCCCCGCGTTACGGCTGGGACCCTGCACCCTCACTCGCTAAGTCGTGCTTCTCAAAATGGAGACAATTTTAGGCAACTGCGTCGCGCTGGGCAAAGAGCCCTATTTGCCGCAAAGCATAGTAAAGGAGCCCTTTCCGAACCTCGATCGGAGCCAGTTCGAAAGCCAGCGCCTCAGAATTGATGGATAGCAAGCGAATTGCCTATTCCGGTCTGTGTGACCATCGAGGCGTTCTGATTGCCGCTCTGAACAGAAACGACCTGGTTCATCGAGCCGCTAACACTTAGAGAGAACTTGTTCCCTTCACCGGTCTGAGCGAAGGCAAACAGATTATTGTTGCCCTTTAGACCAATCTTGGCGCCGTTGCCGTTGCCGCTCTGCAATCCATTACCGGGAAGCAGGTCACTTGCAACGACAAGCTCCTGAAGCGGGGCGACAAAGATCAGCGCCGGGGCGGCGACGCGGTTATTGTCACTTCCCTGGATATCGATGTCGGAAACGTTGCTATTGCCTTTCTGGGTAAGGCTTAGCTGGTTGCGGGGCCCGTTCATATTGATGCCCGCGACGTTTTCATTACCGGCCATGCCTACACGGGTATTGTTGTCGTCGCCCCGCTGCATGATGGCGACCTCGTTTCTTGCCGCGCGGGACGGGTTGGGCCCGGCTTCGGGGCTGATTGAAACCACTGCGCCGTTGCCGCTACCGACCTGATAGAAACCGAACAGATTCTCCGAACCGCCATTGACAGTCATGCTGATAGCATTGTCGTCGCCGATCTGGGTGAATGCCGATTGGTAGGCTCCAACGCGGAGTGAGACGTCGTTGGTGAAAAAGCCAACGCCGCCCCGTCCGTCGCCGCCATTGTCGTCGCCGGCCAGTGTCACAGCCAGCGTATTGCCGGCGATGGCCACGCGCTCATTGTTTTGAAATACCCAAGCCACATTGTTGCGATAACCGGATTGACTTATCGTGGCTTTGTTCAGTTCACCAACCTGCGCGACCCGCTCAAGCTTGTTGTCTTCGCCTGTGTCCTGAAGCACTGTGATTTCATTGCCGCTGCCCTGCTGGCGTAGGCCACCGATGCGGTTCGCAGCTTGGGCCTGCGTCGTCTCGATGATGTTGCCTTCGCCCTTTTGGAGCACGGAACCTATCGTGTTCCCGTGACCTGCCAATCCGCCGCTTTGGAGCAGGCTCGCCGTATTCTGCCTCAGGCCGTCAGAAGTATTTTCCTGCATTACCCAGCCGATCGAATGGCCACCATTCTGCACTACGCGGAGCGCGTTCGCCAATTCGGACAGGCGCTTGCGGCTAATCTGCAAGATTGCAGCGATAACGTTGGACCGGGTTGCGTCCAGGTTCTCCTGCGTCAAATCTATCTCGTTCCTGTCGCCCTGTTGGTTGATCCCCGACGCTACGTTCGATTGCGCGGGAACAGTCGCGCCAGCGCTGTTGGACCAACCGGTCTGCTTGACGGTGATGTTGTTGAATCGGCCATCCTGGTTCAGGCGCAGCTTCCTGTTATCGGCGCCTACGCTGTTGCCGTTGCCGGCCTGGTGGATAGTGATTGTATTGGTGTCGCCGGTCTGGCCGATCCACGCCTCGTTTGTAGCGCTCTGAGCGGCCGCTTGAGTTATTGCGCCAACAGCGACGCCTAAAGCCAACACATATTTGCCAGTCGACAACAACGCGCTTCCCCCGCGATAAAAGCGCCTTCACGCGCCAAACTCCTTAATAAGGGGTTAAGGGTCTCACTGATGCTTGTCAAAGCAAAACATATGAAAGTATCGCGACGATCCAACATTGGGATTCTAAGGTAAATCCTCAGCGCGTAGTCTCAAAGCTCGTGCTTGATATACTTGGTTCGCCAAATCGAGGAACAAGGCCCAAGTTTGCAAACAGCCGAGTTGCGCGCCGCGACCCGGCGGCCGCCACTCTGCAAAAGACAGAATACCGATCGCAGTGGCGAAGCCGTGACATTCCACTGACGGTTCCGCTCCCGAAGGTGACCGATTTTGCCTGCTATCTGGCCTTGCTTAGCGACCTAGAGCGAGATGAATTTTCGTTGAACGCCATCTCGCTCTAAGGCTTTGTTTTGGAGCATGATCTTGTCCGAAAAGTCTGCAACTTTTCGGGATCATGCCCTAGCGCATTGCGACTCTAACCGGCTTCACCGGGGTCGCGGCGCCCACGACCTCGTTCTCGGTCGGTGCCGGAGGCAGGGAGCCAACCGTTTCGTCGTCGGCTGGTGGCGGTGGGCTACCTGGTGCGACCGGAGGATAGACACGCGGCGCACGGGCAAGCGGCCGCCCTGGCACCGTTTCTACGACGAGCGCAGGATTGCGCGTATCCGGGCGTGCAGGAACCACGGCCCCCTCCGGAATCTTGCCATCATACTTCTCGTGGCGATAAGCATCGATAATGGCAGCGCCGCGCGCGCGATCCGCAAAGCTCCAGATTCCGATGTCGGCGCCTTCGATGATCAACGACTGCACAGCCTTCTCGATCGCCTGCTGAACCGCGATTTCCTTGGGCTCGTTTTGCGTTACGCCGGCTTCGCCCTCAAGGATCTTGTCCAATTCAACATAGCGGAAGACGCCGCCTTGCAGTGCGCACGAAGCGACCATCTTGTGAATGGTGACGCTGTCCAGAACCTCGCCGGTGCTGGTCGATACGGCGCGCAGCGTTACGGTAATCGTATCCAACTGCCATTTCGTATCGGCACCAATGCCGAGATAGCGTGCGCCGATGCCGCCGGTCTTGGTGTTGGCGTCGTAACCGATGATGCCGCCGTCGAGAATGATGCCGGCATGGCGCAACGGCGGGAGGGCGGCAGCGCTGATCTGCACTTCATTGCGGTAGATGCGCCGCATCTCGGTGACGATCTGGCGCTCCTTGAGGAGATTGTCGAGCGTCGCGCGATCGAGAACAGTGAACCACCGCCGCTCACCCGCATCCTGAAGCGCCTTGATCAGAATGGAAGCGCCGCCTTGCGTCACCGCCTTGGACAACGACTGAACGACATCCCGTTCCTTGAACTGGCCGGTGAGATCCGGAAAATCGTAGACGGCGACGACGACCCGGTCGGTCGGAGGCGGCAGAGTGCGCAACAGGTCGTTCTGCTTGGTCACCGGTGCGATGATCGGCTCCTGCGAGATCGGAGTCGTCAGCATCTCGGTTTGGCAGCCTGAAAGCGCCAGCGCTGCGGTCACGAGCGACGCTGCGGCTCCCAAACGAAAATTAGTCCTTGCGGCCATGTCCCACCAAATTTTCTGATCAAAATCGCCTTGCGCCGTCGTTGCGGCTCAGTTCAGCGGCGTGGAAAGTGATTGCGACAGCGGCGTCGTGTTGAGCGAATTCGAACCGACCAGTGAGCCTGAGAGCGTTGCCTGGTTGCCAAGCGCAAGGGATGACGCCAGTGCATTGGGGGTGGAGTTGTTGCTCGTCACCAACTGCGGCACCACGATCTTCGTAACCGTGCCGTTGGCATCGGTGATGACGAGCGTGATCGAATCGAGCGAGCGCTCGAACTCGACGGTCGTGCCGCCAAATGTGATGGTGCCATGATCTTGCGGGTTCTGGCCGAAGATGGCGTCCGTCACCTGGCTGGCCAGAGCCGAAAGCAGTCGGCCCTGCAACTGGCGGATGAACAGATCGACATCGCTTTCGGTGCCGCCGGTGCCTCCACCTGTCCCGGAACCGCCGTCATTGTTTTTCTTCGCATCCCTGGCAGTGGCGTCGCGCTGAGCATTCGCTAGGCCCAGAAGGTGCGGCGAATTGAGCGGATTTCCACCGAACGACGGATTTATCGGCCTGTAGACCAGATCGTCCGCGGATGCCGGCAGAACAAGGGATGCAGCCGATAAGGCTGAGAGAACTATAAGGATTTTGCGCATTATCAGACCTTCGCCTTGCCTGGGAAATCAAATGGCTTTCCGGCTAACGGCCAAGATGGATTTTCCAAAAGAAAATCATTGCAGTCGAAACGACGCACTATGTTGACCCCCGCCATGTCCCGCCGGCTACCCCAATAGACGACGTCTTGTGTGCCTTCCTATATCGGCGGATTCGCCAAAAGAAAAGACGCACTGTTCCCTAAGCCCAGCCTATTACAGCCTGCAATCGGTGCAAAATGACAAGCGCAGACGCTCGCATATATGTTGAAAAGCTTGATGAGTGCCCCTGGAGCAACAGTTTGGCGTGCGCGTTGCTCCCATTTTGGCACAAAATGCACCCGACGATCCAAGTGTGACACAAGCGCGATGCAAGCTGTCGACGTATTTTGGGACACCTACTGAAACCTGCGCGCATCTGTCGTTTTAGTACTTTCATTGATCTTAACTTTAACCAAAATTTCACTTTGTTTTTCAGGCGGGAATTGATAACGTCCGATCAGCCGGAAATTTCCGCTGCCTTCTTGGTGCTTTGAGAGCGCCGACAGGCCGCCTCCAGGGGTGGAGGTGAAAGGAGTTCCGGCCCCGGTAAGCGCTCACAGAGCTGGCCGGAAGTGGGGGTGTTTAAACAGGGGTATTTTCCACAAGCCAGCTCAGACGGGGCCATAACGGCCGTTTCCGTTCAATCTTTCTCAGGGCCAGAATTTCCGCGCAGTGCATAGCAACGCGCGAATGAATACTTCTGCGCCAAAAAATCAACCCAAGTAGAATTCCCGACGATGTCGTCTGGGAAATAGATGGAGTGTTGCCATGAAACTGAAACTTGCATTTGCAACCGCAACGGCGATCGGCCTGCTGATGGGCGGCGCGATGGCTGGCGGCAATAACTGGTCGAGCCTCATCCAAACCGGTAATTCCAACACCGGTAAAATCGATCAGAGTGGCACCGGCAACAATACCCGAATCTTTCAGGGAAAGGCTGGAGCCAAGGGGAATCACAATGAGGCAACCGTGACGCAGAACGGTGAAGGCAACTCGGCAGGCGTCCGCCCTTTCACGGACGATAACAATGAAAGGTTTTCGCTGTTTCAATATGGTGACTACAACAAGCTCGGCGTGACCCAGACTGGCAATGGGAATAATGTCGGCTGGGAGGCAGGGAACTCCAATAATCCTTTCAGCCAGCAGGTTACTTGGGACGCGGCAGGCGATGGGCCTGGCGTCAAGCAGACCGGCAACAAGAATGAACTGACCATCGATCAGAACGCTGTGGGATACGTGGGCGGCAACATGGTCGGCAACGTTCGCCAGACTGGCTCGCCCAGCGCTTCGGCACTCACCAATTCTCTGAAAATTGATCAGAAGGCGCGCGGCAATTACGTCGGCTTCGTCAAGCAGAATAATAACGGTTCCGGAACCGACGCTGCACAAGCCAACAAGATTACCATTACGCAGAATGGCAATGCCGGCAATGGACGCAACCACATCTACAATGTCACGCAGATCGGAACCGTCAACACCATTGGTGTCGAGCAGGTCGGCGAGTGGAACCAGGTGCGGAAGGCAGAACAGGATGGCTCCGGAAACAAGATCACACTGAGCCTCACTGGTCGCTTTAACGGGGCCACCAGGAACGAGAGCGGCGCGAGCCTCGCGCTCATGAACGGTGCGGGCGCTGCCGGGGCTTCCGCAAGTCAAGTGGTGCAGCGTGGCAACGACAACATCGTTGGGTACAGCGCGAACGGAAATGACAACGCGTTCGGTTTCTATCAGAATAACACGGGTGGTTCTGGCAACGTTGCTACCAATATTTCCATCAACGGCGACAGAAACCATCTGGGTGTCTACCAGAATGGCCAAGGTAACCAATTGAAACTGGCGGACATCCGCGACAGTGACAATGTGCTCGGTATCAAGCAAACTGGTGACTTTAACGTCGCGTCCGTAGATATGTCTGGCAACATGAACGGCGGCTTCAGCGGCTTTACTTCAGGGGGCGCCGCCGGCGTTCTTGCCGCCAGCCCTCTTGCCAATGGGCGCCTCACTGCTGGTCTTCTGGTGCAGCAAGGTAACGGCAACGATGTTTCGCTGACCGTTAGTGGCGGCAGCAATAACGTGTTTGCTTCCCTTCAGGACAACGGCGCCACTGGCACCCGGAATACAATCACGGCGACCCAAACTGGCAGCTCTAACCAGGCTGCGGTCATCCAGCTAGGCAATATGAATACTTCAGTGGTGAGCCAGGTCGGCAACCAGAATAACGCTTCGATCAGCCAGTAATGCAAGAAAGGCCGGGTGCCCATATGGCACCCGGCCCTTATCCATCCAATTCGGCAACTGCATTCTGCAGGATCGAGCAAACTCAATGTCGAAACTCAACCTCTCCCTTGCCACCGCCATCGCGCTAGCCCTGCTCATGGGGGGCGCCCATGCCGACAGCAACTTCGCCAATGTCAAGCAGAACGGCTCGAGCAATAGCGGCGTCGTCACGCAGGGGCTGAGCAGCCACAACGGCAGCCATAACAAGGTCGGCACCGAAGTCGGTGCCGCCTACCAGGACGGCAGCAACAACGATCTGGACATTTCCCAGAGTGGCAGCTCCAACGAGGTCGGCACCACGGGGAAGGGCTTCGACCAGTCGGGCAACCGCAACCGCGCGACCATCATTCAATCGTCGAACAAGAATATCGTTGGCGAGGTACAGCAGATCGACCTGGTGAAAAGCGGCTCGGCGGTGCGAAACACGCTGACCATTCTCCAGCAAGGCGGTGATAACAACAGCATCGATAGTGTGCGGCAGACTCGGACCAACGGCCTGCTTACCAACAACCAGGCGGGCAACAGCGCCATCATCACGCAGGGCGGCATTGCCAGCGGCGACCGTAGCCATATAGTCACGCTTTCGCAGACCGGGCGAGCCAACAGCGCAACGGTAACCCAGTCGAGCAGCAATAACGATCTTGCTGCGCTTCGCCAGAACGGCAGCCAGAACAAGGCGACACTGGTTCAAGAAGTCGGGAACGGCAACAAGGTCGGAACAATCGACCAGGATGGTGCGGGCAACGAAGCCTCGCTAAGCTTCACTGGCGCCGGCAATGGCGTCGCCAGCTTCGATCCAGGCCAACTGAGCGGTTTCAGTGCGTTCGGCGGCCTGAGGCTGGGCAATGTCCGCCAGACAGGCTTGGGCAATCACATCAACTTCGTGGTCACCGGCGACGGCACGGCCTTCGGCTTCAGCCAAAACGGCATCGGCAACAGTATCTATGGCCTCATCAACGGCGATGACAACCAGATCGGCGTCGGCCAGGACGGCACGGCGAACCATGCGAATGTTCTGGTCGGTTTGGGAGACAAGAACGACATCTACATAGACCAGATCAGCGGTGCGGTTAGCTTCGGCAATGACGCGGATGTGAGGATCGCCGGCGATAGCAACACAGTTTCCAGCTTGCAGACCTCTAGCGCGCTCGGTCGCAACGTGCTGAAGGCCGATATCGCGGGTCTCCAGAACGAACTGAAAGCAAACCAGTCAATCTCGGGCGGCGGCACCAACTCGGCCAACGTTTTGTTCAAAGGCAACAACAATCATCTCGACATCACCCAGGCGAAGTCAGGCTTCGGTTCCGGCAATACGCTGAACGTCACGCTTTACGGTAATTACAACAACGATGCGCCCGGCTTCAGTTCTCCAGTTCTTACGCACGCGGTCGGGTTGGCGCGGTCGATCGCAGGTGGTTCGAGCTTGAGCTTCGGCCCGGGCACGATCTATCAGTCCGGCAATGGTAATACGATCACGCTTGATGTGGGGACAGCCACGACGAACTCGAACGGGAATCTCTTCGCCTTTGTCCAGAGCGGCAACACCAACGGTATTGTCGGCTCGATCAACGGCATGGGCAACCAGGCTGTGGTGGTGCAGAGCGGCGACGGCAACTTCACCAACTTCAGCCAGATTGGCAACTTCAATGTCGTGGGCGTAAGTCAGTAGTAGCCGGTCACCGTGGCGAGATTGGACAACAAGAACGCAGCGCCACTGTCTAGGCCCGCCCCCAAGCAGTTGCACTGTTGGACGAGCAAGGCCTCGACACGCATCGCATCGACTAGATGCACAGGTGTGATTGAAACATTTTGAATCTTCCGGAAACAAATCGAAACGACAGTGGAGAGCGGCGTTGATCGCCGAGATAGCGGCCGGGGTGTGAGCCAGTCACAGCCGGATAAAATATACATAAAACTTTAAACGCCTTTACAACGAGCTTTCCATGAGTCCGCGATATCTGGATGTCACGGTGGGTTGTGTCCCGGCCGATGGAGAGGCAATGCGCGTCAGAAACCGGATTCTTCAATTGCATCGGGCCAATCGCCTAGAATACGTGTCGGTACCTCTCCCGGCGGAGGATCGGCGGCGTCTGGGGCTGCTCTTTCCAGCGACCGAACGTATATCTGGGATGTCACGCGAGACCAGGATCGCGGATTTGCTGCGACCCCACTGGTGTTCGATCGACAAACGCGCTCTCTTTCCTATTTCGGCACATATATTGTCGTCGCCCAGCAGGAGGTCGACGATCTGGGCCGGCGCGGTACGGTCAAGGTCTTCAACGCCCTGACACAATATGCCGACGATTATGAGATTGACGAATTCTACGAGCACGCCAACATGCTGGCGCGCTTTTTCCGGATGCTGTGCCACCCCAAGGCTATTGTGCAATCGACGCCCGCTGACGAACGCTTGAACCGAGAACGTCGTCGCCGGGGCCGGGAGACCATTGCTCCCCAGCGAACCGTACGCATTTCCAACGAAGCGTTTCAGTACCGGACGTCGAACGCGGCAGGCGGGCATGCCTCTCCGAAGGAGCATTATCGGCGGGCTCACAAACGTCGGTATGCGGACGGTCGGGAAACAACGGTTCGCGAGTGCGTGGTCAATCGCGGGCACGGTGGCGCCCAGCCATTGCCGCAGCACTTCTCCGTCGGCTGAGGCAGCCTGCTGGCTCTCCGTTTGCGGCCGATGGTTTCCTGCGTCAGCATGGATGGAGGGAGACTGGCGATGAACAAACGGAGAGAGATGCGGAAGGCACGGACGATCGTCGCGTCGTCGTGCACCGCCCTTGGGCCATTACCAGCCGCGCGCGTACTGCGCGATCATTTGGCAACGATTACGGGCTGGAGGAGCCAGGGTGCAAGTTGGGACCAGATCGCCGCAATTTTGAGCGATGCCGGTTGGCGCTCGAAAACAGGTGACATCGTGAGCGCGCAAACATTGAGGGCGATGGTTTCCCGTATCCGGCGATCAAGAGTAATGCCCTTACGGGCGGATCGCCAGGCAACTCGCCCCGTGCCGGCGAAAGATGCGACGACTGAATCGTCCGTTCCCGAATTGCGCCGGCATCCCGCCCTATCCGACACAGGGGCGGACAATCTGGCCCATGATGATATTGCGGAGCGTATCCGGCGCGCGGCCTTCCTGCGATCCGGAAAGGACCGTGGCCAATGAACCGGCAGGTGGAAAACGTTGACGATAGCCTCGAAGCATTGGACGAGGAACCGTTTAAGCGACAGTTAAAAGGCTATTACGGAGAGCTTCTCAAGGGGGCGGGGCTGGACGTTCGCGGCGAAGATTTGGCGGCCCGGGTGAACGATGCCGCTGGATATCTGGTTTCGACTGCGACGGTCTACCGGCTGAATCGCGAAGACGAGCTTTTGGTGCCCAAGGTGTCGGATATCCTGCGCGAGCTGGACGATCTTGCCAGGCTTCCCGTCGAACGCTGGTCCCGGCGGATGTCGACCCTTGGGATGCCGGTGCTGGAGGCAATGCTCGGCGGCTTTCCTTTCGCGCAGGTCGCGTATGCGCCGGTGGGCTTTGACGAAAGCGGAGAAGGCATCATTCCGCTTTCCGGCAGTCGGTCGGTGTTTGTGCCGGCAGGCGACCGGATGCAGCGGCAGGATGTGAAGCACATCATGAGCGATAGTCCGACGGGACTGGTCAAACCGTCGGTATTGCCGAGTTTCATCGACATGGTTTGCTTGGAATGCGACGCGGACGCATTGGCCGGAATGATTTCGGAGGTTCTCGGGCTCCTTTTTGAACTGCCGAACAGGGACGTCCTACTGCGGCATCTGTCCCGTCAGTGGGCGCCGGTTGCGACCGATATATTCGCGCGGCTGATCCCCGCGAAATTCGCGGTCCTTGTGAACGAGATGGAAGATGACATCGATCGCGCTCCAGGCATTCTGCTGCGCTTTCTAGGCAAGGAGGCTTCGTTACTCTTCACGGCGTTGCCCGTCGAACCAGGGATTGCGAACGATCTCGTGGCCCGGTCGATCGAGACTGTTCTGAAGGCCGGCAATCTCGCGGATCGTCGGACAGGGCTTTTGCGCCTGGCGCAGAGGAACCCCGCGGCATTCAGGCAGGCCTTGGCAACGCTAGTCGGGCGCACTGAACTGCAATACGGCAAGGATGTGAACCCGACCGGGATGGGGCGGCGCACCACGCGGCCTTACGCCGCCCCGGCCGTGTGGGTTTTGATCCAGGAGGTTCTGGACCACATCTGGCCGGCCGCCAACGGAGCCCTGACGAAATCCACCAGCGCGTGGGTTTGTGCTATCGCAGAGCTGACCTATCAGCGGGGGGAGCTGGAGTTCGTCACTTTCGGATCATCGCAAGCGCTATCCGATGCCGCCTGCAATACGGGGATCGGCAATCGCGGAGGGGGGGCGGAACGGATGTTCAACTACGAGATGGTCAAGCTGGCCGTTTCCTACCGGAATGCCCGGCATCAACTGAATGGCACGCTGGAATTTCTGGAGCGCGCGATACGCGAGGTCCGCCGCCAGTTGGGCGTGAACCATTCGGAGTCCTTGCGCCAGGAGGCGACGATCAGGGTTTTGCATCGTTGGCGGGAAGAGATGGACTGGCGATTGCTGCACGGTGCCTATGAGAAGGAACAATGGCGAAAGTCTTCGATGACAGTCCCGCGGTTTCCGCAGATGAAAGCTAGCCTTCCCATAGAAGACCGCGTGAGGAAGATCGTGGCGGCCGCGCAATCGCTCATCGACGAAATGCTGATGAGCATCAGCCGTGAACCGACCCGCAATGCTGGTGCCGCAATGATTGGGGATGTGGCGGACAGCGACGTGACGAACCCGGCGACACCAGACCTGGAAAACGCCATCCTGAAGTCGCCCCCCCAGTTTCCGGAATGATCTGCGGCACGCTGTTCCAGTGCAATCCTGCACCGGAGATTAGCAATGCAGATCAAATATATAACCAGGACGCGCGATGATGTCGAACTGCCCCGGCTAAGGGTCCTGAGCCTGTGCAGCGGCATCGGCGGCGACGTGGCCGCGCTCGAATATGCCGGCATCCCCCATGACGTTGCGGCTGTGGCCGAAATCGATCCCATCGCCTCGGCCGTCCTGGCCCAGAAATTCCCATCCGTGCCGAACCTCGGCGACCTTACTCTTGCAGACTGGAGCAATTATCATGACAACATCGACGTCCTCATCGCCGGCATCCCGTGCCAGCCGTATTCGGTCGCGGGACGCCAGCGCGGCGTCGACGACCGTCGCGACGTCACGTCCGACATCGTCAGGATCGTCGGGGAAGTGCGCCCCCGTTACGTGCTCTTCGAAAACGTCGCGCAATACGAAACCCTCCACGGCGGCAAGGCGTTCAGCGAGCTGCGCAACGGACTTGTCAGCTGCGGCTACGCGGTTGACCATCGCGTCATCGACGCCGCGGAAGTCCTGCCGCAACGCCGCAAGCGGCTGTTCATTCTCGGATGTCGCGGAGATGCCGGGGGATCACCTTCTCAAATACTCGCTGACGCCGCGAGCGGCGGCCGGAGTGCTGACGCGTGCGGAACGACACGGCTACCGTCTGCCGATGCCACTTCTGGAAGCGCTTCTGTCCTGCATCCGCCGCGGCTCGGCACCCTCATGGCGAGCGGGTCGGGAATGAACCGGCCGGGGATGCGCGGGCACGAGCTTGACTTTCTCGTCGTGCAGGAGTTTCCGCAACTGGGGCTGGTCATGCGCCGCCCGACGCCGCTGGAGGCTTTGCGAGCTCAAGGGTTTCCCGACGACTGGTTCGATGGCGTCTCGTTTGCCGGCAAAGCTCTGACCGATATCCAGAAATACAAGCTGATCGGCAATTCCTGGCCGGTGCCAGTGACGGCCGCGATCCTCGCCAGCGTCTTCCGTAGCTCGGAAACCGGGCGGCTGTCGCAAGCGGCCTGACGTGCCGTCGTGCAGGTAATGGCGAACGGCCGGCGGGAAACCGCCGGCCGTTTTCCATTGTGGCGTCGGACCTCGCCCATCCGGCCAGTTTCTGGAAGTCGCCCCGGCAGTTTGTCCTGCGGATTGTGGCGAAATGCTCATGTGCTCCAACCCAAGGAGGTAATCATGAGCCAGAAACTAAACAAATCCTCGACCGCAACCGCGGTTCGCCCACCGCAGCCGCTCATAACATTCATCGGATCAGACAAGGGCGGTGTTGGAAAGTCCTTCATCACCACCGTTCTCGCTGATCTGATGGAGGTGGACGCGATTGCGGCGACGATCGTGCAGATCGACGACCAGAACCGGTTGCCCGCGCTCTATCCGGGACGGGTCACGACGGTCCTTCCAGCCAGCATGGACGATCTTCGGCGCGATCCGACGGCCATCGTCGCGGCGTTCGATCCCTTCTATTCCGCGTTCGAGAGAGCACTAACTTCCATGGCGCCGATGATTGTCGATATCGGCGGCCCGCAGCAGACGGTGATCGAGGAATATCTGGCGCTGGTCGATCTCGACGCCGATCTCATCGAGGCGGGTGTTGCTGCCCGCTGGCTGATCCCGACGACGGCCGAGCCGGAAGCGATGCGGGCCGCGGTTCGCACCGCCCATGCGATCGGCCGCATTCTGCCTTCGGTGACGCGCCACATCGTTCTCAACCGGCGGGACGGGCCGTTTCGTTTCTACCCGAAGGCGCCTGCCGACCTGCTCTGGACGAGCGGGCTCGAACCGTTGTGCGCCGAACTTGGCACGATCGACATTCCGGCGATCGCACCCGGATCGTGGCAACCCTTCGAGGCGGCCGGCAAGCGACCGATCGACGTCGTTGCGGCGGAGATCGACGACATCCGCTCCTGGACGGGACGCAGCCGTCCGGCGGCAAAGGTTTTGCGGGGCGATGTCGCGGCATTCCTGGCGGCCGCGAAGCTCGCCATGGCGAACATTAACAGCATCCAGGTGGAGGCAGCCGATGGATGCTGAACCGATGGAGGTCAAACCGATTGACCACAAAGTCTTTGGAGACCGGATAAAGACCGCGATAGCGGAGGGTCGGGCCGGACGGCGCGAGATCGCGTTGCAGCTTGCCCGTTTGCCGCTGGAGCAACTGGTGAAAGCCTTGCCATCGTCGATCGCCATGTTGGGGCCGCAGGGCTTCGAGATGCTGGTGTCGATGCGGCGGGATATTCCCGCCGGCGTGACGGGGCGGCCGAGCGCTATCGAGCCGGCCGCCCCGCCGAAACCTCCCCTAGCAACCCGGAAGTCGCGGCGCCGCTGGCCGATATGGGCGGCCTGCGCCGTCCTGCTTGCGGCCGGTCCTGTCTTTGATCGTTCATGGCCGCTTGTGGAGCAGATGACGGGCAACAGCGCGCGGCCGATCCGGGTATCGAGCTGGCCATGGTGCCGGAGGCTGGACGGCCATGCCGACGGCTGCCTCTACCGAACCGGCAATCCCGACACCACGCTACGGCATCTTGCCGATCAACTGGACATGCCGGTCAATGAATTGGCGCGATCCAACCGCCACCTCGCCACTTCGGCCGATGCACCGCTTGCGCGTGGAACGTCGGTCGTCGTCTGGCGCGGCACGGCCGCACTTTATCGATAGGAGGCGAGATCATGCATCTGCACCCCCTGACACTGCGCAAACCGGAACGGTTTGCTCTTGTCCTTTCTGTCATAGCCGGATTTGCCATCGCCGCCATGGCATTTGCGCTTGTCCTTACGCTGGCTCCGCCCACCGCCTGGCTGCATCACGCGGACAGGCCGGTGGCGGCAAACCTCAACTTCCTCTTCCAGCTCCTTCGCTCCCTGGTCTTCTCGGGGGCAGGCAACGGAGCGATAGGCCTGCTGGCCGCTCTCCCTGCTCTTCCGGAGAAAGCAATTCTTGCCGTCATCGAATTGGGCATCGGACCAAGCCTGGCCATCCGAACGATCGCCGCCGGAATAGCCGGCGTCATCGTTTACGCGAAACTTCAAGCCTCGATACTGGCAGCGACGATTGCGGAGCCTGCTGTCCAGCACGTCGATGGCTTGCAGCTGCGGGCGGGTGGCAGAGCCTTGCGAAGCCTCAAGGGGGAATGGGCGCGCCGCTACGGCGACAGTGCGTCCGGCATTGCGCTGGTCTATGGTTTGCTAATGCCAAGGCAGCTTGAAACGGAACACATACTGCTCGTCGGCGGGACTGGCGCCGGCAAGACGACGATCCTGCAAGGCGTCCTTGATGGGGCGCTGAAACTCGGCGACCGGGTGCTGGCGCTCGACCTCAAGGGTGACATGACGGCCCGCTGGCCATCGGACGAGTTTGTGCTTCTTTCCACCGACGACCGGCGCTGCGCACGGTGCGCGATCGGCCGTGACATCCGCACCGCCGACGACGCGATGGAGTTTGCCATGGAACTCATTCCGGAAACATCCGATCCATCCTGGAGCGCCGGGGCGCGACGTGTGCTGACGGCACTTGTCCAGGTCCTACAGACGAAGGCCGCCGCCGGCCGGATTGCATGGGGCTGGCATCATCTTGACGCGCTGCTGCAAAAGCCGGTCGCCGAGCTTCATGCTTTGCTCGCGGCGGATCATCCCGCCGAGGCTTCGTTCATCGACGTGACCAATGACGCGACACTGAAACAGGCGATGTCCTTCTATCTGGTCATGGTCGCCAATGCCGGCCAGATCGTCCGGGTTTGCGCAAGGGCGGGAAAGAAGGGCGAGAAAAACCGATCGCTGTCGATCCGCGAATGGGTAACCGGCAGCGGACCGAATACCCTTCTGTTGCGCCAGTCACAGCGGCAGCCGAAGGTTTCGGCAACGATTGCCCGTCTTGTTCTCAAGATCGTGGCTGACGCTGTCGTCTCCCAGGCGTCTCAGGAAGACCCTGCGCCGATCTGGATCGTCCTCGATGAACTGCCGCAGATCGGCCGTTGCGCTGCGGTCCCCAGGCTTGCGGCGATCGGGCGCTGAGCCGGCGTCCGTCTCGTTGCGGCGATCCAGTCTCCGGCACAGTTGCGCGACATCTACGGTCGGGAAACGTCCCAGGCGTTGACCGATAATTTTGCGACGAAGATCGTCGGCAGAGTGTCGTCTGGCAGTACCGCTTCGGAAATCTCTGCAACCTGGATCGGCGCGAGAAGCGTGCGCTGGTGGGAGGAAACCGGGCGGGATGCAAATGGCCACCCTCGTCTGGAGCCGCGAACGAAAGACATTCCGGTCGTCGATCCGACGGTCCTGTCGAGCGCACTGGGCTTCCACTCCAATCTGGCTGGCCGGCCGGGCGTGCATGCGCTTGTCGTCGGGCATGGCGATATCGCACGTCTTGCCTGGCCGGTCGGCCGCTGGCCCGTCCTGCGGCCGGCAAACCTCGATAGCGAGAACCTAACGTCCCCAAAATGATGGAGTCGCCCCCCAGTTTCCCGAGCAGGTCACGCGACCATCGTCTCAGATACGGAGACGAGACGATGGTTGCGACCTGGACCCCGGCGGCGAGTGCCGGATACTATGCGAAACAGACGGGCTACTATGCCAAGGAGGGCGTCGAACCGCGCGGCCAGTGGTATGCGCCGGCCGGCGATCACGGGCTGACCGATGGTACCTTCGTCGATGCCGGTCTGTTCGAGCGCCTGTTTGCCGCAAAGGATGCGAACGGGCAGACGCTGGCCACGAATGGCGGCGGCCGGCTCGACCGTGTGCAGGCGTTCGACGTCACCCTGTCCGCTCCCCGCTCGGTCTCGCTGGTCTGGGCGCTCGGCGACGAGCGCATGCGGCAAGCAATCGAGGCGGCTCATGCGAAGGCGGTCCGACAGACGCTTGGCCTGCTGGAGCGCGAGGCGGCCTTCGCTTGGCGGGGCCGCGGCGGCGATCGGATCGAACGGGTCGCGCTGACCGCGGCGCTGTTCCGCCACGGCGAGAGCCGTCCGGCCGAACATGCGGATGGAGTGACCTTCGCCGATCCCAATCTCCATACGCATTGCGTCGTTCTCAATTTAGCCACCCGCAGCGACGGTTCGGTTGGCGCACTCCATTCGACCGTGTTGCGCGACTGGAAGATGGCAACGGGAGCGGTGTATCACGCAGCTCTCGCAGCAGGCGTGATCGACGCGGGCCTCGCCCTCGACCGGATCGGAAAGAATGGTACGTTCGAGATCGCCGGCATTGGTGACGATGCCATTGAATACTTCTCCGCCCGCCGGCAGGAGATTGTCGAGGAACTGGCGCAAGCCGGTCTCGAAAGCGGCAATGTCGCAGCATTGGCTGCCGCCGTCGCAAAGACCACACGCACCGCCAAGACCGCAGGGGCCATCTCTCGCGAGGTAGCCTGGTCGGCCGCTGCCCGGCGCATCCGCTTCGATGTGGAAGCCTCCGTGTCGGTGGCGGCTGAGCACGATCTCGATGGCCAGTCCCCTGAAACCCTGCTCACCGAACGGCTGGCGGCATTGCCCACCCGTCTTACGGAGACCCGTAGCGTCCTCGATCGCCGCGACCTGTTCCGTGCGGTCGGCGAGGTTCTGGTCGGCACGGGTTTCGGCGCGGAACGTGTCGAGGCGGAGTTCGAGCGGCTTCTTGGCGATGGCCGCTTCGTCGAGATCGGTCGCGACCGGCTGAACCTTCCCCGCTATTCGACGTCGGAGATGATCCGGATCGAGCGCGAGATCGTCGAAATGGCTGCCGGTTTCGCTGCAACGCAGGGGTTTGCAGTCGATCAGAAGAGGCTGGGTGTCGAATGCAGCCTGAAGGGACTGAACGAGGAACAGACAGCTGCCGTTCGCGATGCGTCCCGGCCACAACGGATTGCCGTTATTGAAGGCGCGCCCGGCACGGGCAAGACGACACTGCTGTCGCCGATCGTGGCAGGCTGGAAGAGCGCGGGCTATCGTGTCGTCGGCGCTGCAACCGCCTGGCGGGTTGCCAATGCGCTGCGGGACGACCTTGCCATTGAAGCACGCGCAACCGCCTCCTGGCTGGCGCTGTCGCAGCGGGGAAAACCGTTTCTCGACCAGCGCACGGTCCTGATCGTCGATGAGGCCGGGCTTCTGTCGTCGCGGGAGATGCATGATCTCCTTTCCAATGCACGGGATGCCGGGGCGAAGGTTCTTCTGGTCGGCGACCGCGACCAGCTTCAGGCGATCGGCGCAGGATCGGGCTTGCGGCTTGTGGCGCATGCCGTCGATACGGCGAAGGTAACGACGATCGTGCGTCAGCATGACGGCTGGGCGCGGGAAGCTGTTACAGCCTTTGGCGAGGGCGACGCGAAGGCGTCTCTCAACGCCTTTGCCGAGCGCGGCCTTCTGAAGGAGGCGGATGGTCAGGCGGCGGCGATCCGCGCGGTGGTCGATCATGTCGCGGATACGCTGCTTGGCGGGCGTCCCGACTCCGCGGTCATCCTGGCAAGAACCAATGCGGAAGTCGCGGCGATCGGCCGGGAGATGCGCGGGCGGCTGAGGAACCATGGCATCGTCACGGGCGAAGACGTTGCTGTTCCGGTCGTCACCCCGTCCGGCCATGCCGCCAGTCTGCTGCTTGCCTCCGGCGACCGCATCCGGTTCCTGACGCGCAATGACAATCTTGGCGTCGTCAACGGCACGGTGGCGACGATCACGAACATGTTCATGATCGCCGAAAGCTCATCCTCGCAATCTTCCGGCAATACCATGATCGAGGCGCGGATCGGCGCTCGTACCCTCCGCTTCAGCACGGCTGATATCGCCGACGAACACGGTCGCGTCAAACTCGGCTGGGCCTATGCCTCGACGTTGTACGGCGCGCAAGGCATGACGGTCGACAAGGCTGCTGTCCTGCTGACACCCGCGTTCGACCGGCACGACATCTATGTCGCCGCCAGCCGCGCCCGCATGGAGACGCTGTTGGTCGTTGATCGCGCCCGCATCGATGCCGAAATGCGCGCAGGGACAAATGCGCCGGACGAATCCGATCCGGCTGGCCGCCGCGAATGGTTGGCGGGCCGTCTCGCCACACGGCACGTCAAGGAAACGACGCTCGATGTCGCCGCGGCCTTCCGGTCCACAGCCAACGCCACAGAGCAGGAGGCTCCACCGCCAGCCGCTCCTCCCGCACGGCGCACCCGCCGCGCAGGTCGGGAGATCGATCATGCACTCTGATCCGGCCACCACGACACGTCCCACAATCCGTTACCGGCCGGGCGTTCCAAGGCCTGCGCGCAGGAAAGTCACGCGCAGCAACGAGACGGACAAAGCCCGCTTCACTGTCACCAGCGACTGGCCGGACCCCATGCCGGCGACGGGCGGCGAGGCCGGGGTGATCGAGACCTTCCTGTCCCATCTGCTTGATGACCTGCTCGCGCGCTGCGCATCCGGTCCCCACGGCAGGCATTCCTGACCCTTCAACCCTTCACCCGCTCAAACAGGAGAATGACATGACAATTGCCATGACCGGACTGAATCCGTCCGCAGCTTCAAACGATCTTGCCGGCCACCGCCTGCGTGATGCCGTCAACGACACGAAATCCCGCGCCTTCTGCGGGCCGACGGCGGTGGCTGCGATCACCGGAGAGCCGGTGTCGCGAGTGCGTGATGCCTTCCGTCTCGTTCGCTATGGAGCAAGCTGGACGAACCGCCGCCGCTCGCCGCCCATCATGGGGACGCACACGCATGAAACCGAACGGGTTCTGCGCCTCTTCGGTTACGCAGGGGTCTGGCACAAGGTTGCGGGGCGGCCGACCCTTGCTGCCTATCTGGAAGGGCGGACGGGCGTGCAGCGGACGCATCCATGCGTGGTTCTCGTGACCGGGCATTATGTTGCCGTCAGCGGCTGGGTGTTCTGCGACACGTTCAGCAAGGGGCAGGTCGTCGATGCGGACACGGCTCCCGGTCGCCGCAAGCGGGTGAAGCAGGTGTTCGTCATCACCGGGCGTATTGCGCCGGCGGCTCACATCCTGACGAAGGCCGTGCCGGTTCGCGCTGCCCTTTCTGCCACGGGGCGCGGGATGGTGGCGGACATGTCCGCTGCGAGCCGGTAATGCCTGCAGGCCGGCGGTATCCGGGCTCCATCGCCACGGATGCTACGGTAAGCTCGCCCGAAACGATGAGGAGTTTGGAATGACGAAGGCCATGAGTAGTGCGGAGTTCGATACGGCGATTGTACCGGCCTTGCGCGCGGTCGCCTATCTGCGCGTATCGACGGGACGGCAGGCCGAAAGCGATCTGTCGATCCCCGATCAGCGCAAGCAGATCGCGGCCTTCTGTTTGTCCAAAGGCTGGCGTCTGGTCGATGAATATGTCGAACCCGGCGCTTCGGCGACCGACGACAACCGTCTCGAATTCCAGAAACTGATGGATCGGGCCACGGACGGCGACCGGCCCTATGACGTTGTCCTCGTCCATTCCTACTCCCGCTTCTTCCGCGACAGTTTTTCCCTGGAAATGTATATCCGCCGTCTGGCGAAGGCCGATGTCCGGCTGGTGTCGATCACGCAGGAACTCGGTGACGATCCGGCGCAGGTGATGATGCGGCAGGTGATCGCGCTCTTCGACGAGTATCAGTCCCGCGAGAACGCCAAACACGTCCTTCGCGCCATGAAGGAAAACGCCCGGCAGGGCTTTTATAACGGCTCACCCGTTCCTCTCGGCTATCGCACCATCGAGGTCGAGCGGCGCGGTAGCAAGGCGAAGAAACAGCTTGAGATCGATCCGGCCGAGGCGGAGACGATCCGTTTTGTCTTCCGGCTCTACCATTCCGGCGACGGCAAGTCCGGGCCGCTTGGCACCAAAGAAATCGTCAAGCGGTTGAACGCCATGGGCGAGCGCACCAAACGTGGCGCCAGATTCGGGGTTGGCACGCTGCATGGCATCCTTACCAACCGCACCTATATCGGCGAATGGACCTTCAACCGGCGCGATTCACGCACGCTGAAGGCCAAGCCCGCGTCGGAACATGTGATCGTTGCCGTTCCCGCCATCATCGATCGGGATGAGTTCGAGGCGGTGCAGTCGATGTTGAAGGTCCGTAATCCGAAGGTGACGCCGCCGCGCGTCGTGACGGGGCCGATCCTTCTGACCGGCCTTGCCACCTGCGCCACCTGCCAGGGCGGCATGACGCTTCGTACCGGCACCTCGAAGAACGGCACGGTTCATCGCTACTATACCTGCTCGAATGCCGCCCGCGCCGGAAAAAGCGCCTGCAAGGGCCGCTCGATCCGCATGGATACGCTCGACGAACTGGTCGTCGAACATCTGTCGGACCGTCTGCTTACCTCAAACCGCCTCACGGAAATCCTCGCCGCCATCTCCGCCGGCCGCGCCGCCAGGGCCGCCGAGGTCGATGGCCGGATCATTCGTCTGCAAGGTGAACTGACCGAGGCGGAAACTCGGCTGAAGCGCATCTACACGATGATCGAGGACGGGATCGCCGAAATGGACGATATCCTGCGCGAGCGCATCGCCGCCCTAAAGGTCGACCGCGAGCGCATGCAGGCGTCCCTCGATCGCGCCAGGACGCATGCCGTCCCCACCTCTAACATTCCGCCAGCCGTCGTCGAGGAGTTCGGCAGGATGATGCGGGAGAACATCACATCCGGCGACATCCCCTTCCGCAAGGCCTATATTCAGGCTGTCGTCGACCAAGTCGAGATCGGGGACAAGCAGGTCAGGATCATAGGAAGCAAGGCGGCTGTCCACCAGGCTATGACCGGCAACAAAAAATTTTGGCCCGGTGTTCGCAGTTTTGAACGGAAATGGCGCGCCCGAAAGGATTCGAACCTCTGACCCCCAGATTCGTAGTCTGGTGCTCTATCCAGCTGAGCTACGGGCGCGCAATCGATCGCTTTTTTGCGACCGCCGCTGGCCGGCGTGTGTGCCGGTCGCGATGAGATGGTGCTAACTAACGGCTGAAACGGCGAAATGCAAGCGGCGTCGGCAAAAGTTTTTTGGCTTCTGCACAATTGCCCGCGGAGCCGGGCATTTCCCGGGGGTAATGCCCGGTGCGCATCGGGCGGCGCATGGCTTTTCATGCCAGGTGTGAGGCTGAAATAGCCTCCCGGGCCAGAATCAACGCACCGCGCGACCGCAAATCGCCGCGAATCCGGTTCCAGGGGTGATTCTTCGTGTCCGGTTCGCGGGCATGTGCAGATGAGAGCGCAGGCCCGTCACCGCGCGGCAGAAAATTCGATGGCCGCCGATCAGGCGGGACGGCGCAGGTGATTCCGGGCCTCTTCGAGGCGGACCGGCTGGTCGGGAATGGTGATGGAAAAGACGGTGCGCCCGCCCACGCTCTCGACCAGCTCGAGCGTGCCGCCATGTGCGCGCACCAGCTCGTAGGCGATTGCCAGGCCGAGCCCCGTGCCGCCGCTGCGGGCCGAGCCACGGAAGGCCGAGAACAGGTTCTCGCGGGCCTTCTGCGGCAGTCCGGGACCGGTATCGGCCACCAGGATGCGGCTGACGCTGCCGCTGCGCTCGGCCGAAATGGTCAGCCGCTTGACTATGGCGCTCCCGGTGTCGGCCGCCATCGCCTGCACCGAGTTGCGGCACAGATTGGTCAGGATGCGCACCAGCTGTTCCGAATCGGCGTCGATCTCCAGATTGGGGTCCACCCGATTCTCGAATTCGACATCGCCCTCCGGGTCGATGCCGAGCAGGTCCTTCACGTCCTCCACCGTCTGGTGCAAGCGCAGGCGGCGCCGCGACGGCGGCGCTTCCTGCGTGCGACCGTAGGTGATGACCCCCTCCGAATAGGAGACCGCGCGGTTAAGCGCCCGCACCAGCTTGGGCACCAGCGATTGAACGGTCGGATCCTTCACCATGCCGAGCCGGTCGGACATCAGCTGCGCGGAGGCGAGGATGTTGCGCATGTCGTGGTTGATCTTCGACACGGCGAGGCCGAGATCGGCAAGGTGCTTCTGTTCGCCGAGCGTCTTCTGCAGCTGAAGCTGCATGCCGGCGAGCTCGCGTTCGGCCACGCCGATCTCGTCGGCGCGATCTCCGGCGGCAATGATGCGGGCCGGGTCGTCGGGAGCCTTGGAGAAGTCGAGCATGGAGCGCGTCATCTCGCGGATCGGCCGGATCATGATCCGGTCGATCGCGTAGAACACCAGCGTGGCGGTGAACAGCGAGATCAGCAGCGACAGGAACGCCACGTTGCGCGAATAGATCAGCATCGCCTTGCGCAGCTTCTGGTCGGGGATGATGACCTCGAATTCCTTTTCGCTGTCGCCGACATGGCCGAAGACGCGTAGCGTGCGCTGGCCGCCGAAGAACAGCGTGTCCAGCGCGTCGCGCATAGCCGCCAGCGGCCCGGTGTGGGCCACGTCGATCTGCTCGTCGACCTGCGGCGGCACCTGGGAGACCACCAGCAGGCGTGAGACGCCGCCGTCGCGCACGGCGATTGCCTTGGCGCCGGTGGAGCTCAGCACTTCGTCCTGCACCTCGCGCGGTAGGTTCGTCGCGTTGCTCTCGAGCAGGATGGAGACGGAGGCGGCCGTGTTGAGACGCTCTTCCAGCCAGCGCAGGCGGAAATTCGCGATGGACGGCAGGAAGATCAGGATTTCGGCAAACAGCACGAAGATGGCGGTCAGGATCAGCAGCTTGAGCGACAGCCCCCGCGCCAGTGGAACGCGAGCCGCACCCCTGTCTGCACCCGTGGTGACGCTGTCTCCCATCTGACCCTACGCTCCCCCAGAGCTGTCTCTAGCCGAACATCCTCAGCAAGCCGACCAGCCGGCGCACCAGTGGCTTGCGTGTTGCCGGGATAAAGTAGGTCACCGCGGCGCGTTTGCCAATTTCGCTCATCGTCGGGTAGGGCGCGACATAGGCGGCGATGTCGCGCAGCTTCAGGTTCTTCGACAGCGCCAGCGCCCACAGGTTGATCAGCTCGCCGGCCTGGGCGCCGACGATGGAGGCGCCAAGCAGCCTGCCTCTCGCCGTGGCGATCAGCTTGATGTGGCCGTGCGTGCGCCGCTCGGCCAGGGCGCGATCGTTTTCGCTGTAGGGCCAGCGCAGCACGCGGATCGACCGATGCGTGCGGGCCGCTTCCGCCTCCGTCATGCCGACATGGGCGAGTTCCGGATCGGTGAACGTCACCCTGGGGACGATGTTGCGCCTCTCGCGCGCCGGCAGGCGGAACAGCGCGGAGCGCACCACCAGCCCGGCATGATAGTTGGCCGCATGCGTGAACTGCGGCGCTCCGGTGACGTCGCCCACCGCATAGACGCGACGGTTGCTGGTGCGCAGCCTGCTGTTGACCTTCAGCCCCCGCTCGTCATGCGCGATGCCGGCCTTGTCGAGATCGAGCCCGGCCAGATTGGCCCGGCGCCCCACGGCGACCAGCAGGTGCGTGCCTTCGACGCTGTGTGTGCCCGCGCCTGGAGCGATGCCGACATGGACTTCATCCTTGCCGAGCGGCGCGATGCGGGTGATGCGGGCATGCTCGCGGATGTTGATGCCTTCGACGCGAAGCTGCTTCAGCACCACCGCAGCAAGTTCGGGGTCTTCCTTGCCCAGCGCGTTCGCGGCCTCCAGCACCGTCACCTGCGAGCCGAGCCGCCTGAAGGCTTGCGCCATTTCCAGGCCGACCGGCCCGCCGCCGATGACGATCAGATGCCTCGGCTTGCGCGCCAGGCCGAAGATCGTCTCGTTGGTCAGGTAATGGACCTTGTCGAGCCCGGAGATCGCCGGAATCAACGGTGAGGAGCCTGTCGCGATGACAAAGCGGCGGGCGCGGATCTCGGTCTTGCCGGCAATCAGGGTCTGCTGGTCCTTGAAGCGGCCTGCCGCCTTGATGACGTGGACTCCCAGTGCGGTGAAGCGCTCGGCCGAATCGTTGGGCGCGACCGCCGCGATCGTTTCGCGCACATGGCGATGCACGGCGGCGAAGTCGATATCGGGCTCGCACGCGCCGACGCCGAAGGCGGCGCCCTCGCGCATGGCCTGGGCCTGCCTTGCGGCGGCGATCAATGCCTTGGAGGGGACGCAGCCGTAGTTCAGGCAGTCGCCGCCCATCTTGCCCTTTTCGACGAGCACGACGCTCACGCCGAAGGCCGCCGCGGCCGCAGCAACCGACAGCCCGCCGGACCCGGCGCCAATGACGCAGATGTCCGGTGTCAGGGTTGTCGTCATGGGCTACGCCTTCTGCAGAAACGGAGATGCGGCGCAAAATCGCCGCGCGACGTCAGATGCGGGATGCCCACATCTTCTTTACGACGGTGGCGAGTGCGGCGACAAGCGCGAGCGCGGCAAAGGCGATGGTAATCTGCGGGGTGATGAGATCGCCCAGGGTGACGCGCTGGCCGGCCGCTTCCGCCGCCATGAGCACGCTGTCGCAGCCCTGGCCGAGCCAGGCATAGGCGAAGCCGCCCGGTATGATGCCGATGAAGGTCGCGGCGACATAGGTGCGCAGACGGACATTGAAGAGGGCAGGGGCGATGTTGACTATGAAGAAGGGGGCAAACGGGGCGAGCCGCAACACGAGGAGATAGCCGAAGGCGTTCTTCTCGAATCCCTTCGACAGCCGTTCGGCCAGGCCGCCGACGCGCCGCCGCAGGAAGTTGCTGCAAACCGAGCGCGCCATCAAAAAGATCATCGTCGCCCCTGTGGTCGCGCCGACGATGGCAAGGGCGCCGCCGAACAGCCAGCCGAAAAGGAAACCGCCGAAGATCGTCAGCACCGATGCGGCCGGAAAAGAGAAGGCCACGGCGGTGATGTAGATCGCCAGGAAGCCCGCCGGCGCCAGCACCGGGTTGTCGGCAACGAAGTCCTTGAGGAACTGACGGCTCTCGGCGAGATAGTCGAGTGTCAGGTAGTGCTGCCAGCCCAGAGCGTAGCCCAGGGCCAACCCGGCCGCGACGACAACGAGCGGCGCAAATCGCCAGCGTCCCGGCGCGCGCCTGCCCGTGTCCCAATCTTCGATCATGTCGACCCCGATTGCCTCTTTCGTCACAGCCTGGTTTCCATCATGGTTCCCTATGGGTTGCCGCGACAAGAGGGCAAATCGCTAAGCTTTCAGGTGGGCCGTAATGATGTCGCCAGCAATACGGCGTATACTTTCTCACCGCCTATTGACGCCCGCGCCCCAAAATCTCACCGCTTCGTGAGGCTCTTCGCCGTCCGGCACGGGAATTGCGGCGATTGACTCCCCCCGACCTTCTTTACTATAAGCCCGCTCACGCTCGGGCCGTCCGTCCGGCGCCTTTCGTATTGCGCCTAAGACACCTGAGCCTAGCTCCTGTTACCATGTGACAGAATCAAGAAGGGCCGCACACCGCGGTATTAAAACAAATGAAGCGTACCTATCAGCCATCCAAACTCGTCCGCAAGCGCCGCCACGGCTTCCGTGCGCGCATGGCCACCACCGGCGGTCGCGCCGTCATCGCTGCACGCCGTAACCGCGGCCGCAAGCGGCTCTCCGCCTAAGCGCGAGACGAGAGCGTTGCCGGATACCGGCAAAAAGGAATTTCCGTCTCCGCTGCGACTTCGCAAACGAGCCGAGTTTCTGGCCGTCCGCCGCGGTGAAAAACGTCGCGGGCGGCTTTTCCTCATGGAAGTTCTTGATCGTGGCAACGACGACGCACCGCGCGTCGGTTTCACGGTCACCAAGAAAGTGGGCAATGCGGTTGTTCGAAACCGCATTCGCCGCCGCCTCAAGGAGGCAGTTCGCGTCCATGCCGCAGGTGACATGACGCCCGGCAAAGACTATGTGATCGTCGGACGGGAAGACGTTCTGACGGTGCCTTTCGAGCAGCTGGCTGCCGAACTCTCCCGAAGAATTCGCGGAACGCGTTAAGGGTTTTCGATGGAAAACAACCGGAATTTCTTGATTACGATCGCGCTTTCCGTGCTGATCCTGACGTTGTGGCAGGTGTTCTACATGAACCCCCGCGTCGAGCGCGAGCGCGAGACGGCCCGCATCGAGGCCCAGCGCCAGGAAGCGCAGAAGCCCAGCACGGCAGGAGAAGTCCCCGCTTCGCCGCAGGGCGGCGTGCCCGGCAGCAGCACCGGAACTGCGGGTGCTGCGCCCGAGAGCCGCGAGCAGGCGCTTGCCGCCGAGCAGCGCGTGAAGATCGACACGCCGAGCATTTCCGGCTCCATCAACCTGGTCGGCGCGCGTCTCGACGACGTGCTCCTGAAGGACTACCACGTCACGGTCGACAAGAATTCGCCCAACATCGACCTCTTGAACCCGTCGGTCCTGCCCTCCGGCTACTATGCCGAAATCGGCTTCGTCGGAAACGCCGAGAGCGGCAGCGTGCCGGGTCCGGACACGGTCTGGACCGCCGATCCGAACGCGGTGCTGACGCCCACGTCGCCGGTGACGCTGACCTACACCAACGACAAGGGCTTGACGTTCAAGCGCACCATCAGCGTTGACAACAAGTACATGTTCAAGGTCTCCGACACCGTGTCCAACGGTGGCCAGGCGCCTGTTTCGCTGTCCAACTATGGTCGCGTCATCCGCTTCGACAAGCCGCATGTCGCCAGCACCTACGTGCTGTTCGAGGGCCTGATCGGCGTCACCGGCGAGGAAGGCCTGCACGAGGTCAAATACGCCCAGATCGAAAAGGACAAGCAGGTCGTTCCGGGCAAGTCGAACGATGGCTGGCTCGGCATCACCGACAAGTACTGGGCGGTTGCCATGGTGCCGTCGTCCAAGCAGCCCTTCCAGCCGCGCTTCAGCTATTTCGACGACGGCCGCGCGCGCTTCCAGTCGGACTTCATGACCGACCCTATGACCGTGGCGCCGGGCCAGTCCGATACCATCGAGACGCTGATCTTCTCCGGCGCCAAGGAAGTGGCCACGATCAACGCCTATGAAAAGGACCTCAACATCCGCCAGTTCGACCTGCTGATCGACTGGGGCTGGTTCTATTTCATCACCAAGCCGATGTTCTGGCTCATCGACAACCTCTACAAGCTGCTCGGCAATTTCGGCCTGGCGATCCTCGCCACCACCGTTCTGGTCAAGGCCCTGTTCTTCCCGCTCGCCAACAAGTCCTACGCTTCGATGGCGAACATGAAGAAGGTGCAGCCGAAGATGCTCGAAATCCGCGAAAAGTACGCGGACGACAAGATGAAGCAGCAGCAGGCGATGATGGAGCTCTACAAGACGGAGAAGATCAATCCGCTGGCGGGCTGCTGGCCGGTGCTGATCCAGATTCCGGTCTTCTTCGCGCTCTACAAGGTGCTCTACATCACCATCGAGATGCGCCATGCGCCGTTCTTCGGCTGGATCCACGACCTGGCGGCACCCGATCCGACGTCGCTGTTCAACCTCTTCGGCCTGTTGCCCTTCGTCGCGCCGGACTTCCTGCACATCGGTGTGTGGCCGATCATCATGGGCATCACCATGTTCCTGCAGATGCGCATGAACCCGACGCCGCCGGACCCGACGCAGGCGATGATCTTCACCTGGATGCCGATCATCTTCACCTTCATGCTGGCGTCGTTCCCTGCGGGCCTCGTCATCTACTGGGCCTGGAACAACACGCTCTCGATCACCCAGCAGGCGGTGATCATGAAGCGCCAGGGCGCCAAGATCGAGCTGTGGGGCAATCTGGCCAGCATGTTCAAGAAGAAACCCAAGCCCGCCGAATAGCGGGCGCCCCGACCTCGCGAAAGCCCCGGAGCGATCCGGGGCTTTTGCTTTAACGCATAGGGCAGATCGGGCCGGCCGGTTGACAAGGCGCCCCGCAACCTAGATGCCATACGCGGCGCCGACATATCCCGGCAGGAGCAAGCAGCGTGACCGAACAGACAGAATCCAGATCCCTGCCGCTCGTGGCGAGCAGCCTCTTCACCGCACCGTGGATCTTCATCCGCGGCGTGCCGTCGATGAAGTTCCTGCCGCCGGAAGGCCCGCCCGAGATCGCGTTTGCCGGCCGCTCCAACGTCGGCAAGTCGTCGCTGATCAACGGTCTGGTCGGGCAGAAGGGGCTTGCACGCACCTCCAACACGCCGGGCCGCACGCAGGAGCTCAACTATTTCGTTCCGGACGGCTTCTCCGGCAAGGACGGCGACCTGCCGCCCATGGCGCTGGTCGACATGCCGGGCTACGGCTATGCCAAGGCGCCCAAGGACCAGGTGGATGAGTGGACGAAGCTTGTCTTCGACTATCTGCGCGGCCGCGTGACGCTGAAACGCGTCTATGTCCTGATCGACTCGCGCCACGGCATCAAGAAGAATGACGAGGAGGTCTTGTCCCTGCTCGACAAGGCCGCCGTCTCCTACCAGATCGTCCTGACCAAGACCGACAAGATCAAATCCGCCGGCGTGCCGCGGCTGATCGCCGAGACGCTGGAAAAGATCCGCAAGCGCCCGGCCGCCTTCCCGGTCGTCCTCGCCACCTCCTCGGAGAAGGGCGACGGCATGGAGGAACTGCGCGAGGCGATCGCGCTTGCCGTGCGCGGCGGCTGAAGACCGCGCGCTCCTTCCCGGTTTCCGCGCGGCCGCCATGGACATGCGGCCGAACGGCCATAGTTCTGAACTCGCCGATCCTATCCGAAGGAGGACGCGATGGTCAGCAAGGCACTTTACGTGAGATTGAAAGCCAAGCCGGGCAAGGAAGCCGAGGTCGAAGCCTTCCTCAAGGGCGGCTTGGCGCTGGTCGAGCGCGAGCCGGCGACCACGGCGTGGTTCGCCTTGAAGATGGACACCTCCACTTACGGCATCTTCGACGCCTTTCCAGACGAGGCGGGGCGAGAGGCGCATCTTACCGGCGCGGTCGCGACGGCCCTGTTCGCCAGGGTGGATGAACTGCTGGCCGAGCCGCCGACAGTGCACAAGATCGATCTTCTGGCCGCGAAGCTGCCTTAGGACCCTTCGATCTTGGTCACGAAGCGCTCGGGCCTCCACCGCGGCGACGCGGTTCAATTCGAGTTGATTGGCCTGTGGGACCGTGGTCGCAATAGACTGCGCCGCGGAGGAGAGAGCGATGAACCGTCGACATGTCCTGCTTGGCAGCGCTGCCGCTGCCGCTTTCCTGGTCACCGGCCAGTTCCTGCGCGGCAGGCGGTCGGGCGAAGCTCTGGCCGAGACTTTCGAGATCGACAAGTCCGAAGACGAGTGGCGCAAGATCCTGACGCCCGAGCAGTTTACCGTGCTGCGCAAGGAAGGCACCGAGCGCGCCGGCTCCAGCCCGCTCGACCACGAGACGCGCAAGGGCATCTATCACTGTGCCGGCTGCGACCTCGCCGTCTATTCCTCGGCCGCCAAATACGATTCCGGCACTGGCTGGCCGAGTTTCTGGGAACCCCTGCCCGACGCGGTGCGCACGAAAGAAGACACCTCTTTCTTCATGACCCGCACCGAGGTTCATTGCCGTCGTTGCGGCGGCCATCTTGGGCACATCTTCGACGACGGCCCGCCGCCGACCGGCAAGCGCCACTGCCTCAACGGCGTCGCGCTGGACTTCAAGCCCGCGACATCGTGAGGCTGGGCGGTTTCCGATCAGCTTGCCGATTGCTCCCCGTTGCCTTTGCCGCTAAGTAACCGCCGATTCCATCCGACGGGGAAATCCTCATGACATCGACGGACATCGCGGCCAAGGCGGCGGAGCAGGCGAACCTTCTTTCGGCCGCGCTGCCCTACATGCAGCGCTACGAAAACAAGACCGTGGTGGTGAAATATGGCGGCCATGCCATGGGCGACAATGAGCTCGGCAAGGCCTTTGCCCGCGACATCGCGCTGCTGAAGCAGTCGGGGGTCAATCCCATCGTCGTCCACGGCGGCGGCCCGCAGATCGGCGCCATGCTCGCCAAGATGGGCATCGAGTCCAAATTCGAGGGCGGCCTGCGCGTGACCGACCAGAAGACGGTCGAGATCGTCGAGATGGTGCTGGCCGGCTCGATCAACAAGGAGATCGTCGCGCTCATCAATGCCGAGGGCGAGTGGGCGATCGGCCTGTGCGGCAAGGACGGCAACATGGTCTTCGCCGAAAAGGCCAAGAAGACCATGGTCGATCCCGACTCCAACATAGAGCGCGTGCTGGATCTGGGCTTCGTCGGCGAGCCGGTCGAGGTCGACCGCACCCTGCTCGACCTCCTGGCCCGCTCGGAGATGATCCCGGTGATCGCCCCTGTGGCGCCCGGCCGCGACGGTCACACCTACAACATCAACGCCGACACCTTCGCCGGCGCCATCGCCGGCGCGCTGAACGCCTCGCGCCTGTTGTTCCTCACCGACGTGCCGGGCGTGCTCGACAAGGACAAGAACCTCATCGACGAGCTGACGGTGGCCGAGGCCCGGGCACTGATCAAGGACGGCACCATTTCCGGGGGCATGATCCCCAAGGTCGAGACCTGCATCGAAGCCATCGAGCGCGGTGTGGAAGGCGTGGTCATCCTCAACGGCAAGACCCCGCATTCGGTGCTGCTGGAGCTGTTCACCGAGCATGGCGCGGGAACGCTGATCGTTCCGTAAGGACGAGCAAGCTCGATCCTACTTCTTCAAATGGCCCAGCGGCACATGGCCCGGCCCCTTGATGTTCTGCAGCACGAGCTGGGTGTGCACGTCGCGCACGCCCGGCAGGCGCATCAGCCGGTGCATGACGAAGTCGTTGAGATCGTCCACGCTCGGCACCATCACGTGCAGCAGGAAGTCGTATTCGCCGGTCATCGTCCAGCAGGCCGAGACCTCGTCCATGCGCTGCACGGCGGTGATGAAGTGCTCCGGTGACTCGTCGCTGTGACTGGTCAGCCGGACCTGGATGAACACCTCTACCATCAGCCCCACCGCGCGGCGACTGATGACGGCGCTGAAGCCATTTATGACGCCTGCATCCTGAAGGGCGTCGAAGCGGCGGGCGCAGGGCGTGGTCGACAGGCCGATCTCCTGCGCCAGCTCCGACACCGGCTTGCGGCCGTCACGCTGCAGGACGTCGAGCATCTTGATCTCGAAATCGTCGAATTGAGGCATTTTCACTCCCCGATTTAGATCTTGCGCTGAATTTACCTCAAATTCGCGGCCATATCGATGGATTAGGCAAAAACCCCTCCGGATCAGACGGTATTCTGCTTTTGTGGAGGACATGGTCATGAATATCAGCGTCGAAGCTTATGCCCGCGAATGTGCGGCCCAGGGTTTGCGCGGCAACTATTCCGTCTGCCGCGCCGATTTTACAGTCCGGCAGGACTACGACTACAGCGACAGCGAGCAGGAGGTGTGGCGCATCCTTTGCGACCGCCAGACCAAGCTGACCAAGCGGCTCGCGCACCGCTCCTATCTCGATGGCGTCGAGGCGCTGGGATTGCTCGAGCGTATCCCGGATTTCGACGAGGTCAGCCGGAAACTGCGCAAGCTCACCGGCTGGGAACTCGTCGCCGTGCCGGGCCTGATCCCGGCGGAACCGTTTTTCGTGCATCTGACCAACCGGCGTTTCCCGGTCACCAACTGGCTGCGCACCAAGGAAGAGCTCGACTACATCGTCGAGCCCGACATGTTCCACGATTTCTTCGGCCATGTTCCGGCGCTGACCCAGCCGGCTTTCGCCGATTTCATGCAGCAGTACGGCGAAAGAGCCAGTGGCGCGATTGAGCTCGGCGGCCACGACATGATCTCGCGGCTTTACTGGTACACCGCCGAATTCAGCCTCATCCAGGAGGCCGGCCAGCCGCTCAAGGCGTTCGGCGCGGGGCTGATGTCGTCCTACAGCGAGTTGCAGTTCGCGGTCGAAAGCCCGGACGCGCATCGCGTGCCCTTCGAAATCGAGACGGTGATGCGCACTGCCTACGAGATCGACAAGTTCCAGCGTGCCTATTTTGTCCTGCCGTCGTTCGACGCGTTGCGCGACGCGTTCCGGAACGCCGACCTTGCGACGCTGATTGCGCGCCACAAGGACGAGCCGCCGCTGGACCCTGCAACGGTTTGAAGGCAGACCGCAGCGCAGGCGAAGCCTTCAAGGCGCTAGAGGCGCTTTTGCGTGCGTCAGTTTTCGTTCTCTAGAACGGGCCGGTCGCAAAAGCGAAACGGGCTTCCGCGAAGAAAAACGTTTCGATGCTCGCTTTCGCCTGCGCAAGGGCGTAAGAGCAGGAATGCAAAACGATCGCTTTGACGTTCCGCTCACCGTAAAGCTCGGTGACACCGGAAATCACCAAATCCTGAAGACTGCCCGCGAGGCTTCGGATTTTCTTCTCAACAACTGGGCGGGAAAAAGAAGCCCCAAGCATCGCGCCGCCCTCCAGGCCTGTCATGACGCCATTGCCGGCAACAAGCCGGTCATGGCGGCCAGGCGCGCCTTCATCGCTGCGGCCCGTGAGGCCGACGTGTTGATCAGCGACAAGGCACCCTGAACCCGTTCTAGGAGGCTTTCTTGCGGGCGCGCTTCACCGGAGGAGGATTCTTCGCCGCTTCCGCGCGCTCCGCCGCTTCTTTTTCCTGCCGAAGTGCACGCAGCCGGGCGGTCTTCTTTTCTCGAGCAGCAAGTTCGGCGTTCATGATCTGGCGCGCTGCCGCGTCCGTCCTGTCCAATTTCTGTTCGGTCGCGAGAGGCTTCATTTCATACTCCTGAATTCATTGACGGGAAGCCCGCTGCTCGGTGGCGACTCCTAGTCCTGCTTCGTCTCCAGTTCGTTCACCTCGTCCGGCTTGCGTTCGGACTTGTTTGCCTTGGCGGTGGCCTTCTCGGCCTTCTTCGCGGCCTTGATGCGGTCGCGGTCTCTGCGTTCCTGGCCGTAGTTAGGCTTTTTCGCCATTGTGTTGCGGGTCCTTTCGGGAAGAGCCAGGGTCCGCGTCATTGCGTTCCGTCGCTGGTGGACAACCTTTATCACCGATATAGGCATTGCGGTCGTAAAAAACCAAAAGTTGCATCCGATTTGTCGACTAACGATGCTTGGCGGGACGAAACGCCGGCGGTGGATAGGCTTTGCCTGCCAATTGCCGGTTTTCGGGAAATCGAATAGCGTTGCCGGCATACAAAGGGGGTCGGGGCGCGGGGTCCGGGCCTAAGAAAGCCAGAGGTGGTCGTACAATGCACAAGAACAAGAATGCGACGGAATTTGCCGGCGTTTCGCGCCGTTCGGTCCTGAAGGCCGCGGGTGCGGGTGCCGCTTTCGCCGCCATAGCGGGCTCGCCCGCCCGTCTCTTTGCCGCCGAGCCCCTGAAGGTTGCGGCCGTCTACACCGTGCCGGTCGAGCAGCAGTGGGTCAGCCGCATCCACAAGGCCGCCAACGCCGCCAAGGAACGCGGCGACATCGAGTATGTCTATTCGGAAAACACCTCCAACAACGACTATGAGCGCGTGATGCGCGAATATTGCGAGGCCGGCCACAAGCTGATCCTCGGCGAGGTGTTCGGCGTCGAGGACGCCGCCCGCGCGGTCGCCAAGGACTATCCGGACGTCGCCTTCCTGATGGGCTCGAGCTTCAAGGCCGACGAGGCCGTGCCGAACTTCTCGCCCTTCGACAACTACATCCAGGACGCGTCCTACCTCACCGGCATCATCGCCGGCGCCATGACCAAGTCGAAGAACATCGGCATGGTCGGCGGCTACCCGATCCCCGAGGTCAACCGGCTGATGAACGCCTTCATGGCCGGCGTGAAGGAAAGCGCGCCCGACGCCAAGTTCCAGGTCGCCTTCATCGGCTCCTGGTTCGACCCGCCCAAGGCCAAGGAAACCGCTTTCGCCCAGATCGACGGCGGCGCCGACCTGCTCTATGCCGAGCGCTTCGGCGTTTCTGATGCCGCCAAGGAGCGCAATGTTCTGGCGGTCGGCAACGTCATCGACACCCAGGCGGACTATCCGGAAACGGTCGTGGCCTCCGCGCTGTGGCACTTCGAGCCGACGCTGGACAAGGCGATTGCCGAGGTGAAGGCCGGAACCTTCAAGGCCGCCGATTACGGCGTCTATTCCTTCATGAAGGACGGTGGCTGCTCGATGGCGCCTCTCGGCACCTTCGAAGGCAAGGTGCCGGCCGAGGTCATGGCCAAGGTCGCCGAGAAGGAAAAGGCCATCAAGGACGGCTCCTTCACTGTTGAAATCGACGACTCCGAGCCGAAATCCAACTGACGACGGCTTTACCTTCCCGCCGCTTGCGGTGAAAAGGTGAGCCCGAGGCCGCATGGGCGACAGCGTGAGGGCCGGCCAGGCTTCGAACGCTGCCGCTCGTCTGCCGGCCGCGGCGCGCCCGCTTCTCCGGCGGGCCCATGGCGTAATACCGGACAGGGCTGGAAGTGACGCCCGCTGAACTGAGGGGTTGGTGATTTGGAGGCGTCGCTCCTTGTCCGTGGTGGTGTTGCTGAAGAGCGGGCGCCCGCCGTGCTGCGCCTCGATGGAATCACCAAGCGGTTCGGCCCGCTGGTGGCCAACAACGCCATCTCCTTCACGCTGAGGCGCGGCGAGGTCATCGCGCTGCTGGGCGAGAACGGTGCCGGCAAGACCACGCTGATGAACATCCTGTTCGGCCATTACGTGGCCGACGAGGGCACGGTGGAAGCCTTCGGCAAGCCGCTGCCGCCGGGCGACCCGCGCGCTGCGCTCGATGCCGGCATCGGCATGGTGCACCAGCATTTCACGCTGGCCGAGAACATGACCGTGCTGGAGAACATCGCGCTCGGCACGCAGAGCCCCTGGAAGCTTCGCCTTGATCGTGCGGCCGCGCGGCGGCGCATCGAAAAGCTCTCGGCCGATTTCGGCCTGACCGTGCATCCCGATGCCACCGTCGCCACCCTCTCGGTGGGCGAGCGCCAGCGCGTCGAAATCCTCAAGGCGCTGTATCGCGACGCCCGCATCCTCATCCTCGACGAGCCGACGGCGGTGCTCACGCCAGCCGAGACCGACGCGCTGTTCCGCACGCTGAAGCTGCTGGTGGCGCAGGGCCTGTCGATCATCTTCATCTCGCACAAGCTGAATGAGGTCATGGCCGTCAGCGACCGTGTGCTGGTGCTGCGCGCCGGAACGCTGGCCGGCGAGCGTGCGACCGCCACCACCAACCGTACCGAACTTGCCGCGCTGATGGTCGGGCAGGAAGTGGCCAGTCCGCCGGTGAGCGCGCCGAAGACCGGCCCGGTCGTATTCGAGCTGAAGAACGTCTCGACCGCCCGTCAAGGTACGACCACGCGCCTCGATGGCCTGTCGCTCGCGCTCCGCGCCGGCGAGATCACAGGGCTGGCGGGTGTTTCCGGCAACGGCCAGTCCGCGCTTGCGTCGCTGATCTCCGGCACGATGCAGCCGGCGTCCGGCGAGATCGTCATCGGCGGGTCCGTGGCGGGCAACTGGTCGCCGCGCGCGGCCCTTGCCAACGGCATCGGCCGTATCCCCGAGGATCGCCATGCGGTCGGCAGCATCGGCGACATGAGCGTCACCGAGAACGTCATCTCCGAGCGCTACGCCACGCCGCGCTTCAGCCGCCACGGCTTTCTCGACTGGAAAGCGGCAAGAAACTTCGCTGAAGAGATCATTCGCGACTACGACGTCAAATGCCCGTCGCCCGAGGCGCGCATCCGGCTACTCTCCGGCGGCAACATGCAAAAGCTCATTCTCGGCCGCGCGCTCGATTCCGAGCCGGCCGTGATCCTAGCCAACCAGCCCACGCGTGGGCTCGATGTCGGGGCCGTTGCCTTCGTGCATCGCCGGCTGCTGGAAGCGCGCGACAGGGGCGCGGCGATCCTGCTGATTTCGGAAGACCTGGAGGAAATACTGGCCTTGTCCGACCGCATCCTGGTCATGTCGAAGGGGCAGCTTTCCTCGCCCTCCAAGCGCGGCGAGCGCAGCATCCGCGAGCTCGGCGAACTGATGGCCGGCCATGGCGAGGTGACCAATGCGGCTTGAACCCAAACCCGCGCCTTCGCTGGCGGTCACGCTGCTTTATCCCGTGGGCGCGATCATCGCGACCTTCGTGATCTCCTCGTTGCTGGTGCTGGCGGCGGGCGCCTCGCCGCTCTCCGTCTTCTACCTCGTCGCAAAGGGGGCGGCGGGCTCGCAATTCGCGCTTCTTGAAACGCTGACCCGCGCCACGCCGCTCATCTTCACCGGGCTTGCGGTGGCCGTCGCCTTCCGCGCAAAGCTCTGGAACATTGGCGCCGAGGCCCAGCTCTATATCGGCGGCGTGGTGACGGTGGTGCTCGGCACCGGCGCGCTGCCACTGCCGTCCTATCTGCTGATCCCGATCATCATGATCGCGGCCATGGCGGCCGGTGCGCTGCTGCTGCTCGGCCCCGCCATCCTCAAGACGCGCTTCGGCGTCGACGAGGTGGTGACCACGCTGCTGCTCAACTTCATTGTGCTGCTTTTCGTGTCCATGCTGCTGGAAGGCGTGCTGAAGGACCCGACGGGCCTTGGCTGGCCGCAATCCTCCAAGGTGATCGCCGACGCGCAGCTGCCGCGCATCATCCAGGGCAAGCGCCTGCACTATGGCTTCGTCATCGCGGTGGTCGCGGCCATCGTCGCCTGGGTGGTGATGAAGAAAACGGTGCTTGGTTACGAAATGCGCGCGGTCGGCAACAACAAGGAAGCCGCCAACTTCGCCGGCATTCCGGTGAACGGCGTGCTGATCAAGACGGCGATCCTGTCCGGCGGCATCGCGGCTCTTGCCGGCTTCTCGGAAGTGTCGGGGCTGAAGGGTAACCTGACCCTCGATCTCTCCCCCGGCTACGGCTATTCGGGCATCGTGGTGGCCATGCTCGCCATGCTCAATCCGCTCGGCGTCATCGCCTCGGCCATCTTCGTCGCCGGCATCTTCGTCGGCGCCGACGCCATGAGCCGCACGGCCGGCGTGCCGAGCTATATCGCGCAGGTGATGGTGGCGACCGCGCTTCTGACCATGGTCACCGCCATTTTGCTGACGCGCTATCGGGTGAGGTGGAAGTGATGGAGCAGGCCCTCGAAATCCTCTTCACCGCTTCCTTCTGGGTGGCTGCGATCCGCATCGCCTCGCCGCTGATCTTCGCCACCATGGGCGAACTGATCTGCGAGCGCGCGGGCGTGCTCAATCTCGGCATCGAAGGCATCATGACCGTCGGCGCCTTTGCCGGCTGGTTCACCGTCTATTCCGGCGGCGACCTTTGGACCGGCGTGGCCGTCGCGGCGCTTGCGGGCGCCATGTTCGGCCTGCTCCATGCCACGCTGACCGTGCCGCTCGGCCTGTCACAGCATGTGGTGGGCATCGGCGTCACGCTGCTCGCCACGAGCCTCACCTATTTCACCTACCGGCTGGCGCTGCCGCAGGTCACCACGCCGCCCAAGATCGAGCCGTTCCAGCCGCTGCCCATTCCCGGCCTGTCGAAGATACCGGTGCTGGGCGAGGCGCTGTTTTCACAGACGCCGCTCACCTATCTGGCCTTTGTGACGGTCGCCGTGGTTGCCTGGATGCTCTACCGCACGCCGATCGGCCTGGCCGTGCGCGCGGCGGGCGAAAACCCGTCCGCCGTCGAGGCACAGGGCATCAGCGTCACCGGAATCCGCATGGGTGCGGTCATGGTCGGCAGCGCGCTGATGGCGGTCGGCGGCGCATTCCTCACCATGTCGGCCTTCAACTCCTTCTTCTTCGAGATGATCAACGGCCGCGGCTGGATCTGCATCGCGCTGGTGGTGTTCGGCTCATGGCGGCCGGGCAAGGCGCTGCTTGGCGCCATACTTTTTGCCGCCTTCGATGCCTATCAGATCCGCCTGCAGCAGATTTCCGGCGGCGTGGTGCCCTATCAGGTGTTCCTGATGATGCCCTATGCGCTGTCCATCCTGGCGCTGATCCTGGTGGCGCGCCGCGCTACCTATCCCAAGGCGCTGATGATCCCCTACCAGAAAGGCGAGAGATGAGTTTTGACCTGATTGTCCGTGGCGGCATTCTGCCCGACGGCAACGTCGCAGACATTGGCATCCGTGGAGAAAAAATCGCGGCCATCGAGCCAAAGCTCGAGGCCGAGGCGGCCAAGGTGGTGGATGCCACCGGCAATCTTGTCTCGCAGCCTTTCGTCGATCCGCATTTCCACATGGATGCGACGCTCTCCTACGGCATTCCGCGCATCAATGCCTCGGGCACGCTCCTGGAAGGCATCGCGCTCTGGGGCGAGCTGAAGCCGCTGCTGACCCATGAGGCGGTGAAGAGCCGCGCGCTCGCCTATTGCGACTGGGCCGTCTCGATGGGCCTGCTTGCCGTCCGCACCCATGTCGACACCTGCGACGACCGGCTGCTCGCCGTCGAGGCGCTGCTGGAGGTGAAGAAAGAGGTCGCGCCTTACATCGACCTGCAACTTGTCGCCTTCCCGCAGGACGGTTTTTATCGCTCGCCCACTGCGCGCGAAAACACCATCCGCGCGCTCGACATGGGCGTGGAGATCGTCGGCGGCATTCCGCATTTTGAGCGCACAATGGCCGACGGCACCCGCTCGGTGACGGAGCTGTGCGAGATCGCGGCGACACGCGGCCTGATGGTCGACATGCATTGCGACGAGACGGATGATCCGAACTCGCGCCACATCGAGCAGCTGGCCTATGAGACGCAGCGTCTTGGCCTGCAGGGCAGGGTGAACGGCTCGCACCTCACCTCCATGCACTCCATGGACAATTACTACGTCTCGAAGCTCCTGCCGCTGATTGCCGAGGCCGGCGTTTCGGCTTGCCCCAACCCGCTGATCAACATCGTCATCCAGGGCCGCCACGACACCTATCCCAAGCGCCGCGGCATGACGCGCGTGCCCGAAATGCTGAAGGCCGGCATCAAGGTCGGCTTCGGCCAGGACTGCGTGCTCGACCCGTGGTATCCGCTCGGCACCGCCGACATGCTCGACGTCGCCTTCATGGGCCTGCATGTGGCGCAGATGACCAGCCCGGCGGGCATGCGCCAGTGCTTCGACATGGTCACCCGGACCAATGCCGAGATCATGGGCCTCGACCACCTCGGCCTCGAAGTCGGCAAGACGGCGAGCCTCGTGGTGCTCGATGCCGGCAATCCGGTCGAGGCGCTGCGCCTGCGCGCCGAGCGCCTTTGCGTCGTCGCCAAGGGCAAGGTGGTCGCCACGCGCCAGAAGCAGGAGACGCAGCTTTCGCTTTCGGGTCGCCCTGGCAGCGTGAACAGACGGCACAAAATGGCATAGCGGCTCGTCCGGGCAGGCTATGACAAGGGGGGATGTCTTATGACTGAACTACGTCTTGCCGCGCCCGACGATCTTGCGGCGGTAGAGGCGCTCGTCCACGAGGCCTATTGCGGCTATATCGCGCGCATCGGGCAGCAACCGGGCCCGATGCTGGACGACTATGTTGCCAGGATCGCCGCGGGGGCCGTGCACGTGCTTGCCGAGGGGGATGCGATCGTCGGGATTCTGGTGTTGATCCCGGAGCGGGATGCGATGCTTCTCGACAATATTGCGGTGCATCCGGCGGCGCAGGGCAAGGGGTATGGGCGCAGGCTGCTCGATTTCGCCGAAAGCCAGGCGCGGACCGCAGGCTTTCTCGCCATACGGCTCTATACGCATGAATTGATGACAGAGAACCAGACGCTCTACAGGCGGACCGGCTATGTCGAAACGCACCGTGCCGTCGAGCAGGGGTTGAAGCGGGTCTTCATGACCAAGCGCCTCGACCCCTGTTAGAGGTTGGGCAACGTGGCCTGGTTCAGGCCTCGTTGTCGCGCGAGAACTGGCCGGCGGGGCGATAGCGCCAGAGATAGCTCGGCAGGATCGTCGCGGTCGATTGCGGCATGATTCCGATGCCGGCGAAGGTGCGGCCTTCGCGCTCGGCTTCCGGCGACACCACGTTGTCGGACTTCAGCAGCGTCACCTGGTCGGAGGTCAAAAGCTTGCCGGGCAGCATGCCAAGCACTGCGCCCTGCAGGCTCGCAGCCCACCAAGGCACCGACACCAGCATCCGGCGGCGGTGGATGACATCGAGCATCTCTTCCATGCACTGGCGGAAGGTCAGCACGTTGGGGCCGCCCAACTCATAGATCCGGCCGCGCTCGATGCTGCCCTCGACCGCATGCGCGATCGCCTCGGCGACGTCGACGACATAGACCGGCTGGAAGCGGGTGGTGCCGCCGCCGATCAGCGGCAGAATCGGCGAGAAACGGGCCATGTTGGCGAAGCGGTTGTAGAAACCGTCCTCGGGGCCGAACACGATAGACGGACGGAAGATCGTCGCATCGGGGATCGTCTCCTGCACGGCCCGCTCGCCGCCCGCCTTGGTGCGGGCATAGACGGATTCGGACTGCGCATTCGCGCCCAGAGCCGAGACATGGGTCAGCCCTGCGCCGACGGCGCGGGCAGCCTCCGCAACGGCGCGCGCGCCGAACTCCTGCACCACCGGAAACTTCTGCCGTCCCGATTCGGCAAGGATGCCGACGAGGTTGACGACGTGATCGGCGCCCTCCACGGCCCGGTCGACCGACCAGCGCACGCGTATGTTGGCCTGGACCGGCTGGATCTGGCCCATGCTGCCCAGGGGCTGCAGGTGGCCGGCGAGCTCGGGCCTTCGGCAGGCGACGCGCACGCGATAGCCCCGCTTGGCGAGCGCGCGCACCACATGGCGGCCAATGAAACCGGACCCTCCGAAAACGGTGACGAGTTTGGGGATCTGGAGGATTTCGGTCATGTCTGGCTCCGGTCGTACGCCCTTCTGGCTTGGCTAGGCTCGTTCATAATGATTTTCGCGATAAAGGCAAAGGGCGCGCGAGCCGGCTTTGCGCCGTATTGTCAACAAGAAGAATCCGCCGGAGCGATCGAGCGTGTCGAGCCGTGACATGAAGTTGAATGCCTTATTCATGTTTTTTAGAGGGAACCGAAGGCGTTCTGACCCGTTGACTTTTCGGTTCGCGCCGAGCGCCGGCCACAAATCTCAATGAAATCAAGGAGATTCAGATGAACTGGAACCAGGTTGAAGGTAATTGGGAAAAGTTCAAAGGCGAGGTACAGCAGCAGTGGGGCAAGCTCACCAACGATGATCTCGACGTCATCAAGGGCAAGCGCAAAGAGCTCGCTGGACGTCTCCAGGCACGCTACGGCAAGGACTCCGAGCAGGCCGAAAAAGACATCGACACCTGGCTGAAGCGCCATCACTGAGTCCACCCCCCCATCCCTGACCGGAACTGGAGCCCCGCCGGCGTGTGGGGCTTCTTTATGCGCCGAGGAGAAGGGCGCGGAGGCTCAGCGTCTCTTCCAATTGGCAAGCCGGTCGTACAGCGTCTTGTCGATGGCGATGCCGTCGCGCTCTGCGCGTTCGCGTGCCGCCGCCTTGGCCAGGCCCGGTATGTGCACGCCATAGTCGCCTGAAAGCCGCTTGATCTGGGCGGCCATGCGTTCCGAAAAATCTGGATCGAGGAGCTTGGGCTCCAGCGCCAGTACGAACAGCCCCGCACCCGGGCTCTGCTCGCCGCTGGTGAAGGAAGGCGCGTCGAGCGACCAGTTGGCGCCTGAAAGGCCCGCGGCCAGAACCTCGACCATCAGCGCGATGTTTGCGCCGCGCGCGCCACCAAAGGCGAGCAGGGCACCCTTCACCGCCGCTCTGGCATCGGTGGTCGGCCGGCCTTCCGCGTCGAGCGCCCAGCCCTCGGGGATGGCGCGTCCCTCATGCGCGGCCTTGCGGACATTGACGAAGGCGGTGGCGCTGGAGGCCTGGTCGATCACCAGCGGCGCGCCGCCAGCCACGGGGGCGGCGAAAGCCAGCGGGTTGGTGCAATAGACCGGTCTGGTTGCGCCCGAGCCGGCCAGCAGTGCGGGGCCGTTGGTGGCGGCGAGCCCGACCAGCCCCGCCTCGCCCAGGCGGCCGACGAAATAGCCCAGCGAGCCGCAGGTGAAGGCGTTGTGCTGCGAGAAGACGGCCACGCCAAGCTGCCGCGCGGTCTGCGCAAGGTCGTCGAAGGCGCGGTCAAAACCCAGATGCGCCGAGCCGCCTCTGGCGTCCGACAGTATGATGGCGCAGGCCGGACGCGAAAGCTCCGGCTCGGCCTTGCCGTCGATGCGGCCGGCTTCCAGCGCCTCGAGATAATCGACGAGATGGGCGATGCCGACGGTCGCCTGGCCGTCTCGCTCGGCGTCGACGGAAGCTTTGGCGAGGGCTGCCGCCGTGTCGAGGCTGGCCCCGGCACGCATTGCCGCTTCGCGGCAAAGCGACAGCGCCTCGTCGAGGCCGAGCCTGACAGTTTCGGTCATGCTCACCCCAGTCGCGCCGGAATCCGGGCCTCCAGCTTGCGGAAGGCGAAGACGATGATGCCGGTGATGCAGAGATAGACCAGTGCAAGCAGCAGCAGCGGCTCGTAGACGACAAAGGTCTCCTGCCGCACGCGCGATGCGACGTTATAGATGTCGACCACCGTGATGGTGGCCACCAGCGGCGTGGCCTTCAGTTGCAGAACGGTTTCGCCCGCCAGCGTCGGTAGCGCCCGCTGGACCGCCTGCGGCAGCCAGATGCGGCGGAATATCTTCCAGCGGCTCATGCCGAAGGCCCGCGCGGCCTCGAGCTGCCCGCGCGCCACGCCGGCAAAGGCACCGCGCATCACCTCGCCCTCATAGCCGGCGAAGGAGAGCGTCAGGGCCAGCAGGCCATAGGGCCATGCCTGCCTGAGATAGGGCCACATGAAGGATTCGCGGATCCACGGGAATTGCGGGAAGAGCGAGCCCAGCCCGTAATAGAGCAGCCAAACCTGCAGCAAGAGCGGCGTGCCGCGGATGATGGTGCAGAACGTCTTGGCTGGAACGGAGAGGATCTTTGGCCCGGTGGCCTGGACGAGGCCGAGCGGAATGGCCAGCATGATACCGAGCCCGGCGCTTGCTACCAGTAGCCAGATCGTGCGCCAGATGCCTTCGATGGCAATCGGCAGATAGCGCGGCAGCCAGTCCCAGCGCATGTAGAAGACGGAAGCGAGCACCAGCGCAGCGGCAATCAGTATCAGCACGATCCGGTGCGGCTGAAGCCAGGCTGAGGTCCGTGGGGCGGCTGTCAGGACAGAGGATTCGCTCGACATCACGCCGCGCCCCCCACGGACGGCAGCCCGCGTCTTGCCCAGCGCTCGACCCGGCCGAGTATCAGGTTGGAGAACAAAGTGAGCGCAAGATAGAGCGCGCCGGCGGCCATGAAGAAGGTGAAATAGGCCTTGGTCGCGCCTGCGGCAGTGCGTGTGGTCTGCGTCAGTTCGTTGAAGCCGACGATGGCCAGAAGCGCGGTGTCCTTGGTTGCGATCAGCCAAAGATTGGCAAGGCCCGGTATGGCGAAGGGCAGCATAGCCGGCAAAGTTATGCGCTTCAGCATCAGCATCAGCGGCATGCCGAAGGCGCGGGCCGCCTCGATCTGTCCCTGCGGGATGGCAAGGATCGCGCCGCGCAGCACCTCGGTCGAGTACGCGCCCTGCACGACTCCGAGCACAAATATGCCCGCCACAACACCGTTGATGTCGGCCGGCGGATAGCCCCAGACGGCAAGCACCCGGTTGATGAGGTCGGTGCCGGCGAAATAGAGGAGCAGGATCAGCACCAGTTCCGGAACCGCGCGGACCAGCGTGGTGTAGACCTCGCAGAGGTCCTTGATCACCGGGTTGCCATAGAGCTTGCCGCAGGCGCCGGCTATCCCGATCGTCAGCCCGAGTACCGTGGCGCCGACGGCAATCATGATGGAATTCATCAAGCCCAGGAGCAGGAACGCTCCCCGGCCGGGAGGTTCGAGCGCCAATAGCTCAAGGGTGCCGTGTCCGAAGACGGCTGCAAGGAAGTCAGACAGCTTGGTTCTCCCGCTCGGATGTACAGCCGGCATTCCGGGCGGCGGCGCTATGCACCAGCCGCCCGGTCGAAGGGACTAAGCCTCAGTTGGCCTGGCTGGCAGCGCCGTAGATGTCGAAATCGAAGTACTTCTTGGTGATCTCGGCATATTTGCCATTGTCGCGAATGGCCTTGATGGCGGCGCTGAGCCTTTCCTGCAGCGCGGTGTCTTCCTTGCGCACGCCCGCGCCGACGCCGAGGCCAAGCACTTCATCATCGGGCGCGACTTCGCCCTTGAGGTCGCAGCAGGCCTTGCCGGCGTCCGACGCCAGGAAGTCGCCCAGCGCGATCGAGTCAGCCTGGGTGGCATCGAGGCGGCCGGCGGCGAGATCCTGATTGGCTTCGTCCTGTGTCTGGTATTCCTTGATCTCGGCGGCGGCGTCGCCGAAGTGCTTCTTGGCGTAGGCGGCGTGGATGGTGGAAACCTGGACGCCGAGCACCTTGCCCTTGAGCCCTTCGGGCGTGGCGTCGAACTTCTGGTCCTTGGCGCCGATCACGACCGTCGGCGTGTTGTAGTATTTGCTTGAGAAGTTGATCTCCTTCTTGCGCTCCTCGGTGATCGACATCGAGTTCATGATCGCGTCGATCTTCTTGGTCTTGAGCGCGGGGATCAGGCCGTCCCACGGAATCGGGGTCAGCACGCAGTCGAGCTTCGCTTCGTCGCAAATGGCGTTGACGATCTCGACCTCCCAGCCTTCCCACTTGCCGGAGGCATCCTGGGTGTAGAACGGCGGATAGGCTTCCGGCGAGAAGCCGACCTTGATCTCTTCGGCGTGCGCGGCGGCCATGCCGGCAACGCCCAGCAGCACCGCTGCCGCGGCGATCTTCAGACCTCTGATCATTTGCAAGACTCCCTGTTCTTGTTGAGTGTTCCCGGTGTTTCGTCCGCTTGCATTCAGGAGATGTTGCGGATGAATTGTTTGAGCCGTTCGGATTTCGGCGCGCCGAAGATCTGTTCGGGCGGGCCTTCCTCCTCGACCTGTCCGTTGTGGAGATAGATGACGTGGCTCGCAACCTCGCGGGCGAACTTCATTTCATGGGTGACGAGGATCATGGTGCGCCCTTCGCGCGCGAGGTCGCCGATCACCCGCAGCACCTCGCCCACCAGTTCGGGGTCGAGCGCGGAGGTCGGTTCGTCGAACAGCATGACGCGCGGCTGGATGGCCAGCGCCCGCGCGATCGCGCCGCGCTGCTGCTGGCCGCCCGACAGGAAGGCCGGGTAGACGTCACGCTTCTCGGCGAGGCCCACGCGCGCCAGGAGCTTCTCGGCGGTATCGATGGCTTCGTCGCGCTTGACGCCCAGCACATGCACCGGAACCTCGATGACGTTTTCCAGAAGCGTCATGTGGCTCCACAGGTTGAAGCTCTGGAACACCATGCCGAGCCGCGAGCGGATGCGCTCGATCTGGCGCCGGTCGGCGGGCATGCTGTTGCCGTGGCTGTCACGCTTCAGCCGGATCTCTTCGCCATTGACGCGGATGAGGCCGCTGGTCGGGTTTTCGAGGCAGTTGATGCAGCGCAGCAGCGTCGACTTGCCCGAACCGCTGCCGCCTATGATGGCCACCACGTCGCCGTCGCGCGCCTTCAGCGACACGCCCTTCAGCACGTGCAGATCGCCGAATTTCTTGTGCAGGTTCTCGATGTGGATGGCCTCGGCCGCGCCACTCGACGCCAGGTCCGGTGCGGTGGCGACCGCGCCCTCGGCGCTCATTCCTGGCACTCCACCCAACGCCTGGCGATTCGTCGAAGACTTCTCCGGTTACCCTTCATGCGGCGCGCGATCCTCCCCAAGATCAGCATGGACCCGTTGGCTCGGGCCCGTCAATCCCGCGCATTACGGCACTTGCGGCATTGTTATGCAAGTGTATAAATATCGTCGCGTGAAATTTTGTTCATTTTTTTCAGCACGGAGAGGTGCTCGTGAACGCTTTCGGGTCTCAGTCCATGGCCGCCCCTTTGAGGCGCGTTCTGATGCGCTCCGCCGCCAATTCGATGCGCGGGGCCGATAGGGCGGCATGGCATTACGGGCCCGGTTTCGATCCGGCGAAGGCGGCGGTGCAGCATGCGGCGCTGGCCGAAATGGTAGCGGCTTCCGGCGCGAAGATCGAATGGGTCGAGGATCGCGAGGACGGCCTTTCGGATTCCGTCTTCACCCATGATCCCTCACTGATGACCAATCATGGCGCGGTGATCCTTTCGATGGGCAAGGCCCTGCGCAAAGCCGAGCCGGCGCTGCATGAGCAGACCTATCAGCGCCTCGGCATCCCGGTCCTCGGCCGCATTCAGGCGCCGGGCCAGGTGGAGGGCGGCGACTGCGTGTGGGTCGACGCCCACACGCTTGCCGTGGGCAGGGGTGTGCGCACCAACCAGGAAGGCATAAGGCAGCTCGCCGCCATACTGGGCCCGCTCGGCGTGGAAGTTCTGGGCTTCGATCTGCCGCTGTGGCAGGGTGAGGAGGCCTGCCTGCACCTGATGTCCGTCATCAGCCCTCTGGCCGACGATCTGGCGCTTGTCCATGCGCCGCTTCTGCCGGCCGCGTTCTATCAGATGCTGCGCGGGCGCGGCATCACGCTCGTCCACGGCGATGCCGACGAGTTCCACGTCTCCAACGGCCTCAGCCTCAACGTGCTGCCGACCGCCCCGCGCGAGGTCATCGCGGTGGCCGGCTTCCCCAAGACGCAGGCCGCCATGCAAGCCGCCGGCTGCGTGGTGAAAACCTTCGAGGCCGATGCGCTGTGCATAGCTTGCGAAGGCGGCCCGACCTGCCTGACCCGGCCGATCCTGCGCCAATGAACGACGGTTCCTCCCGCCGCAAGTTCCGCCGCGAGGGCGAGGAGCGGCGGCGACAGGACCTGATCGAAGCGACGCTGGATTGCGTGGCCGAACGCGGCCTACCGGGCGCCACCGTGCGCGCAATTGCCCAGCGCGCCGGCGTGACCGCCGGGCTGATCCGGCATTATTTCCCCGGCAAGGAAGAGCTGCTGCAGGCGGCTTACGCGGAAATCGTCGGCCGCATGACCGAGCAGGCCAAGGCAGCCCTTGCCATGGAAGGCGCCGGCCCGCGCCGTCGGCTCGCCGCCTTCGTCGCGGCCAATCTCGGGCCGCCGGTGGTGGACGCGCGGGTGTTCTCGCTGTGGGCCGGGTTCATCGGCCGGGCCCATTCCGACCCGGCGCTCGCGGTTGCCCACCGCGAGGGCTATCTCGGCTTCCGCGACGAGGTCGAAGCGCTGGTCGCCGAGGTGCTGCAGGCTGAAGGGCGCGCCGCGACCAAGGCCGAGCTGCGCCGCCACGCCATCGCCATTAACGCCATCATCGACGGGCTGTGGATCGAAGGCTGCCTTGCCGGCGACATGTTCGCAACGCGCGAGCTGGCCGACATCGGCATCGCAACGGTCGAGGCGCTGCTCGAATTGAATTTACGTGAGGAGGAAAAGACATGACCACCGTGGGGGAGGCGCTGATCTCATTGCTCGAGGCGCATGGGGTCGACACCGTGTTCGGCATTCCGGGCGTGCACACGGTCGAGCTTTATCGCGGGCTTGCCCGCTCGAAGATCCGCCATGTCACGCCGCGTCATGAGCAGGGGGCCGGCTTCATGGCCGACGGCTATGCGCGCGTCACGGGCAAGCCGGGCGTGGCCTTCGTCATCACCGGGCCGGGGCTCACCAACACGCTGACCGCCATGGGGCAGGCGCGGGCTGATTCCATTCCCATGCTGGTGATTTCAGGCGTCAACGCCTCGCCGACGCTGGGGAAGGGGCTTGGCTTCCTGCACGAGCTGCCCGACCAGCGCGGCATGATGGAGAAGGTGGCGCTGTTTTCGCAGCGCATCGAGCACGGTCATGAATTGCCCGAGGTGCTTTCGCGCGCCTTTGCGCTGTTCGCCTCCGGCCGCCCTGGCCCGGTGCACATCGAGATCCCGACCGATGTCATGGGCAAGCCCGCCGACGGCCTCGCCGCCCACCCGTTTGACGCTTCCGCGCCCCAGGCCGAAGCCGCAACGGTGGCCGAGGCCGCGCGGCTGGTGGGTGCGGCCAGCCGGCCGCTGATTCTCGCCGGCGGCGGCGCCAAGATGGCCGAGACGCCCTTGCGCCGGCTGGCCGAGCTGATCGACGCGCCGGTGGTGGAGACCGCCAATGCGCGCGGCCTCTTGCACAAGCATCCGCTCGGCGTACCGGCCAGCCCCAGCCTGAAGGCCGTGCGGGCTCTGATCGCCGAAGCCGATCTGGTGATCGCGGCCGGCACCGAATTCGGCCCTACCGACTATGACATGTATGGTGACGGCGGCTTCGTGAAGCCGCAAAACCTCATCCGCATCGATATTGATGGCAAGCAGATCGGCCGGCATCCGGCCACGCTCGGCATCCGTGCCGACTGCGGCTCGACGCTTGCAGCGATGGGCGAATTGCTGGCGTCGTCGCGCCGCAATGCTTCGGATGAAGGCTGGGGCGCAGCACGGGCCGAAAGGGCGCGCAGCGAGTCGCTGGAGGAAATCGGCCCGGTCATGCGCGGCCAGGTCGAGGCGGTAGAGATGATCCGCGACGCACTGCCGGGCTCGATCATCGTCGGCGATTCCACCCAGCCCATCTACGCCGCCAACCTCTACTACGATCACGACCGCCCGTCCGGCTGGTTCAACGCGGCCACCGGCTTCGGCGCGCTGGGCTTTGGTCCGCCGGCGGCGATCGGTGCAGCGCTTGCCGTGCCGGATGCGCCGGTGGTCTGTCTCTCGGGCGACGGCGGCTTCCAGTTCACGCTGCCGGAGCTGGGCGCGGCACTCGATGCCGAGGCGCCGGTCATCTTCGTGGTGTGGAACAATCGCGGCTACCGCGAGATCGAAACCTCCATGCGCGATGTCGGCGTCGAGCCGGTCGGTGTGTCGCCCGCGCCGCCGGATTTTTGTCGACTGGCCGAGGCTTATGGCATGGGCGCGGAGAAACTGGAGGCGATCGCTGACCTTCCCGCCGCGCTGAAGCGGGCGCGTGCCGCCGGCAAGGCCTGCCTCATCGAGATCGGGGTGGAGTAGGGGATCGGCGCGGGCATGGCCCGCGCCTCTCAATGATGCAAGTCTATCACCGGCTTCGGCTGGCTGAGCTCGACCGACCAGTCCGTCGGGCGCTCGATCATCCGCCGCACGCGTGGCGGCTCGGCGCCGCTGTGCAGCTTGCGGATACGCTCGCTGACGGCGGCATCGGCATGGGTCATGCGCTGGTTGTGGCGCACATATTCCACCCAGGTCGGCGTGTGGTAGGTCTCCATCCACAGCTCGGGGTTTTCCATGTCGCGCGACAGTGTCCAGTGCCGCGCGCCGTCGCGGCGGCGGATGCGCCGGCGCTCGGCCATCACGTCGAGGAACTCGGCTATGTCCTCTGTGCGGATGACATATTCGATCATGATGGTGATCGGTCCGCTGCGCGGCTTCACGTCGAGCGCCAGATGGGGCTCCTTCCAGCGGTTGAGCGGGTCGAGATTGAGCGCGGTCTGCTCAGGCAGCGTGAACCACTTCAGGCCGAGCGCCGCACCCGCGATCATCAGCACGGCGGAATAGAGCAGCGCCTGGCTTGCGCCGTATTGTTCCGCCAGCAGGCCCCAAACCCAGCTTCCCAGCGCCATGCCGCCGAAGGTGGCCGTCTGGTAGAGCGACAGCGCGCGGCCAACCACCCAGCGCGGCGTCGACATCTGCACCGTGACGTTGAACAAAGACAACGAGACCACCCAGCTCGCGCCGCCCACCAGAAGGGCCGCGCAGGTCAGCCAGGACATGGTGCTGATGCCCGCAATCGCCGCGCAGGCTGCGAAGCCGACGAAGCCGAGGCGCACGGTCCATTCGCTGGACAGCACCTGCCGCAGCCTTGCGCTGATCAGCGCGCCGCCCACCGCGCCGATGCCGAAGGCGCCGAACAACACGCCGTAGAGCAGCGGGCCACCCTGCACGATGTCGCGCGCCACCAGCGGCAAGAGCGCCATCACCGAGATGGCTGTGAAGCCGAAGACGAAGCTGCGCAACAGCACCTTCTCGATGTTGGGCGACATGGCTACATAGCGCAGGCCCGCCGTCATCGCGCCGCCGAATGACTCGCGCGGCAGCGTGCTCGGTGTCACCGCCGGCTTCCAGCGCAGCAGCACGAAGATCAGCGCCAGATAGCTGACGGCGTTCACGGCGAAGGCTGCGGCCGCGCCCGCCGCCGCCACGATCACGCCGCCGAGGGCGGGGCCGACCGAACGGGTGAGATTGAAGCCCATGCTGTTGAGCGCCACCGCCGCCGGCAGGTCGGCGCGCGGCACCATGTCTCCCACCGAGGCCTGCCATGACGGGTTGTTGAGCGCGGTGCCGCAGCCGATCAGGAAGGTGAAGGTCAAGAGCAGCCACGGCGTCATGACCCCGGAATAGGCGGTCAGCGTCAGCACCACCGAAACCACCAGCATGAAGCATTGCGCCGTCAGCATCACCTTGCGGCGGTTGAAGCTGTCGGCGATGGCGCCAGAGGCCAGCGAAAACAGCATGATGGGCAAGGCCGTGGAGGCCTGCACCAGCGCCACCATGTCGACCGAGTTGGAGATCGCCGTCATCATCCAGGCCGCCGCCACGCTCTGGATGAGCCCGCCGAAGTTGGACGCCAGGCTTGCGGTCCAGACGGAGCGGAAGATGCCGTGCTTGAAGGGAGAAAGGGGCGAGACCCGCTCGGTCACGGAATTGTCTTTCATTTCGTCAGGCAGGCCAGTTTGCGGAATTCGGCACGGGCTTCGGTTTCCGTGAATCGTCTGTTTGCGCATCAGCCTAGAGCAATGCGCCGAAAGAGTGAATTCTTCCGCCTTTTGCTGATTGGTCCAAACAAAAACCCCGCCGGATCGCTCCGGCGGGGTTTTCCTTTCGCAGGCATGCGAGGCGACGATTAGTCGTCCTTGTTGCCGCGGTTCTTCAGGGCAGCGCCCAGGATGTCGCCGAGCGAAGCGCCGGAGTCGGTCGAGCCGTACTGGGCAACCGCTTCCTTCTCTTCGGCGATTTCCAGCGCCTTGATCGAGACCTGCAGCTTGCGGGTCTTCTTGTCGAAGGCGATGACGCGCGCATCGACCTTCTGGCCGACGGTGAAGCGCTCGGGGCGCTGCTCGTCGCGATCGCGCGACAGGTCCGAACGCTTGATGAAGGTTTCGATGTCGTGGTCGACGAGACGCACTTCGAGACCGCCATCCTTGATACCGGTCACTTCGGCGGTGACGACGGCGTTCTTGCGCAGTTCGCCCGACGAGGCGGCTTCGCCGACGGCGTCACGCGACAACTGCTTGATGCCGAGCGAGATGCGCTCCTTGTCGATGTCGACGTCGAGCACCTGAGCCTTGACCACGTCGCCGCGGTTGTACTCTTCGATGACCTGCTCGCCCGGACGGTTCCAGTCGAGGTCGGACAGGTGCACCATGCCGTCCACGTCGCCTTCCAGGCCGATGAACAGGCCGAACTCGGTCTTGTTCTTGACCTCGCCCTCGACCTGGCTGCCAACCGGATGGTTGCGAGCGAAGGCTTCCCACGGGTTCTCCAGCGTCTGCTTGAGACCCAGCGAGATGCGGCGCTTGGCCGGATCGACCTCGAGCACGACCACGTCGACTTCCTGCGAGGTCGAGAGGATTTTGCCGGGGTGCACGTTCTTCTTCGTCCACGACATTTCCGAAACGTGGATCAGGCCCTCGATGCCCGGCTCCAGCTCCACGAAGGCGCCGTAGTCGGTGATGTTGGTGACCGTGCCGCGGATCTTCTTGCCGAGCGGGAACTTGGTGCCGATCTCGCTCCACGGATCGCTCTCGAGCTGCTTCATGCCGAGCGAGATGCGGTGGGTTTCCTGGTTGATGCGGATGATCTGCACCTTGACCGACTGACCGATGTTAAGGATCTCGGTCGGATGGTTGACGCGGCGCCATGCCATGTCGGTGACGTGCAGCAGGCCGTCGATGCCGCCGAGGTCAACGAACGCACCGTAGTCGGTGATGTTCTTGACCACGCCCTCGACCACCTGGCCTTCTTCGAGGTTCTGCACGATTTCCGAACGCTGCTCGGCGCGCGACTCTTCCAGAACCGTGCGGCGCGAAACAACGATGTTGCCGCGACGGCGATCCATCTTGAGGATCTCGAAGGGCTGCGGGTTGTGCATGAGCGGGGTGACGTCGCGGATCGGACGGATGTCGACCTGCGAACGCGGCAGGAAGGCAACGGCACCGTCCAGATCGACGGTGAAGCCGCCCTTGACCTGGTTGAAGATGACGCCTTCGACGCGCTCACCCTTGTTGAACTTCTCTTCGAGCTTGACCCAGCTCTCTTCGCGGCGGGCCTTGTCGCGCGACAGCATGGCTTCGCCCAGCGCGTTCTCGATGCGCTCGACATAGACCTCGACGGTGTCGCCGACCTTCAGCGTGCCGTCCTTGGCCTTGGCGCCGAATTCCTTCAGCGGGACGCGGCCTTCGACCTTCAGGCCGACGTCGATGATGGCCATGTCCTTCTCGATCGCGGTGATGGTGCCGCGGACGACCTGGCCTTCGCCCGAGTGACCGTCCGAGAACGATTCTTCGAGCATGCTCGCGAAATCGTCGCGAGTCGGGTTTGCTTGTGACATATGATCTCCTGGAGTGTCCCTCGTGAGGGACTGGCGCCTAGGGTTCGTGTTGCGTTGGCCTGCCGGCGTTCCCGGGCTTTTACAGCCCTGTACCGCTAATCGCGGCTTTCCGGCGCAGGTGAATGCTGGCAGACGGGTTTGTGCCCGATATGGAGAAGTCCGCAGGTTCCGGCAAGGGAATGAAGCGGAAATTCCTGCTCAGGCGGTGCCTCTCTTGGCCATCACGTCGTCGACGATCGATTTTGCCGCAAGAAACGCGGCTTCTATATCCATTTCCGACGTGTCGAGCAAGTGCGCGTCCTCGGCGGGCCTGAGCGGGGAATCGGCGCGCCCCATGTCGCGTTCGTCGCGCCGCACGATGTCGGCAAGGATCTCCGAAAACTCGGCATGGCCGCCCTTTTCCTCGATCTCGTTCAGCCGCCGCCGCGCGCGCACTTCGGCGCTCGCCGTGAGGTAGAGTTTTATGTCGGCCTGGGGGCAGACGACGGTGCCGATGTCGCGGCCGTCCAGCACCGCGCCCGGCGCGGTGGCCGCAAAGGCCCGCTGCTTTTCCACGAGCGCCCGCCGCACCGCAGGGATGACCGCCACCTTGGAGGCGGCCTCGCCCACGTCGTGGGCCGAGAGCACGGCGCGGTCCAACTGGCCGAGGTCGACCAGTCTTGCCGCTTCCAGCGCATGTGCCTCATCGTCGAGCGGCCAGCCCTTCAGGATCAGCATATGCGCCACGGCCCGGTAGGTCAGTCCGGTGTCGAGAAGGTTGAGGCGGTAATAGTCGGCAAGCCGACGCGCCAGCGTGCCCTTGCCGGCGCCCGCGGGGCCGTCGATGGCGATGACGAAGCCCTTCACGCGGTGGGCTCCAGCACCTCGATCTTCGCGCCCATGCCGGTCATCAGGCCCATGAATTCGGGGAAGCTGGTGGCGATCATGGTCTGATCGTCCACCGTGACCGGCTTCTCAGACGCCAGTCCCAGCACCAAAAAACTCATGGCGATGCGGTGGTCGAGATGGGTCCTCACCGTTCCGCCGCCCAGCCCCTTGCCGCCCGGCTTGCCGCGCACGGCGAGCGTTGCTTCGCCTTCGGTGCAGTCGACGCCGTTGGCTTCGAGCCCGCGCGCAACGGCCGCGAGGCGGTCGCTCTCCTTCACGCGCAGTTCTTCGAGGCCCTGCATCACCGTCTCGCCCTCGGCGAAGGCGGCGGCCACCGCCAGCACCGGATATTCGTCGATCATCGACGGCGCGCGGTCGGCCGGCACGGTGACGCCCTTGAGCTCGGACGCGCGCACGCGCAGGTCTGCCACGTCTTCGCCGCCGGCATTGCGCTGGTAGAGGAGCTCGATCCGCGCGCCCATTTCCAGCAGCGTGGTGATGAGGCCAGTGCGGGTCGGGTTCATCAGCACGTTTTCGATGACGATGTCCGAGCCCGGCACGATGAGGGCCGCCACCAGCGCGAAGCCGGCGGAGGAGGGGTCGCCCGGCACCGCGATCGTCTGGCCGGAAAGCTTGCCCTGGCCCTCGATGCGGATGTGGCGCACGCCGTCCTTGTCAGTCTCCACCTCGAGATTGGCGCCAAAACCTTTCAGCATCTTTTCGGTGTGGTCACGCGTCATCACCGGTTCGATCACGGTGGTGATGCCCGGGGTGTTGAGGCCGGCCAAGAGAACCGCCGACTTCACCTGCGCCGATGCCATCGGCACGCGGTAGCTGATGGGGGCGGCCACCTTCGGTCCGCGCAGCGTCAGCGGCATGCGGTCGCCGGGGGCGGCATTGAGCACCTGCACGCCCATTTCGCGCAAGGGGTTCAGCACGCGGCCCATGGGGCGGCCCGACAGCGACGCGTCGCCGATGAAGGTGGTTTCCATGTCGTAGGTGCCGACAAGGCCCATGGTGAGGCGCGAACCGGTGCCGGCATTGCCGAAATCGAGCGGCGCGGTGGGCTCCAGTAGGCAGCCGTTGCCCGTGCCCTGGATGATCCACTCGTCGCCACGCTTCTCGATTTTCGCGCCCATCGCCTTCATGGCTTCGCCGGTGCGCAGCACGTCCTCGCCTTCCAAAAGGCCGGTGATCCGCGTCTCGCCAGAGGCCAATCCGCCGAACATAAAGGAGCGGTGCGAGATCGACTTGTCGCCCGGCATGCGGACCGTGCCAGACAGCGCCGGCGATCTTGCCGCCGTGGCGGGTTGCGGAAGGGCGTGGTGCGACATGAAAAATACCTCTTGGCGAACGCGAAAAACCGTGGTTTTCCGTTTGTTGCGCGGGTCTCCTATCATGGCCCGCCGCGCGGGTCATCCCCTTCCGCGCGCAGCATCAGAATAGGCCTTAGCAGTCCTCGAGAATCATATTGTTTTAGCTTTGACAGCGCCTAAAACAGTGGTTAAGGGGACCAAACTCTGCAGACGAGGATCTACGGTGGCTAAACCAGAACTTGGCACAAAGCGTATCGATCCGGAGACGGGGCGTAAATTCTACGACCTCAACAAGGATCCGATCGTTTCTCCCTACACGGGAAAGACCTATCCCCGGTCCTTCTTCGAGACGACCAGCAGCAAGCCGGTCGACGACGAGGAAGACGAGGTCGAGGATCGCGAAATCGACACCGAGGACGAAGGCGCGGATGTCGTCTCGCTCGAGGATGCCGATGACGAGGTCAAGGGCGACGAGGACATTATCGTGATCGAGGACGAGGAAGACGTCGACCTCGGCGACGATGACGACGATACCTTCCTCGAGGACGAGGAAGAAGACAGCGACGACGTTTCGGGCATCATCGGCGTCGGCGACGACGACGAAAACTGATGTTTCCACAGGTGCGCCGCAAAGTCGGCGCACCTGTTCAAAAAAAGCTCGAAAGAGGCTTGATCTTCTCAAAGGGCGGCGCTAGAAGCCGCCTCACGGTCGGTTCGGGGCAACACCCAAACGACCTTCCCGCCGGAAACGGCACCCGGTTATGCCGGATTGTGGGGCCATAGCTCAGCTGGGAGAGCGCTTGCATGGCATGCAAGAGGTCAGCGGTTCGATCCCGCTTGGCTCCACCAAATTTTCCCTAAAACCGCAGATTTGCGCCATTCTTGGCTTTAAAGCCAAGTGCATCTCGTCAGTTGCTACGCAATCGTGCTACGCAAACGGCATGGATGATATGGCAAGATTTCCCGGATTGCGCCCGAGAGGGCGAGGCGGCATCTTCTACTTTCGCGTTCGCGTACCCAAGGATTTGGTCGAGCGAATCGGCCGTAAGGACATCTGGGTTAGTCTCGGAACCAATGACTTCTCGGTTGCCAAAGAGCGCTACCTTGAACAGTCGCTGAATATGGAACGCGAGTTTGCCGAACAGCGCCGCCGCCGCGATGTCCTTGTTGGCGGCGACAGGAGCGGTTCCACGGATAGAGAGGCTGAAGCCGTTTTGGCAGAGGTGGCGCGCGCTCTGGCGCGGAAACTCGTCGCAGAAGCGCGCACGCTCAATGAGTTCGACAAGACCCGTTATGAATATGATGAGGAGCAAGCCGGCCACATCGCGTCTCAGATTGACGGTGATTTGGTCGACTTACGGGCCTTCAATGAAAATGGCCAGTTGCGAGTATCCCAAGCTGTCAGGCGTTTGCTCAATAAGCAGCCAGTCACTGGACCTTCGTCCCCGTCTGATCCGGCGCTCCGACAGTATGTCCGCCGGGCATTGATCGTCATTGCGGAGGAGGAGCGCGCCCGATTTGCCGGCGACTTTTCGCGGCGGATTATCGACGCCGATTTTCAGGACATCGGCGCGGACGACTTATCGGTGAGGTTCACGCCAGAAGCATCGCTGACGGTCAGGGCCGCTTCGGAGATCTTCTGGAGGCACAAATTTGAAATCAGGCCCCTGAGTGCCAAAACAGAACGCAAATACCGAGCCGCGCTTGATCAGGTAGTCGCCTATCTGGGCGTAGACAGGTACATCGGCACTGTAAGGCGTTCAGACTGCATGCAGTTTCGGGATGTTGTGGCCCGGCTTCCCTCAAACTTCACAAAGCGGGCAGGAAAAGGTCGGAGCTTGGAAGAAGCCGCTGCATTGGCTGACGAGCGGGGGCTCCCCAAGATGGCATTCGAAACGCAGGTTACCTATCTCAACATGATGCTGAGATTTTTGAAGTGGGCGCACAACGAAGAACACATTCAAGACATTAGGCTCGGCGACATTGAGCCTCTAGCAACTAAAGGACGACCTGAAGGGAAACGAAGGTCATTCACCGACCATCAACTCACAGCAATCTTCCATGCCCCCATCTACACCGGATGCATGGACGATGAGTATCGATTTGCTCGACCCGGTCCGCACATAGTTCGCCGCAGCCGATACTGGGTTCCTCTCATCGCGCTCTTCACCGGGATGCGGCTAGGTGAAATCCTTCAACTCACCACCGAGCACATTCGGAAAAGCGAAGCCGGAACGAACTTTATAGTGCTCACTCCGGACATGCGCTTGAAGACGCCAGAGAGCGAGCGTGAAATTCCTATTCACTCCGCCCTCGTGAGCTTCGGTTTCCTCAACTTTGTGGATGAGAAGCGCGCTAACGGCAAGATCGAGCTCTTCGACGATGTTCCACTTGCGTCTGATGGTACGCGAAGCACACTATTTTCCAAGCGCTTTGCGAGTTTTCTGCGATCTGTCGGGATCAAAGATCTTTCCTCTCGCACCTGCTTTCATGTGTTCCGGCACACCATGAAGGATGCTCTAGACAGGGGGCAAGTCCCTGAAGAGCAAAGTGATGCCATATGCGGTTGGACACGAGGCAAGAAAACTGGTCGCCGCTACGGCACCGGCAAAGAAGCCGATACTCTCGCACCATGGATTGAGATGCTAAGCCTCCCGAGAGTGGACCTCAGCCATCTCCGCATGACTGAGTAAGGCGTAGCTCGGCGGCGTTCGGCGCAACCCGCCAAGTACGCTGTGGTCAGCTATTTGCGGTCTGCTTTGGGGAGGTTTCCAGAAGAGTTTCCCGCTGCCGTGCAACGGGGTGCATCTCTTATGCGGTGTGACACCCCCTTTATCCCTTAGTTCGCCTCAGCATCACGTTCTGACCCGAACAGGTGTCTTCACCAGATTGTAGAGCGTGTTAACGTTCTCGTGTCGAAGTTGAACGCATAGCGCAAATTTCTGCGCCTTGATTTCATCAGGAGCCCATCGTCTGGCGCACCATACGGCAACGTAGTAGCGATCTCCGTAACCGCTAATGTCGCTCTTTCCCACGTACGTGCCCACTTGCAATGTACTCCTTTCCCGAAGTTTCGAGCCAATATCAGTTGGGCAGACGAACCTGCTCTCAAACTCAGGTGGTTTCCCCTCGTCTGGCTCCCATTTTCTGAACCGATCGAAGATCTCTTCCGGGCTGGTTCCCCGAAGTAGACGCCATCCCATTGTGATGCCGAGATAGTCTGCTCGGGTATGGCGAACTGGGGGATCAAATGCCAGCGCGACCCTGATTTCTTTGCTGCCCTTCGTCGACTGAAATACGCCCGGGATCGGCACTTCATACACGGCGAAATGGTCCAGTGTTAGGCTGTCTTCGGTATAAAGGACGACCCTACTATCCTCCGATAGTGCAGCATCGATTGGAGAAGCAATTCCGTAACCACAGACGTGCCGCAGGTTTTTCACGGAGAGCGGGTTGTGACGTTGAAGAGGGGCCTGAGGGAGGCGGGCCGATGTTGTAAGTAGTGCCCTGATCAGGTTCGCCGATGCTTTCGGGAACTCTGACATCACAAGTGCGGCCTTGTAAGAAACGTTGGGCGCTGAAAAAGAGGTGCCCGAACGTGATCGGAAGATCCTTTCGAGCGGAGTATGTGCAAATGCCCATACTCCTGCGGAAGGCTTCAGGTTGCCATTCACGAGCCGCTGTGTCGGACCATCCCAAACTGCCGTGCCGCCAAAATCAACGAACTCGGGCTTCACCATGTCCCGAATTCCGGGGCCGGTTCGTGTGAAGGGTGCTGGCTCTTCTTTGCCACAGATGGGCCGGACGCCTACGAGCTCCTCTTCCTCCGAAGACAAGCCATTTGAGTGCGCAATAGCACCCACCGACAGTACGTTAGCGCCGATCGCAGGCGCGATGATCCGGGCGGCGGGTTCAACAAGGATTTCGGGGTAGAGGTTTGTGATTTTGTCGCCATAAGTCGCGGTCAGATCATCTCTATTCCCTGCGGAAACAACAATCACTATGTCGAGATCGCGTGCGAGCCGGTCTAGTGTCGCAGTCCACGGATCAACGCGTGAGCCGTCATAAACTCGTTGAGCATCTCCAAGCGAGATATTTATTATTCGACACCCGAATTCGTCGTGAAGCCTCGTAATAGCGGCCTCCATCAGCGCGGGAACAGATGTCTCCTCGGGGAACTTCCCGTCTTTCGTAGTCACTCTCGCGCTGGCGATCTTAAATTGAGCATCGAAATCGTTTGCCGCGATACGTGCCTGAATATCCCCATACGCAGCTATTGACGCTACGGAAGTGCCATGCCCGCCTTCGTCCTCAGGACCAAAGCTAGCTGAGGCAGAGAATGAACCTGCTTCCGTGGCTGTGAGGAGCTTGTGGCCGAAATTTACCCCGCTATCGACAATCCCAATGACGATCGCATTTTCATTTGGAGGCGCTCCTCCTTCAATCCCTGCTAAGTCCATGTCGCTCAGGTCAGCAGTAGCGAGATCGGGTTGCGGCGGCAGGTCGATGACTGCCACCTCGGGCATTGCCAGCGCTTCGATGACAGACTTGCCGAGACAATTCGCGCGGACGAGGAGCAGGTGTTGTCCATTGTAGACGCTCAGGACTTTACCCGCGTGAGCGCCGATCAACTTCTCCAGCCGAAAAATAAATAAATGAGCGTCGTCCTCGGAATTTGGGCGATGCAGTTCGAAATCGAGAGTATATTCCTGATCTGGCTTAAAGTCGGTGGGGTCACTAAATCCATTCGACCTCAGAACTCTTCCGATTCGATCTTCTGGCTCTACAAGTGAAACGCTTTCGATAGAGCCGATCAGTTGGGCAAACTGAGGATGCTTTTGCCCGTCAGGCGGCCCACTGCGATACGCATCCACCTTTTGGTGGAAGGACGCGAGTGATTTATCGTTAGCGAAGAGGACAGTCGTCTTGTCGCCGTCAATAGAGAGGATGCTGAGACCAAGTTTGCGCCAATCATCATCCTGAATTAGGCCGGCAACTTTGATCTTGAGAATGAGGGAAGGATCGACGCCTTCTATCTGAGGCAGCTTCTTAAAATCGGCCTGCGTAGCATCTATATCAGCCTTGATTTTCTTCCCATGCTCCGAAGGTTGGCGCTGCACTCCTCCGGGGAAGCCGTTCTTGCGTCGCTGAAGCTCTCCCTCAATCCGCTTTAGCGGCAAATGCTCATACGTTGCCATGCCCCCTCCCTCAGCTTAGGGCGTGTCATCACCCCGGATTTTTGTGCGGATGGCAATCCGCCGTTTCTCATCTCTCACTGCTGACGCAAAGGCTTGACGACCTAAGGTTGAGTTTCCGTGCACGATTTCTCGCTTTATTGCTGCGAGGCAAATGCGTTCGACTTCGGCGAACGACATGCCCGCCAAATCGTCTATGAAATCGCTGAAGTCGACTTCTGCCGTGAAGTTTTTTGTCTTCGCCCTAATCAGCCGCAGGATTTGAGTTCGCGTGGGATATTTGAAAAGTACGACTTCGTCGAAGCGTCTCCAAGCCGCTGCGTCGATTGATGATTGAAGATTGGTCGCGGCTATCAGCAATCCGCGTCCTTTGAAGTCCTCAATCAGCGTGAGAAGGCTATTCACAACTCGGCGAATTTCGCTGTGCTCATTGCCGTCCATTCTAGTTCGAGCCAACGCATCGAACTCATCCAGAAATAGCACGCTGCGCACGCTAGCCGCCACATCGAATAGTTGCCGCAAGTTGCTGGCAGTTTCCCCGAGAAAGGTGGTAATAATCCCGTCGAGCCGTGCCACCAAAAGCGGCAACTTGAGTTCGTACGCTAGTACTTCCGCACACAGCGTCTTGCCACACCCGGGCGGGCCGCAAAACAGCAGCTTGGATCTCGGTTTAAGACCAAACCTGCGAAGGTCATCGCCTCTCCGGAATTCCTCAGCAATCTCCGAAAGGAGCCTGTAATTCTCAGCGTCGAGGACGATGTCAGATGCGTGATGCTGAGGCTCAACAAAGTGGAATAGCTCGCTCCCATTGCTGTTTCTACGCCGCAGACTGGCAAGCTGAGGCTGCGCGGGTTCCTTCTGAGGCGCTGCCTTGGGTTCTTTCTGAGGCGGCCGCTTCTTCTGGGGAATTGAGCTAATTGGGAGTTCCTCTTCGAGCGAAGCGAAGGCGCTTGTATTTCTGCCATTCTCGCTTAGTCGGCTGGCAAAGGCAAAACCCCGAAGGTCTGGCTTCATCTGTTGCTTCCAATGGCCCACCAGCCGCGCCGAGTGGGATCCGGCGTACTACCTCGTACCGTACATAGCATTGCCCCTCACAAAATACATTGGGGCGTAGGAGCTTAGTACGGGAGTGCCCGCTGGGGCAAAGGGTGCGCTGGTCCTCCACAGGAATATCTCTCAAGGGCTTGCCCCAGCGAGACATTGGCTATGCACTTAAGCGGCGTCTCAAATAAGTTATCGCTTGAGTTTTGATACAGTTCCCGGATTGTCTCTAGACTGATGTGAGACACAGGGGGCCGGAATGCTCGTCGGATATGCCAGAACCTCGACTGCCGAACAGGCCGCCGGGCTGGAGGCGCAGAAGCGCGATCTTGCCGGCGCAACAGGTTGCACGAAGATTTTCGCCGAGCAGGTCTCTTCGGTCGGCGAGCGTCGGCAACTGAAAGCGGCGCTCGACTTCGTCCGAGAAGGAGACGTGCTATTGGTGACCCGGCTCGACCGCTTGGCACGCTCGACATCGCATCTCCTCTCCATCGTCGAAGAATTGGAGCGAAAGGGCGTTGCGCTGCGCATTCTCGATTTTGGCGGCGGGGAAGTCGACACGCGGTCGCCGTCCGGTCGAATGTTGCTCACGGTATTCGCCGCCATGGCACAGTTCGAACGGGAAGTCATGCTGCAGCGGCAGCGCGAGGGCATTGCGGTGGCCAAGGCGGCAGGCAAATACAAGGGCCGAAAGCCAACGGCTCGCGCCAAAGAGCAATCCGTTGTCGATCTGAAAGCCGCAGGTATCGGAGCCAGCGGCATCGCGCGGCAACTCGGGATCGGTCGGGCCTCGGTCTATCGCATACTGGCGTCTTTTTCGAATGGTTGACCTCTTTCGTCACCATCTGCCGCGCGTGCCTACCGGATTTTGTTCAGCATCTGCTGCCGCACGTCTTGTCCTTCCACCTGTTTCTCGGCCATGAGGAACAGACCCTTGCCGCCGCTGGCCTTCTCCCACAGCGCCCCGATGGCGCGTTTCTCGTCAGTGTCCGCAGCATCGGTCAGATGCGCACCCTTGTATTCGACCCCGAGGATGCGGCCATCGGTCAGTTCCGCTACGAAGTCCGGGTAGAACCTGCCCGAGGCAGTAGGCAGCCAGAACGCATCCGGGTGCCTCGGAACGTTCCTGATCCAGTGCTTTACCTCGGTCAGGCTGTCGAGCAGCTTCGCGCAGGCCAGTTCCTCCCCATCGTCCGCACCATCGAATGCCGCCACCCGGTCCCAGCCGGTAAAGTGTTTCGAGAACCGATAGGAGCCGCGATAGGTGCGGACCCCGGCGAACATGTCGTCGGCGAACAAGAAGCCGTTGTCGAAGGAGATTTCGGGCTTCGCCTCCGACGCGAACAGCGAGCGTTGATAGACGCCCTCGCGCTCTTTGGTGCGAATGTCGGCGATACGCTCCTTGACCTTGCGGGCCAGCGGATACTTGCACTGCATCAGCGCCGACATCGGGATGTTACGCGGGCCGGTGAGGTAGTTCACGAGGTCGGTCAGCCAGCGGACGAGCTCCCCTTGTCCGATGAACTTATCCCGCACCTGACGGTCGAGGAACAGCACGAGCGTCTGCTCGCTCCACCCTTCGACCGGGATGTCGAGCAGAAGCTGGGCGCTCTGGTCGGCGTGCTTCACGAACAGCCGCTGCTGGTCGATGTCGATCTCGAACGTGTGCGCCGTCGCCTGTATCGCGAAGTCCTTGGCCTCCAGCTTTGGCGAATGGTCGGCAAGCGACCAGTCGTGATACTCCATGAGGATGTCGGTGTCGGCGAGTTCAAGCTCGCCCTGCACCCACGCCATCAGCGCAGGAACGGTGAAGGTCTCACCCCGCTCCGCAGGCGAGGCTTGGTGCAGATGTTCGGCCTCATAGCTGGCGACCTGTTCGGAGAAGCTGCCGACTTCCGTATCGGGCAGGGCCGCGATCAGCTTCTCTTTCTCGGCGGGGCTGAGGAAGCCGGTGATCTTCACCACGGGTTTGCCGTCCCCGCCGGCAGTGACGCGAACCTTGGACGGCGCGACAGCCTCCAGTTCCTTTACGGCAGCAGCGTCGGCGTCGAGCGATACGGTGACGCTCGGCTGCGGACGGCGAGCATGGCCGAACAGACCTTCGCTCAGGTCAAGCTGCTCGGGGATGATATTGTCCTCGGCCTCGCCTTCCTCGAAGCCCATGGCGACGAGCCGGTCTTTCAGAGCATAGGCGGCTTCCGAGAACGATTTCGAGGTCAGGTTGGCATAAGCGCGGTTGAGCGACTGGACCGACCGCCGCTTGGCGTAAGGCATCCGCAGCACGCGCCCCAGTAGCTGCTCGGCATCGGTTGCGCTGTAAATGTTCGCGACAGAGCAGAAAACATAGGCGAAAGAGCAGTCCCAGCCCTCCTTCAGTGCCTCGACCGTGATGATGAAATCAATTTCACATGCCGGATCGAACAGATTGATGCCGTCGAGGTCGCGCTGGTCACCGGTGGCAACGGCGATGCGGTGCTTCTCGATGCCTTCCACGTCGATCAGGTGTTGCTTGAGCACGGCGACGGTGACTTCCTCATCCTTGTTCTGGGCCTGAAACAGGACGATGGGCCGGATGTAGTCGCGCTCCCGGCTCGCATCCTCGGCAAGCTCGGCGCGTTTCGAGATCGCCCCGGTCACGGCGGCCTGCCACGTCTGATGCTCGGCGAGCATGACCGGCAGCTTGATCATTTCCTCGTCTTTAAGTTCCTGAGCCGACACCGAGTGCAGGATGTTCGAGTTGGTGCGCGGGGTCGCCGTGAACTCGATGATGGCGGTCGGGTTTACGCGGCTCTGCATTTCGCGGGATAGGCCCGTGACAGCCTTATGCGCCTCGTCAACGATCATCAGCGGGCGGTGCAGGTGCATCAGGTTCGCGAATGAGAACTTGATTGTGCCCGCGCCCCTGCCGGCTTCGATGATCTCCAGCCCCGGCATCTTGTCAGGCACGCCTGTGAAATGTGGCTCCAGCATCTCGTGGTGCGAATAGACCTTGCGGCCCTCGGTGTCCTTGACGCGCAGTGTTTGGATTGTGGCGACGACGACGCAGCAATTCGAGCGCAGGTCATGCGGCAGGAGTTGGGTGAAATCGCCGATGTCGAAGACGCGGACGCGACCGGAGAAAGCATCGTCCAGCGCGGCGCGATAGGGATGGCGCGGGTTCTTGAGCGCGTCCACGGTCTGTTTGCGGATCGTGGTCGTGGGGACCAGCCACAGCACCAGCGGATAGTCGCGTTCGATCCATGTCTCCTTGGCGATATTGACGGCGTGGGCAGCGAGCACGGTCTTGCCGCCGCCGGTCGGCAGCCGCAGGCAGACATAGGGTGTCTCGTCCAGACCGTTCAGAGCCTTGTAGGAGCCTGCGAAGCCTTTCAGCCGCCTCGCCATTTCCGGTTCGTTGACGATGGCCTCATAAGCAGCGCCGGGGCCTTCCACGCGGGCCTTTTCGAGGAACCGTCGCAGAGTGCCTAGCGTCTGGGCCTGATAAGTCTTGAGTTGCATCACGCCCGCGCCTTTACGTCATAGGGGGTCTGCTTGAAGGTGATCTGCTCGTGCAGCAGCGAAGCATCAGACAGCGCGGAGCGTTCGCCATAGACCGTGACGGGACCAGCGAAGCCCTCGGGCAGCGCGTCTCGGATCGCGGCCAGCGTCTTCCTCGTCAGCACGTTGCCGCCGCTGGCCGACTTGTCGCCCAAGATGCCGTTGTAGAGCAGCCCATAGGCACGGCCATCATGAAGCCCGAGCACTGGAGATAGCGGATAAGGCTTCGACCATGGGGACCGGACTTCCGAAAACCACACGTGAGCCGCGAGCACCGGGAACTCGATGTCGGGTCGTATTTGACCAGTCTCGTCAAATACCGATGCGCCGAGACGATAGAAGCGGAAGCCGCCGCCGCCTTTCCAGTTTGCCGCCTCGGAGATGCCGCCCTGCTCACCATCCACGACTTTCTGCAAACGCGGCTGGCAATGGGTCTCGGCATGGTCGCCCATTTCGATGCCGATGTAACGGCGGCCCATTTTCTGAGCTACGGCGGCAGTCGTGCCCGAGCCGAGGAAGCTATCGAGAACAAGGTCGCCGGGATTGGTGGCGATGGTCAGCACCCTCTGGAGCAGGCGCTCGGGCTTTGGGGTGCTGAAAACGTCGTTAGCATCCAATGCTACGACTTCTTTCTTCGCCTCTTGAGTGTGGCCGACTTCTGCGTGCTGCCAGATGGTTTGTGGAACCCGACCGCCCTTCACTTCGGATAGAAACCGCTTCAATCGAGGCACGCCGTTTCCATCTTTACCCCACCAGATGCGATTGTCCGCGTCTAGTTCAGCTAGCTTCTCCTTCGAGAAGCGCCAATACATGCCGGGCGGGGGGCCAGCGATCACGCGCCCCGCCGGATTGGTGATAGGGTAGGTCCCCGCTCCATAGAAATTTCGAGCAGAGAAGTCGCCGGAGGTCCAAGGTCCGCGAGGATCGTTATCCGGGTTCTTATACATGGCGTCCTGCTTTTCGGATCGCGGAAGCTCATTTGGACGCCAGACGTCTTTGTTGCGCGAAAAGACCGAAACATAATCATGATCTTCAGAGAAATGCTGCGCCGAGTTCTTCACTGAAAACATCTTATGCCAGATCACCGTGGTGATGAAATTCCTCCGCCCGAACACCTCGTCCATCAGGACCTTGAGATAGTGGCCCTCGTTGTCGTCAATGCTGACCCAGATGGAACCGTCCTCCGACAACAACTCACGCAACAGTTCGAGGCGGGGCCACATCATCGCCAGCCACTGCGAGTGCTCCAAATTGTCGTCGTAGTGCTCGAACGCAGACTTCGTATTGTAGGGCGGGTCGATGAAGATGCACTTCACCTGACCGGCATAGAACGGCAGCAGTGCCTTCAAAGCATCGAGGTTGTCGCCCTGAATTAGCATGTCACCGGTGTTGCGGTCGCCATAGCCGAGGTCAGGGACTTCCTCAAGCAGTCGGTAGGGCACCGTTCCGGCAGCCCTAATGTCATCGTCCCTCGTCAACCATCGCAGTGTCGGCATTCGTTACCATCGCCCATCAGCTCTCAAGTGTTTGAGACAAGTATCTGATTTGGCGTTGAAGACCAAGTTTTGCTCAACCGGTCTTGGCAGTTGTCGCGAGCCAAGCGATTGACAGAGGTGTGGCACACCCGCCAAAACGATGTTGGCGTTGTAACGTGCAGCGCTGGGGCGTAGCAACCTCGGATAGTCCGGTTTGGTGTCCACCGGAAGGACGCCAGCCTTGACCTGTATGGTCGGGGTGCCTGTGGCGTATGCAACAGGCTCTCCGAGCTAAAGGCCATGGGGCCGAGACTATCCGGTTGCTAACACCCCGATCACCAAGATCAAGGGCACGCTGCGGGGACGGACCGACAGCACAGCCCACCGGGGGAAATCGCGTGATAAACGATCATGAAGCTGGGGCGGCTCAGCGATGCGTTGATGCAGATGCCGCGACCTCATGCAAACTTTCGAGACGAAAAAACGCTCTCCGTAATGTCGTCGTAGGCATTACGGCCAGTATGATAACGCCGGCCTTTGCTCAGTATGCGCCGACCACGCCGGGCGTTACGCGAGGAGGACAGGCGCTCTTCGGTTCGGTTACCGACAAGCAACTGCTCAACACGCTCGTGATGGGCGAATATCTGCTGATAGTCTGTAAAGGGGTGCCGCTGCCCAGAATGACGGCGCAAGTCGTCGTGCTGCGGGACGAAATCATCCGGCGATATGGCATAGCGGCCAAAGATGTTGTCGCTCCGGCCGTCGAACAGATGCTGGCGCAGAACCCGAATGTCAACAGGGCGGCATGTGTCGATAGCCCAGACGTGAGCTTCTGATGGTTGCCTTTGCGCGGCTTCATCTATGCGATGAACGCAGCACGCACACACGCGACCCTTATCTCACCAATGTTTTGGGGGAGGGTTTTCCAACGCAGTCGAAGTCAGGGAGGGCCTCTCGTATGGGGGTGGCTTGCCCGCAATGACCGAGACGCTGTTTGCGCATCTTGCCACGCGGTTCGCGCCGTCCCCCGAGAATATCGCCATCGAGGCGCTGGGCTTTATCCTGTCGCGCTCGCCTGCGGCCCGAGTGGCGTTCAGGGCGCTTGCCGGGGCCGGCGGGGTGGCGATGCCCGCCGACCTCTCCTTCGCCACGCAGGCGGCCGCAGATGACCAAGCCCGACCCGATATCGAGGGCTGTGGTGCAGACCTCAAGCGGCACTGTGTCGTGGAGTGTAAATTTTGGGCAGGTTTGACCGCCAATCAGCCGCTGACCTATGCCGCGCGGCTGTCCCCGGACCAACCCGGAGCGCTGGTCTTCGTGGTCCCGTCCGCCCGGATGACGGCGCTGTGGTCGGAACTGACCAAGCGCCTGAAAAGCGGCGGCCATGATCTTGGCCAGCGGCGCGAGGCGCAAGCCGAGCTTTGGCATGCGTCGTTCGGGCCGGGCCATTCCTTTGTTCTGACGAGCTGGCGGGCTGTGTTGTCTGCCATCCTGCGCGAGATGGAGATTGCGCGCGAGACCGAGCGGCTGGACGATGTGCGCCAGCTCGTCGGTCTGTGCGAGCGTATGGACACGGAAGCCTTCATTCCCTTCCGCAGCGAGGAACTGACCGCCGCCGACATTCCGCAGCGCTACATGCAGCTTGGCCAAATCGCCTACGATGTCGGCGAGGCGCTGATCGGCGACGGCATCTGCGATACGAAGCGGCTCACGGCTGCCGGCGGTCTCGGTTATTACGGCCGCTATCTACGTTCCGGCGACATCGTGTTCTTTCTCGCTTTCGACTGCGCGGCTTGGGCCACACACAGGCTGTCGCCGCTCTGGCTGCGGTTCGATAACTTCGCGCCACCCTATGTGCTGGACGCGCTCCGGCGCGGAACGGTGCTCCCCGGCCAGACCACGGCTATGGTCGAGAAGGACCGCCGCGTGCTCATTCCGATCAGTGTTGGCGCCGGGTTGGAGCGCCCCGAGATCATTAGCATGTGTGCCGATCAGGTTGCCGGCATTCTGACACGCCTCGGTGCACAAGTTGCACCGCTGGCAGTCGAGGCCGATCCCTTAGCAACGGGGCCGCAATGAAAGGCCTCCGCAAATGGCCGTGGGGCGCGCTTCCGGTCTATAACGGCTTCACGCATGAAGAACGCGTGCGCGGCTGGCAGCTAGTCATGTTCTTGATCGACAATAGGCTGATGGCGAAGCCGACTGTCTGTTGCATCTCCGGCCGGACGGATCGCGTGCAATTGCATTCGGAGAGTTACTATCATTGGCATCCGCACGCGCTGACACAGTCGATCCACCTCGCATTGCATCAGCGCTTCCGCAGCCCCGACCGCTGGCGTGCCATTGTCGCCCAATACGCCGTCACTGGTGACGAATGGTTTGCTCGGCTCTCCCTGACCCCGGTCGACCTCGCCGGGCAGCTACGCGCCAAATACGGGCTGCAGATCACCGACGTATTCGGCACGGCGTCGCAGAGCTATGGCGTCCACATTCCGCGATAGAGGCGGAAAACTGGGTGTCTGCAAGTGCTCGTATCAACGGATTAGAGCATTTAGTTGCAGTTGCAACTTGTTGCATCTGCGTCAATTTCGCTCGGAAAATACCTTTCTCCACGTCGGGGGCTAAGACAACCGGTGTGATTGAATGCGTGCGCGTCTTTGGGTGATGAGACCTGCCAAATCGTCTCGCGAAGTGGCGCTTCCCAGCGGTGGTTCGGGGAGAAGTTCATCCAGAGGACTTGCTGAGCCGAGCGCGCGCCAGTGTCGTTCGATTTCTCCGACGAGAACGCTCCTTTCAACTCTCCCGGAAAGATAGGCTTGCTTAGCTTTGAGTTGAGCGAGCAATCGCAATCGATGTTCGGCTCCTCGCATCCAACGCGGATATGTTCGACCCCACTTCTCCACACGACGAATTTGTGTGCGGAGGAGGTCACTCGGCGTGGAAGGCTCCTCAATCAATTCGAAGATTTGATTAAGAACAAAGTAGTTTGGGGGCCAGTCAATGCCGGTCTCGCCCGCTTTGTGATAAACCTCGCCCTCCCGCCCAAGAAAGCGCACGGTTTCAATCCGTGCATCGTAGATTTCGCCGTAAGGGGCCTTCAACGTCAGAGACCCTGCCGAACGCGCTTCTAATTCCGCAGCAAGGGCCGTCGTCGCCTGCTCCACCCCGTCCTTTGTCTCGCTTAGAAGCATAATGTTGTCGGCGTAGGTGATGACGCGGACGCCCGTAGGCAATTCGCGTATCACGTCGGCAACAAGCCTCTCGGCGGCGATGGGTGAACAGGCCGAACCTTGCGGCAATCCGCGCAAGCCTCTGACGGGAAGTGGGCCATCAGCGTCTACTCCATGTAGAAAGAGATCAGGACCTTCTAGGGGCACGGCATCGCCCATCCAGACCGTATTTTCTACAACCGCTCTTGGGAGTGGATGGAGCACACTTACAAGGTGCCCAAGCTGGACGCTCGGATAGAAATCCCGAATATCGAGTTCTCTGCCGAATACGAAGCCATCCCGGACACCTTGCTCAACAGCATCAAGTGCTGCCGGCACCCCTCCGTCAACCGTGAACTGGTTGGGGAAGGGAGCGTGGATCGCCTTGATTGCTTCCGCGACTAATAACTGTCGGGCGCGTGATCTAGGACGAAAACTGAAAATCCTTCGACTGCGAGAACCGCGTCTAATGACGCAGGTTTCCACAGGCTCACAAAGCGGGGCGTAAACATTTAACTCGGTTGCGATCCGGCTGATCTCCCTCGGCTCGTAGGATGCAAGCCGCTCCGCCCTACGAACGCCCTCGAAGGCAAAATGGAGCCGGGTCGAGAAATCTTCGAGAAGTAGTCGTCGCAGGAGTATACGACGACGATCACGGGATGATGCCTGTCTAACGGCATGTGAGACCTCTTCCATTCGTCGCTTTGCAAGCTTCGCTTCAATTGCAAAGTCAGGATAGCGGGCTGCGAACTCGAAGTAGTCCATCGGTTCCTATGATCGCACTGTTCGTGCAACCTGTAGCATCAAACTCGCCTCGTCTCCAATGTCCTTTCAGCGCCTTGATTTGCTACGCAAAGCTGCTACCGTCCCCACGCTGAGCAACGGAGAAAAGGCCGGAGTTCTGCGGTTTTTGGTGTTTCGCCGGCTCCCCCGCTTGGCTCCACCAAACAGTCTTCGCCAAAACAGACTGTTTTTTCATTCCGAGAATAGTCTCGCCATTTCTGCGGCTTAGTGGCCGGTTTTGGTCGGGGCGCGGTCCTGAGGTCGAGTTTTCGGCTGGAATTGGGCTGATACGGCCGGTCGGTGCCCACTGGTTTAGGGGTTCGATGGTTGCTGCATCGCCATGATACAGGCTGCATCGCGAATCATGCGCGCCGGCTTGCCGGGTCGTCCTTGCCGCCGCGTGGTCGTCAACAAAGACGACCGGTCCCAAGCAGGCGGCGCGGGGCATTTTCGGCGCCGCCCGGCTTGCCATCGCCAACTGATGGGACAACGCCGCCCAGAAGCTTATCGAGCAAGTGCCCCGGTCGGGCTTCGAAGCGGATGCAGCCCGGCGACAACGTGATTCGGGCAAATACTCTGGAGATCATGCCGCAGCGCTGTCTCTGCTGATCCGGGGCGTCGGCTCGGAACTGCCGGGCTGCAGCAAGCGCGGGCATCATTTGGGCTGGAGACCTTAAGGCACAGACCCAACCGCTGATGGCGGCCTCGTCAGCGGGCAGTGCGCAGAGTTCAGCGTTGACGACCGGCTCGATCTCGGATGCGGCAAGCCGCCAGCCGGTTGCGTCGTCCTTGCCCACGCCGCTCAACAACCGCCGGGAGACATAGTGGCGGTAGCGCTTGCCATGCCTCGTGGCGTGAACAGGACCAAGACGATCGCCGGTTTCGTCGCGTTTGATTTCGGCCACGAGGGAGCCGGCCGAGCGCAGGGGTCCGACACCAGCTTCCAAACGAGACCCACCTGCGAAGCGATGAAGGCCGCACAGGCTTCGCGCTGATGATGTCGCCGCAATGAGCGATGATCCGCTCATCAGCCTGCCCGCTGCGGCAAGCCGATCCGTTCCCGGCCCAAGCCGGAAAGCACGGCCAGCGCCGAAGCTACACCACTCCTTGGGACATCATCTGGCTGACTCTTAGGCGCCTACTTGCTGAACGCGCCGATGCGACGGAAGCGGTGCGGGCTCATGCCGGTCCAGTTGCGGAAGGCGCGGGAGAAGGCCGACAGTTCCGAATAGCCGAGATTTAGCGCCACGTCGGTCAAGGGCATGTCGCTGTTCTTCATGTAATGCAGCGCAAGCTCCTCACGCGCAGAGCGCAGTATGTCGTTGTAGGTGACGCCGATCTCCTTCAGCTGCCGCTGCAGGGTCGCGCTGCTCATTCCCAGGATGACCGAGATGTCCGTCATGCTGGGCGTGCGCTCGCCCAGATGCATCTTTACCTGGTTGCGCAATATCGAGACGATGTCTTGCGGGTCGCCGGCGAAATCGCGCCGCGACCGCAGCAAGGCTTCGATGATTGCAAACAGATATGGATCCGGCTCCGGCATCTTGCTGCCAAGCACGTCGCGGCGGAAGGCGAAGGCGTTGGTGCGCCTGCCGAACTGAACCGGCGCGTTGAAATAACGGGAATGGTCGCTGGCGCCATCGGGTTTGGAATGCTCGAACCTCACCTCCAGCGGCGCCCAGTTCTTCCCCAGCGCCTGCCGGAAGATGTTGCAGAACATGCCGAGCGAGAGTTCCGCATCCTGGCGGCGGTCCGCGATGCGTGGGTCGGTTATCTGGTAGCTCAGCCAGACTATGTCGCCTTCCGGAATGAAGCTGAAGGTCGACTGTCCCTGGTGGGCTGGAAAATAAGCCTCGACATTGCGAAGCGCCGCGCCGAGAGTGGGCGAAGATATCGCGGCGTATCCCAATGGCCCGAGTTCCTTGGGCTGGAACTGGGCTCCAAACTCCAGGCCGAAGTTGTCATTCCCGGTCTGTCGAGCGGCCTGCTCGAAAAGCGTACAATACTGATGCAGATTGAGTTCGTTTGTCGGACAACCCACGTCCGACATGCGGATCGATGCGCTGGCGAATATCGCTTCAGCACAGCCGCCCTTACGCTGTATCAGCTCGATCACGCCATTGGCGGCCGATGCCAGGACTTTCGGTGGCGCATGCGGGCGCGCCTCGCCCCCCTCCAGCATTGAGCGCCTCCTCCCCGAGTGCTGCAATCTGTCTTGAAGATTGGAGCCGATTATCCACCCGGTTTGAGATTTGGCAAGTCATGCCGTGCACGTTCGGCAACTTGCTTGCGGTATGTCAAATTCGGTCAAGTAGATGTCAAGCTGGTTTCTTGAGCGCCGAATATAACCCACCGTAAGGCCCGCAGAGGCTGATCAATAACGGCACGATCGGGAGGTTGCGCATGAAGCTTTCACGCAGAGCATTCAACATGGGTCTCGCCGGCATCGCCGGGGCGGCTGTGGCCGGGCGAACAGGCAGTGCGTTCGCCGCCCGCGACAACGAACTGAACATACTGTGCTGGGAGGGCTACAACACGGACAATGTTCTCGGCCCCTTCCGGGAGCTACATCCTGGCGCACGCGTGCGCGCCGAAAGCGGCACTTCGGACCCGGACATGATCAACCGTCTTCGTGCGGGTGAGATGAATGTCTGGGACGTGCTCAACGTCAATCAGCCTTGGGCCCGCCGCCTGTTTCCCGAAGGCCTCATCAAGCCGCTCAACAAGGAGCGCTTCATGGGCTATTTCGAAAAGATGAGCGGCGAGTTCGCCAAGCCGTACCCGCTGGCCTTCTCCGACACCGGGGATCTGCTCGGCATGCCGCAGCGCTACGGGCCTTTCAGCTTCGTGGTAAACACCGACAAGATCAGCCGCGAGATGGCCGAAGACCAGGGTTGGAAGCTGTTTTTCGATCCGGCCATGAAGGACCGATACGGTGTCCTGACCTATGGCGACTGGAATATCATGCATCTTTGCCTGGCCGGCGACCTCGATCCGTTCAGCGACATGGACGACGCCAAGCGGACGACGTTCAAGAGCACGGCCGAAGCGATCTTCGGCAACGCCAAGCTCCTCACCGACGATCTGGTGGCGATGACCACCGCCCTCATCAATGGCGAGATCGACGCCTATTTCACCGGCGGCACCTATACCGCCTCGCCAGCTCGCTTCGACGGAAATTCCAATGTCCGCGCGATCACGCCACGCAGAGGGCCGGTTGACGGCAAGGGTGGTCTGGTCTGGGTCGAGCTGACCTCCGCGATCAACAACCCAGACCCGTCGGGGCTGGCCGAGGATTTCCTGGACTTCGTGCAGCAGCCCGACATTGCAAAGACAGTCAGCTTTGCCGAAGGCACATACAACCCGGTCACCCAGATGGGCGACCCGGCAGTTTTCGCCAAATACACGCCCGAGGAGCTCGATGCGATCCAGTGGGACAGCATCGACGAAGAGCTGTCCCGTTCGCTCCAGTACAATGTCATCAAGGACTACAACGCCTTGAACGCCATCTACACCGCAGCAAAGCGCCGCTGATCCATCACGGGCTGCCTCAGGCGGAGGCCGAGGCAGCCCGCAATGCGGTGACCCTAGTAGACCAGCTTCAAGGTAGACCGATGCCGGGCAATCCCATCCTGCGGCTCGAAAACATAGTCAAGCGTTTCGGCGGGCTGACCGTCCTGCGCGACATCAGCCTTGATATCGCCGACGGAGAGTTTCTGACCATCGTCGGTCCGTCGGGAAGTGGAAAGACCACGCTGATCCGTTTGCTGGTGGGCATGGACGAGCCGACGTCCGGCGCGATCTGGCTGCGCGACAGGCGCATCGAGCGCCTGCCGGCGAACAAGCGGCCGACCTGCATGGTCTTCCAGTCGCTGGCTCTGTTTCCGCACCGTAGCATCGGCCAGAACATCGAGTTCCCGCTCAAGATCCGCGGCGTGCCTGCCGCCGAGCGCAAGAAGCGGGCGCTCGAGCTGATGGAACTCCTGCGCCTGCGAGAGGACTACTACGGCAAGGGAGTGACGCAGATCTCCGGCGGCGAAAGGCAGCGCGTGGCGCTGGCGCGGGCGCTGGCGTTCGATCCGGAAATCCTGTTCTTCGACGAGCCCTTGTCCGCGCTGGACTACCGTCTGCGCAAGACGCTCGAGAAGGAGCTGAAGGACCTTCACACGCGCACCGGCAAGACCTTCGTCTACATCACCCATTCCCTGGAAGAGGCGATGGTGATGTCGGATCGCATCGCCATCATGCGGGCCGGGCGCTTCGAGCAGATCGCGGTGGCCGACGAGATCTATGCGCGCCCAACGAGCCGTTTCGTCGCGGAATTCATGGGCGAGGTCAATCTGTTCGACGTTGAAGTCGACAGAGACGGCAGCCTGAGCGGCGACGGAATTGCGATCAACCTTCCCGCGGGTTCGACGCCGGTAGCGGCGGAGCTGCTCCCTGGAGACAGCGCGACGCTGATGGTCCGGCCGGAATTCGTGCATTTCCTCGAAAAGGGCCAGGTGAGCGATTTTCAGCTGAGCGGGGTCGTCCGTGCGGAGTACCTGTTGGGCTCGCGCATGCACTACGAGGTGGAAAGGCGGGACGGCTCCCTTGTCACCGTTGAGAAGCTCCGCGAGGACCGCTTCAGGGGCAAGCCGGGCGACGAGGTGGTGCTCGGCTGGGACGTGGAACATTGCCATATCATTGGGCAAGAGCGCCAATGAACAGCCTGGACCGCAAGCTCGGAACCTTGTGCGCGCTGCCTCTGAGCCTGCTCCTTGCAGCAAGCTTCCTTGCGCCGCTTGTCGTCATCGCCGGCTTCTCGATCATGCCGCAGCGTGTCTTCGACATGGCCCATATTCCCGACTTTTCCGCCTATGCGGTGTTCTTCAAGCAGGGCTACTACAAGTCGCTGTTGTGGTCGCTTGCCATGGCATTCACGGCAACAGTGATCCTGTTCCTGCTGTGCTGGCCGCTGGCCTATGGCATGGCCAAGGTTTTCGGAAGGTTCACGCTCTTCCTGACCATAGCGGTCGCAGTCACCTTGTTCGTCTCGGAAAACATCCGGCTGTTTGGCTGGGTCGTTACCCTCATGAAGGGCGGTCTAGTCGACGGCTACCTGAATGAACTGACGGGCCTTCGGCTGGAAGGCGCGCTCTACAACATCCCGATCACCGTCTTCGGCCTGGTCTACGTCTATTTCCCGTTCATGCTGTTTCCGCTCACGCAAGGCATCGCCATGGTGCCGGACGACGCCCGTCAGGCGGCCGCGGATCTCGGCGCCTCTCGCTGGCGCATCCTTTGGGAGATCGATCTTCCGCTGGCCGCCCCCGGTATTCTGGTCGGCTCGTTGCTGTGCTTCGTGCTTGCGGCCGGCGCGCTGGCGGAATCCAAGCTGCTCGGCGGCCAGTCCGTCATCGTGATCGCCTCCGAGGTCGAGACGGCCTTCTCCTACGGGCAGAACTGGCCTTTGGGCTCGGCTCTGGCAATGAGCCTGATCCTCGTCATCGGCGCTCTCGCGATTGCAACCATCTCGCGCATCGATCTTGATGCCATCATGGGACGCAAGCGCTCATGAAGACGTCGCGCATCACATCGATAGTCCTGGTCTGCTACGGCCTGCTGGTAGTGGCCTTCCTCTATCTGCCGATCGTGTCGGTGGGGTTCGCCTCGGCAGCCAAGGCGCGCTATCTGTCGTTTCCGATCCAGGCCTACACGCTGCAGTGGTACGAAAGCGCCTTGGCAAGCGCTACGGTCAGCGAACTCGTCCACACCTCGCTGACGATCGCGACGATCGTGACCATGGTCTCTATGGTCTTGGGCTTTTTCGGCGGCCTGGCGTTCGCGCGTTACCAGTGGCGGTATCGCAGCCTGTTCCAGAAACTCGTTCTGCTGCCGATATTCTTCCCGCAGGCGGTGCTGGGGCTTGCCCTGCTCATCTGGTTCAACTCCCTTGGCATCGTGCCGACATGGAAAACGGCCATTGTCGCGCACCTGGTATGGATCGCGCCCATCGCCACCTTGATCGTGGCCATCCAGGCCTACAGCTTCGACCCGATGCTCGAGGAAGCCGCGCGCGATCTCGGCGCCTCCACGTGGCAGATTTTGAAAGAACTCACCATCCCGCTGCTCATGCCGGGTGTGATCAGCTCCGGCCTGTTTGCCTTCCTGCTGAGCTGGGGGAATTTCCCGCTTTCGCTGTTCACGACGGGCGCCGACTCCACATTGCCGAAATGGCTCTACGCCAAGATGGTTTCCGGCTACTCGCCGCAGGTGCCGGCGCTCGGCATGATCGCCGTTACCAGCTCAATCGTCATCGTCTTGATAGCAATGATCGTCCCGCAGCTGCTGCGCGCCTTGCGCACGGCCCGCGCGAGCAGATCCTGAACAATGGGAGGAAGAACATGCTGACGTCGATCAAAGGCAGAAGCGTCATCGTGACCGGCGGGTCGAAGGGCATCGGCCGTGGTATCGCTCGCGTCTTCGCTGCGCAGGGCGCCAAAGTCATGATCGCGGCACGGGGCAAGGAAGCCGCTGAAGCTGCCGTCGCCGAACTTCGCGCGGCCGGAGGCACGGCCGAGGCCGTTTCCTGCGACGTGGCCGACTGGGACTCGGTCCGGGCGATGGTACGAGCCACGGCGGATGCCTTCGGCGGCGTGGATATTTTGTGCGCCAATGCCGGCATCTTCCCGCAGGCCAAGATGGTCGATCTCGACCCTTCGGAATGGGACCGCGTGATGGCCACCAATCTCAAGAGCGCGTTCCTGTCGGTCAAGGCGTGCATCCCCTATTTCGAGAAAGCGGGCAAGGGGCGCGTTGTGCTCACCTCTTCGATCACCGGACCGGTGACCGGCTATCCCGGCTGGACCCACTACGCCGCCTCGAAGGCAGGCCAGCTCGGCTTTCTCAAGACCGCTTCCATGGAGCTGGCGCGCTACAACACCACCATCAATGCCGTGATGCCGGGCAACATCGTCACCGAGGGGCTGGAAGGACTTGGCCAAGCTTATCTCGACACGATGGCTGCCTCGATCCCGCTCAAGCGTCTGGGCGCGGTTGAGGACATCGGCAACGCGGCTCTGTTCTTTGCGTCTGACGAGGCCGGCTACATCACCGGTCAGCAGATCATCGTGGACGGCGGGCAGACCTTGCCGGAATCGCTCGAGGCGATCGCCGGCATCTGACCGTCATAGCTCCCTGAAACACAATTGGAGATTGCCATGTCGCAAGAGGAAACTCTTGAGCGGCTTCAGCGGCTCGTGCAGCAGTCGCTTAGCCGCTGGGACGTTCCGGCGGAAGCCTCGGCCCGCCTCATCAACGTATCCGAGAATGCAACCTATCTCGTCGAGGCGCCGGACGGATTCCGCTCCATCCTGCGGGTGCATCGCGAGAACTATCATTCGCGCAATGCCATTGCCTCGGAACTTGCATGGTCACACGCGCTGGGCCGTGGGGGTGGTGTGGAGACGCCCGGCTATTTGGTCGGCCGCGACGGAAGCCCGATCCAGACGGCGGCCGTGGAAGGCTTGCCGGCGCCTCGACATATGGTGATGTTCGCTTTCCTCCCCGGCCACGAGCCCAATCCCGATCACGATCTGGTTGCGCCATTCGCACAGCTGGGCGAGATTGCAGCGCGCGCGCATCTGCACTCGTCGTCCTGGCAGCGCCCGGCCGGTTTCGAGAGGATGACCTGGGATGAAAGTACGGTGTTTGGCTTGACCCCGACCTGGGGCGACTGGCGCGACGGCCCCGGCATAGACGCCGCCATCGGCGACCAGCTCGAACGCCTCGAAAGCACCATCCAGCGTCGCCTTGCGCGATTCGGCAAGAGTGCGGAGCGATACGGCCTGATCCATGCCGATATGCGCCTTGCCAATCTGTTGGTTCACGAAAACAAGACCCGGCTGATCGACTTCGACGATTGCGGCTTTGGCTGGTTTCTCTACGACTTCGCCACCGGCGTCTCGTTCATGGAGGACCATCCCCAGGTCCCCGCCCTCAAGCAGGCCTGGGTGGAGGGGTACCGCAAGGTACGGCCTTTGTCCGCTGAGGAGGAGGCCGAGATCGATACGTTCGTGATGTTGCGGCGCATGGCTCTGCTCGCCTGGATCGGGTCGCACCCAGAGGTCGAGATCGCCCAGGAACTGGCCCCGGTCTTCGCACAAGGCACGGCGACATTGGCGCAAGCCTATCTCGACACCCACGCCTGAGCAGGTGCTGTCAATCCGCACCCCGTTGCTGTCAAGCGGCGCGGTCGGATTGACCCTAGGACTTGCGCAACAGCTTGCAATCAAGCGCCACATTCAACCGACGAGACCATGCGATGAGCCAGGAGAAGCTGGAATTTCTCGAAAGATCTCGGGAGTTTTGGAACCCGGGCAAGACCCAGGACTGGCAGGACATGGGCGTCGATCTCGTTATCGATCGGCGCGAGGCCTACTACCTTTACGACATGGACGGACGCCGCCTGATCGACGTCCATCTCAATGGCGGTACCTATAATCTCGGCCATCGTCACCCCGAACTGGTGGAAGTGCTGAAGGCTGGCACGGCCCGCTTCGACATGGGCAATCACCATTTTCCGGCGCTGGCTCGCACGGCGCTCGCCGAAGCGCTCGCGGCCTGCGCGCCGGGTCCCGATTTCAAATATACGGCCTATGGCTCGGGTGGCGGCGAAGCCATCGATATCGCGCTCAAGACCGCGCGCCATGCCATGCAGAAGAAGAAGATCGTCTCGATCGTGAAGGCGTACCACGGCCACACGGGCCTGGCGCTCAAGACCGGCGATGATCGCTTCTCCAAGCTCTTCTTGTCGGAAGACACCGCGGGCGAGTTCGTCCAGGTACCCTTCAACGACCTCAACGCCATGGAGGACGCGCTGCGCAAGCGCGACGTGGCAGCGGTCATCATGGAAACCATCCCCGCCACCTACGGTTTTCCGATGCCGCGCGAGGGCTATCTGCCGGCGGTGAAGAAGCTGTGCGAGCGTTACGACGCACTCTACATCGCCGACGAGGTCCAGACGGGCCTGATGCGCTGTGGCGAGATGTGGGGCTGCATGCGCTATGGCGTGGTGCCGGACATCATGGTGACCGGCAAGGGCATTTCGGGCGGGATGTACCCCATTGCCTGCGTGCTGATCTCGGAGAAGTGCGGCGGCTGGCTGAAACAGGATGGGTTCGGCCACATCTCGACCATGGGCGGCGCCGAGCTCGGCTGCATCGTGGCGATGAAGACGCTTGAAATCGTCCAGCGGCCGGAAGTGCGCAGCATGGTGAATTTCATCGCCGACTTCCTGCGTGCCGGCCTTGACCGGATCATGGCGGAATATTCCGACTTCTTCATCGGCATCCGACAGCATGGCGTCGTCATGGGGCTGGAGTTCAACCACCCGCAGGGCGCCAAGCCGGTGATGAAGCACCTCTACCAGAACGGCGTATGGGCGATCTTCTCCACGCTCGATCCGCGGGTATTGCAATTCAAGCCCGGACTCCTGCTGACCCAGAACGATGCGGAAGACCTGCTCAGACGGGTCGAGATCGCCGTCGATCTGGCGCGCAAGGAAATCATGGGCGGGCGACGGGTGATCAACTGATGGAACCGCAAATCAGAACGCTCGTGGATATTGCAGGCAGCAAGGCTGATCTGCACGGCCGTGCCGACATGATGCTGGAACGGGCCCGCTGGGCCGGGCAGATATTCCAGCGCTATGACCGCAATGCAACCATGGCCATCGTGGATGCCGTCGCGAAGGCGGCTCACGCGAATGCCGGCAAATATGCCGACTGGGCGGTGGAGGAAACCGGCTTTGGCGTCGCCGCCCACAAGAAGCTGAAGAATGAGCTGGCCTCGACCGGTCTCGTCGAGTTCTACCGCAACGACGACTACGTCAATCCGCGCATCGATGCGGCAGCCAAGATGGTCAAGCTCCCGCGCCCGGCCGGCGTGGTGTTCGCACTGACGCCCTCCACCAACCCGGTCGCCACGCTCTACTACAAGGTCCTGCTGGCGCTGATGACGCGCAATGCCATCGTCATCAGCCCGCATCCCGCCGCACGCGCCTGTTGCGTGGACGCCGCCCATACGCTCATGGCTGCCGCGCGCGCGGCCGGAGCGCCCGACGCCATCATCCAGATCGTGGAAGAGCCGAACATCCCCTTGATCGAGGAGTTCATGGCCTCGCCAAAGACCTCCGTCATCCTTGCCACCGGCGGCAACGCCGTGGTGCGGGCGGCCTATTCCTCCTCGAACCCTGCGATCGGCGTGGGGCCGGGCAACGCGCCGGTCTATGTCGACCCTTCCGCCGACATCGACAAGGCCGCGAGGCGCATCGTCGACGGCAAGAGCTTCGACAATTCGGTGCTGTGCACGAACGAAAGCGTGGTGCTGACGCTGCCCGAAGTCGACAAGCAGCTGCGGCGCTCCATGCAGGCCGCCGGGGCCTATTTTTGCGAGCCGGATGAGACGGAACGGCTGCGGTCCCTGCTGTTCCATCCGCGGGGCTTCAACGTCGAGTGCGTCGGCCGCGACGCTGTGTTGATTGCCGAGGACGCAGGCATACGGGTGCCCGAGAAGACACGCATCCTGGTCACGCCGATCGACCAGATAGGCGTCGAAGAGCGCCTGTCCAAGGAAAAGCTCTGCCCGGTCCTTGCCTATCACGTCGCCAAGAACCGGACCCAGGCGCTTAGCCATGCGCGCGCCATACTGCGCATGACGGGTGCCGGACATTCGGCCGCGATCCACGCCAACGACCCTTCGGTCATCATGGCCTACGGCAACGCGGTCGAAGCCTATCGCATTGTGGTCAACTCCCCCTGCAGCCAGGGCGCGGCTGGCTTCGGCACGAACCTCGCTCCCACATTCACGGTGGGCACCGGCTATTTCGGCCGCAGCTCGATCGGCGAAAATGTCGGCCCCCAGCACCTCGTTCACTGGTCGCGCATTGCCTACAGCACCGAGGCCGACGTCAAATTCGGGAATTTCGAGAATTTGGGGCCGAACTTCGAGGGTCCCTTGCCCACCGCGCCGTCCGATGGCGTGCCCGGAAGTGCCGCGCCGCGCCGCCCGGTACCGAGTGCGGCTTTCTCAAACGGCAATGCCGCTTCACCTTTGTCCGATGCCGCGCGGGACGAGTTGCGCCGCCTGATCGCGGAAGAACTTCGCGCCGTGCTCAAGGAGCGTTGATCCCATGGCTGAGCTTCGCTCCTTCATTTTCATCGACCAGTTGCAGCCCCAGACGCTCGCCTATCTGGCGACCTGGATCAGGGGCGCGCTGCCCCGTCGCGCCATGGCGGCTCAGATCATCGAGGTCGCGCCTGGCCTCGACATCGAGGCGCTCACCGACATTGCCCTGAAGGGCGCCGACGTACGCGCCGGCATGCTCGTCGTGGAGAGGCAGTACGGCTACCTGGAATTCCACTCCCGCTCGACGGCGGAGGTGAAGGCCGCGGCGCAGGCGGTTCTGTCGGTGCTCGGTGCCGACGAGGCCGACGCCAAGCGCCCGGAGATACTCGCTTCCAAGGTCGTCACCCGCATCGATCCGCAGCACGCCTTCCTCATCAACCGCAACCGGATGGGGTCGATGATCGTCGGCGGCGAGTCCCTCTATCTGCTCGAATGCCAGCCAGCCTCCTATGCCATCCTCGCCTGCAACGAGGCGGAGAAGGCGGCCAACATCAAGCTGATCGACTACCGCATGATCGGCGCCAGCGGCCGGCTCTACCTGTCCGGCGACGAGGCCGAAATCCGCAACGCGCGCGATGCCGCAGAGGCTGCCCTGCGCGCTCACGGCGCGCGCTAGGAGCAGCCGGGATGACCGTTGACATAAGGGCCATGATCCGGGAGGTGCTGCGCGAGGAGCTTGCCGCGCGCGGCGTCGCGCGGCCGCAGAGCGCACCGCAGATCCGCGAAGAAGGCGTGACGCTTGCGTCCGACGCGGACCTGGCGGCCTTCGTGCGACGCATTCTGGCGCTTGCCAGCGACAGCCGGGCGAGAGCCGACATCGAGAACGGTCGGCACGTCTTCCGGCTGGCAGCTCCCATGATGGGGACGCAAGCCACTGTCGAAGCATATGAGCGCCCGCAACCGCGCCCCTCGCTCGCGCCCGTCAGCTTCGAGCGCGGGCTGGTAAATGAGCGCGAGATTCGCAACCTGCCCGAAGGCACGGTCGCCGTGCGCGTGGGAAAGACGGTTCGCCTGACGCCGCTCGCACAAGATGAATTGCGTCGGCGAGGCATCAAGATCGAAAGGGCTACATCATGATCCGCGGACGCGTAACCGGCCGTGTCTGGTCTTCCAAGGCGATCGAAACCCTGCCGGGCGGGGCGCTTCTGGAAGTCACCACCGAGGGCGGCGCCAGCCTCGTTGCCTTTGATCCATTGGGCTGCGCGCAGGGAGAGGCCGTGCTGGTGACGCAAGGCTCGGTGGCCGCCGCCTACTTCACCAAGATCAAGGCGCCAGTCGACGCCCTCATCATCGGTTCGATCGACGAGACCCAGGAATGACGTCGTTCGCGCCCGTCCATCGAAATCACGGATTTGAGAAATCATCAGGAGAGAACCCATGGCTAATCTAGCAATCGGAATGATCGAGACCCGCGGCTACGTGGCGGCGCTGGCAAGCGCGGACGCCATGGTCAAGGCGGCAAATGTCGAGATCGTCGCACGCAACGAAGTGGGCGGCGGCCTCGTGTCGGTGGTGATCCGCGGCGACGTCGGTGCGGTCAAGGCGGCGACCGAGGCGGGAGCCGAAGCTGGCAACGCGGTGGGCGAAGTCGTCGCCGTGCACGTCATTCCGCGTCCCCATCAGGACCTGGCCAAGTACTTCACCGCCGTTGCGGCCAAGTAGGACCAACGAACAGGAGAGATGGTCGACGCGGGGCTTGCACGCCGGAGTTTTTCGGCGGCGAGGTAAAAGCTGCGGCCATTTCTGATCATTGCCGAACAATCACCGTGGGAGTGTCCGATATGACGGAACTTCGGGTCTACCTGCCGATCTACGACCTACAGCCCCAGTTTGCCGCATATCTGAGTTCGCCCACCCGCGCGCGCGGCTATCCGTCGTTTGCGGGTCAGCACAGCCTGATCATCGAGGTTGCGCCGGCCTTGTCGATCCATCGCATCGCCGATCTTGCGCTGAAGGCGGCCCCCGACATGGAGCCTGGCATCCTCTACACAGAGAGGCAGTTCGGGCTGCTCGAACTGCATTCCTCCGACAAGGAGGAACTCGAAGCCGCCGGCCGTGCCATTCTGGAAGGAATTGGCGCGCGGCCGGAGGACCAGCTCGCCCCCAGCATCCACTATCACGACATCATAGAGGACCTGTCCGACCAGCACGCGATCATCCTGAACCGCTCGCGCGATGCGTCCATTCTGGTACCCGGCAACAGCTTGCTCGTGTTCGAGCTGGCGCCCGCCTTGTTCGCCTGCGTGGCCGCCAACGAGGCCGAACGCGTGGCGCCGGAAGCAATCATCAACGACGTCCAGATGATCGGCGCGACCGGCCGCATCTTCATGTCTGGGCCTACATCGGAGTTGGTGAAGGCGCGCGATGCCATCATCCAGTTGCTGGAGAAGGTCGCTGGTCGGTGAAGCTGATCAATTCCTGAAGACGGGCCCAGCGCTCGGCCTTGCGGTCAATAATTGGGCCAGGAAGGTCAAGTCGCAGGCATTTACGCATGCTAAAGCATAGCCCGGGATAGTGCCGAAGGCTGTGAAAGGCCGGGGCACCAAAAGAAGAAGATGCGGCGCGAGGATCGTGTTTCGAGCGCACGCGCTACGAGGGGCCTGGCTACCATAGGCAAGCTGATGCGTTGGGGGAGAACGCCTGGTGGAGCTACTTGTTTCTGATGTGTCCAAACGCTTCGAAGGCGTTGCTGCGGTAAGCGGGGTGTCGCTTGCCTGCAATGCTGGCGAGATCGTCGGCCTGATCGGGCCGAACGGCGCCGGCAAGACGACGCTTCTGAACATGATCTCCTCGCTTCTGACCGTCGATACCGGCTCGATAACGCTGGATGGCCGTCCGGTGCACAATATCGGCCCTCGTCGCACGGCAATCGCCGGCATCGCCCGCACCTTCCAGAACATCCGCCTGTTTTCGAACCTTACCGTTCGGCAAAACATCGAGGTCGCCTTTACGACCGCGCGACAGCATCGTGCGTCGGCCCTGGGCGCACTGACGATCGAGCGCCTGATGGATCAGTTGGGGATCACCAATTTCTCTGGCCGCAAGGCCAGCGAGCTCGCCTACGGCACTCAGCGGCGGGTCGAGATCGCGCGAGCGCTCGCTCTCGCCCCGAACTTTCTGCTTCTCGACGAGCCCACCGCGGGCATGGTCGAAGGAGAATCGCAGGAACTCGTCGGCGCCATCATGTCGATCCGCGAGTGGATGGGATGCGGCGTGATCGTCATCGACCATGACCTCTCCTTCATCACCAGCGTCTGCGAGCGCGTCTATGTGCTCGACATGGGGCAGCTTGTGGCCGCCGGCCCGCCGACCGTTCTGCGGGACGACCCGAAGGTCGCGGAAATCTATCTGGGAAGAAAAGCGCGGCAGCGCTCCGAAACGACTGCGGGCCAAACACCGCGGCAAACTCAATCAAGATAAAAGAAATGGGGAAACAGCGATGATTTTGAACAGGCTTTGGAAAGGTTCTCTCGTTTCAGCGACGATTGCCTCGCTGATTGCTTTTCCTGCCTCGTCCTATGCCGATGACGACATCATCATCGGGCATGTGGCAGCGGCGACCGGCGAACTTGCTCCCTACGACAGCGTGAGCGGCGTTCAATGCATGGTCGACATTGTGAACGACAAGGGAGGTGTTCTGGGCGGCCGAAAACTGAAGCTGCTGTCGCGCGACATGAAGAGCGACGCTGCGCTGGCCGGAACCGCCGCACAGGAGCTGATCGACGCCGGCGCAAAAGTCCTGCTTGGACCGCCGACCGACGACGGCCTCATCCCGGCCGGCCAGATGGCGCTGCCTTACTCCATTCCTGTCATCTCGGTCGGCTCCACGCAGGTCCAGTGGCCGGCTGCAATTCCCGGCATTGCCTATCTGACCGCATATGGTGACAACGCCTCGGCCGCAGCCGCCGCGCAATTCGCGTTCAAGCAGGGCTACAGGACGGCCCTCCTGATGATCTCGCACGACATCGGCAGCTATTCGATCGCCACGCCACGCTATTTCGGCGAGACCTTCGAGCATCTCGGCGGAAAAGTTGTCGGCGAACTCAACTGGAACTGGGGGACGAGCGACTATTCACCCCAGATTACCGAGATCGCGGCAATGAACCCCCGGCCGGACATGATCTTCTCGGCCTTCGTGATGCCGGACGGTGGCGCCTTCATGCGCCAGGCGCAAGCGGCCGGGCTGGACATCCCCGTCTTCGGCACCGATACATTCGACGATCCCGCAATGCTGACGGCAGCCGGCGCCGGGGGCAAGCTGATGAACTTCGGCTCGCACGGCTTCCCTTCGGAAGGCAGCCCCTTGAAGGCTTTCTACGACGACTGTACCGCACGCGGCTTCAAGATCGAGAACGTCTTTTTCGGCCTGGGCGGTGAAGCGGTCGAGATCGTCCGTCAGGCGATCGAGACGGCAAGCTCGGACGATCCGGCCAAGATCAACGAGGCCATCAGCAACATCGAAAACATGCAGGGCATCACCGCCAACTCGATTACCTTCAAGGGTCGCGAGGGCGTGCCGCTGAAGGACATCGTCATCATCCAGGCCAAGAACGGACAGTTCGAGCTCGCCGACCGGATCCTGCCCGATTGGGTCCCGGCCGGCAACTCGACCTGGAAGCCTTCCAACGCTGCGGAATGATGATGTGAACGCTGCGATGCTGGAGCTGAACTCCGTCTCGGTCGACTACGGGGCCGTCAAAGCGGTCCAGTCCGTGAACCTGCGGGTCAACGAGGGCGAGGTCGTCGCCCTCCTTGGGCCCAACGGCGCGGGGAAGACCTCTTTGATCTCTGCGGTCATGGGTATCGTGCAGGTCTCTTCGGGGAACATCCGGTTCGAGGGTCGCGACGTGACCCTCGCGCCCCCTGAGGAGAAGGTGCGCTGCGGCATCGGTATCTCGCCCGAGGGGCGGCGCGTTTTCGCCAACCTCACCGTGGCCGAGAACCTGCAGCTTGGCGGCAGCGCCCAGCCCGACAAGGCGATCCGCGCTGAGCAGCTGACGAAATATCTGGAGATGTTTCCCATCCTCAAGGAGCGTTACCACCAGAAGGCGGGAACGCTTTCCGGCGGCGAGCAGCAGCAGCTTGCCATCTCCCGGTGCCTGATGTCGCGTCCGCGCATCGTCATGCTGGACGAGCCCTCGCTGGGGCTGGCGCCGGTGATCGTGGAGCGCATCTTCGAGCTGATCGCCGAACTGAAAGCCTCCGGACTGACGATCCTGCTCGTGGAGCAGAACGCCAACGAGGCGCTGAGCGTTGCCGACCGCGCCTACCTACTGCATTCGGGACGCCTGCGCTTCGAAGGAGCGGCGCAGGAACTGCTGAATTCGCACGACCTGATGAGCCACTACATGGGTCTAGGGGAAGCGCAATGAGGATCTCGCTGCCGACACGTGGCCAAAGGGATTGCGCATGGAATACGTAGTCCAACAAATTTTGAATGCGTTGAGCATCGGCGGCAACTATGCGCTCCTTGCGCTTGGTCTTGCCATTGTCTTCAGCGTCATCGGGCTGGTGAACTTCGCCTATGGCGAGGTCATAGCGGTCGCCGGATATGTCATGTTCGCGGTCTTTGCGGTCAGCGGCATCGACTACGCCGTGGTGTTGATGCCTATCGGCATCCTCGCCGCGGTAGGGATATCGATCGCCCTTGAGCGGGTCGCCTTTCGCCCTGTTCGTTATGCACCTGCGGCGACCGGCCTGCTGACGGCATTCGGCGTCAGCATCGTGGTCAAGAATTTCTTCGTCACGCTTGTCGCGACCCGGTCCAAATCCGTACCGACGCCGGAGTGGCTGGCCTATCAGATCGATATCGGGTTGGCACGGATCCAGGTCATCCAATTGCTGGAAACCACCGCAACGGCCGTGGCGCTGCTGCTTCTGGTCTTGATCCTGCGCCGCACGAATATCGGCCTGGCCATGAGGGCAGCGGCGCGGGATTTCGACATGGTCCGCATGGTGGGGATCAATGCGAACAAGGTGATCGCCGCCGCGTTTGCCGTATCCGGCTTTCTCGCCGGCCTGGCAGCGATTTTCATAATCGCCAGGCGCGGGGTGGTGGATCCGTTCATGGGCTTCACCCCGGTTCTCAAGGCCTTTGTGGCTGCAGTGCTGGGTGGGTTCGGTTCGCTTGGGGGAGCCGTGGTTGGCGGCTTCTTTCTCGGCGCGCTTGAAGTCTTCTTCCAGATCGTCCTGCCGCCAAGCATTTCCGGCTATCGGGACGCGTTCGTGTTCGTTCTCGTTTCGGTGATCCTCGTGTGGCGGCCAGAAGGCCTGATGGGCACCAAGCGTCAGTTTGGGGACAAAGACGAATGACCGGGATGCAACGTACCTTCAAGGGCGCCGCACTGACGGCTCTGTTGCCCATCGCGATCGCGCTGCTTGTCATCGCGCTGGGCGACGGCGCTCAGGTCCGCATATTGAGTGTGTTTCTCATAAACCTGATCCTCGTGATCGGCCTTCAGATGTTCATGGGCAACACCAGCATCGTGAATCTCGGTCACGTGAGCTTCATGGGAATTGCGGGATATGCGGCCGCCATTCTCACCATTCCGGCCAGCATCAAGCAGACGATCATTCCCGAGGCTCCGTTCGGCCTGGCCGCATTCCAGATGGGTCCGATAGAAGCCGGCATCATGGCGATCATCCTCGCCATGCTGGTAGCGCTCATCGTGGGAGTGGTGGTCACTCGGGAATCGGGAATATCGGCGACAATCCTCACATTGGCCCTGTTGGTCATCGTGCATACGGTGCTGGTCAACTGGGTTGAGCTCACCAGAGGCATGCGTGCCCTCTACGGGGTGCCGATGAAGGCCAATGCGTGGCTTCTTTTAGGATGCGCGGTGCTAGTGATCTTCCTGGGGCGCTGGTTTAGGGATTCTCCGCTCGGCGTCCAGTTGCGGGCGAGTGGCGAAAGCCGGATCGCAGCCGAAAGCGCAGGCGTCAACGTGCGGCTCGTGCGTCTGATCGCTTGGGTTCTCAGCTCGGGCGTCGTCGCCCTGGGCGGGGTCCTCTACGTCTACCTGATCGGATCGGTGAGCCCGAAGAGCTTCTATTTCGACACCACCCTGCTGACGCTCGCCATGCTGATCCTGGGTGGAATGCACAGCATATCCGGTGCAGTGATCGGTGTGATCGTGGTGACGGCCGGCTTCGAAATCATGCGCTACTTCGAGTCGAGCCCGGTCATCTTCGGTGTGAAGTTTCCCGAGTTCCTCGGGCTGACGGGCTTCTTCCTCGGGCTAATCATCGTCCTGTCGATGGCCTTGCGGCCAAAGGGCGTCGTCGGGACGGACGAGATAGATGAGAGCTGGGAGCGGCGCCGCCAGGATCAGTCGGAGCGCACCTCGGCCGCTGCCAGTCGTTCTCACGCATAGGGGCAAAGCGAGGGTGTCTCGCTTTGCCCTGGTTGGCTCACGTTCGCCAATTCGCCGCGCGGCCGACGGCTTCGGAATACCGGCGTCGCAGCTGATGCCGCCATTCGCCTGACGACCGCTCCGGCTGGTAGTTCGCCGTCGTGACCGGCGTGGACGGAATGCCGAGCAGTGCGGCGATGCCCAGGGCCGTCAGCTCAGGCAGGTCGGGCACGATGATTTCGCGGCCAAGAACATTTGCCAGCATCTGGCAGAAGGCCGGATTGGCCGACATACCGCCATCGATGGAAATCGAAGGACCGATCGGGTTGATGCGATCCATCGCATCGACCACCTCGGCGGTCTGGAAGGCGATCCCCTCGAGCACTGCCCGCGCGAGATCGAGCGGCTTTGTGTCGAGCGACATGCCCAGCCACATTCCGCCGGCACGGCGATCCCAATGTGGCGCGGCCAGCCCCGAGAGGGCCGGCACGAAAACGAGATCGCGCTGGATGGCCATCGGCCCCTCGAAGGCGGCAATTTCCGCGTAGTCCGAAAACAGGCCGAGCGAACGAGCCCAGTTGAGCGCCGCACTCGCATCATAGACGCCGCCTTCGAGACCATAGGTGACTGCGCCCTCCCTTTGCCAGACAGGCGACAGCGAAAGCCCGGTATCGAGGGTGTCGCAAGGTGCAGGGCCGACGACCGACAGGACGAAGGCGCCGGTGCCGAAGGTGATCTTGGCATCGCTGCGCCGGCGCGCGCCGTGACCATAGAGGGCACTTGCCTGGTCGACGACCGCAACCTGCAAGGGCACGTCGCGCGCGCCTAGCCTCACCGCACCGAAGTCTCCAACTGTCGGACGAATTTCCGGCAGGCACTCGATCGGCACGCCGAACAAATCGCACAACTCCGTGTCCCATGCGCCCGAGAGATGCATGAGGGAGGTCCGCGCCGCGGTCGAGATGTCGGTTGCGAAGACGCCGGTCAGATTGTGAATGAGGAAGGCGTCGGTGGTGCCGAGGCACAGCCGTCCCGACCGATGCAGCCTGCGGGCGTCGGCATTATTGTCCAGGATCCAGGCGAGTTTCGAGGCGGAGAAATACGCGTCAAGCGGCAGGCCGGCGCGCGACCGGGTCAGCTCCCCGGCGCCTTGGGCGGCAAGCTGCTCGATAAGCGATTGGGTGCGTGCGTCCTGCCAGACGATGACCGGCGACACGGGCCGGCCTGTCTCGCGATCCCAGGCAAGGCAGCTTTCGCCCTGATTGGCGAGGCCCACCGCCGTGACGTCTCCCGCCGCATCCAGGCATGCCCTGACATTGCGCAGCAGTTCGTTTGGGTCCTGCTCCACCCAGCCTGTTTGCGGGAAGGCCTGGCCGTGTCCGAGCGCATTGACCACCCGCGCCTCTTCGGCGCTGACCACGAGCGCGCGGGTGGACGTTGTCCCCTGATCGATTGCTGCGACGCGAATGACCCTACTCCTTGTAGTCGAGCTTCAGCAGTCCCGAACGCAGCAGCCCGTAGAGCCCGGCGAGGATGGCGAAGACCCCGAAATTGATGAGCGCCGCCAATGCGTATAGCTCTTGCGATACGCCATGCCGCAAAGAGCCCCAGGCGAGCGTTGGCAGGGTTGGGGTGGCGCCAAGATTGTAGAACGAGATTTCGAGGTTGTTGAAGGCCAGCAGGAACGAGACGATGAAGGCGCCAAAGATCGCCGGCCAGATCAACGGCAAGGTCACTTCCATGAAGGCAATGCGCGGCGTGGCCCCGAAGACCAGCGCAGCCTCGTCCAGTCGCCAGTCGTAACGTGCCAGCTGGGCGATGACGACGAGGAAGGCGAAGGCCGTGGCATAGGTCGAGTTGGCAAGGATCGCGGCCAGCACGCTTCCGGGCATGCCCAGCAGCGCCTTGTTGAACATCAGGCTCGATATCCCGATCAGGATGTTGGCGATGAACAGCGGGGCGAGAAACAGCGTCGCCACCGCACCGCGGCCGGGCACCCGGTATTTCAGGATGGCCATGGCCGCCATCGTGGCGAACAGGCTTGAGATTATGCCTGTGCCGCTGGCGATGATCAGGCTGTTCCAGAAGCCGGCGGTATAGTCGCGCTGCTCCAGCAGGCTTTCGAAATGATCGAAGGTCAAGCTCGGCGGAAACGGCCAGATGCTGTCGTTCTGGAACGAGACGTAGATGATGTAGAGGATCGGTGCATAGAGGAACAGATAAAGTGCTGCGAGCAGCAGAGCCTGTGTGCCGAAGCTTACGCGGGTCATAGTGAGCCTCCCCCGGGCGCGGTGACGCCGGAGCGGCGCAGATCGCCGACCGCGACCCGGACTACCGCCAGAACCAGGGCCGAAATCAGGAACAGCACCACGCCCATGGCCGAACCGAAGGCCCAGGTGCCGGTGGCGCCGAACTGATGGGCGAGAATGTTCCCGTAGAGCGCCCCGTCGGGCCCGCCGAGAAACTGCGAGGTGACGGAGGAGGCGAGCGTGGGAATGAAGACGAGGACCACGCCGATCGCCGTGCCGGCGCGATTGAGCGGCCAGGTGATCTCGAAGAAGGCGCGCAGCGGGCGTGCGCCATTGACCTTGGCGACCTCAAGCAGGTCGAAATCGAAGTTGAGCAGGCTGAGATAGATCGCCAGCACCATGAACGGAACCCAAAGATAGACGAGGCCGACAGCCGTCGCCGTCGAGGAGTACATCAGCGCTTCGATCGGGTCGAAGCCGAAGGTGCCGAGCGCCATGTTGATGATGCCGATGGGGCCGAGGATCTGTTGCAGCGCGGTGATGCGCAGGATCTCGCCGGTCAGGAACGGCGCCGAGGTCAGGAGCAGCAGGATCAGCTTGTAGCGTCCGCCATAGCGCGCGATGAACAGCGCGACCGGCCACGCATAGACGAGGCATATGGCAGACACCACCGTCGCCATGACGAGCGAGCGGCCAAGGAAGGTCAAGTAGGTGCGATTGGACAGGAGTTCCGTGTAGTTGTTGACGTTCCAGTCCCGGATCATCTCGTAGCTTTCGGTCCGCCAAAAGCTGAACACGATGATCGAGATCAGCGGCAGGACGAGGAACGCGATCAGGAAGGCCGTCCCGGGTAGGGCGAGCGCCCAGAAGCGGAGGCGGTTCGACATGGTCTCACCCCTTCAGCGGGAAAGCATCGCCGGCGGCTGCCGGCCAGCTCAGGAACACGTCGGAGCCGGGGGCCATCGGCACCGGCGGACCGCTGACGGTCAATTCGCGGCCGTCGCGCAAGCGCACGAGGTGGTCGACATACTGCCCCTTGAAGATCGCGTCGCGCAGCGTGCCGGCGATGGCTCCTTCCTTGGGGTTGATCTCGATCTTCTCGCTCTTCACGAAGCAGACCGCGGAGTCACCGACGGCAAGGCTGGGATGGGCTCGCGCCTCGAAACTGAAGCCGTGCCAGTCGAGCCGGGCGAAAGCGCCGTTCAGCGACGTCACCTTGCCCTCGATGGCGTTGGGGGAGCCGAGGAAGCTCGCGACGAAGCGTGTCTTCGGGTCGTGATAGAGGTCGAACTTGCCGCCGATCTGCTCCATGCGACCGTCCCTCATGACGGCCATGCGGTCGGCCATCGTCAGCGCCTCCTCCTGATTGTGGGTGACGTAGACGAAGGGAATGCCAAGCTCGATCTGGAAGCGGCGAATCTCGATTTCCATCTCCTTGCGCAGCTCGCGATCGAGATTGGCGAGCGGCTCGTCCAGCAGGAGGAGCTCGGGACGGGAGACCAGGCCACGGGCGAGTGCCACGCGCTGCTTCTGCCCCCCGGAAAGCTGATGTGGGTAGCGTTCCTCCAGCCCCTTTAGGCGAACGAGCCCCGAAACCCAGTCGAGGTTCTTTCGCTTCTCCTCCGTGGAGGCGTTGCGCATCTTGAGCGGGAAGACGATGTTCTCGGCCACCGTCTTGTGCGGAAACAGCAGGAAATCCTGGAACACCATGCCGATGCCGCGCGCATAGGGCGGCAGGTCCGTGATGTCGCGGTCGCCGATCAGGATGCGCCCGGATGTCGGCCGCTCGAGCCCCGCGATCATGCGCAGCATGGTCGTCTTGCCCGATCCCGATGGACCGAGCAGCGCGAAGAATTCCGTCTGCCCGACGGACAGTTCTATGTCGTCAGCGGCGACCACGCTGCCGAACGTCTTGCACACGGTGTCGAGTTTTAGGACGGCGTCTTGCATCGTATATCCAGTTCAAGGGGCGGGACGGTGCCAGGCACCGTCCCGCAGGTGTTTCGATTGGCCGCTCAGGCCGCCTCGACTTCCGACCAGACCCGTTCCCACTTCTCGGGGGAAGAAGGCGCGTCGAACTGGTAGAGGCCCTTGATGGCGCTGGTCTGGTTCAAGAACAGGGTCTCGACGTAGCGCTCGGGGATGAGCGATCGCACATCGACGGTCGGTGCCCAGCCGATCTGGGTCGCGACGATCGCCATGTTCTCGGGCCGCTGGCGGAAGTTGATCCATTCATAGGCCAGATCGAGCTTCTCGTCCTTGACGCCTGAGGTGATGCCCCAGGTGTCGACCCAGCCAAGGCCGCCTTCCTTGAAGCTCAGGACGTGCTTCATGCGCAGCTTGGACTTGCCGTCGAGTTCGTCGAAGCGGATGCGACGGTAGATGCCCGACCATTCCGGCGAGGCCCAGACGCTCTGCGCGCGTAGCAGGCGCTCCAGCGTATCCTCGTCGTTCCAGCGGGTGACCAGCAGCTTCTTCTGCTTGATGAGCAGCTTCTTGGCCTCTTCCAGTTCCTCGTCGGTGAGGACGTAGGGGTTGAAGCTCTTGCCGTCCGGACGTTCCTTTTCCTTGGTGCCGAGCGTGTAGGCCGCAAGGATGCCCGCGAGCGCGATGTTCTCTTCGAAGCGGGCGCTGGAGGACAGATGCTTGGCGTACTTTTCATTGAAAAGCAGAGACACCGTGTCCTGGTCGGCTTCGTCGATCTTGTCGAGGTTGATCGTGAAGCCATAGCCGCCCCAGCAGTTCGAGGCGGCGACGGTGTTCTCACCGCTTTCATCCTGAAGCAGCATGAAGTTCGGCGCCTTGAAGTCGTCAAACACCTTGTCGAGGTTGACGAGCTTCTTGGTGTCCAGCGTCTGGGTCAAGCCTTGCTTGGCGTAAAGACGCGGCCAGAAGCCGTCGGCCATGACGATGTCAAAATCGTTCGTGCCGCCGGCGCGCAGCTTGTTGTAGGCCTCCGAATTGCCGTCGAAGAATCCGGCGGAGACCTTGCAGTTGAATTCCTTTTCGAACGCCTCCGTCAGCGCCTTGACGTTGTAGTGCTCCCAGCACAGCCAGCGCAGTTCGAGCGTCGCGGCCTCGGCGTTGCGGATATACGGCATCGGGAATGCGGAAGCTGCGGCAACCGCGCCGATACCCTTGAGAACGGTTCTCCTGCTCGTCGTCATTTTAGTTCCCCTGTTTGAGTTGCTCTGTTTTGTTCACGGATACCAACGATCCGCTGCCCTCTTCACCTGTTTCCCGAAAGCGGATGTCCAGTTCGCGGCAAGGACTTCCGCGCAACAGCCTGTCCAGCGGCAGAAGCACGCGCCTTTCGGGGAGCGCGGATATGTGCCGGCCGAAGACGGCCCCTGTTGAATCGGCGATTTCAAGCCTGCCGCTGGCGGCACGCTGCCAGCGAAGCTGGATGTGGCGCAGTCCTCCTTCAGCCAGAGGAAAGGCGATCTGCTGGGGGACTGCATATTTCAGCGGCGCAGCGACCCGCACAGGAACCACCGTCGTGCGTGCCGGCAAGCGCCCGGCGAGATCGGCCGCGATGACGGCCGCGAGGTCGTAACCTTCCTGCCAGCACCGGCCCGCTGTCTCGACCGGGCGAAGCACATTGCCGGCCGCGAAGTAAACGGGATCGGAGCAACGCCCGTACTGGTCGATGACGGGACCGCTGCTGAGCGGGTCAACGTCGAGATGCCCCATTCGCGCCAGCGTGGCCTCGGAGGTGAAGCAGCCGGTGAACAGCGCGCCATCGCACGAGATCGTACGCGGTCCCTCCGGCATCTCGACCTCGACGCTCTCGACACGCGCCGCACCTTCGATCCGCGTGACGCGGCTGCGATACAGAAGCGGAATGCCGAGCAGGCGAGGCAGCAGCGCGCTCAGGCGCCAGGCGGTCGGCCGGTCGTTGCCCTCGATCATGGCGACCGGGCGGATGCCGGCGCGCCAGCAGGTCAGAAGGGTCGAGAAAGAGACGAGCTCGGTGCCGACAATCACCGGGCGGCGAAACGGCACGCGATTTCCGAGATAGACGAGCGATTGCAGCGCCCCGGTCGACATCACGCCGAGCGGACGACGTCCGCCAACGAGCCGCGCGGAGCGGGGTGTCTCGCGCGTGCCGGTCGCCAGCAGGACGCGACGCCCGCACAGTTCCGCCAGGCCGTCGGCGCTGGTGATCGAGAGGCGACCGCCTTCGGCAATCCGCACGACATCGGTTTGCGTGCGGATGTGGACGCCGGCGGCGAGTGCGCGACTCACGAGACGGCGGGCATAAGCCGGGCCGGTGAGGATGCGCTGGAACTCGCGCATGCCGAAAGGCGGATGACCGCAGTGGCGCGGGATGCCGCCGGCTTCCGGCTCGCGTTCGAGGACAAGCACCTTGTCGACACCAAGCTCGCGCAGTCGGGTGGCGGCGGCGAGGCCGGCCGGGCCGCCCCCGATGACGATGATGTCCCACATATCCGGTGGCGCGGCGTCAGGCATGCGCAGCTCCTACCGCCAGCGGCTCGACGAAATGCTCGTCCGCGATCTCCGACAGCCTGTTCGAACAATAGAAGCCCTGGCAGCGCCCCATCGTGGCACGAGTGCGGCGCTTGAGGCCGGCAAGGTCGCGCGCCGGCAGGGGGCCGGCCAGCGCGCAGCGGATCTCGCGCTCGGTGACGAGCTCGCAATGACAGACCACGCCGCCGTTTCCATCTGCCTCCCAGTCCCGCGATCCGCTCTCCGCGAGCATCGGCATGCGAGGCCAGGCCGGGTTGTCGAGCGGCCTCGGGACGAAACCGGCCCCCCCGAGCAGGCTCTCGACGTGCTGGGCGAGGCCGAGGGCCGCGCTGAGGCCGGTCGAGCGGATGCCGCCGATAGTCAGCCAGTTTCGCGTCGGCTCGTGACGGATGCGGTATTCCTTGCGCTCGGTGCCTGGTCGGATGCCGGCATAGGTCGCGGTAATCGGACTGGAGGCGAGGGCAGGGACGATCTCGGCTGCCTTGGCGCGCAGCACTTCCAGCGTGGCAAAGTCGGTAGAGGCATCGCTGCGCGATTGCTGCTCTTCGGCGGTCGGCCCGACCAGCACATTGCCAAAAATCGTGCGGCAGGCCACCACGCCCTTCGTCCGCTCGGTCGGCACCGGCAGGATTATGGTTTTGAGAAGCGCGCTTGCCGCCTTGTCGTAGACGATGAACTGGCCTTTGCGTGGGCGCATTTCGAAAGAGGCATCGCCGAGCAGCAGCGCCTCGAGCTGGTCGCCGAACAACCCGGCGCAGTTGACCACGAAACGGCAGCGCAACGGGCCGGTGGTCGTCTCGAGATGCCAGACGGCGCCGTCGAACTCGCCGCCCGTCACTTCGCTGCCGCGGCGAACTTCGGCGCCATGCAGCATGGCCTGCGAGAGATAGGCGAGCGGCGCGGACCACGGATCGATGATGCCTTCTCCAGGCACCAGGGCTGCGGCCCTGGCCCCCTCTGTCAGGTGCGGCTCACGGCGCAGGACCTCGCTGCGCTCGATCATGCGGACATCGGAGATGCCGTTGGCATGTGCCTTCTCGACGATGCCGGGCAGTTTGGCCACGTCCTCGTCCGACCAGGCGACCACCATCGCTCCGGTTTCGAGCAACGGCAGGTTCATGCGCTCCCGTATCGCCAGATATTCGGCATGGCCGGAGCGCAGGCAGACATGTTCGAGCGAACCGGGATCGGCGTCGAAGCCGGTGTGCAAAATGGCGCTGTTGCCCTTGCTGGCGCCGCTCAGTATGTCGGCGCCCTTCTCGATCAGCACGACCGTGGCGCCGGCAAGGGTCAGCCGTCGCGCCACGGCGCAGCCCACCACACCCCCGCCGATGATGCCGAAATCAAAATCCTGATCGGTCACCAAATTTGCCCATTCAGTCGTAACTATTGTTCATTTGGTCATAATAGAGCAGGATTGCCAAGCGAAATTTTGCACGAATGACCGAAACTCGACCGATTGACGCGACGCCGACCGACGTGAGATTGTGCGCCAACTGGGTGACCGGCCCGGATTCAGGCCTTGGCAGCGACATCTCTGACTGGAAGCCGCATACGGTCACCCGACGTGCAGACGTGAAGAAACCGCAGGAAACGGCTTCGGACGCGCACGCGTGTCGTCAACATCCGGAGACGGGCATACCCGCATGACAAAGCCATTTCGGCCGAACGAGCGTCGCGACCGCATCCTCCAGATGCTCCGTGACGGACAACGGCTCAGCGTCGAGCATCTGGCGGAGGAGCTCGAAGCATCGAAGGAAACGATCCGCCGGGATCTGACGGAGCTGGCCGCCGAGGGTCTCATTCGGAAATTCCATGGCGGCGCCTCGCTGCCCGAGCCGCGCAGCGAAAACCGCTTCCAGCTGCGAATGACCGAGAATATGCGGGAGAAGCGCGCCGTCGCGCGGCGAGCCGCGCTGTTGTTCGAGCCGGGCGACACCTTGTTCGTCGACACCGGCACGACGACGGTGATGTTCGCCGAGGAACTGGCCAGGCGAAGCGGCATCACCGTCATCACGAATTCGGTGACAATCGCGCAAATCATCACCCAGGGCGAGAGCGGCAACCGCGTCTTCGTCATCGGCGGGGAGTATGTGTCCGAAGCGGCAGAGAATCTCGGCTCGCTGGCCGTCGAGCAGGTCGGCCGCTTCCAGGCCGTGCACGCCGTGATCACGGTCGGTGCAATCGACGAGTTCGGCGTGATGGATTTCTCGCTGGAGGAAGCCGAGGTCGGCCGCGCCATGATCGCGCAGGCGCGCAGCATCACCGTGATCGCCGATTCCTCCAAGCTGAACCGGATGGCCCTGTTCCGGGTCTGCCCGCTCGAGGAGATAGACAGGCTGGTGATCGATCGCGCGCCTACCGGCGCGATCGCCGAGGCGCTCAAAACAGCCGGCATAGAGCTTCTGACGCCGGCCGACGACCCGACCACTCATCCTGACAAGGCCGCGGCGAACTCAACCGATTGAGCAACCTTTACTGCCGGCCGTGCCAATTCTCAGTGGAAACTAGAGCCCGCCCGGTTTGCAAGTCGGAATTTCGCGCCCAATGATGGGCGGTTGCATAGGACTCGATCCCGATCAGACAAGGCGGGGCCTTGTCGCAACTGATCGTCAATCTTGGCTGAGGCATTGCCGCCGATAGCCGATGGTGTGTGGATCAACCGGCGGCAAATCATCAGGCTTTCTGGTCATCGCCGCCTTCCTTTCCGTCGATCCCCTGTGCTCGTCGTTCGGCAACCTCGGCGAAGCTCTCGCCGGTATCCGACAGGATGGCTTGCCAACGCTTGACGGCGACATCGCAGTAGCCGCCGTCGATCTCGACCGCTCGGCAGCGCCGGCCGGTGGTCTCGGCGGCAAGCGCCGTCGAGCCGGAGCCGAGGAACGGGTCGAGCACGATCTCGCCGCGGTAGCTGATGTCGTGCAGGGCGTCCTCCAGCATCGCCCGCGGCTTCACCATGGGTGGTCGTCCGCGCGGGTTCGCGCTTCGGACCCGAGGCTGGAGCCGCCCGGATAAGTCCAGACATTCGACCGCCAGCGGCCATGGCGCCCGAGCTGGACGTTGTTGACATGCGCCGCAGTGCCCTTTTCAGCACCGGCAGCAGCTCATGCTGGGACCGCTACAGCGAACCCTGGCCGCCATCGGTGATGCGCTGAAGCTGTTCCAGTAGCCCGCTGTCAGCGGGCAAAGCGGATGCGGCCCGCGGGCGAGACGTCGTAGCCGGTCAGTTCGGCGGCGCGCCGGGCGGGACCATCGCTGGCGAGAAAGGCGGCGAGCGCCTGGAACGGGGACTGGAAATAGCTGCGCTGGCGCATCAGCAGGTCGAAATTCTCCCAGGCAAGCGGCACGAAGTTGAGGCCCGCGCCGCGAGCCGCGGCTGCCTCGGGCATCAAGATCGTCATGGCCTCGCACGATCTCGGCCAGGTGCGGCGGCTGGCAGGCGAGGTGTTTTTTCTTGTGCGCGGCCGCCTGTGCGAGCAGGGCGCGGCCGAAGATTTCCTGGACCATCCGTCGACGCCGGAGGCTGCCGCCTTCCTGCGCGGCGAACTCGTTCTCTGACGTTTTTATAAACCGCTGAAAATGGAGTTTCCGATGCTGCGCCGAGCCTTCCTTTTCTGCCTGTCCGCCTTGTTCCTCCTAGCCGCGGGTTCTGCCGCCGCCTTGGCCGAGGAGCGCTCCATCATCGTCGCCTCCACCACCTCCACGCAGGATTCCGGCCTGTTCGGGCACATATTGCCGCTGTTCAAGGATAAGACCGGCATCGACGTGAAGGTCGTGGCGCAAGGCACCGGCCAGGCGCTGGACACCGCGCGGCGCGGCGATGCCGACGTCGTCTTCGTCCACGCCAAGGCGCAGGAGGAAAAATTCCTGGAGGAAGGGCACGGCGTGAAGCGTTTCGACGTCATGTACAACGACTTCGTGCTGGTCGGCCCCAAGGGCGACCCGGCCGGCGTCACCGGAGGCAAGGACATCGTCGCGGCGCTGAAGGCGATCGAGCAGAAGCAGGCGCTCTTCGTCTCGCGCGGCGACAAGTCCGGCACGCACCTGGCCGAGTTGAAGCTCTGGAAGGACGCCGGCATCGACATCGACGCAGTCAGGGGCCCCTGGTATCGCGAGATCGGCCAGGGCATGGGGGTGGCACTCAACACCGCCGCCGCCATGAATGCCTACGTGCTGTCCGATCGCGGCACCTGGCTGTCCTTCAAGAACCGTGGCGACCTCGAGATCGCGGTGGAAGGCGACAAGCGGCTGTTCAACCAGTATGGAGTCATGCTGGTCAACCCGGCTAGGCACCCCAATGTGAAGGCCGATCTCGGCCAGGCCTTCGTCGACTGGCTGATCTCGCCGGAAGGGCAGCAGGCAATCGCCGCCTACAAGATCGACGGCCAGCAGCTTTTCTTTCCCAACGCCGCCACGGGCTCCTGACCGCGCAGAGCGGCGTTGCAAATCGCGCCCGTCATGGCTCATGATGGGCCATGACGACCGCCCGTCCGCAAGGCCCCGCGCTGACCGGCGTCGAAGCAGCGCTTGCGCGGCTGCTCGACGGCCTCGAGCCGGTCGCGCCCGAAGAGGTGCCGCTTGCCGAGGCGCTGGGTTGCGTCGCGGCCGGGATGCCGCCGCTGGCGCGAGGACTGCCCGAAACCGACGAGGCCGAGGCTGACGGCTGGGCCTTCGCCGCGGGCGATCTGGTGGGCGCCTCGTCCTATTCGCCGCTGCCGGTCGCCGGCGAGCCATTCTGGGTCGAGGCCGGTCAGCCGATGCCCAGGGGATGTGACTGCGTTGTCGAGCCCGGCCTGGTCGAGACGGTCGATACGCTGGTTCAGGTTCTGGCAGATGCCGTTCCGGGGCAGGGCGTGCGCCGTGCCGGGCAGGATATCGCCGCCGGCCAGCCGCTCGTTGCGGCCGGCCGCACGATTTCGCCATATGATCTCCTGCTTGCCCGCCGCGCCGGCCTTGAGCGCCTGCCGGTGCGGCGGCCCTCGTTTCGCATCATCGATGTCGCCGCTACCGATGGCGGCACGGCCACCACCGAACTGATCTCCGAGCTGGGGCGTGCCGTCGGCGCCTTGCTGGTCGGCATCGAGGCGGTTGCGCGCGACGCGGTTTCCATCGCCGAAGCGCTCGACGCGGAACCCGCCGACCTTGTCCTGCTGGTTGGCGGCACCGGTCAGGGGCGCCGCGACGAAACGGCGATGGGGCTGACCCAGCGCCATGCCTTGGCCGCGCACGGCATCGCGCTGGAGCCGGGGCGCAGCGCGGCCGTCGGTCGGCTCGGGCCAACGCCGGTCGTAGCTCTTCCCGGCGCGCCGGACCAGGCGCTTGCCGTTTGGCTGACGCTCGCGCTGCCGGCGCTCGACCGTCTCTCGGCCCGCCTGCCGCGCAGGGGGCTTAGCCTGCCTCTGGCGCGTAAGATCGCCTCCATCGTCGGCGTCACGGAAATCGTGCTGCTGAAGCGCGAAAATGTTGCCTGGCTGCCGCTCACCACCGGCGTTTTGCCCCTGCAGTGCATCGCCGAAGCCGACGCCTGGCTGGCCGTGCCGGCTGACAGCGAAGGCTTTTCCGCTGGAACGGAAGTCACGGCCTTTCCTCTCCGCGATTGGATCGCGTCATGAACAAGCCCGGCGCCACCGTCCGCCCCGACATCGAGCAGGAGCAGTTTTTGACGATCCTGTCGCGCGAGGAGGCGTTGGCTCGCTTCGAGGCGGCCCTGTTTCCGCGCCCCGTCGCGGTCGAACACCGTCCGCTGGCCGATGCTCTCGGTCTCGCGCTGGCGCAGGACGTCGTCGCCCCCATCGACGTGCCGCCTTTTGACCGTGCCAATGTCGACGGCTTTGCCGTGCGCTCGGCCGACCTTGCCGAGGCGGGCGAGGGGCGCACCAGGCGACTGGCGCTCAACGACGAGCGCATCGCTTGCGGCACCGAACCTGCCTTGGCCGTGCTCGGCGGCACAGCCACGCTGATCTCCACCGGCGGGCCCATTCCGCGCGGCGCCGACGCCGTCGTCATGGTCGAGCACACCGAGCCGGCCGGCGAGGGCATCGCGGTGCGGCGCGCGGCCAGCTCCGGCCAGTTCATCTCCTATGCCGGCTCCGACATCGCGCGCGGCGAAACGCTGTTGCGCGCCGGCACCATGATCGGCTCGCGCGAAATCGGCATGCTGGCCGCCTGCGGCATCGCCGTCGTGCCGGTGGCGCGAAAGCCGAAGGTTGCGGTGCTCTCCACCGGCGACGAACTCGTGCAGCCCGGCACGACGCTGCCGCCCGCCGGCATCTACGACACCAACGGCGCCATCGTTTCGGCGGCCATCGCCGAAAACGGCGGCGAGCCGACCTTCCTCGGCGCCTTCCCGGACGATGAAGCGACGCTGGAGGCGGCCATGCGCGCCGCACTTGCCGAGCACGACATGCTGATCCTGTCGGGCGGCACGTCCAAGGGCGCGGGCGATGTCACCCACCGCATCATCGCGCGGTTGGGAAAGCCCGGTATCATCGCTCATGGTGTGGCGCTGAAACCCGGCAAGCCGCTGTGTCTCGGCATCTGCGACGGCAAGCCGGTGGTCATCCTGCCGGGCTTCCCCACCTCGGCCATGTTCACCTTCCACGACATGATCGTGCCCGTGCTGCGCCGTATGGCCGGCCTGCCGCCGCGCGCCGACGCCCATGTTTCCGCGACCGTGCCGCTGCGCGTGCCGTCCGAACTGGGCCGCACGGAATTCGTCATGGTCTCGCTGGTGGAGGGGCAGGAGGGGCTGGTTGCCTATCCCACCGGCAAGGGCTCGGGTGCCATCACCTCCTTCACCCAGGCCGACGGTTTTGTCCGCATCGAGGCGCTGGCCGACCATTTGCCCGCCGGGGCGCAGGTTGAGGTGACGCTGTTCACGCCGCAGGTCCATGTGCCTGATCTCGTCATCATAGGTAGTCATTGCACCGGGCTCGACCGCGTGATCGCCCCGCTGGTGCGGCAGGGGCTTTCGGTGCGTTCGCTGTCCGTCGGCAGTCTTGGTGGGCTGGCGGCGGCCCGGCGTGGCGAATGCGACCTCGCGCCCATCCATCTCTTCGATGAAAAGACACAGACCTACAATCAGCCCTTCCTGTCGCCCGGCCTCGAACTGGTGCCCGGCTGGCGGCGCATGCAGGGGTTTGTCTATCGCAAGGGCGACATGCGCTTCGAAGGCCTTTCTGCCGAGGCGGCGGTGAAGGCAGCACTTGCCGACCCTGCCTGCCTGATGGTCAGCCGCAACCAGGGCGCCGGCACGCGCATCCTCATCGACGCGCTGCTCGCCGGCGCACGGCCGGACGGCTACTGGAACCAGCCGAAATCGCACAACGCGGTGGCCGCCGCAGTGCTGCAGGGCAGGGCGGATTGGGGCGTCACCATCGCGCCGGTGGCGAAAGCCGCCGGGCTGGGCTTCATTCCGCTGACGGAAGAGCACTACGACTTCGCGCTGGTTTCGGTGCGGCGCGACCGGCCAGCCGTGCAAGCGTTTTTGATCGCGCTGCGTTCGCCCGAGGTTCGGCGGGCATTGGAGGACGCGGGATTCAGGCCGGCGTGATCGAGGTCTGGACCCGCCGAGGGGTGGCGACTTCGAGGCATGGGTCCCCGGAGCCTCCGCACTTCGCTTCGCTCGTGCTCCGGCCCGAGGACGACGGCGAAATAGCTACCCCGTCATCCTCGCGCCCCGAGCGCGAGCGATAGCGAGGCGAGGGGTTGCGGGGATCCATGCCTCGACGGCGAAGCTTTGCGACGATTCAGTAACAGATACCGTGAAGGGCGTACCCCTTGCTCTCGCTGAGCGCGGAGGCAGGGCCGACCGGAACCGGGTGGCCTTCCGCAGGCCAGGAAAACAAACCTACCCTGCCAGCGCCACCAGCTTCTCCGCCTCGGCCAAATCCTCGACCGTATTGGCGTTGAAGAATGGGTCCACCGGCTCGGTCGGCCAGGGCACGGTGGCCAGCGGATAGCGTGCGGTCCAGCGGTCGATCTTGCGAATATCTTCCTTGACCAGCGCGTGGCGCAGCTCCTCGCGCAGCGCCACGTTCCACAGGCCGATCACCGGATGCGACTGGCCGGCCGACGCCGCCACTGCCAGCATGGCGCCTTCAGCGGCCCGCGCTCTATGCAGCCGCGCCACCAGATCGCGCGGCAGGAAGGGGCAGTCGCCGGCCACGCTCGCCACCCAGTTAACGCCCGGCCGCATTTGTGCCGTCCAGTCGAGCGCGGCGAGTATGCCGGCCAGCGGCCCCGGAAAATCGGCCACGCTGTCGGCCACCACGGGCAGGCCGAAGGCGGCAAAGCGCGCCGGGTCGCCATTGGCGTTGAGGATCAGGCCGTCGCATTGCGGCTTAAAGCGCTCGATGACGTGGTCGAGGATTGGGCGCCCGCCGATGGCGCGCATCGGCTTGTCGCCGCCGCCCATGCGCCGCGCCAGCCCGCCGGCGAGGATCACGCCGATCGTTTCGGTCTTCGTTTCAGTCATCGCCTTCGGCGCCCTTGCGGTGATGTCGGGATGCTTCCTCCTCGACGGAAGCGAGGTCCTGGTCGAACACGATCCGCTCTTCGCCCGACACGGCGATGAAGCGTTTTCCGCGCGCGCGGCCCACCAGCGTCAGGCCCGCCTGCCTGGCGAGCGAGACGCCCCAGGCGGTGAAGCCGGAGCGCGAGATGAGGATAGGTATGCCCATGCGAACGGTCTTGATCGTCATTTCCGAGGTCAGCCGGCCGGTCGTGTAGAGGATCTTGTCGGCCGGGTCGACATTGTGCCGGTACATCCACCCGGCGAGCTTGTCGACGGCGTTATGACGGCCGACATCTTCCATGTAGCAGATAGGCTGGCCCTGCTGACACAGCACGCAGCCGTGAATGGCGCCCGCGGCGAGATAGAGCGATGGCGTGGTGTTGATCGTCTTCGTCATCTCGTAGAGCCAGGAGGTGCGCAGCTCCGCGTCCGGCAGGTCGATCTCCTCCAGCGCCTCCATCAGGTCGCCGAAGGCGGTGCCCTGCGCGCAGCCCGAGGTCAGCGTGCGCTTCTTCAGCTTGTGCTCGTAATTGGTGTGGCGCTCGGTGCGCACCACGGCCACCTGCAGCTCGTCGTCGTAGTCGACGCCGGTCACCACGTCGTCGGGCTTCAGCATGTTCTGGTTGAGCAGGTAGCCAATCGCCAGATATTCAGGATAGTCGTTGATCGTCATCATGGTGACGATCTCCTGCGCGTTGAGATAGAGCGTCAGCGCTCGCTCCACCGGCACCTGCACCTTGACCGGCGCGCCGGTGTGGTCGATGCCGGCGACGCGCTCGGTCAGGCGCGGGTCATCCGGGTTGGGCAGGACCACGGCCGGTTCGGCCTTTTGTCGCGTCTGCTCCATGGCGATCTCCGCAGGCGGCTTGGCACGCCGCCAGCTTGACCCCCAGTCTATAGCCTGTTCAAATTCAGGCCAATCTTGAAAGGGCGAGGGCCTCGCGCGGCCTCCCTTTCAGCGCAAGCTCAGGCCGGCCTTCCCGCCCGGCGAAGGTCGGAGGGAAAAACCATGGCGCAACTTTCCGACGACTGCTTCGCCTTTGGCGGGCCGACGATGTCGGTGGACGAGGCGGTGGCGCTGATCGCGTCGCGGCTGATGCCAGTTGCCGAAACGGAGAGCGTGACGTTGGCCGAGGCTGACGGCCGTGTGCTGGCAAAAGATATTGTCGCGCCGCTGCCGCTGCCGCCTTTTACTAACTCGGCGGTGGATGGTTACGCCCTGCATGGCGCAGATCTGCCCGCCGAAGGCGAAAAGGCCTTTCCCATCGCCGCCCGCGTTCAGGCAGGCATGTCGCCCGGGGCGCTGATCGATCCCGGCCATGCCGTGCGAATCTTCACCGGCGCGCCCATGCCCGAGGGCGCCGACACGGTGTTCATGCAAGAAGATGTCCGCCTCGACGAGACAGGCGACGTGATCCTGCCCGCCGGCCTGAAGCGCGGCGCCAATGTGCGGCCAATGGGCGAAGACGTCGCCGCAGGCAGCGTAGTGCTGCGCGCCGGGCAGATTCTTCGCCCGCAGGATGTGGCGCTGGTCGCCGCCCTCGGCCTCACCGAGGTTTCCGTGCGGCGGCGGGTGCGAGTGGCAGTGTTTTCCACGGGCAATGAAATCGTTTCGCCGGGAACAGCGCGCGGCCCTGCGCAACTCTTCGATTCCAACCGCTTCATGCTGCGGGCCATGCTGGCCCGGCTCGGCTGCGTCGTCACCGACCTCGGCATATTGCGCGACGAGGGCGTAGCGATCGCCCGCGTGCTGGAAGAAGCCGCAGCCACGCACGACCTGATCCTCGCCTCCGGCGGCGTCTCCACCGGCGAGGCCGACCATGTGAAGGCGAGCGTCGAAAGCGTCGGCTCGCTGGTGTTCTGGCGCGTGGCGATAAAGCCTGGCCGCCCGGTCGCCATGGGCGTCATTCGCGGCGCTGCCTTCATCGGCCTGCCAGGAAATCCGGTGGCGAGTTTCGTCACCTTCGCCCATGTCGCCCGACCTGCGATCCGGGCGCTTGCCGGAGCTAAACCGGAGACCTTGCTGGCGATGCCGCTGCGTGCCGCGTTCTCCTACCGCAAGAAACCCGGCCGCCGCGAATATGTGCGTGCAAGTCTGCGCAAGGGCGCCGACGGAACCCATGAGGCGGAAAAATTCCCGCGCGAGGGGGCGGGCCTTTTGTCCTCGCTGGTCGACACCGATGGGCTGGTCGAGCTTGGCGAGGAGGTCACGGGCGTCAAACCGGGCGACGTCGTGCGCTTCCTGCCCTATTCGGCTTTGCTCTGAGGGTCGGCAAGTCCGGGTATCCGGTCGGGCCCTCCCGCGCGTCTTCCAGCTGGAAACCGCCAACCCAAGTTTACACCCAGACCAGCGAGCAGGATCAGGACCAATCCCGCGGCCTGCAGCAAGGTGATGGCCCGCCCATAGACGATGAGGTCGCCTAGCAACGCTGTTGCAGGATTGAGAAAGGCCAGCACCGCGATGGCCGTCGTCGGCAGGCGCGGATAGGCGCTGTAGAGCAGCACGTAGACGATGCCGGTGTGCACGACTCCGATGCCGGCGAGCCATAGCCAGTCAGAGGAAGTGACCGGCGGAACGACCGCGGCGTTCATGAACGGCAGGAACAACACTGCCCCGATCAGGCAGTGCAACACGCTCAGGGCCTCGGGCTTCGAATTGCGCAGCGCACGCACGGTCAGCGTCGACGCCGCATAGAGCATGGAGGCGATCAGCGCGTAGATGACGCCGACGGCGAATCCGGCATCCGCATTGATGGTGCCGATCTTCGGCCCGACAACCAGAAGCAGGCCGAGGAAGGCGAACGCAATCCAGCAATATTTCGAGCGCGAGACGGTTTCCCCAAGCAGAAGGCCGCCCGCGAGCACGATCCAGAACGGCTGCAAATGATAGATGATCGTGGCGAAGCCGATGGACGTGAGGCGAAACGCTTCGAAGATCGCCAACCAGTTGAGGACCAAAAACAGGCCGCTGAGTATTCCCAGAAGCAGGCTGCGCCGGTCGAAGCCGATCAGGTCACGCGCGTTCCCGGTCAGGAAGCACCAGGCGCCAAGAGAAAGGCAGCCGAAAATGCAGCGGATGAAAACCACGTTGACCGTAGGCTGCCCGGATTGAACCGCGAAGACGCCGACGGATCCCGATATCGCCATCCCAAGTGCAAGCTGGATGGCAGGCTTGATTTCGGCGGTCCCCGGATTTGCTGTCATGCCGTGCTCGACCGTCTCCAACTTGTGCGATGATCCGCGCGAAGTCGAAGGCGAAAATGCGCTGTCGCGCCGGGCACGCCCGATTTGTCCGGTGGATCAAAGCGTCCCGATGTCACGTCTGCGTGCCCGCCGCAAGGATGCCTGGCCGAAAATTCGTCTGCACCAGCCGCCTTATGCCTCGATTGACCAGCTGGCACCTGTGAGGCACCGTAGGCGCGACATGACGACGAAGCTTGATCTGAGCGGATTGAAATGTCCCTTGCCGGCGCTGAAGACCCGCAAGGCGCTTCGCGGACTTGCTTCGGGCGAGCGGATCGAGGTCGTCTGCACCGACCCGCTCGCTTCCATCGACATTCCCAACCTGCTCTCCGAGACCGGCGACCTTCTTGTCGCGACGGAACGGCAGGACGGCCGCATCGTTTTCGTGATCGAGAAGGCAAATGGGGTCGTCAATGGCGGGGGTTGATTTACCTAGCGTCACCTGATTGCCTTGCCCTATAGTGGTTGCAGGCTGGCATTGCTCCAACGTCGACGCGAAATGCGGAGGTGGCGCAGGTGAACATCCAGGACCCGAAATTCAGGCGAGGCGGCGGCCGCGACCGTGGCACAAAGGGGCGCGGGCTGGACGACAAGGCGCTGCACGAGGTGCGCGACCTTTTGATCGACAGGCCCCGCCGCCGCGACCTGCTCATCGAATTCCTGCACCTGATCCAGGATCATTATGGCTGCCTGTCGGCCGCGCATCTGCGCGCGCTGGCCGAGGAGATGCGGCTGTCGCAGACCGAGGTTTACGAGGTCGCCTCGTTCTACGATCATTTCGACATCGTCAAGGAAGGCGAGACCCCGCCCGCGCCGCTGACCATCCGCGTCTGCGATTCCATCAGCTGCATGTTAGCCGGCTGCGAGACGCTGCTGAAGGAAGTCGCCGCGGGCGTCGACCCGAAGGAAGTACGCGTGGTGCGTGCGCCATGCATGGGCCGCTGCGACACCGCGCCCGCCGCGCGCATCGGCGAGCGCGAGGTCGATAACGCCACCAGCGAAAGCCTGATGAAAATGGCTCGCGACGGCGCAACCAAGACGGTGGTGCCGCCCTATGTCGGACTTGATGCTTATCGCGCCGCGGGCGGCTATCGCCTGCTGGCAAAGGTCCGTGCCGGCGAGATTGCAGCCGAAACGCTGATCGAGACCATGCAGGCCGCCGGCCTGCGCGGGCTTGGCGGGGCAGGGTTCCCGGCCGGCAAGAAGTGGAGCATCGTGCGCTCCTTCAAGGGCCCGCGCCTGATGACCGTCAATGGCGACGAGGGCGAGCCGGGCACCTTCAAGGACCGCTTCTATCTGGAAAGCGACCCGCACCGCACGCTGGAAGGCGCACTGATTGCCGCCCACGCGGTCGAGGCCGAGCGCATCTATTTCTACATGCGCGACGAATATCCGGCGGTGCTGGAAATCCTGCGCACAGAGATCGCGGCGCTTGCCAGGGCCGGCATCATCGCCTCGGGCTTCATCGAACTTCGGCGCGGCGCCGGCGCCTATATCTGCGGCGAGGAAAGCGCGATGCTGGAAAGCATCGAGGGCAAGCGCGGCCTGCCGCGCAATCGCCCGCCCTACATCGCCGAGGTGGGGCTCTTTGGCCTGCCCACCCTCAACCACAACGTCGAGACGCTGTGGTGGGTGCGCGACATCGTCGAGCACGGCGCGGAGTGGTTCGCGGCCAAGGGCCTGCCCGGCCATCCCGGTATTCGCTCCTGGTCGGTTTCAGGCCGGGTGAAGGAGCCGGGCGTCAAGATGGCGCCGGCCGGCGTCACCGTGCGCCAGCTGATCGACGACTATTGCGGTGGCATGGCCAACGGCCACGAATTCAAGGCCTATCTGCCCGGCGGCGCCTCCGGCGGCATCCTGCCCGCTTCGATGGGCGACATACCGCTGGATTTCGGCGGAGAGCTCGCCAAGCTCGACGCCTTCGTCGGCTCGCATGCGATCGTGGTGTTCTCGCAGGCCGACAGCGCCAAGGACGTTACGCTCAACCTGCTGACCTTCTTCAAGCACGAAAGCTGCGGCCAGTGCACGCCGTGCCGCGAGGGAACGGCCAAGATGGTGGCGCTGCTGCAGAAGCCGGCACCGCTGGACGAGGCCGCGATCCGCGATCTGGAAAGCGTCATGCGCGACGCTTCCATCTGCGGGCTCGGCCAGGCCGCACCCAACCCGGTCAACCACCTGCTGAAACACTTCCGGGGTGACCTGTGATGGCTGGCACGATCAAATTCATGCTCGACGGAAAGCCGGTGGTCGCCGCCGAAGGCGAGACCATCTGGGACGTGGCCAAGCGCGAGGGCACGCTGATCCCGCATCTGTGCCATGTCGACCTGCCGGGCTACCGGCCCGACGGCAATTGCCGCGCCTGCATGGTCGATGTCGAGGGCGAGCGCGTGCTCACCGCCTCCTGCATCCGAAAGCCGGCGGAAGGAATGGTGGTTCGCACCGACACCGAGCGCGCGAAGAAGTCGCGAGAGATGGTGTTCGAGCTTCTGGCGAGCAACATGCGCCCGGCGGAAGAGGGGCCCGACAACCAGTCCGCCTTCTGGCAATGGGCCGCGTCCATGGGCATTTCGGGCAGCCGCCGCTATCCCTCCAAGTTCAACGGCGAGGCCGCCGAGTTCGACATCTCCAACCCGGCGATCGCGGTCAATCTCGACGCCTGCATCGCCTGCAATGCCTGCGTGCGCGCCTGCCGAGAGGTGCAGGTCAACGACGTGATCGGCATGGCGGGTCGCAGCGACCATTCCATCCCCGTCTTCGACATGCATGATCCGATGGGGCACTCCACCTGCGTCACCTGCGGCGAATGCGTGCAGGCCTGCCCAACCGGCGCGCTCTACGAAAAATCGCTGATGGACAAGGAATTCCGCACGCGCGCCGTAAAATCCTTCGATCGCGTGGTGGATACGCTCTGCCCCTTCTGCGGCGTCGGCTGCCAGACGCGGGTGGCGGTGAAGGACAACCGCGTCGTCCAGGTGGACGGCCGCAACGGTTTTGCAAATGAGAACCGTCTCTGCGTCAAGGGCCGCTTCGGCTTCGACTATGCCATGTCGCCGGAGCGTCTGACCAAGCCGCTGATCCGCCGCGACGACGCGCCGAAGGACGCCAATGCCGACCTACGCGGCGTCGATCCGCTGACCATATTCCGCGAGGCGACATGGGAAGAGGCGATGGAACGCGCCGCCGCCGGTCTGGTGGCGATCCGCAACGAGCATGGCGGCAAGGGGCTGGCCGGTTTCGGCTCGGCCAAAGGCTCCAACGAGGAAGCCTATCTGTTCCAGAAGCTGGTGCGGCAGGGTTTTGGCACCAACAATGTCGACCACTGTACGCGGCTGTGCCACGCATCATCCGTCGCGGCGCTGATGGAAGGGGTCGGCTCCGGCGCGGTGTCGGCGCCGTTCAACGATGCGATGAAGGCCGATTGCATCCTCGTCATCGGCGCGCGGCCGACGGTCAATCACCCGGTGGCGGCGACCTTCTTCAAGCAGGCGGCCAAGCGCGGCAAGAAGCTGATCGTCATCGACCCGCGCGGCCAGGACCTGATGCGCCACGCCACCCTTGCGCTGAAATTCACCGCCGGCAGCGACGTGGCGCTGCTCAATTCGCTCCTTCACACCATCATCGAGGAAAAGCTCTACGACGAGCAGTATATCCAGGCCAATGTCTCGGGCTTCGAGGCGCTGAAGGCCAAGGTGAAGGATTTTTCGCCCGAGGCGATGGCTCCGGTCTGCGGAATCGAGGCCGCCGTGCTGCGCGAGGTGGCGCGCACCTATGCCAAGTCCGAACATTCGATCATTTTCTGGGGCATGGGCATTTCACAGCATGTCCACGGCACCGACAATTCGCGTTGCCTGATCGCGCTGGCGCTCATCACCGGCCAGGTTGGCCGGCCGGGCACCGGGCTGCACCCGCTGCGCGGCCAGAACAACGTGCAGGGCGCGTCCGACGCAGGCCTGATCCCGATGTACTATCCCGACTACAAGTCGGTCGAGAACGTCGATATCCGCAGCCACTACGAGAATTTCTGGGGCCAGACGCTGGACCCGAAGACGGGCCTGACGGTTGTCGAGATCGTCGATGCCATCCATGCCGGCGAGATCCGGGGCATGTACATCATGGGCGAGAACCCGGCCATGTCCGACCCCGACCAGACGCATGCCCGCAAGGCGCTGGCGATGCTGGAGCATCTGGTGGTGCAGGACATCTTCTTCACCGAGACGGCCTGGCATGCCGACGTCATTCTGCCGGCTTCGGCCCATGCCGAGAAATGGGGCACCTACACCAACACCAACCGCCAGATACAGATGGGCCGGCCGGCGCTCGACATGCCGGGCGAGGCGCGACAGGACCTAGACATAATCGTCGACCTCGCCAACCGGATCGGGCTCGACTGGCATTACGGCGACGTGTCCGAAGTCTACACCGAGATGGCGAGCGTCATGCACTCGCTGAACCACATTTCGTGGGAGCGTATCGAGCGCGAGGATTCGGTCATCTATCCGGCCGACGCCGACGACAAGCCCGGCAACGAGGTGGTTTTTTCCTCGGGCTTCCCGACTGAGGACGGGCGCGGGCGCATCGTGCCGGCCGACCTTCTGCCTCCCGACGAAGTGCCGGACGAGAGCTACCCGCTGGTGCTTACCACCGGGCGCCTGCTGGAGCACTGGCACACCGGCGCCATGACGCGCCGGGCCGGCGTGCTCGACGCCATCGAGCCCTACGGCATCGCCGCCATGAACCCTTACGAGATCGCCCGCAACGGTCTCGCCCCCGGCGACATGATCACGGTGGAGACGCGGCGCGGCGTCATCGAGGCGATATTGCGGGCGGATCGCGAGGTCGCCGACGGCACCATCTTCATGCCGTTCTGCTTCAACGAAAGCCCGGCCAACAAGCTGACCAACCCGATGCTCGATCCTTACGGCAAGATCCCGGAATTCAAATATTGCGCCGCGAGGATCGGCCGGGTGCGGCATGTGGCGGCGGCGGAGTAGGGGCGGGCTGTTCCATTCATGCCGGTGGGGGCAACGAAGACCCCCTCTCCGGTTTGCTTCCCCCATTTTCATGGGGGCGAGGAACCCAAGTTCTGCGATGCCGCGGCTTTGGCGAGTTCCGGTTCCTCGCCCCCGCAGCGCGGGGGAGAGGTGCCGAGCGCAGCGAGGCGGAGAGGGGGCTTGCTACACGGCCGACTCGTGTTCCCGGTTTACTTGATGACCAGAACCGGCACCTTGCCGTTCGTCACCACTTCCAGCGTCTGGCTGCCGAGCAGGATGCGGTTCAGCCCGCGCCGCCCGTGCGAGGCCATGACGATCAGGCTGCAATCCTTGGCTTCGGCGGTTGCCAGGATTGCCTCGGCCGGCGTGTTGTCGTCGGCATGCAAGGTCTCAACCGGCACGCCCATCCTGTCGGCGGCTTCCTTGGCCGCGCCAAGCACCTTACCGGCGAATTCCTTGCTGCTGGCGTTGTAGCTTTCGATGTCGGCGGGGCTGGCCACCCAGGCAAAGTTGCCGGCCATGCCGTAGATCGGAAAGGGCTCGGTCACGGTAATGACGGTGACCTTGCCGCCGAGGCTCTTGGCGAGCGACAACCCGTGGTCGACGCCCTTCTGCGCCAGTTCGGAGCCGTCCGTGGCGATGAGGATGTGCTTGTACATTCCGAGTCCTTTCTGTTGTCGGGGGCATCATTTCAGGGCCGGCGCCGCCGGCCTTGACATGGATCAAATACCGGATGGGGCTGCGCGCCCAGAGCCAGGCGTTGGACCAGAGGCCGGCCAGCCACTCACAGATGCGGGTTGCGCTTGCGGTAACGTGCCACCAAGGCGTCGTTCACTTCCTTGGCGCCCGGCATGTTGGCGCTGAGATAGATCGGCGCGTCGGAGCCGGCGGAGGCCAGGCGCGCGGCGACTTCGGCGAACATGGCGTTCATCATCGCAGCACCCACCGAGGTCGAGATCGGCCCCACGCGCAGTTCGCTGCCCGGCACGTCGACGATGGCGTCGCCGGCAGGCGCGCCGTTGTCGAGCACGATGTCGGCAATGTCTGCGATGCGCGGACGTCCCTGCGCTGCCTGGCTGGAATAGGTCTCGGATGTCACGGCTATGACAGTGGCGCCGCGTTCCTTGCCGATGCGGGCCGCCTCCACCGGGGCGGCGTTGACGCCGCTGTTGGAGATCACGATCAGCACGTCCTTCGCGCCGATCGGATAGCGGGCGAAGATCGGCGCCACCGCGCCGGGAATGCGCTCATACACCGTGCTCGCCACCGCGCCCTCGTGCAGCATCACCGCACTCGACAGGATCGGCACGGTCAGCGCCAGCCCGCCGGCGCGGTAGTGCGCCTCCAGCGCCAGCATGTGGCTGTGGCCCGTGCCGAAGATGTAGACCAGCCCGTCATTGCGGGCGGCGTGCTCGATGGCGTCGGCCCCGGCCGCGATCGCCGCGCCGTTGTCTTCGATGAGGCGGCCGATGCGCGCCGTCAGCTCGGCAAGATAGGCGATGGCAATGGGGGTGCTGCTCATGGCGGGGTCCGTTTCGGGCGGCAGTTGAAACCGGGCCAGTTCAGGGCTCCGTCCACGCCCTTCCCGACCAATATCGATACCAAAGTAATACCACCATGATACCAATCTGGCGCGGCGTCGCAACGGGTCGCGCCCATCTAACCTTTGGCCCAGCCCGCGAATTGACATTCCCGCATCCAAACCCAATCTCGGTTACCCGCCGATTCGACCGATGGCGGAGAAGCAAGCACCGCCGCCGCGCCAAACGGCTGGTTTGGCGGGCGACAACAAGGCAGGCATGGCGTTCCGGTTTCTTCACACGGCGGACTGGCAGATCGGCAAGCCCTTCGGCAACGTTCCGGGCGATGCGGGTGCGGAGCTGCGCGCCCAGCGCATCGCCACTATCGGCGAGATCGCCCGGCTGGCGGCTACCCGCAATGTCGATGCCGTTCTGGTCGCGGGCGACGCCTTCGACAGCAACGAGGTGCAGGACCGCACCATTTTGCGCACGCTGGACGCGCTGAAACCCTTTTCCGGCCGCTGGATTTTTCTGCCCGGCAACCACGACGCCGCGCTCGCGCATAGTGTCTGGAGCCGCCTGCGCCAGATGGGGCCGGAAGAAAACATCGTCATCGCCGACCGGCCGCAGCCCATCGAGGGCTGGGACGGGCGCGCCGTCATCTTGCCCGCGCCGCTGACGCGCCGGCGCGAATCGCTCGACCAGACCGAATGGTTCGACGCCGCCGCCACGCCGGAAGGCATGGTCCGCATCGGCCTCGCCCATGGCAGCGTGGCCAACCGCCTGCCGGGTGCGGCCGAGGCCAGCAACGAAATCCCCGAAGACCGGGCGCTCACCGCCGGCCTGTCTTATCTTGCGCTGGGCGACTGGCACGGTTCGCTGCAGATCGCACAGCGCACCTGGTATTCCGGTACGCCGGAAACCGACCGCCACCGCGCCAATCGCTCAGGCTTCGTGCACATAGTCGAGCTCGACGGGCCGGATGCGCCCGAGCGCGTGGAGGCCGTGGCGACCAGTCATTTCCAGTGGCATCAGGTCGAGGCCGAAATGCTCGACGGCACCTGCCGGGCCGGGCTCGACGCACTGGCCGAGCTGGAAGCTGAAGCAGCCCGCCGCGTCGTTACGCTGACCCTGAAGGGCGGCGTCAGCCTTGCCGAGCGCTACCGGCTGGAGACCGAGCTGGAGAACTGGCGCAACCGCTTCCACCATCTCGATGTAGACGATGCCGGCCTGTTCGAGGAGCCGACCGACGACGACCTCGACGCGCTGGATTCGTCCGGCTTCGTGCGGCTGGCGGTCGAGCGGCTGAAAGCCCAGGCGGCCAATGATGCCGACCCGCAGGCGGCCGCCGCGCGCGTGGCGCTGCGCATGATGTATGTCGACCACATGAATGGCGGGCGCTGAGATGAAGCTGCGCCGCATCGAGGTGAAGGATTTCCGCAAGCTCGGCCATGTCGTCGTCGACGATCTCGGCGATGGGCTCAACGTCATCGTCGGCGACAATGAAGCCGGCAAATCAACTCTCCTTGCCGCATTACGCGCCGCCTTGTTCGAGCGTCACCGCGTCGGCGGCACCGCAGCGGCGGCCATGCAGCCCTACAACCAGTCGGTGCGGCCGGAAGTTTTGGTCGAATTCGAGCGCGGCGGCGCAATCTGGACCCTGCGCAAGGCGTTCTGCCAGCGCCAGGAAGCGGAGCTGACCGGCAATGGCGAGCGCTACGTTGGCGATGCGGTGGAAGAGAAACTGGCCGAAATGTTCGGCTTCACGCCGTCGAGTTCGGGCGGGACCAAGCCGCAGGAGCATCACGGCGTGTTCGGCCTGCTCTGGGTCGAGCAGGGCATGTCGCATCGGCAGCTGGGCATCGGCGCGGGCCGCAACCATCTGGCGTCTGCGCTGGAGCGAGAGATCGGCCAGGTCACCGGCGGCGAGCGCGGCCGCGCCTTGCTGGCCGCTGCCGAGGCGCGCCGGGACCAGTTCTGGGACAAGCGAGGCAACGCCCGCGGCGAGTTCAAGGCGCTTGCCGTTCAGCTCGACGCCGACCGCCAGAATTTGGCCGACCTGAAAAGGCGGATGGCCGAGCATGACGAGCGGGTTTCCAAACTCGCCGGCATCCACAACATCCTCGCCCGCTACCGTCGCGACGACACGCTGGAGGCAAGCCGCAAGCGCGCCGCCGCCGCTCGGCAGGCGGCTGCCTCCGTGGCCGGCCTCGAGGACGCGCTGCGTGCTGCCGCAGGCGCGGTGGAGCATGCGAAGCTGAAGCTCGACGCGGCCGCCGCCCGCAACGCGGCGCGCCGGAGGCTCGTGGCAGATCTCGCTGCCGACCAAAGCGCATCGGACGCCGCTCGCAGCGCGCGCGACGAGGTGTTGGCCACTCTCGCTCGGCTGGAGGCCGTCGCCGCCGAGGCTGCTATCCGACTGGAGGCCGCGACGGCTGCCGAGCGGCAGGCGACGGCGCGCCTGCGCGGCATGGAGCAGGCGCTCGCCCGCCGGCAGGCGGCGCAGGCCGTGGAACGGCTGACCGGCCAGCTGAAGCTTGCCGAGCAGGCCGACGACGCTCGCCGCAAGGCGCTGGCGCTCGCGCAGGCTTCCACGCTGACGGCGGAGGACGTCGGGGCGCTGGAGAAGCTGGAACGCGCTGTCGAACAGGCGCTCATGCGGCTGGAGGCGGCCAGCGTCCGCATCACGCTGCACCCGCAAGGCGCGCAAGCCGCGCATCTCGACGGCAAGCCCGTCGAGGCCGGCACGGAACTTTCGCTGTCGCGCGACGCAAGACTTGTCCTCGAAGGCTATGGCGAGATCGGCATCCACCCCGGCGGCGGCACGGAAGAGCTGGCGCAGGCCGCGGAACAGTCCAGGCAGGCGCTCGACAAGGCGCTGCGCCGGCTGGAGCTGGCCGATGTCGCGGCCGCGCGCGCTTCGCTGCGCCAGCAGGAGGCCGCGCGCGCCGAGGTGAAGACGCATGGCGCCACCCTTGCCGCGCTCGCGCCGAACGGCATCGAGGCGCTGCGGCAGGAGCTTGCCCGCAACGCGCTTCTGGCCGAAGGCGCCGAGGCGGAAGCTTGCGAACCGGCCGACATCGAAGCCGCGCGGCGCGACTGCGGTGAGGCGGCCGCTGCGCTGCGCGCGGTCGAGGCCGAGGCGAAGGAGCGCGGCGCCGCTGTCGAGACGGCGCGGCGCGACCTCGCCGTGCGGGAGGAGCGCGCCTCGGTCGCTGAGGCTCGGTGCGCCAAGCGCCAGGAAGAGTTGGTCGTCGCGCGAGCCGAAGCCGACGACAGAACCCTCGATGAGGACTGCGCGCGCGAGGAACAGGCCTTCCGGCAGGCCGAACAGGCCCGTGCGGCGGCCCAAGCCGCGTTCGCCGGCGCCGATCCGGAAGCCAAGCAGATCGCCTTGAAACAGGCCGAGCAGTCGGAACGCGAGATCGAGGCCGACATCAACCGGCTCGACAACGAACGGCGCGAGATCGAGGCCGCGCTGCGCGCCCTCGGCAGGGACGGCCTGGGCGAGCAGCTTGCCCAGCTTGAAGGCCAGATCGTTCTCAGTGAAGCGCGGCTGAAGGCCATGACGCTGGAGGCGGAGGCAGCAAAGCTGCTTCATGCCACGCTGGCCGACGCGCAGCGCGAGACCAAGGACCGCTGGCTGGCGCCTGTGCGCGAGCGTTCCGCCCCCTATCTGCGGCTCATCCAGGCCGACAGTGACATCGTGCTGCACGACGAGACCTTCGAGATCGAGCAGCTGGTGCGCAATGGCGTGGCCGAGCCCTTCGGCGGCTTGAGCGTCGGCGCGCGCGAGCAGATCGCCGTCATCACCCGCATCGCGCTGGCCGATATATTGCGCGAGGCGGGGCAGGAGGCCTGCATCGTGCTCGACGATGCGCTGGTCAACACCGACGAGGCGCGGCTGGAGCGCATGCATCTGGTGCTGGGCAAGGCGGCGCAGAACCAGCAGGTGCTGGTCCTCACCTGCCGCGAGCGCGATTTTCTCCAGCTCGGCGCGCCGATCCGCCGGATGTAGTGCCGATAGCCGACGCTGCGCGCGTTCGGGTCTGGCCATTGGCCCGGGAGTTGTCTATATCGAGCCCGCGCGGGACGGCCCGCGTCTAAGACCATCGGGGACGGCCCCATTGTTTCGGAGACCCGAAGTAATGGACCAATCCATCCCGCTCCCTTCCCGGGCATCGTTTCGCAATTGCAGCTCGCGGCGTGGACCCGTCGTCCTTGCCGTCTGGCTTGTGGCGCGGCATGCCGGTTCATGTCGAAAATGCACGACGGCCATTTGACGCCGGCCCTATTCCTGCGCTCAGATTCCGGAATTTCAAACCGGCGCAGCTCTAGGCGCGCCCTGCAAGCACAGAGGACAGTAAGCATATGGCATGGATTTATCTCTTCTTCGCCGGCGTCTTCGAGGTCGTCTGGTCGTCGACGATGAAGCAGTCGGAGGGCTTCAGCAGACTCATGCCTTCCATCGTCACCGGCGTCACCATGCTGATTAGCCTGTGGTTGCTGGCGCTGGCCCTCCGGACGCTGCCGCTCGGCACCGCCTACGCCATCTGGACGGGCATCGGCGCCATCGGCGCCTTCATCGTCGGCATCATCGCTTTCGGCGAGGCTGCCACCCTGTTCCGCATCGTCAGCGTGTCGCTGATCGTGGCGGGCCTCATCGGGTTGAAGCTCAGCTCGGGCCACTGAGGAAGTTGCAAATGGCCGCCGCACCCAGCGGTCATTTGCAAACCTGCAACCTTTGGCGTCTACTTTCAGTCACATGTCGACTGAAAATTGCATCCGATTTTCTGCCTGTTTTGTTGCCGAGGCTTTTTTCCCACTTCGCGATCACCTAGTATCGACCTCTCTCTTGAGGGGGCGGAGAGCTTTTCGAGGCGCGCTGGTTTTGGTGCGTTCGGCCTATTCGACCGGCGTCTAGGAGCTTGAGTGAGACTTTTTACTGCCAGGACTTCGCGGGGGCTCTGCCTGCTTGCTGGAATAGGTCTGTCTGCCGTGCCTGCCGCGCCGGCGGCGGCCTTCGAGCTGTTCGGCGTCCATATCTTCGGAGCTAAGAAGACTGATTCGTCGGAAGAGGTCATCGGCGAGCCGCAGAACTATACGGTCGACTTCTCCGTTTCCGGCGGCAATGAAGATGTCGAATCGAAGCTCAAGGGTGCTTCCACCCTTTGGAAGGACCACGAGAAGCCGGCCTCGGGTGCCGCCGGCCTGCTCGCCAAGGCGCGCGGCGACTACCGCCGTCTGCTCGCCGCGCTCTACAGCGAAGGCCGTTATGGCGGCAGCATCAGCATTCTCATAGGCGGGCGCGAGGCGGCCGACCTGCCGCCCGACACCGAACTGCCCGATCCGGTCGCGGTCAGTGTCGTGGTCAATCCGGGCCCCGTCTTCCTGTTCGGCGAGACCAGCATCGTCAATCGCGCCCCGCCGCCGGTGAGGCCCGATGACGAGGTCGAGCAGCCGGAGCACGTCGGCTTCGCGCCGGGCGAGGTGGCCCGCTCGGGCGTCATCCTTTCCGCCGAACGGCTGGCGGTCGAGGCCTGGCGCCAGCAGGGCTATGCCAAGGCAAGCGTGGCCGACCGTCGCGTCGAGGCCGCCCACGACCGCGACGTGGTGAACGCCACGCTCACCATCGAGCCCGGCCGCATGGCCTATTACGCGCCGGTCGAGGTCGAGGGCACCGAGCGCATCGACCCGAAATTCCTCGCCTGGATGACCGGGCTGGAGCCCGGCCAGGAATACGACCCCGACGATCTCGCCCGCGCCAGCAAGCGGCTGTCGCGGCTCGACGTGTTCCGCGCCATGCGCTTCCAGGAAGGCGACACGATCGGCGCGGACGGCCAGCTGCCCATCAGCCTCATAGTGCAGGAGCGCCTGCCGCGCCGTTTCGGCTTCGGTGGCAGCTATTCCACGCTCGACGGGGCGGGCGTGGAAGCCTACTGGCTGCACCGCAACCTGTTCGGCCATGCCGAGCGCCTGCGCCTCGACGCCAAGGTGCTGGGCCTCGTCAACACCTTCAATCCGAAGGAACTGACCTACCGGCTCGGCGCCACCTTCACCAGGCCGGGCCTCTACACGCCGGACACCGATTTCTATGCTTCCGTGGTCGGCGACCGCGAGGTGCTAGACGCCTACACCCGCACTGGCGTCACCGCCGAGACCGGCCTGACCCAGATCTTCAGCGACCAGCTGTCCGGCCGCATGGCGCTCAATGCCGGCGCCGCCCGCTTCGAGGACGATGTCTTCGGCCGCCGCAACTTCGTCAATGTCGGCCTCGTCGGCGGCGACATCTATGACAGCCGCGACGACAAGGCCGACGCCACGGAAGGCTACTACGCCGAAGTGTCGCTGGAGCCCTTCTACGAGTTCAACTACGGCAATCCGGCGATGCGGGCCATGGCCGAGGGCCGCGCCTATTTCGGCTTTGGCGAGGAGAAGCGCATAGTCGCCGCCGGCCGCCTCAAGCTCGGTGCCATTGCCGGGCCTTCGGTGGCCGAGATCGCGCCCGACAAGCTGTTCTTTGCCGGCGGCGGCGGCTCGGTGCGTGGCTATGCCTATCGCAACATCGGCGTGCCGGTGGGCGATGGCCGCATTATCGGCGGGCGCTCCCTGATCGAGGGTTCGGCCGAGCTGCGCGCCCGCGTCACCGACACCATCGGCTTGGTCGGCTTCGCCGATGCCGGCTATGTCGGCGGCGATTCCATCCCGAACTTCAGGGACCAGCTTCGCGTCGGCGTCGGTGGCGGCGTGCGCTACATCACCGGGCTTGGGCCGATCAGGCTCGACGCAGCCGTACCGCTCAATCGCGGCCCGGGCGATCCCACCATCGGCTTTTATGTCGGAATAGGACAAGCGTTTTGACCCGGATCATTCTGGCCATCGCCCTTTTCGTCGGCGCGCTGACCGCGTTCGCGCTGTCGGCGCTCGCGCAGGATTCGGCCGACGCAGAGCGCTCCTATTTCGTCGGCTTCGTCGAGAACCAGCTTTCGACGCCGGACCGCCAGATCCATATCGACAACATCCAGGGCGCGCTGTCGTCCGATGCCACCATCGGCGAGATCACCATCGCCGACCGCGAGGGCGTGTGGCTGCGCATCACCAATGCGCGCATCGTCTGGACCCGCTCGGCGCTGCTGCTCGGCCGGCTATCGATCGACAGGCTCGCCGCCGACCGCATCGACGTCATGCGCAAGCCCTTGCCGGCGGAAGGCGCGCCGGCGCCGGAAGCCGGCGGTTTCCAGGTGCCCGAGCTGCCGCTCTCGGTCTCGCTCGGCGCGCTGGAGGTGCCGCATGTCACCTTCGACGAAAGCGTCTTCGGCCTTGCCGCCGATGTGGCGATCACCGGCAACCTGCAGCTTGCCGACGGCTCGCTCGACACCACGCTGAACGTCAACCGCCTCGACGGGCCGGGCGGCCAGCTCGCGCTCCGGGCGGCCTATGCCAATTCCACGCAGGTGCTCGACCTCGACCTGAAGCTCGACGAGCCGGCCAACGGCATCGTCGCCAATCTTCTCAACGTCGAGGGGCGCCCGCCCATGGCGCTGGCGCTGGGCGGCAAGGGGCCGATCTCGGACCTCGACCTCAACCTGACGCTCGATGCCGATGGCCTGCGCGCGCTGACCGGCACGGCCGAAGTGCGTCATCGGGACGACGGCTTCGGCTTCAATGCCGACCTACATGGACCCATCGCCCAGCTGGTGTCGCCGCGCTTCCGCGATTTCTTCGGCGCCGAGACGAAGCTGCAGACCGCCGGCCTGGTACGCGACGGCGGCGGCTTGCTCCTGGAAAAGCTCGACCTGCAAAGCGCGGCGCTTGACCTGAAGGCTACCGCCGAGACGGCCCCCGACGGGTTCCTCCAGCGCCTGACGCTCAATGCCGACATCGCCGACCCCGCCGGCAAGCCGGTGCTTCTGCCCGTGCCGGGCCAGAACACCGTGCAGCGCGCCAGCCTCGCGCTGGCCTTTGGCGACAAGCCGGGCGACGAGTGGTCGGGCTCGCTGAAGATCGACGACCTCGCAACCGAGACTTTCTCGTCCAAGTCGGCCGAGATGCTGCTCTCGGGCCTGGCACAGAACATTGCCGACCCGGCGTCGCGCCATCTCACCTTCGCTGCCACCGGCGGCGTGTCCGGCATCGTCGCCAAGCGCGCCGATGTCACCGAGGCGCTGGGCGACCACATCGCGCTGGATGTCGGCGGGGAATGGAGCGCCGGCGCGCCGGTGAAGCTCGCCAAAGCCGAAATCGCGGCCAACGGCTTCTCGCTGTCGCTTGCCGGCGACATTTCCGAATTCGTCTTCAAAGGCGACATCGGCCTCAAGGCCAGATCGCTGGCTCCGTTCTCCAGCCTGGCCGACCGGCAGCTTTCCGGCGGCGCCGATCTCGTCGCCAAGGGCGAGCTGAAGCCGCTCACCGGCGCCTTCGACCTCGCGCTCGACGGCACGGCCGAGGGGCTGGGCATCGGCACGCCGGCTGCCGACAATCTGCTGCATGGGCAAACCCGCATCACCGGCGGCGTCGCGCGCGGCGAGACCGGCCTGGTGGCGCGGCAGCTGCGCATCTTCAACGACCAGGTTGAGGCCAAGGCCGATGGCCGCTTCGCCACCGGCACTGCCGATTTCGGCTTCGACCTCTCGGTGGCGGATCTGGCGCTGGTGTCCGACAAGGCCGCCGGCCGCCTCACCGCCAAGGGCCGCGCTTCCGGCACCGAAGGGCTGATCGGCCTGACTTTCGGCGCCGAGGTTCCGACCGGCACGCTGGTCGGCAAGACGCTACAAAATGCCGTGCTCGACTTCGAAGGCACGCTGCAGAAGGGCGACCTTAACGGCAATGTCACCGGCAACGCCTTCCTTGACGGGGTCAGGGTCGAGCTTGCCTCGGCAGTCGCCGTCAATGACGACGAAAAGCGCCTCGGCGACCTGAAATTCACCGCAGGCGGCGCCCGCATCACCGGCGATGTGACGCAGAACAAGGACGGCCTGCTCGACGGCAAGCTGTCGCTCGCTGCGCCTGATGTTTCCACCGCCGCGGCCTTGCTGCTCAAGCAGGCCACCGGCGCGGTCAATGCCGATATTGCGTTGACCCATCAGGACGGCAAGCAGAACGCTACCGTCCGCGCCGACATCAACAAGCTGGTGGTCGAAACCGTCCATGTCGGCAAGGCCGATCTCAACGCGACCGTCGCCGACCTGTTCGGCGTGCCGATCGCCGACGGCTCGCTGAACGCCAGCAAGCTTGTTGCCGGGGGCGTCGATGTCGCCACGCTGCAGGCCACCGCCAGGCAGGAAGGCCGGACGACGAATTTCCAGACCAATGCGAGGCTCGAGAATGGAGCCGTCGCCGCCGCTTCCGGCGCGTTGTCGCCTGTCGAGGGCGGCTATCGGCTTGCCCTGCAGCAGGCGCAGCTGACCCAGGGCAATCTCGCCGCGAAGCTCGCCGAACCGGCCGCGCTGCAGATGCGCGGCGAAAAGATCTCCATCGATGATCTCGTGCTCGACGTCGGCGGCGGGCGCGTCAGCGCGCGCGGCGAGATCGACGAAAAGCTGGACCTCGCCGTCAGCATCACCAAGCTGCCGCTGGCCATTGCCAACGCCGTCCGCCCGGACCTGGCGCTGGCCGGCACGGTCGACGGCACCGGCAAAATCGGCGGCACCCGCGCCAACCCGGACGTGCGCTTCTCGCTCAAGGGCAATTCGATCGCCGCCGCCGCCCTGCGCGAAGCGGGTCTTGCCTCGATCAACCTCGAAGCCGAAGGCAACTCCACAGCCAGCCGGCTGAACGTCAAGGCGGCGGTGACCAGCCCCGACGGCCTGCGCGCCACGGCCAGCGGCGCCGTGCCGCTCGACAAGGGTGCACTGGCGCTCGACATCGGGCTCGAATCCTTCCCGCTCGCCGTGCTCAACACAGCCGCCCCCGGCCAAGGGCTCGGCGGCAACATCTCCGGCAGCGCCAAGGTTTCCGGCCAGATCGCCAACCCGGCGGCGACCTTCAACCTGCACGGCGCGGGCATTCGCGCGGCCGCATTGGAAGAAGCGGGTGCTGCACCGCTCGAAATCGCCGCTTCCGGCCATTTCGCCGACAAGGTGCTGACGCTGTCGTCGGCCACCGCCAGCGGTCCGCAGGGCCTGTCTCTCACAGCCAGCGGCCGCGTGCCGGTCTCCGGCGAGGGCGTGGACCTCACCGTCCGCGGAGAGGCGCCGCTGGCGCTGGCCAACCGCTTTCTCGCCGAGCGCGGCGCGCAGGCGGGCGGCACGCTTTCGGCAAACGCCACCATTTCCGGCAACCTGAAGAACCCGTCCATCCGGGGCATGTTCTCCACCCAGGGCGCCGAATTCGTCGATCCGGAAAGCAATGTCCGCCTGCAGTCCATCGCGGTCATGGGCACCATCGACGGCGACCAGGTCACGATCCGCAACGCCTCGGCCAATCTCGCCGCCGGCGGCTCGGTCAGCGCCACCGGCACCATCTCGCTCGACGCAGCGGCAAGCTTCCCGGCTGACATCCGCGTCACGCTCAACGATGCCCGCTATGCCGACGGCACGCTGGTGGTGGCCACGGTCGGGGGCAGCCTTGCCATCACCGGCCCGCTCGCGCGCGATCCGGTGCTTTCGGGCAATATCAATGTCAGCCGCGCCGAGATCACCGTGCCGGAAAGCTTCGCCGGTGGTGCGGCCGCGCTCGACGTCAAGCACCTCAAGCCGTCTCAAGGGGTGGCCGAGACGCTGAAGCGCGCGCGCGCCAATGACGGCACGCCCACGCCGACCGGCCGGCCGAGCGTCATGCGGCTCGACGTCAGCGTCAATGCGCCGGCCCGCGTCTTCGTGCGCGGGCGCGGGCTGGATGCCGAGCTCGGCGGCCAGGTCAAGCTCACCGGCCCGGTGTCCGACATCCAGCCGGTTGGCGGCTTCCAGCTCATCCGCGGCCGGCTCAGCATCCTCAGCCAGCGCATCACCTTCGACGAAGGCACGGTCACGCTGGTGGGCGACCTCAACCCGTTCCTCAACTTCGTGGCGCGCTCGCAGGGCACCGACATCACCGTGTTCATCACGGTCTCGGGCCGTGCCTCCGACATCAGTGTAAAATTCTCCTCGCAGCCCGAGCTGCCGCAGGACGAAGTGCTCGCCCGCCTGATCTTCAACCGCGGCATCGACGAGCTGTCGGCCTTCCAGATCGCGCAGCTTGCCGCAGCCGCGGCCGAGCTGGCCGGTGGCTCCAATAACTCGCTGCTGGGCAATTTGCGCAACGCCACCGGCCTCGACGATCTCGACGTGGTCACCGACAGCAAGGGCAACGCCGCCGTGCGCGCCGGCCGCTATATCCAGGACAATATCTATCTGGGTGTGGAGGCGGGTGCCCAGGGCTCCACGCGCGGCACGGTCAATCTCGACATCACCAAGGACCTCAAGGCGAAGGGCGCGGTGGGGTCCGATGGCGATTCCAGCCTCGGCGTGTTCTACGAAAAGGACTACTGAGCCCGCCTTGTGGCGGGCTCGCCGCCGCGCCGGGGCAGGGCGCGGCGGTGCAAAAGACCTCTCCGACGGCCTTGATCGAGATCAACGACGCCGCGATGGCCGCCTCTATGTCTGTCGGAGTTTTACGGAGCCCGACCGATGCAGCCAGACCTCATCCGCAAGCATGCAGCGCCCGTTCCGCGCTACACCAGCTATCCCACCGCGCCGCATTTCCACGAGGGCGTCACTTCCGGCACCTACCGCGAATGGCTTGGCGCGATTGAGCCGGGCACCGCGCTCTCGCTCTATGTCCACATTCCCTATTGCGACCGTCTGTGCTGGTTCTGCGCCTGCAACACCAAGCAGACGCGCCGCTACGAGCCGGTGGCCAAATATCTGCAATTCCTGCATCGCGAGATCGCCACTGTGGCCGAGATTGTGGCGGGCAGGGCCGAGGTGGGCGCGCTTCATTTCGGCGGCGGTTCGCCCACCATGCTCACGCCGGACGACATGCGCGCGCTGAACGGCGTGCTACGCTCGGGCTTCGCCTTCCGTGAAAATGCCGAGATCAGCGTCGAGATCGACCCCAACGACATGGACGAGGCGCGCTTCGACGCGCTTGCCGAAATCGGCATGACCCGCGTCAGCCTCGGGGTGCAGGATTTCGACCCAAAGGTGCAGTCCGCGATCAACCGCGAGCAGAGTTTTGCGCAGACCACGGCGGTGGTGGATGCCGCTCGCGCACGCGGCGCGCAGTCGGTCAATCTCGACCTGCTCTACGGCCTGCCGCATCAGACGGCAGACAGCGTCGCGGCAACGGTGGAGCAGGCGCTTTCCCTCCAACCGGACCGCATCGCGCTGTTCGGCTATGCCCATGTGCCGTGGATGCGCAAGCACCAGACCATGATCGACGAGGCAGCACTGCCGGGCGTGATGGAGCGTTTCGAGCAGTCCAGCCGCGCCGCCGAAATCATCGCGGGCCACGGCTATCAGGCGATTGGCATCGACCACTTCGCCAAGCCGGCCGACTCCATGGCGGTGGCGCATCGCGAGGGCCGGCTACGGCGCAATTTCCAGGGCTATACGGTCGACGACCTCGACACGCTTATCGGCTTCGGCGCCTCGGCCATCGGCAAGCTGAGCCAAGGCTATGTCCAGAACAACACGGCCACCGGCGAGTACGAGCGGCTGGTGTCCGAATGCGGGCTTGCCGTGGCGAAGGGCTTTGCGCTGTCGGTGGAAGACCGCATGCGCGCCTGGGTGATCGAGCGGCTGATGTGCGACTTCTTCTTCTCGCGGTCGGAATTCGCCCGCAGCTTCGGCGCCAGTGGAGCACCGGTGATCGAGCTTGCCGACCGGCTGGTGGCGCAGGACGAGGACGGCCTGATCGCGCGCGACGGCGACCGCTTTGTCGTCACCGACCGCGGCCGGCCGGTGGTGCGCGCGGTGGTCTCGGCCTTCGACGCCTATCTCGGCAACAACGGCGCCCGGCATTCGGTGGCGGTGTGAGGCGGCTGCGAGCTCTTCTGATTGGGAGCGGCCTTCGTCACCATCGAGGCATGGGTCCCCGGAACCCCTCGGCCGCTCGCTACGCTCGCGCTCGGGGCCCGAGGATGACGGTGGAGAGGGCAGTGCCAATCGCCAGCGTCGGAGATTGGCGCGGAGCAAAAAAGCAATCCGTCATCCTCGGGCCGAAGCACGAGCGCAGCGAAGTGCGGAGGCTCCGGGGATCCAGGCCTCGACCGTCGTGCGACTAATGCCTTGCGTGACCTGCGGAGATTTGAGCCGAGACCTCGCAATTCGTCGCGGCTCGGATAACTGCGGGCCAGGACCATCCCTACGTCTCGATCGTCAGCTCCACCAGATCGGCGGCAAAATGCGTCTCGGCGAACTGGATCGGCCGACCGCCGAGATCGTCATTGATAGCCACTGCCACCAGCACGATGGCGCCGGGCGACAGTTTCAGGGTGTCGAGGTCGTCGGCATCCGCATGCCGCGCCGATACCAGCGTCGAGCGGCGAACATAATCGTCCACGCCGAAGCGGGCGAAGCTCGCCGTCACCGAACCGGTCTCGGCAAATATCTCGGCGAAGCCCGGAAAACGGGTGGCGTCGAACCAGCTCGTGCCGCGTGAGACGCGCCGGCCGTCGGCCTCGCTCACCGTCTCTAGCCGCAGCACCGGCGCGCCCGGCTCCAGTTGCAAGGCCTCGGCGACGCGCCCCGCCGCCGGCTCGATCGCGTGGGCAAGCGAGATCACCTTGCGCGCCCGGGTCTGGTCCTTCAGCCCGGTGGAAAAGCGGGTGCGCGCGCTGATCGGATAGGCCAGCCGCTTGCGACTTTCGACAAACGTGCCGCGCCCCTGCTCGGCACGCAGCACACCTTCCTGCACCAGCGCCGAGATCGCCGCCCGCACCGTGTGGCGGTTCACGCCGAATTGCTGCGACAGCGTGATTTCCGGCGGCAGCCTGCCGCCTTCTCCCAGCGTTCCGTTGCTGATGCCCAGCCGGATGCGGTCGGCCACCTGCCGCCACAGCGCCACGCCGCTGCGGCGTTCCATCTGGTCTTCGCCGGTGTGCTCCATTTTGCCCGCTCCGTCATCCAGCCGTCATGGACAGCAATTAGAAAGGGAGTATAATTTGTTCTGTTGTATAGAGCAATAGACAAATCTACGGAAGTCAATGGAGCGGCCATGAAGACCGATAGGCGGCACGAAAAGGAAGAGGCGCTGGCGCGCAAGGCGGCGATGGCCGCGCTTGCCGACGCGCCGGGCGAAACGCTGAAGGCGCTGTGGGACGCATCCGGCCTGCCGCGCGATGCGCAGCGGCTGCGCGGACCAGAAACCGGGCTCGTCACGGTGCGCGGGCGGATCGGCGGCGGCGGTGCGCCGTTCAACTTCGGCGAGGCGACCGTCACCCGCGCCACGGTGCGGGTGGAGGGCGGCGCCGTGGGCCATGCCTATGCGCTCGGCCGCGACAAGGAAAAGGCGCTGCTTTCGGCCATAGCCGATGCGCTCTGGCAGGACACGTCGCGCCGCAACGACATCGAAACCAAGATCATCGCGCCGCTGCAGGCGGCTCAAGCCGAAGCCGATGAACGTCGCCACGCCGAGGCGGCGGCGACCAAGGTCGACTTCTTCACCATGGTACGCGGAGAGGATTGATGCAAATTGAGGCAATAGACGGCGGCTTCGCCAATCCGGTCTTCGACGCGCAGACGATGTTCCGCGCCGTCATGGACGCTATGGCGCGCCCCGGCACCATCCAGCCCTGCGGCGAGCTCACCGCTCCGCCCGCGCCGCTTTCGCCGGTCGCGGCTGCCGTTGCGCTGTCGCTTTGCGACGCCGACACGCCGCTCTGGCTCGATCCGGCCCTGCAGGCATCGCCCGCTGCCAGGCACTGGCTCGGCTTCCACACCGGCGCGCCGCTGGCCCACGCTCCGGCCGACGCGCATTTCGCCATCGTCTCGGGCCCGGCTGAGCTCATCGCGCTCGAGAATTTCGCGCAAGGGTCGCAGGAATATCCCGACCGCTCCACCACGCTCATCCTCCAGGTGCCCAGCCTTTCGGGTGGCGAGACGCTTCACCTCGAAGGCCCCGGCATCGAAACGTTGCTCGCTTTCGCGCCCGTTTCCCTGCCGCGCCACTTTGTCGAGCAGTGGAAGCAGAACCGCGCCCGCTTCCCGCGTGGCGTCGACGTCATACTGGCCGCACCCGAAGGGGTGGCCTGCCTGCCGCGCACCACGCGCATCAAGACCACGGAGGCCTGACCCATGTATGTGGCCGTCAAAGGCGGCGATGCCGCCATTTCCAACGCGCACAAGCTGCTTGCCGACCGTCGCCGCGGCGACCGTTTGGTGCCGGCGCTGCGCATCGACCAGATCGTGGAACAGCTCGCGCTCGGTGTCGATCGCGTCATGGCTGAAGGGTCGCTCTATGATCGTGAGCTGGCCGCGCTCGCCATTGCCCAGTCGCGCGGCGACCTGATCGAGGCGGTATTCCTGGTGCGCGCCTATCGCACCACGCTGCCGCGCTTCGGCTACACCAACGCCATCGACACCGGCGCCATGCTGGTCGAGCGTCGCGTTTCTGCAACCTATAAGGACCTGCCGGGCGGCCAGCTGCTCGGCCCCACCTTCGACTACACCCACCGCCTGCTCGACCCCGAGATCGCTGCCGGCTCGCCGGTCGATGAGCCCGAACAGCGCGACGCCGAAGCTGGGCGGATGCCGCGCGTTTCGGAAATCCTGGCGCATGAGGGCCTAATCGAAGGCGATGGCGACATGCCGCTGGATCACGTCACCGGCGACCTGACGCGCGAGCCGCTGGACTTCCCCATCGAGCGCGACCTGCGCCTGCAGGCACTGGCCCGCGGCGACGAAGGTTTTCTGCTCGCGCTCGGCTATTCCACGCAGCGCGGCTATGGCCGCAACCACCCCTTCGTCGGTGAGATCCGCATCGGCGAGGTGGAGCTGGAGCTGGACGTGCCGGAACTGCCCTTTGCCGTACCGCTCGGCCGCATCCGCGTCACCGAGTGCCAGATGGTCACCCAGTTCAAGGGTTCGGCAAAGGTGCCGCCGCAGTTCACGCGCGGCTACGGGCTCGTTTTCGGCCAGTCCGAGCGCAAGGCCATGTCGATGTCGCTGTGCGACCGTGCCCTCCGCGCCCGCGAATTCGGCGAGGATGTCGTTGCGCCTGCCCAAGACGAGGAATTCGTCATCTCGCATTCCGACAACGTCCAGGCCACCGGCTTCGTCGAGCACCTGAAGCTGCCGCACTATGTCGACTTCCAGGCGGAACTCGACCTCATCCGCCGCATGCGCGCCGAACACGATGCGCGCGAAAACCAGTTCGAACAGCAGGAAGCGGCAGAATGACCATGCAGCCAACGGATATCGCAACCTACAACTTCGCCTATCTGGATGAGCAGACCAAGCGGATGATCCGCCGCGCCATCCTGAAGGGCATCGCCATTCCCGGCTACCAGGTGCCTTTCGCCAGTCGCGAAATGCCCATGCCCTATGGCTGGGGCACCGGTGGCGTCCAGATCACCGCTTCCATCATCGGCCCGGACGATGTGCTGAAGGTCATCGACCAGGGCGCCGACGACACCACCAATGCGGTCTCCATCCGCGCCTTCTTTAAGAAGGTCGCCGACGTCGCCGTCACCACCGAGACGGCCAAGGCCACCATCATCCAGACCCGCCACCGCATTCCCGAATATCCGCTGCAGGCGGGGCAGACGCTGGTCTACCAGGTGCCGATCCCCGAGCCGCTGCGTTATCTCGAGCCGCGCGAGACCGAGACTCGCAAGATGCATGCGCTCGAGGAATACGGCCTCATGCATGTGAAGCTCTACGAGGACATCGCCAAGCACGGCCGCATCGCCACCACCTATGCCTATCCGGTCAAGGTCGAGGGGCGCTATGTGATGGATCCGTCGCCGACGCCGAAATTCGACAATCCCAAGATGCACATGTCGCCGGCGCTGCAGCTGTTCGGCGCGGGCCGCGAAAAGCGCATCTACGCCATTCCGCCCTTCACCGAAGTGGTCAGCCTGGACTTCGAGGACCATCCTTTCGAGATCCAGACTTTTGACCAGCCCTGCGCGCTGTGCGGGGCCGAGCAGGTTTACCTCGACGAGGTGATCCTCGACGACAAGGGCGGACACATGTTCGTCTGCTCCGACACCGACCACTGCGAAAAGCGTCAGGCGGAAGGCCATCGCGGCCATCTCGCCCCCGAAGCCATGGAGCCTGCCGAATGACCGACGAACCGCTTCTGCGCGTCAACGCGCTGTCCAAATATTACGGCGCGCGGCTGGGCTGCGAGGAGGTCACCTTCGACCTCTGGCCGGGCGAGGTCCTGGCCGTGGTCGGCGAATCCGGCTCGGGCAAGACCACGTTGCTCAACTGCCTGTCGACCCGACTGACGCCAAGCTCGGGCGGCGTCAGCTATCGCATGCGCGATGGCAGCTGGCGCGACCTCTACCGCATGAGCGAGGCGGAACGCCGCTTCCTCATGCGCACCGACTGGGGTTTTGTGCACCAGAACCCGGCCGATGGCCTGCGCATGACCGTCTCGGCCGGCGCCAATGTCGGCGAGCGGCTGATGGCCATCGGCGACCGCCACTACGGCAATATCCGTTCGACCGCGATCGACTGGCTCTCCCGCGTCGAGATCGGCGAGGACCGCATCGACGACGAGCCGCGCTCCTTCTCGGGCGGCATGCGCCAACGCCTGCAGATCGCGCGCAACCTCGTCACCGGCCCGCGTCTCGTCTTCATGGACGAGCCCACCGGCGGTCTCGACGTGTCGGTTCAGGCGCGGCTGCTCGACCTGCTGCGCGGCCTCGTCACCGATCTCGGCCTCGCGGCCATCGTCGTGACGCACGACCTCGCCGTCGCGCGCCTGCTCTCCCAGCGCATGATGGTGATGAAGGACGGCCATGTCGTCGAAGCCGGCCTCACCGACCGCGTGCTCGACGATCCGCGCGCGCCCTACACCCAGCTTCTCGTTTCCTCCATTTTGCAGGTGTAACCATGGCCACGCCTCTCGTCGTTTCCGCAGTCGCCAAAAGCTTCACCATGCACCTGCGCGACGGCATCAAGCTGCCGGTGGTGGCCGATGTCTCGTTTTCGCTGACTGCCGGCGAATGCGCGGTGCTGGGCGGGCCCTCGGGCGCGGGCAAAAGCTCGATCCTGAAAATGCTCTACGGCAACTATGCCGTGGATGAGGGCCAGATCATCGCCAACCATGGCGGCCAGCTCGTCGATCTCGCCTCGGCCAGCCCGCGCACCGTGCTCGCCATCCGCCGCGATACCATCGGCTATGTCAGCCAGTTCCTGCGCACCGTGCCGCGCGTCTCCGCGCTCGACGTGGTCGCGGAGCCGCTGGTGGCGCTGGGCGAGGGCAGGGAGCCGGCGCGCGAAAAGGCGCGCGAGCTGCTGTCGCGCCTCAACCTGCCCGAAAGGCTGTGGCTGCTTCCACCGGCAACCTTCTCCGGCGGCGAGCAGCAGCGCGTCAACATCGCGCGCGGCTTCATCACCAGCCATCCCATCCTGCTGCTCGACGAGCCGACCGCCTCGCTCGACGCCGTCAACCGCGAGGTCGTCGTCGGCATGATCGCGCAGAAGAAGCGGGAGGGCGTGGCGCTGCTCGGCATCTTCCACGACCAGGACGTGCGCGATGCGGTCGCCGACCGCATCATCGACGTGACGAAGTTCGCACCGGAAAGGATCGCGGCATGACGACAAAACTATCGGAACAGCCGCTGGTCCATCCGACGGCGGAAGTCAGCCAGTCGACGCTTGGTCGCTACACCGAGATCGCCGACCGCAGCCGCGTGCACGAGAGCACGCTCGGCGATTATTCCTACGTCATGCAGGATTGCGGCGTCTGGTGCGCCGAGATCGGCAAGTTCTCCAACATCGCGGCGGCCGTGCGTATCAACGCCACCAACCACCCGACCTGGCGGCCGACCCTGCACCACTTCACCTACCGCGCCTCGGACTATTGGGAGGATGCCGGCCATGAGGAAGAGTTCTTCGAGTGGCGGCGCTCCAACGCCGTGCGCATCGGCCACGACACCTGGCTCGGCCATGGCGTCACGGTGCTGCCGGGCGTCACGATCGGCGATGGCGCCGTCGTGGGTTCAGGCGCGGTGGTGACCAAGGACGTCGCGCCCTACACTATCGTCGCCGGCGTGTCGGCCAAGCCGATCCGCGAGCGCTTCGACCGCCGCACCGCCGAGCGTTACCAGGCGCTTGCCTGGTGGGACTGGGACCATGCGCGCCTGCGCACCGCGCTCGACGATTTCCGCGAGCTTTCGGCCGAGGCGTTTTTGGAGAAGCACGGCGGGTAGGGGGCTGTTCGCCGGAGCGCGCCTCACGCTCCCACATTCCAGCCGCGGCCGCGCTCGCCGAACATCTCGTGGCCGTCTGCGGTAATCGCCACCGTGTCCTCCAGCTTGATGAAGCCGCGTGTGGGATGGAGCATCGTCGTCTCCACCGACAGCACCATGCCGGGCTCGAGCGGCCTGTCGGCATCGACGCCCTCATAGGCCACGGGGTGGTTGGTCATGAGGAACGGCACCTCATGGGCGATCAGCCCCATGCCGTGCGCGAAGAAATCCGTATAGGCGGTCACCGGCGAGGCCTTCAGCACGCTTTCGGCATGCGCAATCATGTCGCCGCCCTTGGTGCCGGGCCGGCAGTGCGCGAAGGCGGCCTGCTGAACGGCGTCGATCTGGGCCAGCAAATCCTTCAGCTCCTGGTCCGGCTCGCCCATCACGCCCATGCGGCAGAGATCGCCGATATAGCCGTGAAAATTGCCGCCGGAATCGAGCGACAGCACCTCGCCCTTGTTCCAGCTCTGCGGCGAGATCGCCCGGTTGTGGCTGGCACCGATGGCGATCAGGCAATACTCGAACTGCAGCCCGCGATCGGTTTCCTCGCGGCGTAGCGCTTCCACGATTTCGCGTTTGCTCGCACCCGCGCGCTGGCCGGAAAACACCGCCAGCATCGCGTCGGTGATGAGCTCGGAGGCCTGGCGTAGCAGGTCGAGTTCCTGCGGCGTCTTGATCGCGCGCAACCGCTCCAGCGTGCCGGTGGCGTCCACCAGCCTTTCGTTGCCCAGTGCCTGCGCCAGCACGCCATGCGCGTCCGAGGGCAGGAAGGCCGGCTCGATGCCGATGCGCGCGCCTTGCCTGCCGATCTTCTTCAGATGCGCGGCAGCCAGCGTGGCCGCATCCACCGAGCCCCAGGTCGCGGTCTCGACCGTCGGCGTCCAGAACGGATTGTTGTGGTGCTCGCCACCTTCCAGGCGGTTGCCGATATAGGCGGCGTGGTCGGGCCGGCCCTTTTCATAGATCAGCACCGGCAGATAGCGGCTGTGGCCGATCGCATCCATGGCCGAGAAGAAGATGAATTTATAGCCGCCCAGCAGATACTGTACATTGTGCTTGGAAGTCGCGACCAGCACGTCGATGCCGGCCTCGTCCATCAGCCGGTCGAGCTTTGCGTGGTCGAAAGGCGGATGGCTCTCCCGGGTCGTCCCCGCTGCAATATTCATCGCTCCCCCCCTGAATATCGCCAGTCTATCTGGTCGGACCAGAGTTGACAAAGCGAATCCAGGCGAAGGCAAAGGCAGGCCTAACGCCCCGCGCTGCCTTCCATCAGCCGCCGCCGCAAAGCGTTCGAGATGTTGTCGAAGATGAACACGACGATCAGGATCAAGAGCACCATATAGGCCACGTTGGACCAGTTCGAATTGGTGCGCATGGCTTCCCACAGTTTCAGGCCGATGCCGCCCGCGCCCACTGCGCCGATGATGGTGGCCGAGCGGGTGTTGGATTCCCAGAAGTAGAGAGCCTGGCTGAGGAACACCGGCAGCACCTGCGGCATCACGCCGTAACGCTGCACCACCACCGGCGAGGCGCCCACGGAGCGAACGCCCTCACGCTGCTTGTCGTCGACGTTCTCCAGCGTCTCCGAATAGACCTTTCCGAGCGTGCCCGTGTCGGTGAAGAAGATCGCCGAGATGCCGGCCAGCGGTCCGGGGCCGAAGGCGCGGGTGAAGAACAGCGCCCAGATCAGCATGTCCACCGAGCGCAGGAAGTCGAAGAAACGTTTTGTGGCCTGGTTGGCGAAAAAACTCGGCGTGATGTTGCGCGCGGCGATGAAGGCCAGCGGCAGCGCCACAAAGGAGGCGAACAGCGTGCCCACGAAGGCCATCACGATGGTCTGCAAGAGCTTGGTCCAGACGTCGCCATGCTGCCATTGCGAGTTGTTCCAGATGTTGTCGAAGGCAAGCGCCGCATTCGACATCTCCGGCTTGATGCGTTCGCCCGAGACGATCAGCCCTGCCACTTCGGTCAGCGGCTTGCCCCAGAAGGGCGAACGCGGGTCGAACAGGAAGTTCGGCCAGCCAAGGAAGCGGCGGCTCATCGACACGCGCTCGGGCAGGATGCGCACTTCGCCGGCAAAGCCGAAATCGGCCTTCACCTCGTCCTCGCGCAGCGTTGCCCAGGCGGGCAGCTCGCCCTGCGGCTTGGCGCCCGTGGGGTCGAGCAGCACCGTCAGCTTCTCGCCGCGATGCTCGACCTCGACCAGCTTCGCATCGGCGACGACGCCGCCGGCCGAGCCGAAGTCTACCGTGAACCTGTTGCCGTCCTGAACCACCCAGTCCGGGTGGGGATTGTCGCCCAGCGGCGAGTAGCGCGGCCAGCTTATCTTGGCGTCGTCGCCGGAGAAGCGGATCGTGGGCCTCAGGTCATAGGAATACCACTGCCGCGCATAGATCTCGGCGCGCTCCCACTGGCCGCCGGCAATCACCGTGCCGATGGCGAAGAACCACCAGCAATAGGCGACGTAGAGAAGCGTGCCGAGCACGATCAGCAGGGGCAGCGAGCGCTTCAGCAGCGGCTGGTGGAACACGTCCGGATGACGGCTTTCGATCTCGGATAGTTGGCCGGCGGAAAGAAGCGTCATGGTCAGCGTCCGAAGTCGAAGGATTGCGCGCCCACCAGCTTGGCGCGCAGCCAGGCGGAAAGCTGGTCGACCGCCACGATAGTGGTGAACAACAGAAGGATGATGGCGAGCGTCTTGGCCTCGTGGCCTCGGCCGATCGACAGGCGCAACTCCTCGCCGATGCCGCCGCCGCCCACCGCGCCGATGATGGTGGAGGCGCGCACATTGATCTCGAAGCGCAGCAGCGCATAGGACATGAAGTTGGGCATCACCTGCGGCACGATGGCGAAGCCCACGCGCTCGAACCAGTTGGCGCCTACCGCGCGCAGGCCTTCCTCGGCCTTCATGTCGGCGTTCTCGACCACTTCGTAGAACAGTTTGCCCAGAGCGCCGATGGTGTGGATGCCGACGGCGAAGATGGCCGGGATGGCGCCCAGCGAGAGCACCGCCGCGAAGAAGCCGGCGATGACGATTTCGGGGAAGGCGCGCAGGATTTCCATGTAGCGCCGCACGACGAAGCGCAGCACGCGGCTGGCGACGAGATTCTTGGCGGCGAGGAAGCAGAGCAGGAAGCCGAAGATGAAGCCGATCAGCGTGGAGAGTGCTGCGATGTTCAGCGTCTCCAGCATCTTGTAGAAATATTCGGGGACGTAGAAGCCCGAACCGAAGAGATAGACGCGGCCTTCGGGGTAATCGTATTTCAGGCTGCCGTCGAAATAGGGCGAGGGCAGGTCGAACAGCGCGCGCCACATCTCGAGACCGTCGCGGGGCAGCATGTCGCCGGCGAAATCGAAGAAATGCGGCAGCCGGTCGAAGAACTTGCCGGCGTTGGATTCGTTTGCGAACCAGAGCGAACTGCCGAGAGCGATCGCCAGCGCGCCGACGATGAGGGCGGTGTAGAGACGGCGCCGTGCCGCCAGTTCATGCCAGTGCCGCTCGATGGCGAGGCCCTCGGCGGACAAGGTGTGGGCAGTCTGGCTCATGCCGTCTCCACTTTGGAAAGTCGGTTATAGAAATGGCCGGGCGCTTTTCGCACCCGGCCATCGTCATGCGAGGGCTCTTAGCCGCCGATCTGCGCCTTACGGGCGTCGATGATCGGCTGGTAGAAGGCCGGCGTCACTTCGGTGTAGCTGGTGAAGTCGCCGCCCTGGATGGCCGAGAAGCAGGCCGGATCGGTCTTCGGCAGGTCGACCATGAACTGCTTGAACTTGGCCTTGAGGTCGGCGTCCAGCGCGGTGCGCACGACGATCGGGCCGTTCGGGATCAGCGGCGACTTCCAGAGCTCGACGAAGTCCTTCATGTCGATCATGCCCTTGGACACCATCTTGTGCAGGTTGCCGGAGGTGTAGCCCTCGTCGAAGTTGCCGACGCCCGAGCCGAAGGTGGTGCCGGCGTCGAGCTTGCCGTCCTTGACCGCGAGAACGAGGTTCTCATGGCCGCCGCCGAAGCCGGTTTCGCCGAAGAAGTCCTTCACGGCGACGTTGTTGAGGTCCTTCGGCAACGAGGTGACGGGGATCAGGTAGCCCGAGGTCGAGTCCGGATCGGCGAAGCCGAGCTTCTTGCCCTTCATGTCGGCGAGCGTCTTGATGCCCGAGTCCTTGCGGGCGACCATGATCGAGTAATAGCCCTTGGAGCCGTCGGTCTGCACCGTGGTCAGGATCGGCTCGACCGCATCGGCGTTGGCAAGATAGATCTTGGCATAACCCGAGGCGCCGAGCTCGGCGTAGTCGAGCGTGCCGCCCAGCAGGCCCTGGATGACGCCGTCATAGTCGGTGGCCGGGAACAGCTTCACTTCCTTGACGCCGATCGCGGCGGGCAGTTTGTCGGCGAGGCACTGGTAGTTGCGCAGGCTGTCGGCCTCGTTCTCGCCGCCGAGGATGCCGACGCGGAAGGTTTCCAGGGATTCGGCGCGGGCGGCAGTGCCGCACGAGAGGGCGAGGGCAAGCGCGCCCAGAAGGGCTTTCTTGAGCGACATGGTGTACTCCTGTTGGGTCGAAGTGTCGTTGCGGTTTGGCAGCACTGAGCCCTTCACGCGGGCGAGACGATCACGGTCGTTCAGTGCCCGGCAAAGGCGGGCACGAGGCTTCCGGCGGATTCTATTCTGCGCAGCCGCTCGGGGCGGATGCTGGTGGAGGTGATGGCTTCCGAGATTTCCTCGCCATTGGCGTCGGCGCCGTAGACCAGGCGCACGGCCTCGCGCGTCAGCTCCTCCGGCGCGCCGTCGAACACCACCTTGCCGCCGGCCATGCCGATGATGCGGTTGCAATAGGCGCGCGCGGTGTCGAGCGTATGCAGGTTGGTGATGACGGTGATGCCTTCGCGCAGGTTGATGTCGCGCAGCGAGTCCATCACCACCTTGGCGTTCATCGGGTCGAGCGAGGCGATAGGCTCGTCGGCGAGGATCAGCCTGGGCTGCTGCATCAGAGCGCGGGCTATCGCCACGCGCTGCTGCTGGCCGCCGGAGAGAGTGCCGGCGCGCTGCAGCGCGGTCTGGGCGATGTCCAGTCGCTCAAGGGCTCCAAGGGCCATCGCGCGCTCCTCGCGGGAGAAGATGCCCATCAGGTTGAGCGCGGTGGAGCGATGGTTCAGGCGGCCGAGCAGGACGTTGGTCAGCACGTCGAGGCGTGGCACCAGGTTGAACTGCTGGAACACCATGGCGCAGTCGCGCTGCCAGCGGCGCAGCGTGCCGCCGCGATGGGCCGACACTTCCTTGCCGTCAAAAAAAATCGCCCCATCGGTAGGATCGATGAGGCGATTGATCATGCGCAGAAGGGTCGACTTGCCGGCGCCGGAGCGACCGATGATACCGACCATCTGACCCTGTTGGATTTCGAGCGCGACGCTGTCGACGGCGGTCTTCTTGCCAAAGCGGCGCGAGACATTGCGGATTTCGAGCATGGCGGCTTCCCTGTTTGGCTGTATCAGCCTCTTGGGAAGACTCCGCTAACGGACCAACATGAAACCGCCATGTCGGTTGCATGTCAGTTTTGTTACGCTGCACAGCCCTGAGGCCCGCTCGCGACGCGAGACGGGCCCAAATCGGCCTTCGGAACTACTGTTCCAGCGCGCCCGAGCGTGCATCGGCGCTGCGCGCCACGCCCACCAGCTTCACCAGATCGTCGCCGGCCCGGATCGAGCGGGTGGCGCGGCGGGTCAGGATAAAGCCGTCCTGCGGCGCCAGCACCTCCACGCGGCCGCCTTGCTCGCCCGGGGCAGCCACGATCGTTGCCAGCCGCTGGCCGGCCTTCACCCGGTCGCCGGGCTTCACGTCGTAGAGGATCGCGCCGGCAGCCGGCGCGGGCATCATCTCGATATGGTCGATGGGTGCCACCTCGCCCTTGAATTCCTTCGGCGTCTCCACCGACTTGTCCTCGATCACGCCGCGCGCCACCAGCAGCCGGTAGAGCCCTTCGGCGTCAGCCTCGGCATGGCCGGCCTCAACGTCCAAAATGCCGCGATATTCCACCGTGGTCACCACGCGGCGCTCCAGCTTCGCCTCCGCGGCCGGCAGCTTCAGATAGGGGCACAGAGCCGCCTCGTCGAAGGAGGCGCCGGAGGCGTCGCTCCACAGCACCACCGCGTCCACGCCCATCGAGGCGGCACAATCGGCCATGGCCGGCCAGAGGTCGCTCTGGATGTAGAGATAGGGCAGGCCCTCGTCGTCGCAGTGCAGGTCCAGCACGATCTCGTGCCCGAGCGAAAGCTTCAACAGCCGTGCCTTAAGCTGCTCGTCGGCGTTCAGCGGCGCGTCGTCGCCCGGCAGCAGGCTGGCGTCCGGCCGGTCGATCAGCGGGAAATCGCGGTTGAAGTTGGTGCGCGTGCCGAGATGGAACCGGCCCTGCGTCGCGCCGAAGAACTGCTGCGCCCGGCCCACCGGGTTGGCGCGCGGCACGATGGTCAGGTTGCCGCGCACGCGGCCCTCGGCCTCGGCCTTGCGCAGCTTCGGCATCAGCGCGTCGATCGCCACCACGCCGGGCAGCTCGTCGCTGTGGAGTGCGGCCTGGATATAGGCGCTCGGCGCGTCGGCTGCCGAACCCGCGATGCGGAAGACGGGAAATTCGTAAGCCACCCCGTCGCCATTGCCCCTGATCGTCTCGATCGTCTTCTGCATCGTGCTTTTCCTTGGTCCTGCGTTTGCCTTGACCGGATGCCCGAAAAATGGGAACCGGTTTCCCGAAATTGCCGTGGTCGAATAGATGGATAGCGCCCTCGAACGGGGTGCCCGAAATCTCTTTTAGTCAACCGCGCCGGACCGAGGCAAGCAGGGGGAGCCATGCAGTCTAGCCGCGACCGTCTCGAAGCCGTCCTCGCGCGCCTCTCGGCCCGCTCGGGCGAGGAGCGCGTCTTCACCCGCGTCTATGCCGAAGCCGCCCGCGCCGCGGCCGACGCCGCCGATGCCCGCCGCAAGGCGGGCGTGTCGCTCGGCGCCCTGGACGGCCGGCTCGTCTCCATCAAGGACCTGCTGGACGTCGCCGGCGAGCCCACCTTGGCCGGTTCCGCAATCCGCCGCGAGGCGGCGCCTGCCGTGCGCGACGCGCTCGTCGTCCAGCGCCTGCGCCGCGCCGGGGCGGTCATCGTCGGCAAGACGGCGATGACCGAGTTCGCCTTCACTGCGGTTGGCACCAACCCGCATTTCGGCACGCCGGGCAACGCGGCCGATCCCGCCCGTATTCCCGGCGGCTCGTCCTCGGGCGCCGGCGTTTCCGCGGGCGAGGGCACCAGCGAGATTGCCATAGGCTCGGACACCGGCGGCTCCATCCGCATCCCGGCCGCGCTCAACGGCGTGGTCGGCTTCAAGCCAACCGCCCGGCGCGTGCCGCTCGAGGGGGCGTTTCCGCTGTCCTCCACCCTGGATTCGCTTGGGCCGCTGGCCAGGAACGTGGCCGACTGCGCCCGGGCCGACGCGATCATGGCCGGCGAGGAGTTTTGCGCCCCGCGCGCCGTGCCGCTCGCGGGCCTGCGCATCGGCCTGCCGCGCGGCCGCCTGCTGGAGGGCATGGAGCCGGCGGTCGAGGCCGGCTTCCGGCACAGTCTCGGCCTGCTGGAAGCGGCCGGCGCCCGCGTTGCCGACCACGGCATCGACGACATCGTCGACGCCATGATCGGCGCCACCCGCGGCGGCTCCATCGCCGGCATCGAGGCGGCGGCCGTGCATGCCGAATGGCTGGCCGATCCGGCTCTCGCGGCGCGGGTCGATCCGCGCGTCGCCGGGCCGCTGGCGCGCCGCGCCACGGTTTCGGCCGGCGCCTACATAAAGCTCATCGAGCGGCGCACGGCGCTAGCCCGCGCCATGGACGCGCGCCTGGCCGAGGTCGACGTCCTCGCCCTGCCTACCACGCCCATCGTCGCGCCGCTGATCGCCTCGGTGGAAAACGACATCGCCGCCCAGAACCGAACGGACGATCTCGTGTTGCGCAATCCGCAGGTCGCCAACCAGTTCGATCTCACCGCGATATCGCTGCCCATGCCCGACATGGCGCTTCCCGCCGGGCTGATGCTGTTTGCCCGCCACGGCCACGACCACCGCCTGCTCGCCATCGCGACTGCGGTTGAGGCCGCGCTGGGCAGGGCCGGGTAGGGGAGCGGCTAAGCGTGGATAGCGCCGGCCGCCGTCATCCTCGGGCCGGAGCACGAGCGAAGCGACGTGCGGAGGTTCCGGGGACCCATGCCGGTCGGCCAAAGCTGCCGCAGCGGTGCAGGCCGATCCGCGCAAATCACTGCGCCCCCTCCGGGATAACGCTTGGAAAAGCCGCGGATCAGAGCCGGGCCGACTTCCCCGGATAGTTTTCTGACGCGAAACCTGCCTCGGACTGCCGGTTGCGAGTCCGCGGCCTGGGTCCCCGGAACCTCCGCACTTCGCTGCGCTCGTGCTCCGGCCCGAGGACGACGGGAGGTAGGGCCACGCAGGCAGCCGATCACGGACGTCCCTCGCTTTGCCATCGCTTCCGCTCGGGGCGGGAGGGTGTTTTTCCGCAAGCCCTCAACGCCGGCGAGTTCAGGCATCCATCCCAGCCGTCATCCGGGCTGCCGTGCCGCGCTCTTGGGCTGGTTGGGCGCCGTGCCGGGTTCGGTGCCGGCGATCAGCCCCTTCCAGTAGCTCTCCGCACCTTGCAGATGCGCGCTCATCAGCGCCTGGGCGAGGTTGCCGTCGCGGCGCAGCAGCGCCTCGTAGATCCGGATGTGCTCGGCATGCGATTTGCGGCCGCGCTCGGGGTCGCTGAAATAGATCGGCAGGCGCTGCTCGCCCATGATGTAGTAGACGCTGCAGACCCGATGGAAGACGCTGTTCTTGGTCGCCCGCACGATCTCGAGATGGAAGTCTCGGTCCTGCTTGGCAAGGTCCAGGCCGGCAGCGAGCCGTTCCTCGGATTCCTTCAGGATCTCGCGCAGCCGCTCGTAGTTCTCCTCGGTGGCGCGGGAGCAGGCAAGCTCGGCGGCCTTGATCTCGTGGATCTTGCGCAGTTCCACCGTCTCGTAGATCTGGATCGGGTCGAGCGGCACGCCCGCCTTGGCGAACAGCGCCATGGCCTCCACGCTCGCCTGGCGGGTAGTGAGGTAGATGCCGGATTTGGCGCGCCGTTCCACGATGCGCATCGCCTCGAGGATCGCCAGCGCCTCGCGGATCTGGCCGCGGCTCACGGAAAAATGCTCGGCCAGCTCGCGTTCGGAGGGAGTGCGACCGGTCTCTGCGGCGGAGCAGGAAAACAGGTGGGCGGCAAGTTTGGCGAGCAGGTTGTTGTCTTTCATCGTCAGGCGCTCTGCTTGTGGGCCTCCGGGGGCGTTCGGAGGGAGGTCCGGGATTGCAATCATACCCCCCTCCACCGTCACAGTCTCCTCGATCGGTTTATGGATCATCGGATTCGCGGCGCAGACATGAAGCCCGGCGCAGAAGCCCCGCCCAGAGATTGTTGAAGGGTGAACACATCTGCGCGAACCGGCCGGCGGTTTGATGTAACCTGCGATTCCGGTTACGGTGACGCGCTTGAGGAGGGGAGCAGAAGCATGGCAAAGACGCTGAAGGGGCCGGGCAATATTTCTGGCGCAGTTCGCTGGTGACGCCGCGCCCTTCAATTCATTGAAAAGCATTGCGGAATGGGCGGCCGACCTCGGTTACAAGGGCGTGCAGATCCCGACCTGGGACGGGCGACTGTTCGATCTCAGGAAGGCAGCTTCCTCCAAAACCTATTGCGACGAGGTCAAGGGCATCTGCGCCGACGCGGGCGTGGAGATCACCGAGCTGTCGACGCATCTGCAGGGCCAACTCGTCGCCGTGCATCCCGCCTATGACAGCCAGTTCGACGCCTTTGCGCCGGCGGAGGTCCACAACAATCCGATCGCGCGCCAGAAATGGGCGGTTGAGCAGATGATGTTCGGCGCCAAGGCCTCGGAGCATCTCGGGCTGAAGGCTTCGGTCAGCTTCTCCGGAGCGCTCGCCTTCCCTTACCTTTACCCCTGGCCGCAGCGGCCGGCGGGGCTGATCGAGGAGGCGTTCGGCGAACTCGGCAGGCGCTGGAAGCCTATCCTCGACGCCTATGAGGAGTCGGGCGTCGACCTCTGCTGCGAGATCCATCCGGGCGAGGACGTGTTCGACGGGGCGACCTTCGAGATGTTCCTCGATGCGGTCGGCGGCCACAAGCGCTGCAACATCAATTACGACCCGTCGCATTTCCTGCTTCAGCAGCTCGACTACCTGGCCTTCATCGACATCTACCACGAGCGCATCAAGGCGTTTCACGTCAAGGATGCTGAGTTCAATCCGGACGGGCGGCAGGGTGTCTATTCGGGCTATCAGGGCTGGGTGCAGCGCGCCGGCCGCTTCCGCTCGCTCGGCGACGGCCAGGTCGATTTCTCGGGTATCTTCTCCAAGCTCGCCGCCTATGACTATGAAAGCTGGGCGGTGCTGGAGTGGGAATGCTGCCTGAAGCATCCCGAAGTCGGTGCGGCCGAGGGCGCGCCTTTCATCGACAGCCACATCATCCGGGTGACGGAAAAGGCCTTCGACGATTTTGCCGGCGGCGCGACGGACCGCTCCGCGCTGCGCAAGATGATGGGCATTTGCTGAGCATCTGAACCGGCGGCCCGATCGCGGAGAGGTTCCGGTCACCGGATAGGACATGGTTCAAGACGGACGAGCCGCGAGGGGAGGTTTCGACATGGCGATAGAGGGACGCAGCGAGCGCAGGGAAGGCCCGATCCGCTACGGCATGGTGGGCGGCGGGCAGGGGGCTTTCATCGGCGGCGTGCACCGCATTGCCGCTCGCCTCGACGGCGAGTTCGAGCTTGTGGCGGGCGCGCTGTCGTCCGATCCCGAAAGGGCGAAAGCTTCGGGCGCCGAGCTCGGGCTCGATCCGGAGCGCACCTATGGCTCGTTCCAGGAGATGGCCAAGGCCGAGGCGAAGCGCCCGGACGGCATCGAAGCGGTGGCCATCGTCACCCCCAACCACATGCATTATCCGGCCGCCAAGGCGTTCCTCGAAGCCGGCATCCACGTCATCTCCGACAAGCCGCTGACCTCCAACCTGGCCGACGCCAGGAAGCTCGCCGCACTGGTGGAAAAGACCGGTAAAGTCTTTGTCCTCACCCACAATTACACCGGCTATCCGATGATCCGGCAGGCCCGCGAGATGGTGCAGAAGGGCCAGCTCGGTGAAATCCGCGTGGTGCAGGCCGAGTATCCGCAGGACTGGCTGACCGAGAAGGCCGAGGACAAGGGCTCCAAGCAGGCGGCGTGGCGCACCGACCCCAAGCAGTCGGGCGCAGGCGGTTCGACCGGCGACATCGGCACCCATGCCTACAACCTCGCCCGCTTCGTCACCGGGCTGGAACTCGACAGTCTTTCGGCCGACCTCGACGCCTTCGTGGCCGGGCGCCAGCTCGACGACAACGCGCATGTCATGCTGCGCTTCAAGGGCGGGGCCAAGGGCATGCTGTGGGCAAGCCAGGTGGCGCCGGGCAACGAGAACGCGCTGAAGCTTCGTGTCTACGGCACCAAGGGCGGCATCGAATGGGCGCAGAGCGACCCGAACTATCTCTGGTACACGCCCTTCGGCCAGCCCAGGCAACTCATCACGCGCTCGGGCGCTGGCGCCGGGCCTGCGGCGGGCCGCGTCACGCGCGTGCCGGCCGGGCATCCCGAGGGCTATCTGGAAGGTTTTGCCACGATTTATGCCGAAGCCGCCAAGGCGATCCGCGCTGCGCGGCGCAAGAACGGCAAGCCGGCAAAGGACGTGATCTTCCCGACCGTCCATGACGGCGTCGAAGGCGTGGCCTTCGTGGAAGCCTGCGTGAAATCTTCGAAGAAGAACGCGGCCTGGACGAAGCTGTAGCGCCGTCGGAACAGGTGGGGCCGGCGGCAGGGCAGCACTCGATTCGGCTGCGGCTGGGACAACGGATGGCGCCGATGCCCGGCATCGCGCGGCCTCCCGCAGTGGCAAATTGCCCATCAAATCGCTATGTGAGCTCAAGAGAGTGACAAACCTGCCGTTTCGAGCCAAGTTTCGAAGCAGCGGGCAAGGAAGGGCGAGAGCAACATCATGGCGGCAAGGGACAGGCTGACGAAGAACCAGCTTCGCGTGCTCGAGAAGCTTGAGGCTTCGAGCGGGCCGCTCAGCGCCTACATGCTGCTCGACCAGTTGCGCGATCAGGGTTTTCGCGCGCCGCTGCAGGTCTATCGCGCGCTCGACGGGCTGATGAATGCCGGCTTCGTCCACCGGCTGGAGAGCATGAACGCCTTCGTGGCCTGTTCAGAGCCGCACGACCACAGTCACCGCATGATCGCCTTCGCCATTTGCGACAAATGCGGCCAGGTTTCGGAGTTTTCCGACGAGGTCATCGGCGAGCAGCTCGACGCCTGGGTCGGCTCGACAGGTTTTGCCGCGAAACGAGCGGTGATCGAATTTCGCGGCACCTGCGCCAAATGCGCGGCGCTGGCGGCGTAAGCCGGCGCCTCAGGTGATGCGGCCGCGCGCCACTACCGGCCAAGCCGCGACGAACTCTTCCCCATGCACGATCTGAACCTCGTCGACCATGTTGACGACGACGCAGGCATGGTTCGGCACGATACGAATGCGTTGCCCCACGGTCAGCCCAATCTCGCCTTGCGAGACAAGGCGGCCGTGCTCCTCCGACAATTGGTCGATGGAAATGTCGGGGCGCCCCAGCACGTGGCCGTAGCCGGTCTGGCCGAAAAGGTCGGAGGTCAGCGTCTTGCTGCCGGCATCGATGATGGCGCGGTTGGGCGCCGGAACCGAAACCACGGTCGCCAACACGGTCAGGGCGCAATCCTCCCAGCCGCAGGCGCCGCGCGCCACCAGCGAGCGGTCGTTGTAGATATAGGTGCCCGGTCGGTATTCGGTCACGATCGGCGCTTCCGCTGCGTCCATCATGCTCGGCGTACCACCCGAGGTGATCATGGGAACGGCAATGCCCTTGGCCTCGATGAGATCGCGCGCTTTGCTCATGAACTGCTGCACCGCAGCCGCGCCGTTGACGGGCGGGTAGGTCATCAGCCCTGCGAAGGCCAGGCCTGGTGCCGCCGCGATCCGCCGGGCAAGCTCTACGGCTTCATCCGGCGTGGAGACGCCGCAGCGATTGGCGCCGGTGTTGCATTCCACCAGCACCGCAAGCGGCTTGCCCACTTTGCTGAAATGGGCCGAAAGCCCGTCGACAACGACGGCATTGTCCGCAACGACGCTGAGCTTCACTTTGTCGTTCAGCTTGGCCAGGCGCGCGAGCTTTGCCTCGCCGATGATGTTGTAGGTGATCAGCACATCGGTGATGCGCTCGCTTGCCGCGATCATCGCCTCAGCTTCGGAGACTTTCTGGCAGGTGATGCCGATCGCGCCGGCATCGAGCTGCATCTCGGCCATATAAGGGAGCTTGTGGGTCTTGATGTGAGGGCGCACGCGAATGCCATGCCCGTCCGCATAGGCCTGGAATTTCTCGACATTGCGGCGCGCGAGGTCGAGGTCGACCAGGACAGCGGGCGTTTCGATGCGCGACGTCATTTTCACCTGCTCCTTACGTCAGTGTCAGTGCGCCTCGTCCCAGTTGTCGGCGGCGCGGGCTTCGACCTGCAGCGGCACCTTCAGCGCCACGGCCGGCATGGCTGCACCTTCCATCACCGAGCGCACGACCGGCAGCGTCGCCTCGACCTCTTCGTCGGGCACCTCGAAGATCAGTTCGTCGTGCACTTGCAGCAGCATGCGAGCGCCGAGGCCGGCTTCCGGCAGCGCCTTTTCCATCCTCACCATGGCACGGCGGATGATGTCGGCGGCCGAGCCCTGGATCGGCGCGTTGATCGCCGCGCGCTCGTTGAAGGAACGCACCTGCGGGTTGGACGAGCGGATTTCCGGATAGTGCGCACGCCGGCCGAAGATGGTCTCGACATAGCCGTTCTCGCGGGCGAAGGCCTTGGTGCCGTCCATGTAGTCGCGGATGCCGGGGAAGCGCTCGAAATAGCGCCGGATGTAGTCGCCGGCTTCTTCGCGGGCAATGGAGAGCTGGTTGGCAAGGCCGAAGGCCGAGATGCCGTAGATGATGCCGAAATTGATCGCCTTGGCGCGGCGGCGGACTTCGGAGGGCATGCCCTGGACCGGTACGCCGAACATCTCCGACGCCGTCATGGCGTGGATGTCGATGCCGTCGGCGAAAGCTTGCCGCAACTGCGGAATGTCGGCGACGTGCGCCAACACGCGCAACTCGATCTGGCTGTAGTCGGCCGACACCAGCCTGAAGCCCTTGTCGGCGATGAAGGCGGTGCGAATCCGGCGACCTTCCGTCGTGCGGATCGGAATGTTCTGCAGGTTCGGCTCGGACGACGACAGGCGACCCGTCGAGGTGGCGGCCATCGCATAGTTGGTGTGGACGCGCTTGGTCTCGGGGTGGATGTAGCCGGGCAGGGCGTCGGTGTAGGTCGATTTCAGCTTGGTGAGTTGGCGCCAGTCGACGATCTTGCGCGGAAGTTCGTGGCCCGTCGCCGCCAGGTCTTCCAGCACCTGCGCGGAGGTCGACCACTGGCCGGACTTGGTCTTGGAGCCGCCGGGCAAGCCCATCCTGCCGAACAGGATGTCGCCGAGCTGCTTGGGCGAGCCGATGGTGAATCGCTCTCCGGCGAGCCGGTAGATCTCGTCCTCGAGCGCGGCTGCGCCCTGCGCGAGCTCGCCCGAAAGGCGGCTCAGGATTTGCCGGTCGACAGAGATGCCGCGCTGCTCCATCTGCGCTAGGACAGGGATCAGCGGCCGTTCCAGTCGCTCGTAGACAGAAACCAGGCCCTTGGCCACCAGCCTCGGCTTCAGCACGCGCCAGAGCCGCAAGGTGACGTCGGCGTCCTCGCCGGCGTAGCGCGTGGCCTTGTCGATGCCGACCAGATCGAAGGTGGTCGCCGCCTTGCCGTTGCCGGCCACGTCCTTGTAGGCAATCGTCTTGTGGCCGAGCCAGCGCTCGGCCAGCGCGTCCATGCCATGGCCGCCGTTCAGTCCTGCGTCGATGACATAGGAGATCAGCATCGTGTCATCATACGGGGCGACGTCGATGCCATGCCTGCTCATGATGACGAGATCGTATTTCATGTTCTGCGCGACCTTGAGGACGGCAGGATTCTCCAGCAGTGGCTTGATGAGCGCCAGCGCGTCGCGGATCGCGATCTGATTTTCGACAAGGCCGCCACCGAGCAGGTCGTCCTGGCCGTTCTTGTGGCTCAGCGGCACATAGGCAGCGCGGCCGGGCCGCGTGGCGATCGAAAAGCCGCAGAGCTCGGCCAGCATCGGGTCGAGCGAGGTCGTCTCGGTGTCGAAGGCGACCACGCCGGCCTCGGTGGCTTCGGCCACCCAGTCGGCCAGCGTCTGCAAGTCGCGGATGCAGATATATTTGTCGGTGTCGATCTTCTCGGCGACGGCCGCATGCGCCCGCGCCTCGGCGAGCGCGGACGGGGAGAGCCCGTCTGAGCCTCGACTCGAAACGGCTTCCGAGGCGGGGGGCGCATTTTCAGCCACCGCGGTAGCGCTTTGCAGCGCAGGCGCCTGGGCGGAAGCGGCGCCAACATCGAGGTCGGGGCCATGGGCCTCCTCTTTCCGCTGGACGATGACGGTCGCCGGCTCGATCTCCGCCGCTTCCGTGCCGGTCGTTTCCGCCACGCGGCGGGTGAGCGACGAGAATTCCATCGCCTTGAGGAAGGAGATCAGCTTCGGCCCGTTCGGCGGCTGCAGCACGAGTTCGTCGAGCGCCTCGAGCACCGGCACGTCCGTCCTGAGCTTCACCAGCTCGCGCGAGATGCGCGCCTTGTCGGCATTGTCGATGATCGACTGCCGGCGCTTGTCCTGCTTGATCTCGCCGGCACGTGCGAGCAACGTGTCGAGGTCGCCGAACTGTTCCAGAAGCTGGGCTGCCGTCTTGGGGCCGATGCCGGGCACGCCGGGCACGTTGTCCACGGAGTCGCCCGTCAGCGCCTGCAGGTCGATCATCTTTTCAGGGGGCACGCCCCATTTCTCGACCACTTCCGGAATGCCGATCTGGCGATCCTTCATCGGGTCGTACATGGAAACCGACGGCCCGACGAGCTGCATCAGGTCCTTGTCGGACGAGATGATGGTCGCGTCGCCGCCGGCCTCACGGGCCATCCGCGTATAGGTGGCAATGATGTCGTCGGCCTCGAACCCTTCAATTTCGATGCAGGGCACATGGAAGGCGCGGGTCGCCTGGCGGATCAGCCCGAATTGCGGGATCAGGTCTTCCGGCGGCGCCGAACGGTTGGCCTTGTATTCCGCATAGAGATCGTGGCGGAAGTTTCTCGAAGAATGATCGAAGATCACTGCAAAATGCGTCGGCACGATACCGACATCGGTGTTGCGCGCGTCCTTCATCAGCTTCCACAGCATGTTGCAGAAGCCGGACACCGCGCCGACCGGAAGACTGTCCGATTTGCGCGTCAGCGGCGGCAGTGCATGATAGGCCCGGAAGATGTAGCCGGAGCCGTCAACGAGGAAGAGGTGATCGCCTGTTTTCATGGAGTTAGCCCTACCTTGCGGGCCGAAAACTGTCCATTGCAAAGCGCGGAAACGGCGTCTGCGTCCTGCCAAAGCTGACAGTTTTGGCGATCACGGTTATGTTACAAAACCGTAATCTAGGCGCCCTTGAATTGCCATGTTGCTCGCTCCAAATACCGATCATCGGCAATCTTAGCCGAGTCCGGATAAGGCCCGTCCCCCGCCTGGACCGGACGTTGCGGCAGCCTAATCCCCCCTCTCCGGGCTGCCGCACCCTTTTTAAAAGTCGCCGCCGTGGTTCCCCTCCACCACGGCGGCATTTTTTTGTGCCCCGGGATGGAGCTGCGCCCCGATCACGGCGATTGTGCCTCGCCAACGGGCTTTTCATCTGGAGGTGCGTTGCTCTAGGGTGGCCCCGCAGAATCGAAAGGCCATGAAGAATGCTCGCCATCGCACCCGTTCTCGATCAAATCGACGCCAACCTCGACCAGAGCCTGGAGCGTCTATACGAACTGCTTCGCATCCGCTCGATCTCGACCGACCCGGCTTTTGCCGGGGATTGCCGCAAGGCGGCCGAGTGGCTGGCGGCGGACCTGAAGTCGATCGGCTTCGAGGCCAGCGTTCGCTACACTCCCGGCCATCCGATGGTGGTGGCCCATCACGATGGCCCGTCGCCCGATGCGCCGCATGTCCTGTTCTACGGCCACTACGACGTGCAGCCGGTAGACCCGCTCAATCTGTGGGAAGACGATCCGTTCGATCCTAAGCTAAAGGAGCTCAGCCCGGGCCGCAAGGTCATCACCGGCCGCGGCTCCTCCGACGACAAGGGCCAGCTGATGCTCTTCGTCGAGGCATGCCGCGCCTACAAGCAGGTGCACGGCAAGCTGCCCTGCAAGGTCAGCATCCTGTTCGAAGGTGAGGAAGAATCGGGTTCGCCTTCGCTGAAGCCGTTCCTCGAGGCCAATGCGGCCGAGCTCAAGGCCGACTTCGCCATGGTCTGCGATACCGGCATGTGGGACCGGACCACGCCCGCTATCTGCGTGGGCCTCCGCGGCATGGTCGGCGAGGAGGTCGTGGTGCATGCGGCCGATCGCGATCTCCATTCGGGCGAGTTCGGCGGCGCGGCCGCCAACCCCATCCGTATCCTGGCCAAGGTGCTGGCCGACATGCATGACGAGACCGGCCGAGTGACCATTCCGGGCTTCTACGACGGCGTCGAGGAAACGCCCTCGCAGGTGTTGAAGTCCTGGGAAGCCCTGGGTGAGACCACGGAGAGCTTCCTGGGCGAGGTCGGCCTTTCCATTCCCTCTGGCGAGAAGGGCCGGTCGGTCCTCGAGCTGACCTGGGCGCGGCCGACCGCCGAGTTCAACGGCATCACCGGCGGCTATGCGGGCGAGGGCTTTAAGACGGTGATCGCGGCCAAGGCCTCGGCAAAAGTGTCGTGCCGGCTGGTGCACAAGCAGGACCCGGACAAGATCCGCGCCGCCTTCCGCGACTTCGTGCGCGCGCGCATCCCGGCCGACTGCTCGGTCGAGTTCCATGAGCATGGCAGCGGGCCTGCGATCCAGCTGTCTTACGACTCGCCGTTCCTCATCAAGGCCCAGCATGCGCTGACGGATGAATGGGAGAAGCCGGCGGTGACGATCGCCATGGGCGGTTCGATCCCGATTGTCGGCGACTTCCAGACCTTCCTTGGCATGGAATCGCTTCTGGTGGGCTTTGCGCTGGTCGACGACCGTATCCATTCGCCGAACGAGAAATACGACCTGTCGTCGTTCCATAAGGGTCAGCGCTCCTGGGCGCGGATTCTCGATGCGCTGACCCGCTGAAATTGGAAAGAACCGAGATGACCATCCGCTTCCACAAGAACGACCTACCGGACCTGTCGAACTACAATGTCGATGCTGTCGCCATCGACACCGAGACGCTGGGTCTGAACCCGCACCGCGACCGTCTTTGCGTGGTGCAGATCTCGCCGGGTGACGGCACGGCGGATGTCATCCAGATCGCGCAGGGGCAGAAGAGCGCGCCCAACCTCGTGCGGCTGCTTGGTGATGGCAACATCACCAAGCTGTTCCATTATGGTCGCTTCGATCTTGCCGTGCTCTACAATGCCTTCGGCGTCATGCCGGAGCCGGTGTTCTGCACCAAGATCGCCTCGCGGCTGACGCGCACCTACACCGACCGTCACGGCTTGAAGGACATCTGCTCCGAATTGCTTGGCGTAAGCCTTTCGAAGGTGCAGCAGTCGTCCGATTGGGCGGCCGAGACACTGACGCCGGAGCAGATCGAATACGCCGCTTCCGACGTGCTATACTTGCATCGCCTGCGTGAGGTTCTGGTGGCAAGGTTGGCGCGCGAGAACCGGAGCGCGGTTGCCGATGCCTGCTTCCGCTTCTTGCCGGCACGGGCAAGATTGGACCTCATGGGATGGGAAGAAACCGACATTTTCGCCCACAGCTGACGGTGGTCGGCTTTCGCAAGACCTTCCCATTTCTGAATTGTCGATTGAGTTCATGCAACTAGCATGAACTCAATAATGTTTGGAACAAAATCCACCCAGTAGCGTTTCCGGTATCGGCTCGTCCGCGCGAGAGCTTATTTACGATATGCGCGATTTCCTTGTCTTAAACTTGCTTGGTTGGAGTTTTTGAGCCATGGTACTCGTTCAGGGGGCTTGGGAGGGTGAGATGTTTTTCCTGGCACTCTGGATTATCTGTACTGGTGTTACGATCGTTATTTCATCATCCAGGGGATCAAATGCTTTTGTTTGGTTTTTAGTTGGAATTTTACTTGGACCTGTCGGTGTATTGATGGCTATATTCTATCCGATATCTAAAAGCACCCAAAGTATTGAAAAGGCGTCCCAGCGCAGGGCCGGTGACCGGCAATAGGAAAGAACTGCGAAGCCGGACCGAAGGCGACCGCGCAAAAAATGCCCTCCGATGAACTCTATTCTTGATCAAAAGACGCGCTACCACTCACCGGAACAAGCCGAATTTTGATTCCACTGGGCCGCTCGAATCCAGATGTTGGCAGACCGAGACTCTTGAAGGACCGGTTCGCCCGTGCCATCCTAGAAGTCAGAGGGGAATTCGGCGGTAGGGGCCTTCCAATCAGTGCCAAATGCAATGTCCAAGCTGCTGGGGGCGATAGGCCTTGCCACGGTGGTTGCAGCCGCGGGCTGCGTCGCGGTCGATACCACACCGATAAACTTCGTCAGCGCCGAACCCGCCGGCCCATCCCCGGACTACATCCCCGATGCCACTGACGACGGCTCGACCGTGGTGGCGCTGTCGTTTTCAGGCGGCGGCACGAGGGCGGCGGCCTTCGGCTATGGCGCGCTTCTGGAGCTCGACGCGCTGATCATCGACGAATTCCCCGTCAAGCGCACATTGGTCGACAATGTTCGCACTGTCGCCGGAACGTCGGGCGGCGCCGTCCTGGCGGCCTATCTCGGCTACAAGGGCAAAGATGAGTACCGGGATTTCCGCGAACGGTTTCTGTACCAGAACGCCGAAGCCAATATGGCCACCAGCGTCTCGCCCGGTACCGTGGCCAAGGTGGCACTCCGCGGCGGCGCGAATGACCGGAACAGCTTTGCCCGATGGCTGGACGACAACCTGTTCGATCACCAAACCTTCTCGGCGTTCGACAAGCCGGGCAGGCCGCTGGTCTGGGTGACCGCCTCGGACATCTACAACAATACGCCGTTTCTGTTCACCGAAGACACATTCGCCGCCCTGTGCAGCGACCTCAACCAGCTCAAGATCTCCGAGGCCGTGGGGGCATCGGCTGCGGTTCCGATTGCATTCGCGCCGATGATCCTTAAGGCGCCCAAGATCAATTGCGACTACCAGCGCCCGCACTGGGTGAAGCAGGTCTTGGAGGAGACGGACAATCCCTCGGTACGGTTGCAGGCCTATGCTCGAACGCTCGACTCCTACCAAGCCGATAAAAATCTCAATTTCGTCAGGCTACTCGACGGCGCACTGACCGACAATCTTGGCATCACCGGTCTCACCCTTGAGCTGGCAAAGGCGGATAAGCCGTATGCGCCGCTGTCGCCGCAGCAGGCCGTCAGGCTCCGCAACTTTCTCTTCATCGTCACCGACGCCGGTAGGCGCATCTCGTATGAGTGGGGTGAGACACAGAGCCCGCCCCATCTGGGGAATATCGTTCGCGCCGTGTCGGACACCGCGATTGCGTCGGCGAACAGGAGCGGGTTCGACGCGATCGATCTCGCCCTAATTCAATGGCAGGAAGCTCTGATCCACTACCGGTGTGGCCTTCCGCGGGAACAGGTGCTCAAGCTGCGCGGAACCCTCGATGGATGGGATTGCCGCAACGTGACGGTAACGACCGAGTACCTCTCGTTCCGCGACGCGGATCCGGACTCTTCTGCTCGCCTCAACAAGATGCCCACGCGGCTCAAACTGGCTCGCAGCGAAGTCGATCTCGCCATCGAGGCCGGCAGGCAGGCGGTGCGCAATAATCCCAACATCCAGAAAGTTGCGCAGGAAGCGCGGAAGGGTGCATTGATATTCGACGCTGTCGAAGCAAGGCAGCTGGCACGGCAGTGATTCAGTTACGGCGCCGCCAATAAAGCTGACGCTCAGCCACCCCGGGAATTTGAGCTTTTCCGCAACCGTTACCCATGTCATCCTGATCGGCACCAGGAGGGTCAGACAGATGATGTTCGACTGGACTGACTATCGGAAACAGCTTCTTGCCAGGATCGCCGAGTTTGGAAGGATCAGCCCCGAGACTATCCGTGGCTATCGTGCGCTCGGCGATGCGGGCGCCAAGACCGGGTTGCTCGATCCGAAAACACGTGAATTGATCGCGCTCGCGGTGGCAGTCACACGACAGTGTGATGGTTGCATCACTGTCCACACGGATGCGGCAATCAAGCATGGTGCCACACGCGAGGAGATTGCCGAAGCGCTGGGTGTGGCCGTTGCGGTGAATGCCGGTGCGGCGCTGATCTATTCGGCGCGCGTGATGGACGCATACTCGGCCCATCAAGTCGAGCCATAGCAGGGCTGCAAAGCTCATCACGGAAGCTGCCGACCGCTTGGCCGAAGCCGGCTTGAGACGCGGTGAGCAGAGCAGCAGCATGTGGCAACGCACGCCGCCTAGAACGCTGTTCTTCAACGGCTTTTTCGAAACGCAGGTTAATGCCTCGTTAATTCGCCGCATTTACTGTCCAGTCGATGCCCACAGAAAGCATCGACGGGCAGCGGACGGGCATGGCGAAGAAAGACAACAGGCGCATAGAGCCGACATTCGACGGCCCCGCCGAGCGCGAGGACGAGTCGGGCCTGTCGGTCAGCGAGGACGATCGCGTCGTCCCTTCTTCGCGCCGCAACCGGGAAGTTGCCCCGCGCCGCAAGGCGGAGAAGGCGGAACGGGCTGAAAGGCCTGAGCCGAAAGCGCGGCGTGGACGTGGAAAGGTCAAGCAACGTCGCGGCCTGTTCGGCGGCCTGGGACGGCTGATTTATTGGGCTTTCGTCCTGGCAATCTGGTGCGGTATCGCCGCCGCCGGCGTGCTCATCTACTACGGCGCGCAGATGCCGAGCTCAACGACCTGGTCCATTCCCGACCGGCCGCCAAACGTGAAGATCGTGTCGGTCGACGGCAAGCTGCTCGCCAACCGCGGCATGACCGGGGGCGAGGCCGTCGGCTTGCATGAAATGTCGCCCTACATCCCGCAGGCCGTGATCGCGATCGAGGATCGCCGTTTCTATTCGCATTTGGGCGTTGATCCGCTCGGCCTCGCTCGCGCTTTGGTCGGAAATCTCACCCGCGGCCGCGTCTCGCAGGGCGGCTCGACGCTGACCCAGCAGCTGGCCAAGAACCTTTTCCTCAAGCCCGACCGCACTCTCGAGCGCAAGGTGCAGGAAGTGCTGCTCGCGCTCTGGCTGGAGCACAAGCACACCAAGGACCAGATACTCGAAATGTACCTTAACCGGGTCTATTTCGGCTCCGGCGCCTATGGCGTGGAAGCGGCCTCGCGCCGTTATTTCGGCAAGTCGGCGCGCGACGTGACGCTTTCGGAAGCGGCTCTGCTGGCCGGCCTGCTCAAGGCGCCGTCGCGGCTTTCCCCAGCGCGCGATCCCAAGGCGGCGGAGGCGCGCGCGCAACTCGTGCTGGCCGCGATGCGCGACGAGAAGATGATCACCGACAAGGAGCTGACAACCGCCATGAGCGCGCCGGCGACCCGCGCCGCCGCCTACTGGACCGGTTCGGAGCACTATGTCGCCGACCGGGTGATGGAAGATCTCCCGGGCCTCATCGGCGAGGTGCGCGGCGACATCATCGTCGACACCACCATCGACCTGACCCTGCAGAACCTGGCCGAAAAATCCATTCGCCGGCTGATCGACGAGAACGGCAAGAAGCTCGACGTCAGTCAGGGCGCTCTGGTGTCGATCGACAATTCCGGCGCGGTGCGCGCAATGGTCGGCGGTTACGACTACGCCAACAGCCAGTTCGACCGCGCCGCGGAGGCGCGCCGCCAGCCGGGCTCGACCTTCAAGCCCTTCGTCTACCTGGCCGCGATGGAACAGGGCCGCACGCCGGACAGCATCCGCAACGACGCGCCGATCAAGATCGGCAACTGGACGCCCAACAACTATAACGGCAAGTATTACGGCCGGGTCACGCTGGCGACGGCGCTGGCCAAGTCGCTGAATTCGGTCGCGGCGCAGCTCGCCATGGAAGTCGGACCCGAGGCCGTCGTTGAGGCGGCACGGCGGATGGGCATCGAATCGCCCTTGCAGGCCAACGCCTCGATCGCGCTCGGCACCTCCGAGGTCACCCCGCTGGAGCTGACGGCCGCCTATGTGCCGTTCGCCAATGGCGGCTACCGGCCGGAAATCCACTTCATCCAGCGGGTCACCACGGCCTCGGGCGAAGTGCTCTACGAGAACACCGGCGGCAATGCTCCGCGTGTCATCCGCCCCGAGATCGTCGGCATGATGAACGCCATGATGACCGGGACGGTGGAGGTCGGCACCGCCAAGAAGGCGGCGTTCAACTGGCCCTCCGCCGGCAAGACCGGCACGAGCCAGAATTCGCGCGACGCCTGGTTCGTCGGCTATACCTCCAACCTGACCACTGGCGTCTGGTTCGGCAATGACGACGGCAAGCCGATGAAGAAGGTGACCGGCGGCGCGCTGCCGGCGCAGGCCTGGCACGAGTTCATGGTGGCGGCGCATGAGGGTGTTCCGGTTGCGCCACTGCCCGGCACCTGGAAGCCGTCTCCGCAGGACGAACTGACCGACCCCGAACTGGCGCCCTCGGTGCCGATGGCCGGCGATGGCATTCCCGCTCCGCAGCCGGAGGATCAGCTTCTGGGAGAGGTGGCCAGGGCGATCGACGCGGCCGAGCCTGATGGCGGGTTCGTGCCGATGCCGCGGGAGGCGCCGACCTCGTCGGTCGGACGCCCGGTTCCGCAGGCCGATGTCGGTGGGCCGGTCGTCCGGCGCCAGGGCTCGATCCTCGACGTGATCCTCGGAAACTGAGCCAGGCGGCTGCGGCCAAACACCACTCGCCAGCGCGATTTCCATCGTCTACATAGGCGGCGGGAGATCGCATCATGACCGCCGACACAGCCGACGCAAGAAAGACCATCGTCCTGACCGGTGCCAGCCGCGGCATCGGGCACGCCACCGTCAAGCGCTTCTCGCGCGAAGGCTGGCGCGTCATCACCTGCTCGCGCCAGGCGTTTGCCGAGAATTGCCCCTGGCCGGCGGGGCCGGAGGACCATATCAAGGTCGATCTCGCCGATCCGGAGGATGTCGGCCGCGCCGTCGCTGAAATCCGCCACAGGCTGCAGGACCAGGGCGGCAAGCTCCATGCACTGGTCAACAATGCGGGCATCTCGCCGAAGCTCAAGGACGGCAGCCGCATGAACTCGCTGGAGACGCCGATGCATGTCTGGCGCGATGTTTTCCAGGTCAATTTCTTCGCGCCCATCATGCTGGCGCGCGGCCTGTTCAAGGAACTCGAGGCCGCGCAGGGCTCGATCGTGAACGTCACGTCCATCGCCGGCACGCGCGTCCACCCGTTCGCCGGCACCTCCTATGCCACGTCGAAGGCGGCGCTCGGCTCGCTGACCCGCGAGATGGCGCACGACTTCGGCCCGCACGGCATCCGCGTCAACGCCATCGCGCCCGGCGAGATCGACACCTCGATCCTGTCGCCCGGCACCGACAAGATCGTCGAGACCATCCCGCTGCGCCGCCTTGGCGCGACGTCGGAAGTGGCCGACATCATCTACTTCCTCTGCTCGGGTCAGTCGTCCTACGTGACTGGGTCCGAAATCCACATCAACGGCGGCCAGCACGTCTGACGTGCGGCCGCCCGGCATGGCGGCAACAGGCGGAAATTTCACGAACCGGAGATGGCTGTTCGGGTGCGCTTCCGGGCGCTCCCGAAGCTCGTGCCGTTGGCAGATCTTTCGCGAAAATGAGGCTGGCGATCGCCGCGTGAAGGCGTCTCGCGGCAAGGCCGGGATTATTTTTCCGCCGCGGTCATAACCAGCAGAAAAACGATTGCGTCCCCTGTTTGGCGGCGCGAGTGCATTTCTTCTGCTGTCCGGGGCTCAGGGCTACAAATCATGACGATAGCCGGAACCCTTTTTCGCCATGACGCAGTCGCCCGCCAAGCTCAACGCCTTTCCCGTCTTCATGCGGGTCGAGGGCGAAGCCGTGGTCATCGTCGGCGGCGGCGACGAAGCTTTCGCCAAGGCGCGGCTGCTTGGCCAGTCGAGCGCCCGCATCGTGGTGCTTTCAGATCGGCTCGATCCTGAATTCGCGGCCTGGATCGAAGCCGGCAGCGCGACCCATGTCGAGGCCGTCTACGATCCTGCCCGCCTTGAAGGTGCGGTTCTGGTCTTCGCCGCCACCGGCGATGCGGTGCAGGATCGCATGGTCTCGGAAGACGCGCGCCGCCTGGGCATTCCGGTCAACGCCGTCGACCGGCCCGAGCTGTGCGACTTCTTCACGCCGGCGCTGGTCAACCGCGCGCCCTTGGCCGTCGCCATAGGCACCGAGGGGGCTGGGCCCGTGCTGGCGCAGATGGTGCGCGCCAGGATCGATCGCATGCTTTCGCCCTCGCTCGGCCCGCTTGCTTCGCTTGCCGAGACCTTCCGCGAGGCCGCCGAGGCTTTCATGCCCAAGGGTGTCGCCCGCCGCCGCTTCTGGCGCGAGTTTTTTAGCGGTGCGCCGGCGCGCGCTATGGAGCGCGGGGAGCTAGGCGAAGCGCGCCGGGCAGCATCGGAATTGCTTGCGCAAGACGAACCGGCGCATGGCCATGTGGCGCTCGTGGGCGCGGGGCCGGGCGCGGAGGATCTGCTGACGCTGCGCGCCCACCGCCACCTCATGGAAGCGGATGTCGTCCTTTATGACGCGCTGGTGCCCGAGGCGGTGATCGCCATGGGCCGGCGCGATGCCGAGCGGCTGCCCGTCGGCAAGCGCAAGGGCTGCCATTCCAAGTCGCAAGCGCAGATCAATACGCTGCTGGTCAGCCTGGCGCGCGAGGGCAAGCGTGTGGTGCGGCTGAAGTCGGGCGACCCGCTGGTGTTCGGCCGGGCCGGCGAGGAGATGCAGGCGTTGCGCGATGCCGGCATTTCCTATGAGGTCGTTCCCGGCGTCACTTCCGCCTTTGCTGCCGCGGCCGATTTCGAATTGCCGCTCACCTTGCGTGGGGTCACATCGTCGATGGTCTTTACCACCGGGCACGACCTCAAGGGCAAGTCGTTGCCGGACTGGGCCAAGCTCGCCATCTCGGGCGCGACCGTTGCCGTCTATATGGGCCGCTCGGTGGCCGCCGATGTCGCCTCGCGGCTGATCGCGGCGGGTCTTGCGCCCGACACGGCCGTCGCGGTGGTGGAAAACGCCAGCCTCGCCGACCGCCGCAAGTTCCACGGCACGCTGGCCGACCTGCCCTCGCTGGAGCAGCGCACCGACCTTTCCGGCCCGGTCATGACCATCATCGGCGATGCCGTTGCCGGCGCCAATTTTACGGGCTCCGAGCCGCTGGCCCGCTCCATTCGCGCCAACAGGGCCGACGCCCAGGATTTCAAGGAAAGCGTGGCATGAAGATACTGACCGCCAACCGCCTGACCGACGGCGAAGCCGTGTGGTTTTCGACCGCCCACGTCTGGGCCGAGACGATCGTGGGGGCCGAGATTGCCACCGACAAAGCCGGCGAGGCCCGTCTTGAGGCCGTCGGCAACGCGGCGCTTGAGAACAACGAGGTTGTCGACGTGAACCTGATCGACGTGGAACTCGTCGACGGCGAAATCCGTCCGACGCGGCTGCGCGAACAGATCCGCGCCGCCGGCCCGACCAACCGCATTGACCTTGGCAAGCAGGCCCGCCCCGACATTTCCCGCGCGGCGTGAAGTTTTGGCCATCCGGCCCATTGAGAGACGAAGACGATGTACCGTTACGATGAGTTCGACCATGATTTCGTGAAGGCCCGCGTCGCCGAGTTCAGCGACCAGGTCGAGCGGCGCCTTGCCGGCGAGATCACCGAGGACCAGTTCCGCCCGCTGCGGCTGATGAACGGCGTCTATCTGCAGCTGCACGCCTACATGCTGCGCGTGGCGATCCCCTACGGCACGCTGAATTCGCGCCAGCTGCGCATGCTGGCCCATATCGGCCGCAAATACGACAAGGGCTACGGCCACTTCACCACGCGCCAGAACATCCAGTTCAACTGGCCGGCGCTGTCGGACATCCCGGCGATCCTCGCCGATCTGGCGAGCGTGGAGATGCACGCGATCCAGACTTCGGGCAATTGCATCCGCAATGTCACTGCCGATCACTTCGCCGGCGCTGCCGCCGATGAGGTCGCCGACCCGCGCCCCTACGCCGAAATCCTGCGCCAGTGGTCGACCGTGCACCCGGAGTTTTCCTACCTGCCGCGCAAGTTCAAGATCGCCGTGACCGGCGCCGAGCGCGACCGCGCCGCCATCCAGGTCCACGACATCGGCCTTCACCTGAAGAAGAACGCGGCCGGCGAGCTTGGCTTTGCTGTCTATGTCGGCGGCGGGCAGGGGCGTACGCCGATTATCGCCAAGAAGATCCGGGATTTCCTGCCGGAGGAGCACCTGCTTTCCTACACCACGGCGATCCTGCGCGTTTACAATCTCCACGGCCGCCGCGACAACAAGTACAAGGCGCGCATCAAGATCCTGGTGCATGAGACCGGCGTCGAGGAACTGACCCGCCAGGTCGAGGCCGAATGGGAAGCGCTGAAGGATGGCGAGCTCAAGCTGCCGGAAGCGGATGTGCAGGCAATCGCTGCCTATTTCGCGCCGCCGGCGCTCGGCGCGCGCCCGGAGGGCGACGAGGCGGTCAAGGCGGCGCGGCTCGACAGTAAGAACTTCAGCGAATGGCTCGACCAGAACGTCATCACCCACAAGCATCCCGACTACGCCGCGGTGACGATTTCGCTGAAGGGTATTGGCGAAGCGCCCGGCGATGCCACCGACAGCCAGATGGAGGCCGTGGCCGACATCGCGGAAAGATATGCCTTCGACGAGCTGCGCGTTTCCCATGAGCAGAACCTGATCCTGCCGCATGTCGCGCGCGCCGACCTCAAGGCCGTCTATGACGCGCTGGTGGAGGTGGGCCTTGCGACGGCCAATGCCGGGCTGATCTCGGACATCATCGCATGCCCGGGCCTCGACTACTGCGCGCTTGCCAATGCCCGCGCCATCCCCGTGGCGCAGGAGATTTCGCAGCGCTTCGCCTCGCTGGAGCGGCAGCGCGACATCGGCGAGCTGAAGCTCAAGATCTCCGGCTGCATCAATGCCTGCGGTCATCACCATGTCGGCCACATCGGCATTCTGGGCGTGGAGAAGAAGGGCGGCGAGCTCTATCAGGTGACGCTCGGCGGCTCAGCCGATGAGAACACATCGATCGGCGAGATCGTCGGCCGCGGCTTCGGCCCGGATGAGATCACCGACGCCATCGAAACCGTGGTGGAGACCTATCTGAAGCTGCGCCTCGACCGCTCGGAGAAGTTCATTGACGCCTATCGTCGTCTCGGTGCCGCGCCGTTCAAGGAGGCGCTCTATGGCAGCGAAGCCAAGGCCGCTTGACGCCGAAGCCGCGGCGCAGGCTGAGGCCGCCTCGCTGGAAGAGCGATATGGCGCGCGCGCGGCGGTTGATATCATCGAGCAGGCGGTGGTCCGGTCCTTTGCCGGCGAGATCGCGGCGGTGTCGTCCTTCGGCGCCGATTCCGCAGTGCTGCTGCACATGATCGCCGAGGTCGACCGCTCCGTGCCGGTCGTCTTCCTCGACACCGGCAAGCATTTCGGCGAGACGCTGGACTACCGCGATGCGCTGTTCGCCGACCTCGGGCTGACCGATCTGCGCATCGTCACGCCGGAGCAGGCGGCCCTTGAACGCGACGACGCGGACGGGAAGCTGCACCTCTCCGACGTCGATGCCTGCTGCGCGATCCGCAAGGTCGAGCCGATGGCGCGTGGTGTGGCGCCGTTTCGCGCCTGGTTCACCGGGCGCAAGCGCTTCCAGGCCGCGACGCGCCAGGCGCTGCCTGCCTTCGAGGCCATCGGTGCGCGCGTGCGCATAAATCCGCTGGCGAGCTGGACCGCCGCTGATCTGGGCGATTACATGCGTGCCCATGGCCTGCGCGAGAACCCGCTGGTCGCCTATGGCTATCTGTCGATCGGCTGCTTCCCCTGCACCCAGGCTGCCAAGCCGGGCGAGGATGCCCGCAGCGGTCGCTGGGCCGGGCAGGGCAAGACGGAATGCGGTATCCATCTCTCCGGCCTCGACCGGTCGCTGAACAATTCATCGCTTTAGGAAGTCCCCGAATGTCTGAAACCAACGCGCAACCGCGCCTCTGGACGCCTGAAGGTTTTCGCGAGGACGACTGGGCACACGCCGAAAGTGCCGAGGCCTTGTCCGGCAATGGCCGCTTCATCCTGCCGCTGCAGGCCTTCCTCGGTCTCGATCCGCAGGTGCGGGAAGCGTACAAGGAGCGGCTCGGCGTGCTTCTTCAGCCAAGCGAGGCGGTGGACACCATCGTCGATCAGCTGGGCACGCTTTCTCTAGTGGCGCTGGCCTTCCCGGCCTTCAACGACGGCCGCAGCTTCTCCAAGGCCGAATTGCTGCGCCGGCGCCATGGTTTTGCGGGCGCTTTGCGCGCCACGGGCCAGGTGCTGGTCGACCAGCTTCCGCACATGCTGCGTCTTGGCTTCGATGAATTCGAGGTGTCGCATCCGACATTGATCGCCCGGCTGGAGGCAGGGCGCACGGGTGGATTGCCGCTGCACTACCAGCCGTCGGCAAAACCGTCGGAAAAGGATCCCAAATACTCTTGGCGCCGCAAATCCGCAGTCTGATACGCTGGGCGTCTCGTCTGCCGCGGCGCGCCCTATTGTCCGTGCGGGCGCGCGTCCGTTGCAGATTGTTCCACGCGATCCAGTTTTCCCAGTAGATCGCGAATATTGCCGGGTATTTCCGGATCTGGCTTGAAAGCCGGCAGGGAACGGACGAATCTAGTCATCGTCTCGGTGCCGAGCTGGCGTCTGATCTCGGCTGCCAAGGTGCTGGTCGTCTTGTCAATAGCTCGGGCCATGGCCCCAAAAACCTTCTCGTTCGGGCGCAAAACTCCGGCCGCCCCAATTGGTTCCTGCATCTGACAGTCTGCACTGATTCGAGCCTTTTCCGGTAAAGATTTAGTTAAGGTGCAGGTAACGGACTTTCAGGCACTGAAGAACGGCCGTGAATGTGATGCGAAGGCCCTCACCCCTTGATTTTTCGTGGGCGAACATCGATATCGGGCGCAACTTTCCCAATCTTGAAGCAATTACGGGATTTGCGATGAGCGACCAGGACAAACACGAACGCGCGCCCGAGGAAAACGAGGCCCTGGAGGCCGCCGCCGGGACGACCGGGCAGGAGGGCGACTACGAAGCGCTCGTGCGACTGATGAAGGAAAACGAGGAGCTGAAGGACCGGGCTCTTCGTGTTGCCGCCGACATGGAAAACCTGCGCCGGCGTACTGCTCGTGACGTTCAGGATGCACGTGCCTACTCCATGGCCAATTTCGCGCGCGACATGCTGGGCGTGGCCGACAACCTGCAACGCGCCATCGATGCCGTACCTGCCGAGGCGCGCGCCGCCGGCGAGGCCGGCCTCGCGGCACTGATCGAGGGTGTCGAGATGACCGAGCGGGCGATGCTCCAGGCACTTGAGCGCCATGGCGTCAAGAAGCTCGACCCGGAGGGCGCGAAGTTCGACCCGCATTTCCATCAGGCCATGTTCGAGGTGCCCAACCCCAACGTGCCGGCCAATACGGTGGTGCAGGTGGTGCAGCCCGGCTATTCGATCGGCGAGCGCGTATTGCGCCCGGCCATGGTCGGCGTTGCCAAGGGCGGCCCCAAGCACAATGCGGCCGACACGGCCGAGCCCGGCCCGATCAACGAACAGGCCGAGAAGGACGCCTGAGCGGCCTGCCGCATCTCCAGATCGATCGCGGCATTGCGTGAGCCTACGGGATCGATCATGGTCGGAATGAGGGGGACGACGTCCTGACCGACCGCGTCTGGCGTCCGTCGCTCCGGAACCCGGAACGGACGCTATGACTCCATTCCAGCTTCTCGACTATGCCGGCGTGGCGGTATTTGCCGCCACCGGCGCGCTGGCGGCCTCGCGCAAGCAGCTAGACATCATCGGCTTCCTGTTCCTGGCATCCGTCACCGGCATAGGCGGCGGCACGTTCCGCGACCTGATCCTCGGCACACCGGTGTTCTGGGTCCGTAATCCTAACTATGTGCTCGTCTGTGCGGCAATCGCGGTCGGCGTGTTCTTCACGGCCCATCTGGTCGAGTCGCGCTACAGGCTGCTGCTTTGGTTCGACGCGCTCGGCCTGTCGGCCTATTCGGTAGTGGGTGCCGCCAAGGGCCTGGCGGCCACCGGTTCGCCCACTGTCGCCATCGTCACCGGCATGCTCACAGCCACCTTTGGTGGCATTCTGCGCGATCTGCTGGCCGGGCAACCCTCGGTGCTGTTGCGCCCGGAAATCTATGTCACCGCGGCACTCGTGGGCGCCGGGGCGTTCATCCTTGCCGGTGTGCTTGGCGCGCCGGCGACAGTCTCGGTCGCGGTGGCATGCACCGCCGCATTCCTGGTTCGCGGCGGCGCGCTGAAGTTCGGCTGGTCGTTCCCCGCCTACAAGAGCCGGCCTGGCCGCAGGCCCGAGGACATCTCCTGATCAGAGGCGCGTCTACAGTGCGTGCCGGGCGCGCCAGGCCCGTGCAACCGGCTTCGGTGCCTGCCGCAACCATGCCTGCTCCAGCCGCAGATGCAGTTCGTCGAGCGGAATGAGATCGAGGTGGACCAGAATCGCCGGCCAGCCGACATGGTACTCGGCCTCTGAATAAAGATCAGGCGCCGCTTCGAGCAGCATCTCCTGTTCGTCGGGCGGGCAGGAAACCATGGCCGTTTCGGCATCGTTGACCCGGCAGAGCAATTTGCCGCGGATCTTGAGCGCTGGAGTTCCGTGGGACGTGCTCTCACCGACCAGCGGCAGGCCTTCAGCGGCTTTGCGCAGCTTGTCGAAGGCCTGTGAGAGGTCGGTGTTCACCTGAAGCCTCAGGCGGCGAAACGCTGCGCTTCGCTGCCGTAATAGTTGATGTAGCGGGCGTTGATTTCCTTGACCGGCAGGACCACGAACACGTCTACGGTGCGGAAGTCCTCGTCGACCACGCAGCCATCGCCTATACGCGCGCCCAGTCGCAGATAGCCCTTGATCAGGGGCGGCATGGCGACGATCGCAGATTTCACGCTGATAGCCTCGTTCGGCATCATGTCCATGTCGTAGTAGCGGCCCGGCAGTGCGCGCACTTCCCAAGGGCCGCTGGCGCGGCAGTTGTGCGCCAGGTAGGACAATGCCTCGGCATGGGCGGCCGGCACCGTGCCGTTGAACGACGCGCAACCGGCCATGACGTCAATCCCATGGCGATTGACATAGGCCCAGATGCCCTGCCAGAGCAGCTCGATCGTCCGCTTGGAGCGATATTCCGCCAGAACGCAGGAGCGGCCCAGTTCCAGGAAGCGGCGGCCGGGGTGGCGGGCGATGAGTTTCTTCAGTTCGAATTCGTCTTCCGAATAGAAGCCGCCGGCCGCAATGGCGGCTTCCTGCCTGAGCAAGCGGTAGGTGCCGACGATGCGCTTGTGCATGGGGCCGGCGAGGGCGTTGTCGACCACCAGCAGGTGGTCGCAGACGGCGTCGAAACGGTCAGTGTCGCGGCGTTCCATCGCGTGGTCTGCACTTTGCCGGGCGCCAAGCTCGTCATAGAAGACGCGGTAGCGAATTTCCTGGGCAACAGCGATCTCGTCGTCGCTGCGCGCCAGGCGCACCTCAAGCGAACCGATCCGGCCCAGCAGATCGCCTCCGAACGCCTCGTCGCCAAGGGCGCCGCCGTTGGCGTCCAGGAAATTTTCACGCTCCAACGTCGCGGTCTGCATGGATGTTTCTCCTTCGAGCCAAGCCCACATGCAGCGGAATTAAAGTGATACTACAACAGGAATATGACTGTAACTTGATCGGCGCACCCGGGCAATTGCGGGCGAGGGCCGCAGCCGGCTAACGACGACGGGGGCGAAGTCTGAGCCGTGCACGCGTCCGCAGGGACCGTTCTCTTCGCCGCCGGCAAATCGCCGAAGCCTTCAAGAGGCGCTGTAGATCGGCGACCGCATGAAGATGGAAAACAACTCGCGCTGCGAGGATATTCGCATCTTGGCGTAGACGTTCTTGCGGTGGATGCGCACGGTGCCTGCGGAAATGCCAAGGATGTTGGAGATCGATTCCGACGAATGTCCCTGCAGCACCAGGCCGACGACTTCCGTTTCCCGGGGCGTCAGCGACGGCATGTCGAGGCGCGTCAGGGCATCCTGAACGGTGCGCCGTAGCACCTCCTTCTCGTCCTGCACGGGCCTTGCCGCCTTGAGCCGCGGGTCGGTTCGCCAATGCGCCTCGGCGATTTTTCCCAGCAGGGGCTCGACGCAGCGAAGCGTGCGCAGTTCGCGCGCGGAAAACCCCGGCTGGCTGTGCCGGCGCATCAGCGATGTCACGATCGTCCAGCTCTCATTGCCGGGAATGAACATGGCAACCTCGTCCACGGGCCCGGTCTGCACATAGTAGGAGCGGTAGTATTCGCTCTTGTAGAACTGGTCGGGGGCCACGTCGCCCAGGCGGAAGATGCCGGATCTCACCCCGTCTATTGACGCCTTGTAGAGCGGATCGAGGAAATAGGGGCCGACCTCATATTCGGTGACGTGGATGGCATACTGCTCCGGCGGGAAGGTGTGGTGCAGGCAGAGGGGCACGTCGGGGCCGTTATAGGCGAAGGTGACCGTATAATCGAACTCGGCCAGATGCCTGAGCGTTGCTGTGAGGGCATCGGGGAAGCCTGGCTCGCCCACCTGCGCGACCAGTTCGCCAAGCTGCACATACCATTGCGGCTGGGAAAGGGGACTGCCGGCTAAAGCGCCGCCCGCCTTTGCTCCGCTCACCATGCACCGGCTCCTATCTCAAAAGTAATATGCATTCTGGATTATCCCAATTGGGAAATATCCCATAAACAAGCATTATATGTAGAATTTTGTCAAATGGAGGGATATGCTTAGCTTGAGGGGTTTCTGTATCAGATGCCGATCGAGAGGCATATACCGGCAGGGGATTGCGCAGGCACCCAGGCCGTAATCGGGAGAGCAGAGTGTTCGATCTCGAATCAATGCCGGATATCGAGTTTCGATCGGCATCGAAGCATTATGGCGGGGTCGCCGCGGTCGAGAATTTCGATCTGGTCGTCGAGCCCGGCACCTTTCTGTCGATCCTTGGGCCGTCCGGCAGCGGCAAGACCACTTCGCTGCGGCTGATCGCAGGCTTCGAGCAGCCCACCAGCGGCGACATTCTCATTCGCGGCAAATCGGTCATCGACGTGCCGCCCTATCGACGCGCGGTAAACATGGTGTTCCAGCATTATGCGCTGTTCCCGCACATGACGGTTGCGCAGAACATCGCCTATGGCTTGCGCAACCAGCGTCCGCGCCTCGACAAGGCGGAGATCGACCGCCGTGTCGGCGAGGCGCTCGAGCTGGTGCAACTGCCGGGCTTCGGCGATCGCCGCATCTTCCAGATGTCTGGCGGACAGCAGCAGCGCGTGGCGCTGGCGCGTGCACTCGTCAACCGGCCCAACGTGCTGTTGCTGGACGAGCCGCTCGCCGCGCTGGACCGCAAGCTGCGCGAGGATATGCAGCACGAGCTGCAGAGCCTGCAGCGCGAACTCGGCATCACTTTTATCCTGGTCACGCATGACCAGGAAGAGGCCATGTCCATGAGCGACGTGGTCTGCCTCATGAACAAGGGGCGCATCGTCCAGAAGGGCTCGGCGCAGGAACTTTACGACCGTCCGGCGGATGCATTCGTGGCCGGTTTCGTCGGCAAATCCAATCTCATTTCGGGAACCGCCACAGCCTCCGATAGCGTGGCGGCGAGCATCGTGATGGATGGCATCGGTCGCCTGAGCGGCCAGCGCACCAATCAGGCGTCGCCTCTGGCGGCCGGCCAGGCCGTCACACTCTCGGTCCGGCCGGAAATCGTGGCCGTGGTGCCGGCGACGCAGAAACTGGGCGAAGACCTCGACGTCCGGCTGGAGGGCCGGATCGTCAACCGGATCTTCCTCGGTGACCTGACCGAGTATCGAATCCATCATCCTGTCCTGGGGAACATCCTGGCTCGCCGTTCCCGGCAGGCGGATGGAAGCGCCCGCTCCTTCGAGAAAGACGACGCGGTCGCCTTCGGCTGGAGATCGGCGGATGTGCTGGCGGTGTCCTGAGGGGATCTCATAGGGTTTCGGAAAAAACACAGGGAGGAAGACAATGGCCGACTACGAAGACGTGCGCGCAGGCGTGTTCCCGCGCAAGAAGTTCATGGACTTGCTGAAAAGCTACCAGCGCGGGTCGATTTCCCGGCGCCATTTCCTGGGCGTGACCGGTCTGGGCGCAGCCACGCTGGCGCTTGGCGGTGCCATGCCCGGCTTGTTCACCCGGCCGGCCTACGCCGAGGGAGAGCTGGGCAACCAGCTGTCGATCGCCACCTGGCCGAACTACCACAACACCGAGGTTCTGCAGGAATTCACCGACAAGACCGGCGTCGCGGTCGACGTCAACGTCTTCGGTTCGAACGAAGAGATGCTGGCCAAGCTCCAGGCGGGCAGCGCCGGCTGGAGCATGTTCGTCGCCACCAACTACACCATCTCGACCTACAAGCAGCTGGACTTCATTGAGCCGCTGGACCTGGCCAAGCTGCCCAACTTCGACATGTCGGCGCAGAACCAGCGTTTTGCCAATGAAGGCATGGTCGACGGCGTCGTCTACGGCATCCCGAAGCACTGGGGCACCACCGGATTCATTCTCAATACTGCCCGCGTCGACCCGACCATCGCCACCTGGAAGGATTTCTGGGATCGTGCGATGACCGACTACACGGGCCGCGCCATCGTCCACGACTATCAGCTCACTGCCATCGGCATGGCGCTGAAATATTACGGTTACTCGTTCAACTCGGTCGATCCCAACGAGCTCGCCAAGGCCGAAGAACTGCTGATGAAGGCCAAGCCGCATCTGTTCGGCATCACCAGCGACTACCAGCCGCCGCTGCGCAATGGCGATGCCTGGATGTCGCTATGCTGGGTGGGCGACGCCAAGCAGCTCAACCGCGACGACCCCAACATGCTCTATGTGCTGGGTGCCGAGGGCGGCGAGATCTGGACCGACTTCTTCGTCATCCCCAAGGATGCGCCGCATCGCGAGGCCGCCTACGCCTTCCTCAACTACCTGCTCGATCCGGCCGTCCAGGTGCGCGAGGCCGAAGTGGCGGGCTATCCGCTGACCGACAAGCGTGCGGTTGGGTTGCAGCCGGCCGAGGTGGTGAACGATCCGATCCTCAATCCGGCGGCCGAACTTCTGTCGGCGCTGGAATTCGGCGCGGCCGTGACCCTGACCGACCCGAACCGCGCCGAGATCATCGCGCGTTTCAAGTCCGCGTAAGCAAACCGGAAGGCCGTGGCGATGACAGCCGCTCTCGCGACATCCAACGAAGGCAGGCGAAAGTCCGTCGTCACGGCGCTGCTTCTGGCGCCCACGGCCCTCTGGTTCTTCGTGCTCCTCATCCTGCCCATGCTGGTGATCATCGTCTTCAGCCTGGGCGAGCGCGGACCGGTGGGCGGCTATCAGGCCGCACTCACCCTCAAGCAATATGCCAGCCTGGGCTCCAGGCTGGCCGCTTTCAAGAACACCATCATGCTGGCGCCGGCGGGAACGCTGATCTCCGTGCTGGTCGCTTACCCGCTGGCCTATTTCCTGGCCGTGAAAGTGTCGCCGCGCTGGCGATACGGGCTGCTCGTGCTCGTGGTGCTGCCGTTCTGGACCAGCCTTCTGGTGCGCACCTATGCCTGGATGTTCATCCTGAGCGGCAAGGGGTTACCCTCGCTTCTGGCTGCAATCGGCTTTCCCGAGATTCAGATGATCAACACGCCTTTCGCCGTGCTGCTGGGCATCGTCTATGCCTACATGCCGCTGATGGTGCTGCCGATCTTCGTCAGCCTGGAGAAGCTGGACAAGCGCCTGCTCGATGCCGCGGCCGATCTCGGCAGTTCGCCGCTGCGGAGCTTTCTGACGGTGACGCTGCCGCTCTCTCTGCCGGGCGTGGTCACGGGCTCGCTGCTGGTCTTCATCCTGTTGATGGGCGAATTCCTCATCCCCTCGCTATTGGGCGGCGGCAAGATCTTCTTCATCGGCAACGCGCTGGTCGATCTCTTCCTGCAGTCGCGCAACTGGCCCCTGGGGGCTGCAATGTCGCTGACACTGGTGGTCGTCATGCTCGTGCTGATCACGCTCTATGTCCGCCTCACCATGGCGGCGAGCGCCGGCAAATCCCGCTCCTTGCCGTGACTTGAAGGAAAAGCAGGATGCGCATCTACGCCTGGCTGGTTTATTTCTTCCTCTATATGCCGATCGCCGTGATCGTGGCGTTCAGCTTCAATTCGGGGCGCTATGCGGCGGACTTCCAGGGCTTCAGCGTTGCTTGGTACGGCCGCGCCCTGGCCAACCCATTCGTCACCAAGGCGCTGGTCAACAGCCTGATTGTGGCGAGCGTCACGGCGGTGCTGTCGGTGATCCTGGGTACCACGGCCGCCCTTGCCCTCGAGCGGCTTCGGGGAAAGCTACGCGCCGTGTTCGACAGCCTGATCTATGTCGCCATCATGGTGCCGGGAGTGGTCATCGGCATCGCGACACTCGTGGCGCTGGCAAGCGTGTTCGATGCCGTCAACAGCCTGATGGCCTCGCTGTGGCCTACCGCATGGGGCGGCGCGCCGCGCGCCGGGCTTGGCTACGGCTCGATCATAGCCGCCCACACGCTCTACACGCTGTCCCTGGTGATCCTGGTGGTGCGCTCGCGCTTGGTCGGCATGGACCACTCGCTGGTGGAGGCCTCGGCCGATCTCTATTCGACGCCGTTCAACACTTTCCGCACCATCACGCTGCCGCAGCTTCTGCCGGCGATCGCCGCGGGCTTTCTTCTGAGCTTCACCTTCAGCTTCGACGATTTCATCATCGCCTTCTTCGTTGCCGGTCCCAACACCACGCTGCCTATCTTCGTCTTCTCGTCGATCAGGCGCGGCGTCACCCCGGAAATCAACGCCATCGGCACGATGATCCTCGCCGTCTCGCTGATCCTCCTGTTCACGGTGCAGGTGCTGCTCCGCGACAAGCGGCAGGGCAACGCGGCTGCGGGTTGACTAAAGGCACGACACGATACCTCACGCAGGGAGACAATCGACAATGTTGCTGAAAGATCGGGTCGCGGTGATCACCGGGGCGGCCTCCGGGATCGGTCGCGCCGGCGCGAAGCGCCTGGGCAGGGAAGGGGCCATCGTCGTCGTCACGGATCGCGACCAAGCGGCGGGCGAAGCGGCGGCTGAGGAAATCCGCGCGGCCGGCGGCCGGGCCGATTTTCTGCGGGTCGACGTGTCAGTAGACGACGATCTGAAGAAGATGATCGACTTCGCGATCGAGTGTCACGGCCGCATCGACATCCTGCACAATCATGCCGGTGTCCAGATCAACGGCACGCTCGAAGAGGTCAGCCCGGACGGCATGGACATCTCCTACCGCCTCAATACCCGCGCGCATTTCTTCGCTTCGAGGCTCGCCGTGCCCCACATGCGAGCCCAGGGCGGCGGGGTTATCATCAACACCGCCTCAAATTCCGGCGTGTTCCTGGACACCGGCATGCTGGCCTACATCACCTCGAAGGCCGCGACCATCATGATGACCAAGCAGATGGCGATCGACTACGGCAAGGACAACATCCGCGTCAACGCGCTGTGCCCCGGCTTTGTCGATACCCCCTTCAACGAGCCCTACATGGCGCAGATGGGCGGCCGCGAGGCGCTTGAGCGTTATGTGGAGAAGACCATTCCGCTCGGACGCTGGGCGACCGTGGAGGAGATCGCGGAATCGATCCTCTATCTGGCCTCCGACCACTCGGCCTTCATGACCGGGCATGCGCTGGTCATCGACGGCGGCGAGAGCATCGCCTGAGAGGATCAGAGCGTCGCCTGCTCGGCGATCGCCTGCACCAGTGCGTCGGGGTCGATCGGCTTGGTCACGAAGCCATTTGCGCCATGCGCCAGCACCGTATGCCGGGTCTTTTCCTGGCTGTCGGCGGTGAGAACCATGATCGGGACCGGCGCGGCGGCGGTTTCCGCCTCGTGCCGGCGGATGGCCGCGATTGCGTCGAGGCCGTCCATGATCGGCATGTGCAGGTCCATCAGCACGACATCGTAGCGTGTGGTGGCGCTGGTTACCGCCTCCACTGCGGCCTTGCCGTTTCCGACCACATCGACCTTGTGGCCTGCCTTGAGCAGCGTGATGCGGGCCAGCAGGGCGTTGATGTCATTGTCCTCGGCGATAAGGATGGATAGCTCCGTCTCCTCATGTTTCGAGGCTTCGCCGTTCTTCGACTCAGGCGCCGACGGCATGGCGGAAGGTGCCGCCACGGCCGAGAGGAGCACGCGCAGCAGCGTTTCGCTGCGCACCGGTCGCGCCAGAAATGTCGAATAGCCGTTGCGGCGGAAATCCGCCAACATGCCTCGCTCGTTAGGGGCGATCACGGTGATCGCGTCGCAGGCGCCGAAGCCTGCCAAACGCAGCTCTTTCAGGGTATCGCCCTCGGCATTCTCCAGCGCGGCGTCGATCAGGAGCGTGTCGCAATCCTCCGGCAGTGCCGTGGCTTGCTCCGTGTTTTCGGCGACCTCCATGGTTCCGCCATGCGCCGCGATGGTGCGAGCAATCGCTTCCGCCTCGGTCCGGTTGGACGTCAGCATCACGGCCCGGCGCCCCGCAAGCACCTCGCCGCGAACGTTGTCGCCATGAACTGCTTCGGCGGCCGGGATGGTGAAGGAAAATTCCGAGCCCTTGCCGTATTCGCTGGTGACCTCGATATCGCCGCCCATCGACTGCACGATGCCCCTGGAGATGGCCAGGCCAAGCCCCGCCCCGCCATAGGCGCGGGTCGAGGTGCCGTCGGCCTGCTCGAACTCGTCGAAGACGCGCTCCAGGTCCGCCTCCTGCAGCCCGGTCCCGGTGTCGGCGACCGCGAAACGCAGCATGCCGGGTTTGTCTGCAGCGGGCGCTACCGTCACCAGCACGCCGCCGTTGTCGGTGAACTTGACGGCATTGCCGATCAGGTTGAGCAGAACCTGCCGCACCCGCCCCGGATCGGCGGTGATCGCCTGGGGGACGTCGGGAGAGACATGGCAACCGATGCCGATGCCCTTGGCGAAGGCGCGTGCGGCCAGGAGCTCGACGACACTTTCGACGATCTCGCGGGGTGACATCGGCTGCGGCTCCGGCTCGAACCGCCCGGCCTCGATCTTGGAATAGTCGAGCAGGTCCTCGATCAAAGCCAGCAATGCGCTTGCCGAGGTGGACACTGCACCGACATAGGTGCGCTGCTCCGGTGACAGCTCGGTGTCGGCCAGCAGCTTGGCCATGCCCATGATGCCGTTCATCGGCGTCCGGATCTCGTGACTCACGGTCGCGAGGAAGCGCGATTTGGCCTGGCTGGCATGCTCGGCGCGCTCGCGCGCATTGATGAGCGCCGCTTCGGCGCGCTTGCGGGCCGTAATGTCACGGGCGATCGCCCGGTGAGACGCCGCATCGCTCTCCTTATGGCGCACGGAGAGCTCGATCCACGAAAACCAGCGCGACCCGCCCGGCGCGTGAATCTCGACGTCAGTCGAGCTTAGACATTCGCCGCTGGCGAACGCCGCGTCGGGAACGAGGCCAACCTCGACCCCGAGATCGGCAAGCATGCGCCCGGAAATCTCGCTCTTGTCCAGTTCCAGCAGGTCGGCGAAGACCTTGTTGGCATAGACGATGCTGCCTTCGCGGTCACGGTGGATGACCAGGTCGCCGAGCGCGTCGATAAGGCCGTGGAAGCGCTCCTCGTTTTCCTGCAGCTCCCACATCCGGTCGGCGAGAGCCTCGATTTCGGCCTGTTCCGTCCCGGCCCCGGGAGAAGCGCCCGCGGCACTCTTTCCGGCGTAGTATGCCGCGGCGAGAGCAAGTCCGGCCGAACTCAGCCCCAACAGGCCAAGGTTGACCTCGCTGGGAGCGCCGAGCAGCCAGGCGATGCCGGAAGAGGCCAGGGCAGCGGCGATAATGACGCCGCCAAGAGCGAGGACCTTATGCTTCGGCAGATCCGGCGCAAGCGGCGGCGGCATCACGTGCCGGAGCAGCAAGCTGTGCTCGCGCGCGGGCGCCGCTCCGCTTTCGTCCAGTTCGATGATGATGGAATCCGTCTTCATACGGCAATTGTATGCGGTGAGCCTTATGGAAGCTTTGGACGGAATGTTCGAATTTTAGCAGTCGGCCGAAATACCTCTGCGTCCGGCCTGTAGAGGGTCACATCTCGACGACGACGCGCCCCCTGATCTTCCCTTCGACAATGTCGCGGGCGGCCTGGATGATGCCATCGAAGCCGATCCGGGTCGCGAACCTTTCCAGCTTGGCGTGGTCGAGATCGGTGGCAAGTCGCTGCCAGGCCTCGAGCCGCAGTTCCTTCGGCGCCATGACCGAGTCGATGCCAAGCAGCGATACGCCACGCAGGATGAAGGGGGCGACACTGCCGGGCAGGTCCATGCCCTGCGCCAGCCCGCAGGCGGCGATCGCACCGCCATAAGAGGTCATCGACAGCACATTGGCCAGCGTGTGGCTGCCGACGGCATCGACGCCGCCCGCCCAGCGCTCCTTGTTGAGCGGTTTGGCCGGCCCGGAAAGCTCTTCGCGGGCAATAATCTCGGCGGCACCCAGGTCATGCAGATAGGCGCTTTCCTCGGGGCGTCCGGTCGAGGCGATGACGTGGTAGCCGAGCTTGGACAGCAAGGCGACCGCCACCGAGCCGACGCCGCCGGCCGCGCCGGTAACGACAATGGGGCCACGATCCGGCGTGAGGTCATGGCGCTCCAGCGCCATGACCGACAGCATCGCCGTGTAACCGGCCGTGCCGATCGCCATGGCGGTGCGCGCGCTCATGCCTTCCGGCAGCGGCACCAGCCAGTCGCCCTTCACGCGCGCCTTGGCGGCATAGGCGCCGAGATGGGTTTCGCCCAGGCCCCAGCCATTGAGGATGACCTTGTCGCCCTCCTTCCAGTCGGGATGCGAGGAGGAAAGCACCGTACCGGCGAAATCGACACCGGGAATCATGGGGTACCGCCGCACCACCGGCGCCTTACCGGTGATCGCCAGCCCGTCCTTGTAGTTCACCGTGGTCGCATCGACGGCGACCGTGACGTCGCCCTCCATGAGTTCCGCCTCAGAGATCTCCGTCACGGCCACTGACTGGTTCTTGGCCTCGTCGCGGGTGATCAGGATGGCCTTGAAGGTGTCGGACATGCGGGCTCTCCGTGCAGCGCTTTTCACTCGAAGCGGACTGTGCGGCGTGCGCTTCGCAAAATCAATCGTGAGAAGGCGCCTTGCTGCGTCTCCAGCCGATCAGTTCGTCCACCAGCACCAGCCCGGCGCCGACCGTGATGAAGGCGTCCGCCAGGTTGAAGATGGCAAAGGACCAGACCGGCGTGTGGAAAAGGATGTAGTCGATGACATGGCCGTAGACGGCGCGGTCGATGAGGTTGCCGACGGCGCCACCGATGATCAGGGCGAAGCCTATCCGCGACAGCACCTGCCTGGGGCCCGTGCGGAACGCCAGATAAAGCACGAAAGCGACGACCGCGAGCGAGACGAGGATCAGCCCCTTGTCGCCGATCGACGAGAACATGGAGAAGGCGACGCCGGTGTTGTAGGTGCGATAGAGCGCCAGGAACGGCAGCAGGCTGACCATGTCATGCATGAAAAGTTCGGTTTCGACCAGGAATTTGATCCATTGGTCGACGGCAACCACGAACACGGCAAGCAAGCCATAGGGCAGCAGTGATTTCCAAGTCACGAACCGCTCCTCGCGTCGAGGCTCAGCGCGCCGCGCCGGATCTCGTAGAGCATGACGCCGGTGGCGACAGCCAGGTTGAGCGAATCCGCACGGCCCGCCTGCGGGATGCGCAGCAGCCGGTCGCAGCTTTCGGCCAGCATGTCGGGCAGGCCCTGCTGCTCGTTGCCCATCATGAGCACGACTGGCTTGCCTTTGAAATCCACGGAGCGGTAGTCGACCGCGCCCTTGAGATGCGTGCCGGCCACGATGCCGGGGAAATGCTTGCGCCAGCCCAGAAACGCCTCGGGCGTGGCCTTGGCTACCGGAACGGCGAAGATCGAGCCCATGGTGGCGCGGACCGTTTCCAGCGAGAAGGGGTCGGTGGTTTCGCCCACCAGGATGACGCCCTTGGCGCCCACCGCATCCACGGTGCGGATGACTGTGCCGAGATTGCCGGGGTCGCGCACGCGGTCGAGCGCCACCCAGACATCACCGTCTTTCGGGCGGATATCTTTCAGCGGCAGATAGCGCTGCGCGAATACGCCGACCACCATCTGCGGGTTGTCGCGCCGGGTGATCGAGGTCAGCACCTTTTCGGAGACTTCCAGCACCGTGCCGCCGGCGGCAACCGTGCGGGCGGCCACCTTCTCGATGGTCGGATTGCCGAGGCCGGCCTTGGCGAAGATCAGCGTCTTGATCGACCAGCCCAGGTCGAGCGCGTCGATGACCAGCTTCAGCCCCTCGGCCATGAACGCGTTCTGCTGGTCGCGGAATTTCTTCAGCGCCAGCGCCTTGATGTCCTTGACCAGCGGATTGGCGAGGCTGGTGACTTCCTTGACCCGTCCGGGCGCGCGATGCTCAGTCATTTTGCCAGCCACCTTGAGAAGAGGGATGTCGAAAGCGCCCGGCCGCCGGCCTTTTCGCGGATGATGAGCTCGCCCGATTCCACCACGCCGCCCATGCTGGCGAAGGTGTCGCGCATCAGCGCATGGATGGCGAAGAACGAGGCGCGGATGGAATAGGCCGTCAGCACCACGGCAAGCGGCTTCGGCGTCAGGATCGAGCGGCAGATGTCAGTCAACGCCGGCAGGTCCTCGAACAGCTGCCACACCTCGCCCTTCGGCCCGCGCCCATAGGCGGGCGGGTCGAACAGGATGATGTCATAGGCATTGCCGCGCCGCTCCTCGCGCTCGGCGAATTTCATCGCGTCCTCGCAGATCCAGCGGATCGGCTTGTCTGTGAGGCGCGCAATCTCCTGATTCTCGCGCGCCCAGCCGATGGCCTTTTTCGAGGCATCGACATGGGTCACTTCCGCACCGGCTCGGGCGGCGACAAGTGAGGCGAGGCCGGTATAGCCGAACAGGTTCAGCACCTTCACCGGGCGTTTCGCGTCGCGGATCAGCCCGGCCATATGGTCCCAGTGCGAGGCCTGCTCGGGAAACACGCCGACATGGCGGAAGGAGGTGAAGCGGCCGAGATAGTCGATGCCGTCATGGCGCATCGGCCAGGTCTCGCCCAGCGGCGTTTTTGGAAAGCGCCAGCGGCCCATGCCTTCTTCGTCGGTGTCGCCGGTGAAGACGGCATCGACATTGTTCCATTCCTTGGCCGGCAGCGCGCGCTGCCAGATCGCCTGGCCCTCGGGGCGCACGATGCGATAGGGGCCGTATTGCTCGAGCTTTTCGCCATTGCCGCTGTCGAGCAGGGCGTAGTCATCGTTGGGCGCAACTTCGAGGATCACCGGCAGCCGCTCGGCGGGCAGGGCGCCTTCGCGGCGCACGAGCTGGCGGGGAGCGGTTTTGGGTTCGGGCGCGGCGTGTGCTTCCGCTTTCTCGGGGGCGCGGCGAGGCGCGTCCGACCGTTCGCCCCGGGCCGCTGGTTGCGACGTGCGGTCGGGCTGCGGGCGCTTGTCGCGGCGTTTGTCACGAGAGGGTTTCATGCACACTCCAGTTATGGCAGCCGCGCTTCTGCCACAGCCCACCGGGCGGTGCAACAAAAGCGCAAGTGATCGGCCGGAGCCGGCACGCCTGTGTGGAAGGGGACTTGCCTGCGTCCGCCGCTACTGTGCCTGCGATTGCTGCTCGTAAACCGCAATCCCCGCCGCGAGATCTTCCAGCGCGGCACCCACCGATTTGAACAGCGTGATTTCGTCGGCGCTACGGCGGCCCAGCTTCTGCCCTTGGGCTAGCTCGTGCAAATCGGCCACGATGTCTTCGCTCTTGAGCACGCCGGAAGCCAGCGGCTGCACGATGTCGCCGGCCTCCTTGGTCGCGCCGGCGCGGGTGTCGACGTAAACGCGGGCACGGCGGATCGCCTCGTCGTCGCTCTCGCGCATTTCTGGCGTGAAGGCGCCGACCAGGTCGAGATGCGTGCCGGGCTTGAGCAGTGCGCCCGTGACCAAGGGCGTGGTCGAGATGGTGGCGCAGGAGACGATGTCGGCCGTCGCGATTGCCGCGTCGAGGTCCTGCACGGCACTGGCGTCGAAGCCCTTGGCGCGCAGCTCGGTGGCGACGGTTTCGGCGTTCGTGTGGGTGCGGTTCCAGATGCTGACCTTCTTGATTGGTCGTACCGCCGCATGCGCCTGAGCCAGGAACGGCGCCAGCGCGCCCGCGCCGACGACAACGAGGTGGGAAGCGTCCTCGCGGGCGAGATAGCTGGCGGCGAGCGCCGAGGCGCAGGCGGTGCGCCACTGCGTCAGCCGCTGCCCGTCGATCAGCGCCTGCGGTTCGCCCGTCGTACCGTCAAGCAGAAGATAAAGCCCCATCACCGCCGGCTTGCCGATGGCGTTGTTGTCGGGCGAAACCGTCACGATCTTCACACCGATATGGCCGTTGCCGCTTGCGCCGCCTGCGCTGAAGTCCGTCCAGGCCGGCATCAGCAGCAGCGTGGAGGCGGCACCTGTCGGCCGCTCGACCGTGTGATGATGGCGCACCGGCTGGATGGCGCCGTCACGGAAAACCCGGCGCAGCGTCTCCACAAGGCCAGGAAAGGTCAGGGCCTTGTCGACCTCGGCAGCCGAAATCATCTTCATTGCTGCACCTCGTCGATGAAGCAGGCCGTCCGTCGCCCGCGGGTTTCAGGGCTTGGCGGCGGGAAGGCCGGCCTTGTCGGCTGGCTGGCGTGGCGTGCCTTCGCTCAGGATCTGCAGTTCCTGGCCCCGTACTCGCGCCAGCTTGCGGTAGCGGCCCTGCCTGAACCAGGTGACCACTCCGCCCACGATCACGCCTAGAGCCAGTGCCGCAAACAAAAGAACGAACAGCGGCATCTCCATCGTCAGCGCGGGGTTGCCCGGGTTGAACGGATCAAGCGTGAATGCCACCGGCGCGCGGTTGGCCACCGCCAGCGCGATCAGGATGATGGCAAGCGGCACGAAGACCACGATGAGCAGGAAGCGGTTGAGCATGTGTTATTCCAATGCGGCCGGCGCAGGTGCGGCGACGGTAGTGCGCACCTTTATTATTTGCTGGCGTTGAGCCTCTCGCGCAACTCCTTGCCGGTCTTGAAGAAGGGAACCCACTTCTCCTCCACCTCGACCGAGTCGCCGGTCCTTGGATTGCGCCCGGTCCGGGCCGGACGGTTCTTCACGGAGAACGCGCCGAAGCCGCGCAGTTCCACGCGGTTGCCCTCGGCCAACGCGTCCGTGATCTCGTCAAAGATCGCGTTGACGATATTTTCCACGTCTCGCAAAAACAGATGCGGATTGCGAGAGGCAATGATCTGCACAAGTTCGGATTTGATCATGAGCGCGGTCCCCGCCAAATGGTTCGGTGAAAGTATGCGTATGATTTTATTTGTTTTTAAGCCGGCCCTTAGGATTTTCAAGGGTGCCAGAGCGACACGAGACCGTCAAGCAACAAGCGCTCGGCTCCGATCTTGCGCATGAGGTCGTCGCTGGTGTTGGGAATGCCAAGCGCCTGGCCCACCATTCCGCCCACCGAGCCGCCGAGCAGCAGGCTGGCGGCGCCGCCGCCCCGGGGCTTCCACTCGATGACCTTGAGTTTCTCGTCCACGCCTTGCGAGGCCAGCCAGGCCACTGCCTCCGTCTCTCCGCCCAGTTCGTCCACCAGCTTCTTCTCCAGCGCCTGACGGCCGGTGAACACCGAGCCGTCGGCAAGCGCCACCACTTCCGCCCGCGTCAGCGGCCGACGGTCCTCCACGAGGCCGACGAACCAGTCGTAGCTGTCGAGGATCATCGAGCGGATCATGGCGCGCGCCGCATCCGAGGTCGGCTTGAAGGGGGAGGGCTCAGCCTTCAGCGGCGATGACTTGATCTCTTCGAGCTTGACGCCGAGCTTGTCCATGAGCCCGCTGACGTCGGGATACTGCACCAGGACGCCGATCGAGCCGACGATCGAGGTCTTGCGCGCGACGATGTGGTCGGATGCGGTGGCGATCATGTAGCCGGCGGAGGCCGCCAGCGTCCCGACCTGGGCCACGACAGGCTTTTCAGCGGCGATTCGGCGGACTGCGTCGAAGATCGCCTCGCCGCCGGCGGTGGTTCCGCCGGGCGAATCGATCGACAGGATCAGCGCCTTCACCGACGTCGACTTGCCAATCTTGTCGAGGCGCTGGAGGAGTTCCTCGTCTTCAGTGATGGTGCCGTCAATCGAGACCTTGGCGATGTGGCTGGCGCTCGTGCCCAGTTCACCGCCATAGAGCCACATGGAGGCGAATGCGATGCCGATAGCGGCAATGAGGATGGAAACGATGCGCCAGAAGGTCAACTTGCGCCGCAAATGGCGGCGGTCGATCGTGTCGTCGGCTCTCATAACCATACTGGCCTCGTGGTCGCGGGAAGGTCGTTTCTAGTCCAAGCGGCACGCCACCGCTACCCGCTTTCATAGGCCAAAAGCAGCCGTCGGGCAGGTTGGTTAGCCGAAAAGGCTGAATTTTCACCCAAAAGTAACCATATTGCTGTGTAACCCGAGGGAGCTTGGGTGGTTCCATCGGAGGCTGGGACGGTCGTCATGTGATGAATCGACCGGGCGGGCTTGTATTCGATGGAATTTGATCAACATTCTTCCAGACTGGGAGCCAGTCTGTTGGCATGTGCGGATATTGTTGAGACATAAGGCCACAATTTTGTGGCTTTCAATTGTTTGATGCTTCCCGCGCGGGACGGGATACTCGCAATGGCAACCAAACCGGCATGGATGCCGGACAGCAGAAGGCAGTAAGTTGGCGCGACCGATAGAAACGACCAGCGGTGAGTTTCCGTTCGCGAGTTCGGCGGGCGGAGCGAGCCCGCAGCTTCGCACGGCGTTCGAGCGCGCGCGGCGGCATTCCTACCGGGTCCGCTTTCTCAAGGGCGCGCTGCCTGTCCTGGCCGTTCTGATGGCGGTCGGCTTCGTCGGCTATTCCTATATGGCGCGCCCCGCGGCTGTGGCCGTGGAGACCGACGGCTCGGCCTATTCCAACGGCAAGCTGGTAATGGCCAATCCCAAGCTCGAGGGCTTCACCAAGGACAATCGGCCCTACAAGATGAGCGCGTCTCGTGCGATCCAGGATCTGAAGAGCGAAGGTGTCGTCCAGCTCGAGGGGATCGCCGCCAAGCTGCCGATCGATGCGGAAAATTGGGCGATGGTCGACGCTCCGCATGGTGTCTATGATCGCGACAACAACACTCTCGACATCACCAGCGAGATGACCATCACTACGGCCAATGGCATGGTTGCGAAGCTGCAATCGGCCTATCTGGACATTGGCCAGGGCGGAATGAAGACGGACGATCCCATCGACATCCAGCTTCAGGGTGCCAAGATTACCTCGGATTCGATGACAATCCTTGAAAATGGTAAGGTTTTGGTGTTCGAGAAGCGGGTGCGCATGAACATTGACCCCGGCCGGTTAAAGGCTGGACAGGACGCGGGCGGAGGCGAGTATGTGGTTCAGTGATAATCGGCTGCCGATGCGTGCGGCCTTGGGGCTGGCGCTTCTCGCCGTTGCTCCCGCACAGAGCTTCGCTCAGGACAACAAGGCTCAGAGCCGCCTGACGGGCCTGAGCCTTTCGGGCAAGGAGCCGATCCAGATCGAGAGCGACAAGCTCGAGGTCCGCGAAGCCGACAATGTCGCGATCTTCAGCGGCAATGTCACGGTCGTTCAGGGGCCGACGCTGCTGAAGGCGGGCAAGATGACCGTCTACTATGTCAGGGGCGACGGCTCGGCGGCCACCGGCTCGGCCAACATCGATCGGCTGGAAGTCGACGACAAAGTCTACGTGAAGTCAAACACCCAGGTTGCCACCGGCGATCGCGGTACCTTCGACATGAAAACCGAGGTGCTGGTCCTGTCTGGCAAGGAAGTGGTTCTTTCGGAAGGAACCAACGTGCTTGTAGGCTGCAGGCTGACGGCCGACATGAAAAGTGGCCAGGCTCAGGTCGAAGGTTGCCAGAAGGGCGAGACCGGCAACGGCCGTGTCATGATGTCGATCACGCCGGGTTCCGTGCCTGGAAATCAGAAACCGTAATGCAGCAACGCCCATCGCTTTTGTCGCGCCTGTCCGGGCGCTTGCGGCCAACTCCGGCAGCACCCGCCTTGCGCAAGGATGCAGGCAACCTCAAGGGAACCCTGATCGCGAAGGGCCTGACCAAGGCCTACAAGGGCCGGACCGTCGTCAACGGCGTGTCGCTGGGCGTGAGGGCCGGCGAGGCTGTCGGGCTGCTTGGCCCCAACGGTGCGGGCAAGACCACCTGCTTCTACATGGTCACGGGCCTTGTGCCGGTGGACAAGGGCTCGATCCAGATCGATGGCTTCGACGTCTCCTCGATGCCGATGTATCGGCGCGCCCGTCTGGGTGTTGGCTATCTGCCGCAGGAAGCATCGATCTTTCGCGGGCTGAGCGTGGAAAACAACATCCGCGCGGTGCTCGAAGTCGTCGAGAAGAGCCGCAAGGAGCGCGAGCGCAATCTCGACTCCCTGCTTGACGAGTTCCACATTGCGCATCTGCGCAAGTCGCCAGCGATCGCCCTGTCTGGCGGCGAGCGGCGGCGCCTCGAAATCGCCCGCGCGCTGGCGAGCCGTCCCAATTACATGCTGCTGGACGAGCCTTTCGCGGGCGTCGATCCGATCGCCGTCTCCGACATCCAGCAACTCGTACGGCACCTGACCAAGCGCGGCATTGGCGTTCTCATCACCGACCACAATGTCCGCGAGACGCTGGGCCTCATCGATCGCGCCTACATTATCCATGCGGGCGAAATCCTGAAGCATGGTTCGGCTTCGGATATCGTCGCCGATCAGGATGTGCGCCGTCTCTATCTCGGCGAAGGCTTCACCCTCTGACCCGATCGCCAGCCGGCGGCGTGACGTTTCGTGCACCATTTTCGGGCTACAACTTTGAGCTTGCGCCGGCTTTTCCTTGACAAGCAAAAGTCGGGCCAGTTTCACTGTGGTCGGTTGAAATCCGCCTGCAGCTGTCCGTTGCGGGTGAAGCGGGGTCGTAGAGTTCATCATCATGGCGCTTGCGGCCAAATTGCAGCTTCGGCAGTCGCAGTCGTTGGTGATGACGCCGCAGCTGATGCAATCGATCCGTCTGCTGCAGATGACTCATGTCGAACTCGAGCGCTTCGTCGACGAGGAGATCGAACGCAATCCGCTTCTGGATCGTGCCGAGCAGCGCGACGAAGTGGCCGGCGAAGTGCCGGAAAGGGCGGAGGCCGCACCTGAGGTCAGCGAGGATTGGGTTGGGACGGACGTGGCCTGGAGCGCCGAGGCCATGTCGGAGAAACTCGACAGTTCGCTGGAGAATGTCTTTCCCGACGATCCCGGTGTTGCCGAGAGGCTTGGCCCTGATCTCGCCGCGCAGTGGAAATCGGCCGGTATGGGGGCGGGACCTTCCGGCGGCAGCGACTTCGATATGGAGGACATGTTCGCGGCAACGGTGACGCTGCGCGATCATGTGGGCGAACAGATTGCGTTTGCTTTCGTCGACCCGTCGGTGCGGCTGATCGCGCACGATCTGGCCGACGCGCTCGACGAAGCTGGCTACATGCGCGCCGACGTGACGGAGATCGGCACGCGCCTAGGGTCGGGCGAAGCGGCTGTCCTCGACGTCCTTCGGACCTGCCAGACCTTTGATCCTGCGGGTCTTTTCGCACGCGACCTGGCCGAATGCCTGGCGCTCCAGCTCGCCCGCAAGGACCGGCTCGACCCGGCGATGCGCGCATTGCTCGACAATCTCGACCTGCTCGCCCGCCGTGACTTCCACGCCTTGAAAAAGCTCTGCGGCGTCGACGAAGAGGACCTCGTGGACATGATGGCCGAGATCCGGCGCCTCGATCCGCGGCCCGGCATGGCCTTTTCCGGTGGCAGCGCGGATACCATCGTACCCGATGTGGAGGTGCGGGCCGCCGGCGATGGCGGGTGGGCGGTGGAGTTGAATCCCGAAACGCTGCCGCGCGTGCTCGTCGACAACGTCTATTTCGCCCAGGTTTCGGCCCAGGCGAAGGATCAGGCCGAGAAGGATTTCCTGGCCGAATGTCTGCAGAATGCCAGCTGGTTGACCCGCAGCCTCGACCAGCGCGCCAAGACCATCCTGAAGGTCGCGTCCGAGATCGTGCGCCAACAGGACGCCTTCCTAATGCATGGTGTCAGGCACCTGCGTCCGCTCAACCTGCGCACCGTTGCGGAGGCCATCGGCATGCATGAATCGACGGTCAGCCGGGTCACCTCCAATAAGTACATGCTCACTCCGCGCGGGGTTTTCGAGCTCCGTTATTTCTTTACCGCTGCGATCGCTTCGGCTGGCGAGGGCGACGCCCATTCGGCCGAAGCAGTGCGCGACCGCATTCGGCAGCTCATTGCCGAGGAGCAGCCGAGCGAAGTTCTGTCCGACGACGCGATTGTGGATATCCTGCAGCGGGAGGGCGTCGACATCGCCCGGCGCACCGTCGCCAAGTATCGGGAAAGTATGAACATTCCCTCGTCGGTGCAGCGCCGGCGCGAGAAGCGGGCGCTGGCCGCCGCCGGACGGTAATTCACACCCCGCGGGGGTGCCCGTTGGGGCCTTCATTGACAAGCTCTGGGGAAGTGACTAGAAGCCCGCCCGCAAGGAAAGGGGCGGTTGCCCGGGAATAGATGCTCCGTCTGGAGACGGCTTGTGATTAAGCGGAAAGTTCAGGCTTAAATTCGGCGTGAGATCCGCCGTGAACCTTGTGTGCGCCCACCACGGGTATAAACTCGAAAGAATGTGAAGTCTGAGCAGGAAGGTCAGTTTTCAGATGACTCTACGCGTTTCGGGAAAGCACATGGATATCGGCGATGCGTTCCGTCTGCGCATCGAGGATCGGATCGGTGAGGCCATCAGCAAGTACTTCGATGGCGGGTTTTCCGGACATGTCACGGTCGTGAAATCGACGTCGCGTTTCGCGGCCGACTGCATGATCCGGCTCGACACGGGTATATCGCTCCAGGCCGCCGGAGAGGCGCAGGAGCCGACTGCGGCATTCGACGCCGCTGCCGAGCGTCTTGAGAAGCGCCTGCGTCGCTATAAGCGCCGCCTGAAGTCGCATTATCCGGCTGCCGGCAATGGCGCGGCTGTGAACGTCGCCTATACGGTCATGGCGGCTCTGGACGAGGACGAGGAGGAGGTGCCGGAAGACTACGCGCCGGCCATCGTCGCGGAGACGACCATGCCGCTGAAGACCATGTCGGTGGCGTCGGCGGTGATCGAGCTCGACACCAAGGATAGCCCGGTCTTCGTGTTTCGCAACGCCGGGAATGAACAGGTCAATATCGTCTACAGGAGGCCGGACGGAAATATCGGGTGGATCGACCCTTCGACGACGAAAATCGCGCAGGGATAAGAAACGTCTCCTGGCCGGAGCACCGATTTGGGGTTCGGGCGACCGGGCAGAGAAAGGATATTGGGCATGGATCTGAGCGATCTGATCGAGGTTCAGGCGATAATGCCGGCCTTGAAGGCGAATTCCAAGAAGCAGCTCTTGCAGCTTCTGGCCGAACGGGCTTCGGCCATTACCGGTTTGAGCGAGCGGGAAGTGTTCGACACCATCCTCCAGCGTGAGCGTCTGGGGTCTACCGGCGTCGGCAATGGCATCGCCATCCCCCACGGCAAGCTGGCGGGGGTCAAGCGCATCACCGGCGTGTTCGCACGGCTGGAGTCGCCGGTCGAGTTCGAGGCGCTGGACGACCAGCCTGTCGACCTCGTGTTCCTGCTGCTGGCGCCCGAGGGGGCGGGCGCGGATCATCTGAAGGCGCTGTCGCGCATCGCGCGCGTTCTGCGTGACGCCGACACGGTGGCCAAGATTCGCGGCACGCGCGACGCTTCGGCGATCCACGCGCTGCTTTCGGATGCGCAGGCCCACGCGGCCTGATCTGATCTTTTGGAGAATTCAGCGTCGGGCGGCCTTAGGGCCGCCCTTCGTTTTGCCAGCCGCCGCTTAGTTGATCGCGAGCGGGGTGAGGTGATTTTCAAGAGCGCCGGCAATGGCGGTGTCGCGGGCGTCCGACAGGAGTAGCGGCTGTCCATTAGCGGCGAACAAGGCCCAGATCTCCATGCCGGAGGCGATTTCCTGCAAGCTCGGGAACTTGCCCTTCAGCTCGTCGCTGTCGATTTTGCGGAGATATGCCAGGGAGCCTTCGCCGAGATGGGCGAGTTCGGCCTGGGTGAGAGCGTGTCTCGGATCATGGTATGTCATGGTGAGCCTCCTTTTTGCGGGGCGTCCAACGGACCAAACCCGCTGTAGAGCTGCTTGTTCCGGTGAGATCAGTCTTTCACCGAAATGTTTATTTTCCGTACGAAGCGCTCAGGCTCCGGGCGGTCGAGGTCGATCGACAGAAGACCGTTCTTGAGTTCGGCACCGATGACCCGCATGCCGTCCGCCAGCACGAAGGTCCGCTGGAACTGCCTGGCGGCTATGCCGCGGTGCAGGAACTCGCGTTCCGTGTCGTCATTCTGCCGGCCGCGCACGACGAGCTGGTTTTCCTCGGTGGTGACGTCCAGATTTTCCTCGCAGAAGCCGGCCACCGCCAGCGTGATGCGCAGCGTCTCGCCATTGCCTTCGGAATGCCGGATGCGTTCGATGTTGTAGGGTGGATAGCTATCGCCCGACTTCGCCAGGCGCTCCAGCGTCTTTTCCATTGCATCGAACCCGAGCAGTAGCGGGCTCGAGAAAGGCGTCATGCGACTCATTTTCGTCCTCTAAGAGCGACCTCAAAAGGAAAAACCCTAGTGGCATTTTTCCCGTCGATCCTGATATGGTCCGCCCCGCCAACAAGTTCAAGCCTGTGCCTATCATGTGAAGGAATTCGGATGGCCGACACTCAAAAGATCATCATCGACACCGACCCCGGCCAGGACGACGCCGTAGCTATCCTGCTGGCCCTGGCCAGCCCGGAGCTGGAAATCCTCGGCATCACCGCCGTCGCCGGGAACGTTCCCCTGCACCTCACCACCAAGAACGCGCTCAAGGTCTGCGAGCTCGCCGGCAAGACCGACACCAAGGTCTACGCCGGCGCCATACGCCCCGTGGTGCGTCCTCTGGTGACGGCCGAGCATGTCCACGGCAAGACCGGCCTCGACGGTCCGGACCTGCCCGAGCCGACGATGAAGCTGCAGGAGCAGCACGCGGTCGACTTCATCGTCGAGACGCTGATGAAGGAAGAGGCCGGCACCGTCACGCTCTGCCCGCTCGGCCCCCTTACCAACATCGCGTTGGCGCTGGTGCGCGAGCCGCAGATCGCCAAGCGCATCAAGCAGATCGTGCTGATGGGCGGCGGCTTCTTCGAGGGCGGCAACGTTACGCCGGTGGGCGAATTCAACATATATGTCGATCCGCATGCGGCCGACGTGGTGTTCCGCTCCGGCGTGCCGATCGTCATGATGCCGCTCGACGTCACCCACAAGGCGCTGACCACGGCCAAGCGCGTGGCAAGGTTCCGCGCCATGGGCACCCGGGTCGGCACCGCCACCGCGGAGTTGCTCGACTTCTTCGAGCGCTATGACGAGGAGAAGTACGGCACCGACGGCGGCCCGCTGCACGACCCCTGCGTCATCGCCTACCTGCTCAAGCCCGAGCTGTTCAAGGGCCGCAACTGCAATGTCGAGGTCGAGATCGGCTCCGAGCTCACCATGGGCATGACCGTGATCGACTGGTGGGGCGTCACCGCGCGTGGAAAGAACGCGATGGTCATGCGCGACATCGATCACGAGGGCTTCTTCGACCTGCTGACCGAAAGGCTGGCGAGGCTGTAGCAGCGGCTTCGCGCGGCGCTTACCCTCCCCCCTTGAGGGGAGGGTGGCCCGAAGGGCCGGGAGGGGGCGCTGCGGTAGCGCTCGCCTCACTTCCGTGAAAAGGCCAGCCACAGTCCGCCGCCGATCAGAAAACTGCCGCTGAGGCGCGAGAGCAGCCGGATGCGGCTGGCCGAAAGCGCGCGGCCGGCGCGGCCGGCCAGCATGGCATAGGTGGAATCCGACATCGCCGCGAAAACCAGCGCGGTGGCGCCCATGATGACGATCTGCAGCGGGTAGTTGCCCGTCGGATCGAGGAACTGCGGGATGAAGGCGCCAAAGAAGATCAGCGTCTTGGGATTGCTGATGGCGACCAGAAAGCCCTGCAGGAAAAAGCCGCCGCGCGGCGGCACCGGCGCGGCGCCCTCGGCCAGCCGACCGCCGGCGCGCAGCATCTGCCAACCCATCCATATCAGGTATGCCGCACCCAACAGCCGCAGCCACTCGAACCAGTGGCCGGCCGACTCGATCATGGAGGTGAGGCCGATGCCGACGATGCCGATCATGAGGGCAATGCCCGCCTGCGTGCCGGCGACGTTGAGCAGGCCCGCGCGCGTGCCGTGGCGCATGCTGGAGGCGATGATCAGCGTGACGGTCGGACCCGGCACCAGGATGATGACGATGCAGGCAAGGACATAGGCGGCATAGATTTCCGGCGACATGCTTTTGTTCCCCGTTCAGGGGACGATCAATGCATTCCGCTGGGGAACTGTCCAGAGGTGCTCTGCTATCGCAAGCAAGCTGACCTTGCCGCTTTGTTCGCGGGCCATATATGGCGCTGTGCCAACCGATACCGACTCGGCGATAGCTTGTTGCATCGCAGGACGACACCATGCTGCATCGCAACTGAAGACGTCCTTGTTTGCGATGACGTGTCGCCTCCGGGTGCGCCCGGACCAAGAACACCGCCTCTGATCATCCTCACTATCCAGCGGGAGAAAACTATGAGTATTCAGGAAGACCCTGCGAGGAAGTCATCCCCCCGGGAGACAGCGCTGCTGAGCGACCAAGCCGCCACCGAGGCGGTTCACGCCACTGCGGAGAAGGTCGCGGCCGCGAGCAAGCGTGGCGTTGAGGCCGGGGCTGAAATCATCCAGTTCTCGACCCAGGCAGTCCAGCGCTCCATGGACCAGGTCGCGACCATATTCGGTCTTGCCAGTGGCGACGAGCACGCTCGGAACGTCACGCACAACACCACGCGCAACCTTGACGCGATCTTGCAGTGTGGCACGGCGTTGGCTGACGGCGGGCATGAACTCGCCCACATCTGGACGGACTCGTTTCGCTCGGGCGTTATGCGCAACGTCGAAAACGCCGAGCGCCTGCTCAGATGCCGCACGCTGGTCGAACTTGGCGCTGTCCAGAGCGACATCATGCGGCAATCGATAGAGTTTATGATCCAGAACAATCTTCGCCTGTCGGAGAGTTCGGTTCAGATTGCGCGCATGGCGGCAGAACGTTGCCGCGTTGCGCCACTTTGAGCGGCACTCGGCCGGCAAGCGCCGCGCGGTATTCCCTCTCCTCCCGCTTCGCCGAAGCTGGCCGCGGGGGCGCTAAGCCGTCATGCCCCCGCCGCCCACGGCAGCACGGTCTCATAGGCAGCGGCCGCCTGCAATACGGCGAGGTCGCCGCGCGGGCGGCCGATGAGCTGCATGCCCATAGGCCGACCTTGCGTGTCGAAGCCCACCGGCACGTTGACGGCGGGGCAGCCGGCCAGCGTGGCATAGGCCGAGACTTCCATCCAGCGATGGTAGCTGTCCATCGTCCGGCCGGCGACCTCCTGCGGCCAGTTCGTGCCGGCCGGGAAGGGAAACACCTGCGCGGTGGGCAGCGCCACAAGGTCGAAGCGCTCGAAAAGCTTCAGCAGCGTCGCGTGCCACCTGGAACGGGTGGTGGAGGCGGCGTGCACCTGCGGCGCGCTAAGGCGCATCGCGCCCAAGATCTCCCAGATCGCCTCGGGCTTCAGGAGATCGCGCCGGGCGGGATTGTCGAAATGCGCCTTCAGTTCGCAGCCGCTCGTGGCCTGGCGCAGCGTGACGAAGGCACGCCACAGTGCCTCGAAGTCGAATTCCGGCACGAGGGGTTCGCTGACAAAGCCGATATCGGCGAAGCGCCGCAGGCCCGCCTCGCACAGGTTGAGAATGCCGGGCTCGACCGGTAGGTGCCCGCCGAGGTCGCCGAACCAGGCGATGCGGCCGCCCTCGGGCGCGTTGCCGAGGCGGTCGAGATAGGAGGATTCGTCGTCAAGAGAGAGCGGCGAGCGCGCATCGTGGCCGGCCTGCACGTCGAGCAGCAGCGCCATGTCGCGCACATTGCGGCCCATCGGCCCCTCGATGCCCATCTGCGAATGGAACACCTCGTTCGTCGGCCCGGCCGGCACCAGCCCCTGCGAGGGACGCAGGCCGAAGACATTGTTGAAGGCGGCGGGGTTGCGCAACGAGCCGCCGAAATCGCTGCCGTCGGCCACAGGCACCATGTGAAGCGCCAGCGCCACCGCCGCGCCGCCGCTCGATCCGCCGGCCGTCAGCGCGGGGTCGAAGGCGTTGAGGGTCGCGCCGAAAACGTTGTTATAGGTGTTCGAGCCGAGGCCGAATTCAGGCGTGTTGGTCTTGCCGATGAGGATGGCGCCGGCCGCGCGCATGCGCTCGACGAAGAAATCGTCCTCGTCGGGCACGAAATCGGCGAAGATCGGCGAGCCGAAGGTGGTTTTCAGGCCCTTGGTCAGGGCCAGGTCCTTTATCGCTATGGGCAGGCCGTGGAGCGGGCCGGGGGCCGCGCCTTTCGCCAGCGCGCCGTCCGCGGCGTCGGCCTCGGCGAGGATGTCGGCGCGGTCGCGCAGCGACACGATCGCATTGACCTCAGGGTTCACGGCCTCGATGCGGTCGAGGAAGGCGGTCGCCACCTCGCGCGCGGAAAGCTGCCGGGCCCTGATCCTGCTCGCCAGCTCGACCGCCGACATACGGCAGATCTCGCCTGCCGGCGGCACGTCGAGCATGCTCGAGGGACGGTTGCGCGCGTCCATGGAGGTCAGCGCGCCTGGGCCGCGGCGATCGCCTCGTCGACCTCGCCGGCCAGCGGGATGGCCGGCTGCGCGCCAGGCTCCAGGCAGGCAAGCGAGCCGGCGACGGCCGCGCGCCGCAGCGCGTCGCCCAGCGCAAGGCTTTCGGCCAGGCCGGCGGCCAGATAGCCGCAAAAAGTGTCGCCGGCGCCGACCGTGTCGACCGGCGTGATTTTCAGCGCTGGCACGCTGAGGAAGGCCTCGGGCGTCGCCGCGAGCACGCCTTCGCCGCCCAGCGTGACGATGATGGTGCGGCCGGTGGCGACGGCGAAGGCCTTCATGCGGGCGGGGCGGTCGGCGCCCTCGAGCGCGAGCGCCTCGCAATAGAGGTCGAACTCGGTTTCGTTGGCGACGACATAGTTTGCCTTGCCGAGGAAGCTGGCGGCTTCCTTGCGGAAGGGCGCGGTGTTGAGGATGGCGATTGCGCCGGCGGCAGCCGTGGCGTCGAGTGCCGCATCGACGGTTTCGAGCGGGATCTCGTGCTGCAGGAGCACGATGTCGCCTTTCTCGGGCGCGGCGGTGCCGACATTGGCCGGCAGCACGGTGGCATTGGCGCCCGGCACCACGGCGATCATGTTCTCGCCGTCGCCGCCCACCAGGATGAGCGCCGTGCCGGTGGGCTCGTCCGTTTTGGCCACGCCGGACAGATCGACCTTGCCGTCGTTGAGGCAGGCCAGCGCCTCGCCCGCGAAGGCGTCCTTGCCGACGGCACCGACCATGCGCACGGAGGCGCCGGCGCGCGCGGCGGCGAGTGCCTGGTTGGCACCCTTGCCGCCCGGCGCCGTCTTGAAGCCGCTGCCGGGCACGGTCTCGCCGGGGGCGGGAAGCCGGTCGACGGTGGCGATGAGGTCGAGGTTGATGGAGCCGATGACGGTGATCAAGGAATGCCTCCCGCTGGCGCATCCGGGGCGCGCGGGGAAGGCACGGCGGAAATGCGCGGATTCAAAATTTCGGCGCGCCGGGCCTTTCGCCGGGGGCGCGCCAAATCGGTGGGAAGCTAATCGGTTTGAGCCGATATGGAAATATGCCGGAAGCCGGTTTCAGCCGTTTTTGCAGAGCTGCCCGGCTTCCCAGCCGAGGATGGCGCGCTTGCGCGTCAGGCCCCAGTGATAACCGGTGAGCGCGCCCGACTTGCCGACGGCGCGATGGCAGGGCACCACGAAGGAGATGGGGTTGGCGCCCACGGCCGCACCCACCGCGCGGCTCGCCTTGGGCGCGCCGATGCCGGCGGCGATGGCCGAATAGCTGACCGCCTTTCCCAACGGGATCTTCAGCAGCGCGTCCCAGACGCTGATCTGGAAGTCGGTGCCGATCATGACGACGCGCAGCGGGTCGTCGGCTCGCCAGCGCGTCGGGTCGAAGATGCGCGCGGCATAGGGCGCGGTGGCGGCCATGTCTTCCACATAGATCGCGTTCGGCCAGCGGCCGGACATGTCCTCAAAGGCTTCGCGCTCGTGGCCGGCATCGTTGAAGGAGAGGCCGGCAAGGCCCCGGTCGGTGACCATGATCAGCGCCACGCCGAAGGGCGAGATATGATAGCCATAGCGGACGGTCAGGCCCGCGCCGCGGCTCTTGTAGTCGCCGGGCGACATGGCCTCGTGGGTGACGAACAGGTCGTGCAGGCGGCCGGGACCGGACATGCCAACCTCGAAGGCGGTTTCAAGCAGCGGCATGCCCTCGTCGAGCAGCCGCCGGGCGTGGTCCAGCGTCACGGCCTGCAAAAACCCCTTGGGGGAGAGGCCGGCCCAGCGGGTGAACAGTTTTTGCAAGGCCGTCGGCGTCTCGCCCACTTCGGCGGCAAGCGTTTCTAGCGAGGGCTGGTCGCGATAGTCGAGGCTGATCTTCTCGATGACGCGGCGGACGATCTCGTAGTCGCTGCCCTGCGGCGTGATTTCCTCGCGGAGGATCGCGGTGCGTGCGTTCATTGCTTTGGTCTCCTTGATCACGATTATCGTGCCGCGACGCCGGCTTCGCCACCCGAAACTTGCCATATGCGCCGCCTGCCCCACCATAAAGTTGGTCGGGCGCAGGGAAGTGGAATGCGACGCGAGAAGGTCTCCCTGACCAGGGAAAAGGAAACCCTGCTGATCACCCTCTATGGCAAGGCTTTGGAGAGCAGGCGCGCCGACACCCTGCTCGGCGATTGCTTCGCCGACGAGGCGATCGGCAGGATCGACTATGATTTCTCCAGGCTGGAGGTCGACGCCAATCTGGCGGCGAGCCTGGCGATCCGGGCCAGCACGCTGGACGCCTGGATTCGCGCGTTCCTGGCCGCGCATCCCGATGCGATCGTGCTGGAACTCGGCTGCGGGCTCGACACGCGGGTCTTCCGCATCGATCCGGACGACGGCGTGGAATGGTTCGACATCGACTTTCCCGAGGTGATGGAACTGAGGCGCAAGCTCTACCCGGCGCACCGGAGCTGCCGCCCGATCGCGTCGTCGGTCACGGTGCCTGAGTGGCTGGCGCAGGTGCCGCGCGACCGCCCCGCCATGGTGGTGGCCGAAGGCTTGACGCCCTACCTCACCTCCGAAGAGGGCCCGCGGCTCGTCGCCTGGCTGGTCTCGCATCTGGGGAGCGGAGAGCTGATCTGCGACGTCTACAGCGAGCTGGGGCTGAAATTCGTTCGCCTCAGCCCTTCCTTCCGCGCGACCGGGGCGGAAATCCACTGGGCCATCGACGACCCGCATGAGTTGGAGCTGGCCGCGCCCGGCTTGACGCTTATTGAGGACATTCCCGCCTACCGGCCGGAGCATGCCGCCCGGATGGACTGGTCAGCAGGGTGGATCGTCCTGGTGTGGAGCTTCTTTCCGGCGCTCAGGAAGATCGGCCGGCTGCTCAGGTTCCAATTCTGATGAGGAATATCAGCGTCCCTTAGCGGTCGCCAGTGCGCGCGAAAATGCCTTGGCGAAGCTCTCGCGGTCATCGGGATTGAGGAAGCTGCCGATCGACACGTACTGGCCCCGCGCTTCCACGGCCATGCTGGTGATGCCGATCTCGGAATGGCGCTTGACCGCAAAGCGGGTCCAGAACGGATTGAAATGATGGTCTTCCGTGCGGCCGGACGGGGACACCTTCCAGATGTCCAGGCGCGTGCGCGAGACGATGACCTCTTCTCGGGCGCGGGCGGCCCGGTAGTTCAGCCGGAAGGCGACATAGAGCGCGAGGACGTCGAGCCCCAGGAAGCCGAAGACCGGCCAGGCGCCATTGTAAATCAAGAATATGCCGGTAACGATCCAGCCGAATGTCAACGCGCCCATCAGCACCAGGAAGCCGGTGCGGCCCAGCGACCTGTAGGGCGTCAGGAGTGCGTGGAAGAACGGCTCGTCGGCCGCATATGCAGCGTTTGTCTCGCTCATGCCTGCAGTTTATAGGAAAGCGATGGACAGTCCAAAGCCCAAAGATCAGCCGCGGCCGAAAAAGCCGCAAGCCGCAACCGCCAATGGCGCGCAGAAGCGCGCACAGCCGCGTGTGCGCCGGCCGAAATCGCTCTATACGCCTGCCGAGGTGCACGAGATCTTCCGGCGTTTCGCCGTGCAAAGGCCAGAGCCGAAGGGCGAGCTCGAGCATGTCAATGCCTTCACCCTGCTGGTGGCCGTGGTGCTCTCGGCGCAGGCCACCGACGCCGGGGTGAACAAGGCGACGCGGCCGCTGTTTGCGGTCGCCGACACGCCGCAGAAGATGCTGGCGCTCGGCGAGGAGAAGGTGGGCGAATACATCCGCACCATCGGGCTGTGGCGCGCCAAGGCCAAGAACGTGATTGCGCTGTCGGAGGCGCTCATCCGCGACCATGGCGGCCAGGTGCCCGACGACCTCGACGCGCTGGTGAAGCTGCCGGGGGTGGGTCGCAAGACGGCGAATGTGGTGCTCAACATGGCCTTCGGTCACCACACCATGGCGGTCGACACGCATATCTTGCGCATCGGCAACCGCATCGGGCTGGCACCCGGCAAGACGCCGGAACAGGTGGAAGCCGAGCTCGTCCGCATCATTCCCGACGAATATATGCGGCACGCCCATCACTGGCTGATCCTGCACGGGCGCTATGTGTGCAAGGCACGCAAGCCCGAATGCGAAAAGTGCGTGATCGCCGACATTTGTAAATACAAGGAAAAGACCACCAGCATTCCGGCGCCGCTGGTGCCGATCGCGCCGCTGGAAGATCCCGGTCAGTAGCCGAACTGGCCATAACCGCGCGCCATGGCCGCCGCGAAGATCGGGATCAGCATGAAGATCATCATCTGGGCGCGCAGATAGCCGCGCGCCGAGGCGAGTTCGGCCGAGGGCACGGCGAAGGCGGCGTCGGCGGCCGCCTGCTTCTTCCACGCCAAGAAGCTTATGGTGGGCGGGATCGACAGCAGGGCGACGGCGGCGAAGGCAGCCATCTTGGCCCAAAAGGTCCAGCTGTAGACGTAGAACTCCCAGCCCTTCAGGCCGTAGAACACGCGCGCGACGCCGATGATGATGACGAAAAGCGCGACGAGGCCATAGGCGCGGTCGATGCCGGCAAGCCTGCCGATCGTCCTGTGCGTCATCTCGTTGCGGATCAGCACGACCTCGGCGGCGAGCACCGCCGCGAGCGAAAAGACCAGTATGTGGTGGAAGATGGCGAGCAGCAGGTCGACGGTTTCCATGGTCATTCCTTGTGCGAGCGAAACTATCCCGCGCACAGAAGGACGGACATTCGCGCCTCGGTCAAGCGGCCGTCTCCCATTGCCAGACTCTGCTCACAGCGCCCGGTTGCGGCGCTATTTGCGCATGGTTACGATAAGACCATGACGCGATGTCCAAGGCGCCGCTGTTCTGGCCGGCGCCTATTTCCCGCAAGATGAAGTGTTTGATGATGAATCCCGATCCTTCCGACATTCCCGTTGTCGAGACGCCGCGCACGATCCTGCGCGGTCATCGCCTGTCCGATTTCGATGCCTCCGCCACCATGTGGGCGGACCTGGCGGTCACGCAGTATATCGGTGGCCGTGCCATGACGGCCGAGGAAGTCTGGGGGCGCCTGCTGCGCTATGCGGGTCTGTGGAAACTGTTCGGCTTCGGTTACTGGGTCATCGAAGAAAAAGGTAGCGGCCGCTTCCTGGGTGAGGCCGGCTTCCAGAATCTCAGACGCGACATCGTGCCCGCTTTCGACGACGCGCCTGAAGCCGGCTGGGTTCTTGCTCCTACCGCCCATGGCAAGGGTTTGGCCAGCGAGGTGGCGATGGCGATGCATGCGTGGGGCGACCGACATTTCGGCGGGGCGCGGACGGTCTGCATCATCGACCCCGGCAATGGCGGATCGATCCGCGTGGCGAAAAAATGCGGCTATCGCGAGGTGACGCGCACCACCTACAAGGGCTCGCCGACCATCCTGTTCGAGCGATTGAAATAACATCGCCTGAAGCGACGACGGGGATTCGCAGCGCCGCGAAATAGCCCCCTTGAGCCGGGGGACGAAGGGTCGAGAACGCAGCCGGACTGCCCTGTCCGAAAGCCCGAATTCGGCCGTCCGAGGGGTGCGGCGACCGCGTTGCTTGACTTTCCGGCGAAGTTTCGAGACTATTAATACATGTCTATCGTCGTCGAAGTCCGAACCACTCTATTCCTGCGGGTTTGCCCCATCGCGGGATATTAGCCCCCGGCTCGGCTGCCATGCGCCCCCGAGCCGTGGGGTGAATATGGCATTTTCCGCAGGTTTCTAAGTCCTGCAAATATCGGCGCTTCAACCAGATCGTTATTTTTTTTGCCAGATCGGCAGCCGCACGCTCGTATCCCTAGGACCGGGTTCCGTGACGGTCACAACCATGGGTGCACTATGCAGGAAAAGACCAAGGCCAAGCGCAAGCCGACCATCAAGATCGGCGCCTCTGACCACGCGAAGCTGATGGCTTTTGCGACCGCGATGGAGAGCCGCAATCCGGAGATGGCCGAGGAACTGCTTCTCGAGCTGGATCGCGCCCGGGTGGTTGCTGACGGTTCCATTCCCGGCGACGTCGTCCAGATGGGCTCGACCGTGACCTTCAAGCCCGACACGGGCGAGGCCAAGACCGTCACGCTCGTATTCCCGGGCGACGCGGACATCGCGCAGGGCAAGATTTCCATTCTGACGCCCATCGGCACCGCGCTGATCGGTCTGGCGACCGGGCAGGAGATCATGTGGACGGCACGGGATGGCCGCACGCATCAACTCGAGGTGCTCGAAGTGCAGCCGATGGACGGCTCCGCGGGCAATGGCAAGGATCGGCCCGTGGCGGCGGCCACCGACGGTAACTGACGGCATGGCAAGTTTCGTCCGACGTCATTTCGTGCATCGATCAGGCAAGCTCGTCGCAGGAGTCTAACCCCCTGCGCCGAAGTCGTCGTTGAGGTGACTTCGGCCCAGGGGAGATCTTCCGAAATCAAGATCAATGCTTGATGCCGATGCCGCCCGAAAACGGCTCGGCTGGAGGCCTGCCATGTCGAACACGGATGATTGTCAACTGACGACAAAGGACTACACCATTCTCGAGGTGATGCTGGAGCGCAGCCTGGGCGACGACCCGATGCGCGAACTTCTCAGGCGCAAGATCGACGGCGCGACCGTCGTGTTTCGCGACGACATCCCGCCCACGGTCGTCACCCTGAGCAGCCGCGTCACCTACACGGTGGACGACGGCCCGGCCGAAACCCGGATCGTCGCCCATGACGAGATGCGCGGCATGGTCGGAGCGGTGCTGTCGATCACCACCCCGCGCGGGCTGGCGCTGCTGGGCCTCGCGGAGGGGCAGTCCATCACCATCCGCCGCGCCGACGGCGAGGAGGAGAGGCTGACGGTGCAGGAGGTGGTCTACCAGCCGGAAACCGCCAGGCGTGCCGCTGCCGGCAGGCAGGAAGGCGTCGCCCAGCCGAGGTCGCGCGGTCCGATCCTGCGTCTCGTGCACAGCGCCGATGAGCCTCCGGCACAGCCGGCAAGGCGAATTCCGGTGCACTATGACGACGGCCCGGACGATCCGGGACCGACGGCCGCCTGAGGCCAAGCCCTTCGGCTTGTTGCCTCACTGCTTGTCGCAGGTGGTGGCCGAATAGTTGCCACTCACCTCGCGCATGATGATGTCGAAGGAGCCGGCCTGTTCGCTGTTGGCGGTCACCTGGGTGATGTCGATGGAGTTTCCTCCTGTGGTGAAGCCGCCGAGGGGGCCGTGCCAGGTGATCTCGCCTTCCGGGCTGAGTTCGTATTTGTGGGCCGGCGGTGGCGGTCCGAAGCGATACGGGCCGCGATAGGTATCGGCTTCGATGACGATGTCGCCGAGATGGATGAACACCCCCAGCGAATAGACCTCGCAGTGGTAGGTGCCTTCAGCCAGCCGGCCCGGCTCGGGCTCGGCGCTCGCCTGCTGGGCCATGGACGCGGACAGGATCAGGCCGGCAAGGCCCAAGGCTCTCGGGAACATCGTCATGCCTTGCCCGTCGCCTTCGGCAGGGAACCGTTCGGGAAAGTCCGCGCGCTGGCGATAGGAGCCAGTCCTTCGGCGCCAGAAGGCACAATGCGATGCTGCTTCAATTCCTGCTACCCACCGTCAATGTCGAGGTCCTGTGAGCCACCGGTCTCTTCAGGCGGCGGCTGTGGCTGCCTTCCGTTCCCGAGGTCCAGCAAAGCATTGTCAGTGACGCTCGGCAAGAGAGGCGTGGCCGGGTAGGCGCGGCACGCTTCTACATCTGGTCGTTGTAGGGCTGCTTGGTCTGGCCGACCATCTTGGTGAGCTCGGAGAAGCTCGGCATGTCACGGCCCGAGCCGTTGTTGTTGGCCAATTGAAGGAAACGTATCGGGAAGCAGACGGCGTCCCGGTTGGCCGGCGACATGTCTTCGATGATGTGGTTGTCGCCGGTGGCGTTGGCCTCGGCGCGGCGCAGCGCGATGTCGATCTCCTCGCCGGTCAGGATGCCTTTCCTGACCAGGATCTCGTTGATTGCGGCCATGGCCAGATAAAGGCCTTCGAGTTGCAGGTTCGCGGTGTTCATGGGTGTGGTCCGATGCTGGGGTGCGACCACTCATAACGCTGGTAGGGCGGATGCGATCCATCGCGGCCGGCGGTGCCGGCACCGCGCGTGACGATCGCCGCGTCCAGCGCGTCGGCGAGGAAATAATGTCTTTACAAATATGAATTCCCTTAATAGTTGTATTTAGACATTATGCAACCGGAGGATGCCGTGTCACAGCCCCTCCTTTCCGAAGCGCGTCGGCAGCGCCTTGAGCTGACATGGGTAGACAAGCATGTGCGGCGTCGGTTGGAGCCGCGCATTCTTCTGGAGGAGAAAGACCAGTCCTACGGCTCGGTCGTTCCTCCCGAGGGCGACAACCGCCTCGTCTTCGGCGACAATCTCCTGGCGCTGAAGGCATTGGAGCAAGAGTTTTCCGGCAAGGTCAAATGCTGCTTCATCGACCCGCCCTACAATACCGGCAGCGCCTTCGCGCATTACGACGACGGGGTGGAGCACTCGATTTGGCTGGGGCTGATGCGCGACCGCATCGAGATCATCCGCCGGCTGCTCGCCGATGACGGCTCGCTGTGGATCGCCATCGACGATAACGAGGCGCATTACCTGAAGATCGTCTGCGACGAGATTTTCGGGCGCCGGAATTTCGTCGCCAACGTGGTCTGGCAGAAGCGAACCTCGCCCGATGCGCGCCGGCGCCTCGGCGACGCCCATGATCACATCCTTGTCTTCGCCAAGGACGCGTCGCGGCTGGCCTTCAGCCAGATTCCCCGCAGCGCCCGGCAGCTGAAGGGCTATCGCAACCCCGATGGCGATCCGCGCGGGCCATGGGTGTCTTCCGACTATTCGGCGCAAGGCTATCGTCCCAACCAAATGTACGAGATCGTCACCCCCGGTGGCGCGCGGCACCGCCCCCCGCCCGGCATGTGCTGGAAAAACACCGAAATCGTTTTCCGTCAGCTGGTAGCCGAGAACAGGATCTATTTCGGCAAGGACGAGAAGGGGGTTCCGCGCCGCAAGACCTTCCTCTCGGAAAACCAGGGCATCTCGGCCTGGAGCTGGTGGGACAACAACGAGGTGGGGCATAGCCAGGAGGCCAAGAAGGAGAGCATAAGCCTCTTCGGGGCCCACAAGGCTTTCGAGACGCCGAAGCCTGAACGCCTGATCAAGCGCGTGCTCGATATCGCCACCCGGCCCGGCGACCTTGTGTTGGATTCCTTTGCGGGCTCGGGCACCACCGGCGCCGTCGCCCACAAGATGGGACGCCGCTGGATCATGGTGGAACTGGGTGGGCATTGCCACACCCACATCGTGCCCCGGCTCAAGAAGGTGATCGACGGCACGGACGAGGGCGGGGTGACACAGGGCGCCGGATGGAAGGGCGGAGGCGGCTTTAACTATTTCCGGCTTGCGCCGTCGCTGATCGAGCGGGACGTGCACGGGCGCGAGGTGATCGCCCGCGCCTATGACCAGCGGATGCTGGCCGAGGCCGTGTGCAAGCTGAATGGCTTCACCTATGCGCCGAGCGAAACGGTGTTCTGGCAGCATGGGCGATCGAGCGAGCGCGACTTCATCTTCGTCACGCCGCGTGCACTGCCGGTCGAGGAGCTGGCGCTGTTGAGCGAAGAGGTGGGGCCTTCACGCACGCTGCTGGTCATGTGCCGTGCCTTTCGCGGCAGCGCGGCTGCATTCCCGAATCTGACGTTGTGCAAGATTCCGGATCATCTCGCGGCTCGTTGCGAATGGGGCAAGGACGACTATGCGCTGGGAGGGCCGCAGCGAAACCACAGCCCGATATTTGAGGCTGGCGAACATCTGTGAGATGGGGCGCGCCGGCGAGGGATCTGCCGGCGCAGCAGGGGGAGCATCTCGGGGACGGCTGCCGGTTCCGCCGGAGGCGGAGCTTCGCCGAAGCGACGGCGGGCTTAGAGCGGACCGGCGCTGTTCCTGGATGCGGGAGGCAAACGGTAGGGGTGCATGAGGAAAGACAGCGGTCGTCACGTCGGCGCTATCGCCGCGCGCCTCAGCCTGCGCGCGCCGCAACAGAGGTCGTTGGAAATCCTCGACCGGATCATGGAGATCCTGCCGCCTGGAAAAGAGAGCGACTTGGCCGCGGCTCTCGCCGCGATCCGCCGCGAGTTCCCGCAGGTTTCCGACTTCGGGCGCGGCTTTCCGAGCCTGTGCTTTGCTCTCGCGACAGGGGTGGGCAAGACGCGGTTGATGGGCGCCTTTGTCGCCTATCTTCATCTGGCGCACGGCATCCGCAATTTCCTGGTGCTGGCGCCAAGCCTGACGATCCACGACAAGCTGATCGCCGATTTCACGCCCGGCACGCCGAAATATGTGCTTCCGGGAATCCAGCAGTTCAGCATCGAGCCGCCCGTGATCGTGACGGGCGAGAATTTCGCCTACCGGGTCGGCGGCGCCAGGACGCGGCATGCCATCACCGTCAACATCTTCAACGTGGCCAAGATCAATTCGGAAATGCGTGACGGCCGGTCGCTGCGGATCCGCAGCCTGCGCGAGGAGATCGGCGAGAGCTATTTCGACCACCTGGCCGGCCTGGACGACCTTGTGCTGATCATGGACGAAGCGCATCGCTATCGCGGCTCGGCCGGCGTTCGCGCCATCGAGGCGCTGAAGCCGACGCTCGGCCTGGAACTGACGGCGACGCCCTTCGTGGAAGCGCCGCGCAGGCCGGTGCCGTTCGCAAATGTGGTCTTCGACTATCCGCTTGGGCGTGCCCTGGCGGACGGCTTCGTCAAGGAGCCGGCGGTGGTGACCCGCGAGAATTTCCACCCGGCCGGGAAGTCGCCGGGGGAGATCGAGGAGATCAAGCTGCACGACGCCATCCGGCTGCATGAAGGCGTCAGGGTCGAGCTGGAGGTTTATGCGCGCGAGAACCGGGTGGGGGCGGTGAAACCCATCGTGCTGGTCATTGCGCGCGACACGAGCCATGCCGCCGAACTGATGCGGCTGATCCGATCCCCGCGCTTTTTCGACGGGCGCTTTACGAACAAGGTCATTCAGGTGGATTCGAGCGTCAGGGAGGACGAGGCGGTCGAGCGGCTGCTCAAGGTCGAGCGCGCGGACGAGCCGACGGAGATCGTCATCCACGTCAATATGCTGCGCGAGGGCTGGGACGTGAACAATCTCTACACCATCGTGCCGCTGAGGGCCGGCAACTCGAACACCCTCGTCTGGCAGGCGATCGGCCGCGGGCTGCGGCTTCCCTACGGTGGTCGCACCGGCATCGCCGCCATCGACCGGCTGAACATCGTCGCGCACGACCGGTTCCAAGAGATTGTCGAGGAGGCCAGGCGCCCGGATTCGCCGGCAAGGCTGGAACAGCTCGTGCTTGCCGAAAGCCAGTTGCAGCAATCGACGGTGACGGTGGTTTCCAGGCCCCGGCTCGTCGACTGGCTGGGCATCGAGCCCGAAGGCAGCGCCAGCAATGCTCCGGGCGGATTCCATGAAGAGCAGGCGAGCTTCGGCGACGACAAGCGGGCGATCGCCCGGCTCACTTACGAGACGATCATGGGCGAGGCGACCGTGGGATTCGGGGCGCCGTTGCCGAGCCTTGGTCATCTCATGCGGCCCGAAATCCGCGACGCATTGATATCGGCGGTCGCGAGCGGCTATCGGAGCGCGGGAAGGGAGGGGCCTGCCGACGAACTGGCGGCGGTGGTGACGGATACGACCGAGTTCGTGCTGCAGGAGACGATCGAGATACCGCTTATCCTCGCGGTTCCGAAGAATGAGGCGAAATGGGGCTACCGGTCCTTCCGGCTCGACCTGTCTCGGTTCTCCTACGAGGTTCCAACCGAAAACCTCTGGGCGACCCATCTCAGGACCGGACAGGTCGACAGGATCGGCGCTGCGGCGGCGGTGATTGAAGAGCGCCTCGACAATTGCATCGTCGACGCCTTGGTCGCGTTTGACGACGTTGCCTATGAAGAGCACGCCGAACTGCTCTACGACCTCGCCGGGCAGGTGAGCCGGCACCTGCTGTCGCGCATGTCGGAGAGGGACGCGCGCAAGGTGCTGTGGCTGCATCGGCACGAGATCGCGCGGGCGGTGCATGCGCAGATGCAGGAGCATCTCTGGCAGGAGGCGCATGCGGACGACGATGTCGTCGTGACCCGCGGCTACACGGCCTTGCGCGAGCGGACCTTCAGCAAGGCAATGGACGAGCCTGTGCTCGATTTCCGGCTGCCCCCGGCCGACAAGGGCAACATGGCGCGACATCTGTTCGGCGGCTTCGCCCGTTGCCTCTACGCGGAGGAGAAGTTCCATTCGGACGCAGAGCGAATGCTGGCCGTCGTGCTCGACCGCGAGGCCTTGAAATGGTTCAGACCGGCGAAGGGGCAGTTCCAGCTTCGCTATCGTGCCGAGGGGCAGGAACTGGACTATCAGCCGGATTTCGTGGCCGAAACCGGCACGCGGACCCTGATGATCGAGGTCAAGGCGTCGGACCGGATGGACGACCGCATCGTGCTGGCCAAGCGTAATGCGGCGGTGCACTGGTGCCGGCACGCCACCGGCCATGCCTTGAAGCACGGCGGCAAGCCCTGGGGCTACCTGCTGATCCCTCATGATGCCATCGCCGAGAACGTCACCATCGAGGCTTTGGCGCGGTGCCACATGGAGGGCAGGGTGCTCAGGGTCGTCTGATGCACCACGCGGCTGCGGCGTGTGATCGGTCTTAGCTATTGGCGCGGAGCAATGGCATTCGGCGCCACCTACCCCACTCTGCCTCTGACAAGGGAAGAGGAAGGGTGCCAAGCCTTGCGGACGGCTCTTCCTCTCCCCCCGTCGAGCGGGGCAGAGGTGGTTTGCGAAGCAAACCAGAATAACCCCAAGGGGTTAAGGGCCATGAGGCTGGCCCTGCAGCAGCGCCATCGTTCCGTCCGGTCAGACGCGCCCTTGACAGGCTTCGGTCCAATATGAAACGATCCAAACATAATGATTGAATTCTAACAAATTGCGCCGACGCGGCCGCGGCAAGCGGCCAGCCGGCGCCAGAGGACGGGCACCATCCGTGACACATCCGCAGCATTCGACGCCGCAGGGACTTGAGAACTTCCGGCGCAACGCGGGAACACCGCTGCGCCCC
>NZ_JBDZDS010000010.1:0-212298 GCF_040045035.1 Mesorhizobium sp. KR1-2 | reverse complement strand
ATGAGACCAAAACCACGAAGGAGAAAAGCAGGACCTTGACCACCACCACCGAACCGAAACATACCTGAAAGGCGGGTCAATTCTCGGCGGAAATCCCGGGTCAGTTCCTGGCGGAAATCAACAGCCCTCGACCTTTTCAAGGCCGGCTATATCAGAGTTGAGGCGCTTGCCAGAGCCCTCAGACATGACGCCTGAGCGGGAGGGCGAGCCATGCGCAAATATCTTTCCCACAACCCCCATCAAGGCGGCCCTCATTATCCAGAGGAACTGGACAGGCTCGATGAACTGGTCCGGCGCGCAGCGAAAACGCTGCACCTCGTGGAAGCAGGCGAGCGGAACGAGATCGCGGCAAGGATCCTGTCGCTCTACTCGATGGGCAACCGCAGCCTGGAAGAGATTCTGGACACCGCAGTTCATATCCATAGGAACGGCTACGCTCGACGACCGACATTCTGAGACGCCGAAGCAGATCGGGACCGAGAAGCCTGTCAGAAGCCAGGCCAAGGCTGGAACCACAGCATGATTGGCGAGTTGGTTGCCTTCAATCCACCACGCTGAAATCTCGTCGATGGCCAAGAATGCAAAAGCGGACAACCGGGCGGCCGTCCACGCCGTGGCGCCGACCATGCCGCACCTACTGAAGGTGCTAGGCCCCGGCCTGATTACCGGCGCCTCGGATGACGACCCAAGCGGAATCGCCACCTATTCCCAGACGGGTGCGCAGTTTGGCTATGCGCCCAGTTGGACGCTGTTGTTCTCCTATCCGCTGATGGTCGCCATCCAAATAATCAGCGCACAGCTCGGCCACACCACGGGTCGGGGGATCGCCGGCAATTTGCGAATGTTCTACCGGAACCCGGTCGTCTACGTCTGTGTCGCGCTGCTGCTGGTAGCAAACATCATCAATGTCGGCGCCGACATAGGAGCCATGGCCGACGCCGTGCGGGTGCTGATCGGAGGGCCGCAGATCGTCTACGTTCTGACATTCGGCGTCATTTGCGTCGTGACGCAGGTCTACCTGTCCTACGATCGATATGTCGGCGTCCTGAAATGGCTGACGCTCGCGCTCTTTGCCTATGTCGTCACCCTGTTTTTCGTGAAAGTCGACTGGTCCACTCTGGCGCTGAACTTCTTCTTTCCGCATGTCTCCTTCGATAAAAACTATCTGACTGCCATCGTTGCCATCCTTGGCACCACCATCAGTCCGTACCTGTTTTTCTGGCAGGCTTCCCAGGAGGTGGAGGACATCCGGGCCGTGCCCGAAAGGAAAGCGCTCAAGGGCGCACCCGAGCAGACGGAAGATGCCACGGCCCGGATACATCAGGACACCTTCGTCGGCATGGGCTTGTCGAACGTCGTTGCGCTGTCGATCATGGTGACGGCCGCTGCGACGCTCAATGTGAACGGCATTACCCAGATCGACAGCTCCGCCAAGGCAGCGCAGGCGCTCAGGCCGCTGGCCGGAGCGATGGCCGAAACGATTTTCGCCCTGGGAATTGTCGGCACAGGGCTCCTGGCGGTGCCAGTCCTCGCGGGATCGGCCGCATATGCGGTCGGCGATGCCTTGCGGTGGCCGACCGGGCTCGATCGGAAGCCCAGGCAGGCAAAGGCCTTCTACGCGACGATTGCGATCGCGACGTTGATCGGCGTAGGTTTGAACTTCAGTCCGATCAATCCGATCAGGGCCTTGTATTGGAGTGCCGTCATCAATGGCGTCGTGGCGGCTCCGATCATGGCGATGATGATGCTGATGGCCGTGCAATCGCGCATCATGGGCAGGAACACCATCGGCGCCTGGCTTCGCGCAGTTGGCTGGCTTTCGACGGCGGTGATGACTCTGACGGCGATGGCGATGATCGTGACTAGTTTTTTGTAGCTCGTGTGAAGGCACGCGGCCGTGCTTCCGGATGTGAGAACAGTCGACCCTTCAAGCGATAGTCGCCTAGGTGACTTGGAACAACAACTGGACGTCCGGGTTAACGCTGGCATTTGGCAGGAAGAGAAGAAAGGACGAAAGTCATGCGCAGGATCCTGATCGCATTAGCCACGACAGTTCCTTTGATCTGCGCGGCTCACGCGCAAAATGCTGAAAGCACCAGCGCTGAGACCTTTGTAGCCGCAAAGCCGACGGACGTGCTCAGTTACAATCTCGTTGGGCTCAAAATCAAAAACGGCGCGAATGAAGACGTGGGGGAGATCAAAGACCTCGTTCTCTCGCATGGCACGCTGTCAGGTTACATCGTCTCCGTTGGTGGAGTCCTCGGCCTAGGCGAACACTACGTCGTGGTCAGCCCTAAAGCGGTGAAGATCGACTACGACGAGAACGACAAGAAGTGGATGGCGACGATGGACGCGTCCAAAGATCAGCTCAAGGCGGCCCCGGAGTTCAAGTACGAAGGCCGCTGGAAACGGTGATTGCGGCCGAGTGGCCGCAGAAAAAGGGCTTCCAGGCCGGAACTTCATGACGCTTGGTGTTGATGCCGCTTTGCCGCAAGCGGCATCAACATGAGGCCTAATACAACTCCTCCGCTCGCCGCTTGAATTCTCTGCGCGACTCTCCCGGCTGAAAATACTGAATAGTTTCCGCTCCGGAGCGGAAACTTCATTGGACGCGCGCCTGACGATCTCGTTGTCACGCGGCGGAACGTTTGGCTTTCCGCACCGTTCTAGCGGATATGTGCGAAGGATAAGGCGATGGCTAATGCTCCCAAGGCAGTGGGCCTGAATATCGAAGACGTTCAAAAGACATTCGAAAAGCAGATCGCAGAACTGCGCGGCGAGATAGGCAAGATCAACAATTCTATTGAGGAAAGGGGAGCTAGGCTGGCCCGCGAAGCGATCGAAACTGCATCGGCCCGAGCTTCGCGTGCCGCAAAGCGGCTTAGTGCGCAGACGCAATCAGTGTCCGAAGTCGCTCGTGAGAGTCCAGTCACAGTTACCTTTGTGTTTGGAATGGCGGCATTGCTCGGTTTCACGATTGGTGTCGCCATAGGCATGACGACCAACAGTTCAGGCCGCCGTAGCTATTGGGGCTGAGAACTCTGCCCTGAGTTCAGGCTTGCAGGTTCCAAGGAGTTCCGCCGTGGGCTCATCAGCAATCATCGGCGTACTGATCACTTTTCTAGTCGTGGTTCTGGTGCTGTACCTTGTTCAGCGCCTGCCAATAGATTCCGGTCTACGACAGATCATTCAAATCATCGTCATCATCATCGGCATTGTTTCGCTGCTGAAATACCTGGCTATCTTCTGAACGATCGGCGCTTCACATCCATAGCATTGAGTTCCCGCGTTCCCGCCTCGGGGGCGAGTCGGCTGGAACGGGTCCGTACGAGGTCGTCTGGTGCGGCGAGCGCCCGTGCGCGCCGGGCAGGCGGCTTAGCCTTGATATCACTCGGTGGAGCGGCCGGCGCGATCATGCCCCAAGCGCGCCGGCCTAGGCGGCCGGATCGGCGCCTGATGGGGTATTCCTACGATGCCATCGATCTCACGATAGGTATTTGGGAATATTCCGGTCTTTATAAGAACAGTCCAGCGGTGGCGACGGTAATGGCACCCGGTCAATTGGCCTTCGGCCGCTCATACGATGGGTGGCCTGGCTCAGTCCGGTGCTGGTCCGCATACCTTCATGAAGGCAAGACCGCCTTCGCCCAGATAGCTGTCATGCGCCCTCGTCGACTCGCCTTCCTATTGCTTTGTCCAGGTGGCCGATCGCCTCGATGATACCACCTCTGGCTTTGGCCAGCGCCGCCCTGTCATTTTCTATCGTGTCGGCGGCCTTCATAAGCAGCTCTACCACTTCGGCCTTTGCGTAGCCGCCAGGGTTCGCCGCCATTGCGCGAAGATCCTCGACAATGTCGGTCATTCCCCCACTCCACTCCCCGTGTGCGGAAATGGTGCGCAGAATCTCACAAACCGTCAATCCTTCAAGCCCATCTCCACCACCGTGTTGGGTCCTTCCAAGGCCAGGAGGCAATGCGGGTGAGGCGGCAGCGCGGGCGATATTACTGTTTGGGTTGCTGACCTACTTGGTGTTTTCCCCAGCCCGTCGTCTCACCCGAGGCGGCGGGCTTCTTTTTGCGTTTCAGGCCGGCGACTTGGCGTTTCCGTGCTCTTCGGCGGCGCAAACCTCGGGCTGAAGGATGCAGTCAAACTCTTGGATCAAGCCCTGTCGGAAGAGACCGAGACCGATAAGGTGTTGACGGGCGGCCTCAACCAAATGGCTAAAGCAGCCTAACGCATGTCGAAGCGACTTTGCTGCCCCCAATGTGGCATGCTGCCGGTCTTTCGGACACATAGCTTGAGGTGGACGCCATGAAGTCGCTCATCGCATCGATCGCCGGTTCGTTTTTCGCAGTTCAGGCGAGTGCCACACCAGCGGCGAACGAACCGAGGCAAATCGCGTCGCAGTGGTACGAGGCCTTTGCACACCATGATGCGGCACTGCTTGAGAAGATACTGGCGCCGAGCTGGGTCGACATACCTTCGCCTTCCGACGCTCCGCACGGACCCGAGGCTGCAAAAGCGGCAATGGCCATGCTGGTGAACGCATTTCCCGATTTCGACATCAAGATCGAGGATCTCATCCAGGACGGAAACAAGGTCGTTGTTCGGTCCACGATCACTGGAACCCAGCGCCAAGCTTTCGCCGGTCTGCCCGCAACAGGGCGATCCATGAGGATTCAGGCTGTCGATATCCACGAAATCGAGAACGGCAAGATCGTTCGTACCTGGCACACCGAAGATTGGATGACCGGTCTGCGGGAATTGGGCCACCTGTCTCGATAGGCAATCGAGATCGGGGCCCGACATCGGACCCGCAGACTGCGGCGATTGTGACAGCAATTTCATGGCAGTAGCCCGAATCCGGTACCGGCTCCATGGCGACCGCAAAAGTTAGGCCGCATGTAAGAAATCGAACACCGCTAATCCAAGAATAATTCGGGTGCCCGTTGGAACCGCCGAAGCCGGGTGGCGTTTACGGCGCGCACCCGCATCATGTTCCGCGGGGCTTAGAAGCTCAGCCAAACTTGATGCTCCGGGGCGACGTACGCGCTGGCGATGCACATCGGCGGGACACTGAGACCAGGACCTTCGCCCAATCAACGACGTCAGCAAAACGAAGAGGAGCATGACCATGCCAGCTCGACAATCCGACGCGTCGTCGAAAACGGCAAAGGCGATGAGTGTCGCCGACTACATCATCGATCGACTTGCGGCAGAAGGGATCGAACACTGCTTTGGCGTTGCCGGCGACTATGTGTTCCCGATCTGCAATGCGGTTGATAGCAGCCCCAAAGTGAAGTGGATCGGCTGTGCCAACGAATTGAATGCGGCTTACGCCGCTGACGGCTATGCGCGCATCCGGGGCGCAGCGATGTTGGTCACGACCTATGGCGTCGGCGAGCTCTCGGCCATAAACGGCGTAATGGGGGCCAAGGCGGAACGTTCCCTGGTTTTTCACATCGTCGGAATGCCATCCTATCAGAACCAGCGCGTACACAAGATCGCCCATCACACGCTCGGCGACGGCGTGTTCGGCAATTTCGTTGCGCTGTCCGCTGACGCGGCCTGCTGTCACGCGGTCATCAATCCGGAGAACTGCGTCGTCGAAATGGAGCGCCTCATCGCGGAGGCGCACCGCAACAATCAGCCGGCCTATATCGCCGTGCCGTCGGACTACGCGCTATCCCCGGTCGTGTCGGCTGACGTGAAGCCGATCGTGCCTCGATCAAACGAAGCAGCGTTACAAAAGGCGATGGCGGCCATCGCCGAGCGTTTCAACAAGGCAAAATCCGTCGTCGCGATTCCGGCGGCCACAGTTTCGCGGCTTGGCCTACAAAAACAGGCCCAGAAGGCGATCGAAGCGTTGGGCTGTCCTTTTGTGACGACGCTCATGGAAAAATGCTCGATCGACGAGGGTCATCCGCAGTTTGCCGGCATGTATGCCGGGGCGGTGTCAGAACCGAACACGCGGCAAATCGTTGAAGGCGCCGAGCTCGTCCTCGATCTGGGTGGTGTCAATCTGAACGACATCACCACGGCCGCCTATTCCAGCCACCTCGATCTGTCCCGGTTCATTACCGTCGGCCTCGACGACGTCAGGATCGGAGACGAAGTTATCGCCAATGTCCGACTTGCGGACGTTCTGTCTGAGTTGGCCAAGTTCAAAGGGTCATCGGCGCCGTACCGGGGAAAACCGCAGGGGCTCGCACCGGTAAACGGCGACCCGTCCGACAAGATCACGATGGCGGCGCTCTATCCGCGCTATGCGGCATTCCTGCGCGCCGGGGACACGGTCGTTCTCGAGACCGGGAGTTCAAGCCTCGGCATGACGCCAACCATCCTTCCGGATGGTGTGCGGGTGGAAGCGCAAGTTCTGTGGGGTTCCATCGGTTGGGCGACCCCGGCCGCCCTTGGTGTCGCGCTTGCCGACCCGAGCCGGCGGACAATTCTGATCACGGGCGAAGGCTCGCATCAACTGACGGCGAACGACATCGGCGCAATGGGGCGGTTCGGCGCAAACGTTATCGTCTTCGTGCTCAACAACAGTGGTTACCTTGTCGAGCGGGCATTGGAGGAAAATCCGAACTGGACCTACAACGACCTCGCGCCTTGGAACTACGCCGAACTGCCCAAGGCACTCGGTTGCACCGACTGGTTCACTGCTCGTGTGACCACGCTCGGCGAACTTGATGAAGCGATGAAGTCGGCCCGCGCCAGCAAATCCGGCGCCTATATCGAAATCATGGCCGGCAAGATGGACATGCCACCGGCTCTCGCCTTCGCCCATGGCCAACTGCAGGCCATGTACGGCGCCACGCCATAATACGCACAGACGGCACGGCACCAGATCTGGGGCAAAACAAGCGGCCGCCGAGTGTTCGCCCGTCGATCGCAACCAGCGGGCTTTGGGTGTAACGCGCCCAAATCGCCGCCGGAGATCCCGTGAGCTTGCGGCCGACACGGCAATTGGCACCCACATCGAGCCCAAGGCGACAGAATGGCTGGCTGGCGGCGAAGCATAGGCGAGATCGGAGGATTGTGGACTGCTGCACGGTGACGTCGTCGCCGACGTCCTCCACAACATCCGTATCCGCAACGGTCATTGCCAAACGAGCAGCTATACGCCTTCACACTCATGCCTGACATCGACAGCATACCAAAAGCATACCGGAAAGACATGGTGGAGCCTCGAGAGTTTCCTGCCTTAGATAAACCGTAATCTCCTTATAGGGTGTTTGTTCGTCTATTTGGCCTGATTTGGCCTCTCGCGGCGTCAGTCGTTCTCGACCCGCCAATCTCTATCCAGATTTACGATGCTTGAGCGCGTGGCACGGCTTTGCTTCGCGATGGCAACACGGATGTTTTCGTCCATGCCAGTGCTAGAGCGCACCGGCCTGGCGGATCGTCGAGGGCCAAACGGACGGTACCGACAGCTCTTGATCTCAATCGAGGTCCGAAAACGGCGGAGCAAGGAAGCGGGTTCAAATCCCAGTCTTTTGTTTCGCGAGGACATGAACATGTCGACACGCACGATCCAATCCATTGTCCACTTCTTCGCGCCCTTCGCATTGAGGGGCGTCGACGAGGTGCAGCCGCCGGGTGACTACGCCATCGATCAAGATGAGGATCTCATCGACGGCGCGTCCTGGCTCGCCTGGCGCCGCGTCGCAACCTTCATCCACCTGCCAGCCGTCTCAACAAACAAGATGACCGCACAACTGGTAGAGATCGATCCCTCTGAATTGGAAGCCGTACTCAAGCAGGATCATGAACAGGAACCATGAAGTTCCAAGCTCGCGCTGAAATCTGGCACGGGTGAAACCAAAGGACAGAAGAAAATGTCACCCCATCGTTTCGCCATAGGACAGTCGGTTCACCTCAAGAACAGGTTCAACCAGTCAGACACGACGGCAGGGACCTACCGCATCATCGCGACGCTGCCGGAACGGGACAACTCGCCTCAATACCGCATTCGCAACGATGGCGAGCGGCATGAGCGTGTGACAACCGAGAACACCCTTGTGCTCGTCGACACGCCGCCGGTCGCAATCTGTGTCAACTGACAGGAGAGTGCCATGGCAAAAGGCCAGCTGCGCGGTAACCGCGAAATCAGGAAACCAAAGAAGACAAAGGCGCCAGCCAAGGTCGAGACGCCGTTTGGCTCGCAAATCAGGCTCGCTGACAACGGCAAAGCAGGGCAGCGCCCGCCCAAGAAATGAGCGTTGTGCGCGCAATCTCTTACGACAGGTAACCCAGATGAAAGTCGTCATTGAATTCTATCGACTTCGGGAACTGGACAACGCGCACGCGCTTCTCGGTCGCGTGACCTGCGACGTGCTCGATACTGACGCGGCGATCGGAATGGCCAGATCGCTCTTGCGTACGCTCGATATGCCGCAGGATCCGGACATCGTCAGCATCAACCACGATCTGGGGTGCAAACTCTACTGCGCGACAGTGAGGCCAGTCTGGAAGGAAGCGGCTTTATCCAAACGGCAGTTCATTCGCGAAGGGCAGCAACAATGACACACATCACAATAGCCTCCGGCCCGAAGCGGCCTATACCATACCCGACACCGGATCTTATGCCTGATGGCCGCATCCAACCTGGCGATAATGCCGAGCTTTTGCGCCGCAAGAAATCCGACTGTGACGGCACCCTTCGGCGTATTCGTGAACTCGTGGAGCGCAACAGGCTGCTGTAGGCGGACGAAGAGGTCGCCGACAGAGAACAATTGAACGACCCTCTGATCGTTAGGAGCGTCGCCATGCAGGTGAACGAGCAAAAAACCAAGAGAGGCCGAGACGCTTTCGATATCGCCGTCTGGGAAAATGAGGGTGGCGCGCTGGCGCAGCACAGCATCTACCACAACTATGGCCGCCGCGTTGAGGCGGATGGATCGTGGACGATCTACCACGTATTCACGGGCGTCCCTGCGGTCTTGGAAGGTCGGCCTATGACCGGACTGGAACGGACGGAAGCCACCGCCACCATGGTTCATCTCAATGCGCGCAATGCTCAAAAGTGCAAAGCAGCAAGGGAGGCAGAGGTCGTTCGATCAGGTCCGGGGGGCTCATGATGCTCAACTTTCCCAATCGCAGCCGAAGCTATGATGGAGCCGCTAAACGCGTACGCTTCGTTGGATATGACGGAACGTTCCAAATACCTTTCTCGATCGAAGTTGGAGCACTCTTGAAGATAGTTCCATTGATCGACACCGAAGAAAAGTGTCTGGCGGCCTTCGACGCCGCGCGAGTTCCAATCCTTGATGCAGCACAGAAGGCATATGCTCGTTGCGACAAGAGCTTCTATGTCCTGACGGAAGCCGATCTGCGGTAGAAGCCAAGGTCGGCTAGTCTGACCGCATCACTCCATATCCGGCACTTCGCCGCTGACGAACAGCGTCGTCGGCTCGCCGTCCTCATCGCGGTCGAACGCCACGACCACGATCAGCTTCGGCATCTTCTGCTGGGGTGATGCTGGACATGACCATCCATCTATGGAGTGGCCGGCGCGATCATTACCCCATGCACGCTGGACCAGCCTTGGTCCCTACGGGAATGCCACGGTCCGAACCATGCACCATCGACCTGGGGTGTCACACGTTGCCCCGCCCCTCGCATGCCTCATGCAGGATAAACACTTTGTCGCGTTTTAGTGCGTCGTCTTGGCTTTGGGCTTCTTGCCCTTCGGCGGCGCAACCTTCGATGCCGGCACGACTTCCTTGGCGCTGCGCAGGATGGTCAACAGGATGCCCTTGTCGAGTGGCTCGAGGAGCACGTGGCGTTCGTGCTGGAAGAGCACGACCGTTGCAAGCGCGGCCATGTCGCTCTTCCTCATGGCATCGCGGAGGAGGCTGAACGGCTCCGTCGACGGATTGTCGACCGGCGAGAGGTAATATGGCTTCTCGAAATCGATCGGGTCGACCTCGGCCCTGAAGACGAAGCCCTCTAGAATAATGACGTGCTCGGGCAGCGGCTTAAGGGCCACCATTTCGTCGGCCTCGAGGAGCAGAAAATCTTGCTCGTCGACGTAGGCGGCTTTCACCGGCTCCCGGGTCTGGCGGTTCAGGGTCTTGAAGTGGGTCGCCTCTGCCGCGGTCCAAGCACCTGTCAGTCTCACGCCGCAGGTGACGTTGCCAAGCCGAAGGAAGCCCTTCCACAGGGCCCGCACGGTACTCATGACACGCTACTCCAACACGGTTGGAGAACGGCTGCGCGCCTCAATCGTTCCGCTCGCTCCGCCCGACGGAAAACGTTCGCCGATCGACGCAAAAGCTTCCGGGGGAAGGATTGGACACAGGCCCCATGGCTTCAACGGGGGCTTTCCTGGACGATAGTGCAATGCGGGAGGGACGGCGGCGCAAAGTGTCTCCAGGTGCGGACAGTAAAGAGGTGTCCGCACCTGTCCGCAGTGTCCGCAGACGAGCTCGAGCTAAACTGTCGCCGCGAACAAGCTGGTTCGCTGCGTGAATTGCCTGCTCTGGTTCCCTGGGCGGGCTTTTTTCGTACTCCAGGAACCTTGATTCCAGTTCGATCGTTTGGAACCGATCAAATGGCTAAACTCTCGCCCGTCGGCTTCCACCTGACGGGCGGGCGCGCTTTCTTGACTGGCGCGCCCGAGGCACATTTTGCGGAACAAAGGCTAAGGAGGTGACGGCCATGCGCACGTTGCTTTTCTCGCTTTTCATAAACCTCATGGCTCTTACGTCGACGACGGGAGTTGGCGGCGCAACGGGGATCACGGCTTCCACCAATTACCATAATGGCCGCACAGTAGGCGGTAGGACATACGGCAAGACATACAAAAGAACCCACGGCATCACGCGCCCCCGACCCTCTCACTCGAACGTGCATGCCGTAGATCGTCCCCATGCATACGGCCGCAATCTTCATTGAGGCTCGGCGGCCCCTGTGGCGGTGCCGCAACTGTACTGAATCGGCCTCCCGCCTCGGGACGCCGGCGAAGTGAGTCGGCTCGTGCCGTTTAGCGAGTTTTCGCGGGTGCGCGCAAATGCTGACGGGCCCGTCGTCTCATCCGAGGCTCTTATCGCCTATCAGTGGCAGCCTCCGTCATGACGCCTTATGATCCGAACGTCTGCTTGTAAGCCTTGTCATTCAAAAGCGGCCCAGCCGCTAGCGGCCCCAAACTGCCGGGCGGCGTCGCGCCCCTTGGAGGCTACCGCGGTTGTAGCTTGTCGGACCGAGAGAGCTGCCTAGTTCTCTGACAGCACTTGGCAGGTTTTCAAGGCGAAATGTGACCTCTCACTCGTCCCAGAGGAGCCGACCATGAGAAGGCGTACGTTCCTCACCGGCGGTGCAACCGCTGCCGCCGCTGCTTTGTCGGCAAATGTTGCCCATCCACAATCACCGCCAGCAGCAGGCCAACCCTTGTCACCGGCGGACGCCGCGTCGGCTGCGGCGCGTCTGCGCGCCCAGTTCGCCAGCACTTTCGATCCCGCCTATTTTGAAAACGTCATCGTTCCATACTTTCTCGTGAGCACCTATCACGGCGAAGAGCCGATGCTCCCGATGATCGGGGTGGCCCTCACGAAAGAGAACGCGCTGCCTTACGACCTCTGGGGCCTGTTGAGCGAAACCTGGCAGCCGGCGCCCGAGCACGGCGTGACGGTGTTCCTGCAGGGGCTCGAAAAGCGCGGGCCGGACAATCGCAGAAAGCGCATCTACATGTCGGCCGTGACGCCCGATCTCTATCGTGAGAAATACGGTGGGAAAGTTACGGCATTTTTCGACAGGCTGATGTCGGACGAGAATGCCGGGAAGCCGCTGATGCGGCCCTATCTCGAGGCCTATTGGGATCTCTATTGGGACCTGCATCTCGGCGTCTCGCATGACCAGGTGCCGGACCGCATCCGCCAGATCGGAAATGCCTTCAATACCGTGCTTGCCTATCGCGACCCGACGACGCGGATCGTCTACGACAATTACATGGTCGTCCATTCGAACCTGGGTTATCTCAAGGCCTGGATCGACGAGAAGATTGCCGACATCAAGGGAGGCAAGATCCAGAATCCGGACAAGACCTTTGCCTGGTACTGGATCAAGAACGCCGGGGACGGCGAGTATTTCGCTCCCAAGGACGTCGTTTTCGAGTGCTTCCATAACTTCGTGGCGTTCAGCCAGTGGGGAAACACGCTCTACAACATCATGCGGAAACTCGGCACTGGGACCGGCGACCCGGAAGCCAGGTCATGGTTCAAGTCCACCATGGAGGGCGATTTCGACAACGCCAACGGCGCTCCGTTCACGCCGCTGGAGCGCTTCACGATGGAGCTGTTTCGCACCATCTCGCCCAATGGCGGCAGCATTTCCGCACTCACCGAAACCCGGCCGCCCTACTATGATCGGCATGGCTACATCGTGACCCCGCACACATCCACGAGCAAGGACCCGGTCCACTGGAAGAACCCGACCGACTTCGATCCGTCTCGCTACGAGCACCAGCCAACCAGCCAGGACATCGACGAGGCCAAGGTGCTTTCCATGGGCTTCGCGAAATGCCCGTTCGAGAAGACGAGCTTCGAATTGACGGATGGCCGCAAAGGCACAATGGAAAACAGTGCCTTCGGGACGGTGTTTGGGAAGGTCGACGGCAAGCCGCTTGTCGTCTGTGACTATGCGGGTTTTGCGCCCTTTGGCTTCGGCTACCGGCGGTGTCCTGGCGAGCAACTCACCATTCTTGCTTTCGCGGATTTTCTGAAGAAGGCATGGAAGGACAAGCTCGAATTCGTCGAGCTTGAGATCAGCAATCCCGAGCCACTGCCGATTGGCCCGACGACCGTCATCGGTGACAATATGGGCTTCGTGAGAGCTGACTAGATTTCCGTTTGCTCGGCGCTCGTGGTCGCCAACCTGCCCGCGTCGACCTGGGACAATTATAAAGAACCTGTTTCACCAGACGTGTGCTGGCGTGCAGCCATGCCCCGCGATCGCCAGCGGGCGAGGGGCGTTGTAGTCGCACCGCACCTGATCAAAGCCGCCGGGGGCGTGGTTGAAGGATGAGAGGTCCAGGGTGGCCGCAGACGACCGACAGGGAGGCGTCACATGGAAATGCTCCGTCGCTTTGAGATCACTCGACGCAAGCTGATCATGACGCTGGCGGCGGTGCTGGTTTCAACCGGCGCGATGTGGTCGGCATGGCCCGCGCAGGCGCAGCAAGACCCGTTGCCGTCCTGGAACAACGGGCCGGTAAAACAGGCGATCCACAATTTCGTGGCAGCGACCAGCCAGGAGGGCAGTCCGGACTTCGTGCCGCCGGCCGACCGGATCGCCGCCTTTGACCAGGACGGCACGCTATGGGTCGAGCACCCGATGTACAGCCAGGTGATCTTCTACCTCGACCGCGTGCCGGCGCTGGTCGCCGCCAAGCCGGAACTGAAAGAGGTCGAGCCGTTCAAAACGGTGCTGACGGGCGACCGCGATGCGATCGCCAAGCGATGGCGGAGCTGGAAAAGGTCCTTGAAGCCACACTGACAGGTATGACCGTCGACGATTTCAAGGCCGAGGTCCAGAAGTGGCTCGCGTCCGCCAGGGATTCGCGCTGGAAGTGCCCCTATACCGAGCTCACCTACCAGCCCATGTAGGAGGTTCTGAGCTACATGCGCGCCAACGGCTACAAGACCTACATCGTCACCGGCGGCCAGGACTTTGTCCGGGTCTACTCGGAGGCCACCTACGGCATCCCGCCGGAGCAGGTGGTCGGTACGGCAGGAGGGACGAAGTTCGGCTACGACAAGGACGGCCGGCCGATCCTGACGAAGGAGCCGAAGCTCCTGTTGAACGACAACGACGCCGGCAAGATCCACCTCATGATCGGGCGTCGCCCGGTGGTCGCAGTCGGCAATTCTACGGGCGACAGGCAGATGTTGGAGTACACCACGGCAGGCGAGGGGCGACGGCTCGGCATGCTCGCGCTGCATGACGATGCGGAGCGCGAATATGCCTATGGGCCCGCGCAGGGCCTGCCCGACACCAAGGTCGGCACGTTCACCCAGGAGCTCTACGACGAGGCCACGACCAATGGCTGGCTGGTCATCAGCATGAAGCGGGATTGGAAGCGGATCTTCGTCGAAGGCACGTCCAATTGAAGGCGGATACAGGCACCGCAGGGCTGAATTCGCCCTCTAGAACTGAGGAGAATTTTGCCAGGCGGCGAGAAAGTCGATATCTGGCGCGAAGCTGACAACAGCACGTTGCGTTCAAGTGTCCGTCTTTGGGCAACATCGGAGAGCTGCTTCTGTCCGAAATGCGGGCGGGCCGGAATGTCTGCTTTCTGATGGGGCCGATCCGAAACAAGACGGTCCGCTGTCGGCCCCCAAGCTGCCGTCGATCACGCCGATGCCGCGCTGCGGTAGGGACGCCCAACGCCCTTTGCCGCAGCGGAGTTTATGATGAAGATACTTGCGGCCCGTTCGGATGCGAGCTGCTCGCCGATGGGCTGACCGCCGAAAGGCTCACGCTACGGGCTGGCCTTCGGCACGCTCTGGGGGCTTCGCAACGCCGGCTTCATCGCCTCCTGTGGTGGCTGGTGTTATCCCGCATGGATGCCATAACGTCCCGGAGCAAGAATTCCGTTCGGGTCGAGCGCCTGCTTAATCGAAGCGCAGGCTCCCCTGAACGAGGGCATCGTCTGGGACATGTGGAATTCCTGGAAGTCGACCGGCGAGCGCCCGACAAATACGCCGCGTCGCGCCACCTCCTCCGCCATCTTGCGGTAGCATGATCTGGCGCGTTCCTTCTCCTCTTCGTCTTCGCGATTGAAGGAGAGTACGTGCAGCCCCCGGCTGAAGCGGGCGGCACAAACATTCATGACCGTGTAGTCGAGCCCATGCTCTTCGTAGATGCCGCGACAGAGGCGCTGGAATTCATTGGCGACCTTGCCGACCATCGGCGTCCCGGGCAGGAACCAGCTGTTGCCGCCGCCGGGGCGCCATTTCAGGAGCCCGAGCTCGCCGAGGCTGGGCACGCCGGCAAACGCGTTGATCGCCACCTGCAGGGGCGCGATCTCGCTCGCCTCCTCGTGCGAAATATAGCGGGCCTTGCCGGATTGCCCGAAATGGCTGCGCACGCGCTGGATCATGGGCTCGATCGCCGCGTCACTGGCGCCGTAGAACGCGCCCGAAACGGTCCAGGCGCCGACGCCATGCTTTTCGCGCAGGGCCCTGCGGCCTTCGTCGGAGATCGACCGTCTGCCGGCAGAAGTCCTGTATTCGGCGCTCTCGCCCTCGGAGCCGCACAGATAAAGGTCGTTGGTGACGCGAAACAGCGTCGGCACGAAATTCGAGAGCTTTAGCGGCCGGCAAAGATCGATGATTTCCTCGAGGTCGTCATCGTTGTCATAGGCGAAGTGGAAGGAGCGGATCGCCGGCGGCCTCGGGAGCAGCCAGATGCCCATGCGGGTGACGATGCCGTAGTTCGATTGTGCAAACAGGCCGTCGAGGATCGGCCCGAACGAATATTTGGACGTGTGCCAGTTGGAGATGTCGGTGCTGTCGAGCGCCCCGTCGCCGGTGCGCAGGATCTCGCCGTTGGGCAGCACGACCTCCATGCCGCAGGCGAAGCCGAAATGGTCGAAATAGGGCGTGTAGCCGGCACCCTTGTCCAGGGCATTGCCCAGCATGCCGCCCTGCGGCGGCCCCGAGGTAACGTCGAGCATGAGCCGGTTGCCGCGCCGCACGAGCTCGTCATACATCGCTTGATAGCTCACGCCCGGCTCCACCACGGCATAGGCGAGCGTCTCGTCGATTTCCAGGAGGCGGTTCATCCTGCGGCCGAGGTCCACGACGACTTGCCCCGCCGCGTTGGATGAGCGGCTTCCAAGCCCGATATTGTTGCCGGTGCTGATCGGATAAAGCGGGACGTGATAGGCGTTCGCCGCGCGCACGATCGCCTGCACATCCGCGGTGGAACCGGGATAGACGACCGCGGCCGGCAGCCTGTCCCCGCCGGGAAGCGTGTTCTCGCCATAACGCCGAAGCGTCTCCTCACTCCGGTTGACGCCGCCGGAGCTGAGCGCCTTTTCCGCCTCCGCCAGGAATGCTCCCAGATTCGGCTGTCCGTTGCTCATCATCCTTGCTCCGTCCTTGGCCCGGCCTCGCGATCACCGGAGGCTAGGTCGTTGCGAACGAGACGTCTTGTCTTGGCGCGCAAGCCGGCTTGGTCCTGCGCGCATCTTTTCGGCATCCGTTGCGCTGCGGGCATTTTCGTCGCGGCCATGCGGTGGAGTAAGGCTGCACTTTGCGTTAGCCTGCTTGCCGATCTTCAGCCCGGAGGGAGGTTCCAGGCCGTGACGAGTGTTTGGTCGACATCCGACGTGGAAAGCCGCCACCGCTTTTCCTATTGGCGCGACGCCGTGTGCCAGGCGATCCTGAACGTCGACGCCGAACCGCAAGGCGCGGAGAATTTCGAAGCGCAGATCTCCGGCCGCGTACTCGGTGGCGCCAAACTCGCCTGCTTTGTCTCTAAACCTCACCAGATCGTGCGAAATCGCAGCCATGTCGCCCGGTCCGGCGAAAGCGGTTATCTAGTTAGCTGGCAAAAGGCAGGCCGCAGCCAGATCATGCAGGGCGATGCGTCCATCAGCCTCGAGGCCGGGGACATCGGCATCATTGATGTCGAGCGGTCATTCCACGTCGACTTCCCGACACCGGTCAGCAGAACGCTCGCCCTGATCCCGCGACGCCCGCTCGAAGAGAGAGCGCCATGGTTTCGGCGTGCGCCGCTGGCCAGGATTGGAGCCGGCGAGGTCTTTGGCCGGCTCGCCTGCGAGCATCTGGCCTGCTTGAGCGATCATCCCATGAACAGTTCGAGCGAGGCCGACCTGCTCGTCGAGAACATCTGCAACCTGCTGGCTCTGGCAACCGCACCTGGCGAGCTTGGCCGGGAGATCGCGGGAGTGCCGGCGGAGACGGTGCTGGCCTTCTGCCGCAAAAATCTCCGCCAGCCGGAGCTTTCGCCGCGCATGGCAGCCTTCCACCTCAGGGTGTCGGTGCGAACCATCCATCTGCGGTTCCAGCAGATGGGCACGACATTCGGCGCATGGGTTCTCGCCGAGCGGCTGGAAACCTGCCGGCGCGCCCTCGAAAACGCGACGCTAGCCCGGCAGAGCATTTCCGAAATCGCGTTCGATTGCGGCTTTCGGGACATCTCCCACTTCAGCAAGGCCTTCAAACGGAGCTACGGCGTTTCCCCCCGGGATCATCGGGCCTGCATGCTTCCGCGGCCTGGGCACTGATCGCGCCGCCCAAAGTATTTTTCAGCACGCGTTGCGGCAGGCGCAATCACCCACATTGACCCTCACGGCAACCCAGCCGCTACTCGGGCGGCATGGACCGACGAGGCGGCCGACGGGCGCGCGAACCGGTCCGCCAGGGAGGTGTCGCCGTGAAATTTGGAATGTTCTATCCCGTCGCGGTCGCGTCGGAAGCCGAGTTGGGCAAGGGCCTTTGGGGCCTCGACAGCAGCCGCTATGCCAACACCATCGACGAGTTGCGCGAGCAGGCGATCTGCGCCGACGAAACCGGCTGGACCTCGATGATGTTCGCCGAGCACCACTTCGAAATCGAGGGCTATCACGTCACGCCCAATCCTCTGATGCTCAACGTCTACCTTGCCCAGCATACGAAGCGGCTACGGCAGGGTCAGATGGGGCTCGTCCTGCCAAATTGGAACCCGCTCCGGCTGGCCGAGGATATCGCCATGGCCGATCATCTCACCGGCGGCCGCCTCGATATCGGTCTCAGCCGTGGATACCAGCCGCGTTCGGTCGGCGTCATGGGCCAGCACTATCATGCCAATGCCGCCGGCACCGGCCGTGCCGAGATCGAGGCCACCAACCGCAGGATCGTCGAGGAGTGGTTCGAGGTGATGCGGCGTTCCTGGACGGAAGACCTCTGGGACTTCGAGGGCGAATTCATCAACGTGCCTCCGCGCGGCCTGCAGTGGAACCATCCGATCTCCGCGCGCCTTGAGGCCGGCGTGCGCAACGGGGCGCTCCATCAGGTGGCGACCGTGCCCAAGCCCAGGCAGTGGCCGCACCCGCCGCTCTTCACCACGCTGACGCAGAGCCCGGAGACGCTCAACTGGTCCGCCCGCATCGGCAGCTCGGTCGTCACGCTCGCAGCCAATCTCGATATCGTGCGCTGGGTCTTCCAGAGCTACATGGACGAGGCCGCCAAGCACGGCCGCGAGCTCCGCTTCGGTGAATATTCGACAGGCGGCGGCGTCGTGCTGTGCCGCAACCTGGCGGTCGGCCGGACGCATGAGGAAGCGATGGAGACCGCACGCCAGGGTTCCGCCTTCTGGACGCACTGGCTGGGCGAATTCGGGTTCTTCGAGGCCTTGCGCATGAAAGGCCAGGAAGGCCCCGTCCCGAAGACCTTCGAGCAGATGGTCGAGAGCGGCTTCCAACTGGTGGGAACGCCGGATGCTGTCGGAGAACAGATCCAGCGCCTGAAGGAGGAACTGGACGTCGAATACATGATCTTCATAATGTATGGGGGAATTACCGAGCAGAAGCGGATGCTGGAGACGATCCGGCTGTTCGGCGAAGAAGTAATACCGAGCTTCGCCGACAAAGCCGCAGCCTGAAAATAGGCGGACGGCCAGACAAAAGGGGACTGGCCGGAACGGGTGGGAGAAGCGGGATGGGGCGCGAGCTACATGATCGCGCGGAGATACGTTCGGTGGGCCGGGCCCTCGAGCTGCTGGAGATCATGCAGCGACGGGCGCCCGCCGGAATCCGCGTGCGCGACGCGGCCGACCAGCTCGGGGTCGACCCGGCTACCGCCTCCCGCCTCCTGGCAACGCTGGTCGCGCATGGCTATGCGAGCCGCTTGCCGAACCGCGACTATACGCTGGGCACCCGCTCGCTTCGCCTCGCCACCGCCTGGGTCGACCGGCTGATCCAGGTGGCCGCCCCGCCCATGGCACGCGTCGCGGATACCTGCGGCGAAACCGTCTATCTCGTCCAGCTCATCGGCAACGAGGCGGTCACGCTGGCCCGGCTCGCCGGCGGCCGGCGCGCGATGATCGATGTCGAGGTCGGGCCGACCTATCCGCTGTGGGCATCGGCGGCCGGTCGCGCATTGTTGGCCTCCGTGCCGAACGTCCTGCGACCCACCCTGTTGCCGGCGGACCCGTTTCCGGCCTTCACGCCGCGTACGAAGACGCGATGGGCGGAGCTGTCGGCCGCGCTCGAAGCGGCGCGCCACGACGGCATCCATGTCGAGGAAGGCGAGCTCGATCTGCAGCTCAGCTGCTTTGCAACGCCGCTGCGGCACCGCAACCGCGACGAGAAGCTGGCAATCGCCATCAGCTTCGAAAGGCAGCGCTCGGAAAGCGACCGCCAGCTCTTCCGTCAGGCGCTGCAGCGCGAGGGGCGCGGCTGTGCCAGCCAGCTTTGAGGCGTTTGCCGGCGATTTCGCCATGCCTTGCGTCAGGCGCAGCGCCCTCGATTGACCCTTTCGCCCAGGTGACGGACGCTTTCCTCGGGCCTGATCGTTGCTTCAGGCCGTTCCGGGACAGCGCAGGAGGAGCGACCATGACCCCGATCGCCTTGCAGACGGTTTCTCCCGATGACGCCGCAGCTTTGCCGGCTTCGATGGAGGATCGTTTCCGAACTGCGATGCGAAAGTTCACCGGCATTGTATCGCTGGTCACGAGCTGCACGGCCGATGGCGAATGGCGCGGCATGGCGGCGACCGCGGTGACCTCCGTCTCGCTCCAGCCGCCGACCTGCCTCATCTGCGTTAACCGAGACACCACGCTCCATTCGGCCGTCCTGGCCTCGCGCCGCTTCTGTATCAACGCGATGCATCAGGAGCATCACGACCTGATGTGGAGTTTTACCAGTTCCAGGCACCGCGACAGTCGTTTCCGGTCCGGCCGATGGCGAGAGGGGCGCGACGGGATGCCGTTCCTCGAAGACGCCCAATCGAACGTTTTTTGCGAGGTTGTCCGCAGTCTGTCCGTCGGCACGCACGACGTGATCCTGGGACGTGTCGTCGAAGTGATGACGCGGCCCGACCACGACCCGCTGCTCTATGGCGACGGCACCTACCTAAAACAAGTAGCCCGCTGAACCGCAAGGGCGGTTTTGCAGGCTCGAACAAGCCGCGATGCACGCTGGGCCGAGATCGCTCCCCCTGGCCGGGGTAATGATTCCTGAAAGGCCGACACAGGCCGCGCCACGGACAAGCAGGACGACATGCGGACTTCCTTCACGCCCGAGCAGCTTCGCGATCCCGAAATCGGGGAGGCAAACGGTATCCTCGAGACTTGCGTGCATTACGGCTTCTGCACCAACACCTGCCCGACCTATGTGCTGACGCGCGACGAGAATGAATCCCCGCGCGGCCGCATCGACCTGATCCGCGAGATGCTCGAACAAGGCGGTGCGCCGAAGCCCGAAACGGTGCGCCATCTCGACAGCTGCCTTTCCTGCCTTTCCTGCATGTCGACCTGTGCGGCCAAGGTGGACTATGCCCATTTGATCGACCGGGCTCGCGTCCATGTGGAGCGGCATCACCGCCGCCCGTTCTTCGATCGGCTAATGCGCGCAAGCCTCGCCACTGTGCTCACGAGACCGCGGCTGTTCCGCGCCGCGCTTGCGCTCGGCCAAGCCGCAAAACCCTTTCGCGGCCTGATGCCGGCCCGCCTCGCGCCGCTCTTCGACATGCTGCCGAGCCGTGCGGCAGGACAGTTCCTCGACCCCGCCGTCTTTGCCGGCACAAGGCCGGCAAGGAAGCGGGTCGCCCTGCTTGCCGGCTGCGCGCAGCAGGCGCTCAACGGCAACATCAACGCCGCGACCATCCGGCTCCTGCAGCGGCTCGGATGCGACGTCGTCGTCGCGACCGATGCGGGATGCTGCGGCTCGCTTTCGCTCCACATGGGCAAGGAGGATGCCGCGCGTGCGTTGGCCCGGCAAAACATCGAGGCGTGGCTGCGGGAAAAGGAGTTTTATGGCCTAGACGCCGTCGTCATCAATGCGTCGGGGTGCGGAACCACGGTCAAGGACTACGGGCATCTGCTGGCGCGCGACACGGAACTGAGCAGTGCTGCGGCCACAATCGCGTCGCTGGCAAGGGATGTCAGCGAGGTGCTGGCCGAACTCGGATTCGCGGTAGCGGACAAGAAGCCGGCCTATCGCGTCGCCTATCACGACCCCTGCTCGATGCAGCACGGCCAAAAGGTGGCACGCCAGCCGCGGGCCTTGCTACGCGAGGCCGGCTTCGAGGTACTCGATATCCCGGAAAGGCATTTCTGCTGCGGATCGGCGGGAACCTATAATCTTTTGCAGCCGGGCACAGCGGCCCAGCTCGGGGCCAGGAAGGCCGGGCATATAGCCAGTACCGACCCCGATATCGTCGTTACCGGAAACATCGGCTGCATCATCCAGATCCAGCGCCATTCCCGGATTCCTGTCGTGCACACGGTCGAATTGCTCGATTGGGCGACCGGCGGGCCGACACCGCCGTCGCTTGTCGGGACAACGCTGCGCGAACCAATTGCAAAGGCAGCAAACCAGCCGTCGTCCACAGGCGCAACCGACCCCGGCAGCCCCGGCTTCTGGTGAGGTATTGGTAAGGAATCTGCGCCGATACTCACCGCTCGTGATACGGACATGAGGGAGCGAACGGTGGCATTTGGATCCATTTCAGCGAAATGCGAGGGCCAATCGGTAGGTCGAGCTGTGCTAGAATTTTCCCCCCGTCCGCTGTGCGGCCCGAAGCTGCCAGTCGGCAACGCGCCCGATGTTGGCCGTAGCGGGCGACTTTGCCACTGCCCATAAGCAGACACTACATGACGTAAGGCTAGGCCGACGGACGAGGTCGCGCCATAAACGGACGTCATTACGCTGGTTGCTCTCGCCGGATCGCTGCAGTGACATACGAGCGGCACATCGTCGTGAGCCGCCCTCTACTTCTCCACCAATCCTGGTCGGCAGCTCCCGAAATCCGCTTATAGCTTATGCGAGTTCATTCCTGCTGGGCATGACCGGAAAGTGTTAAAGACTGTCGGTGATCTGAGGTGGTGGTAAGCCGCACGCACGTTTCTATCTGCCAGATGCTTGAGCTAAACCTTTGCTGATGTTATGGCGGGACAGATCTCGCACGTTCCGTTCACCACAAAGGGCCATGGTTACATCAAGCTCTTTACGGATGATCTCAAGAATTTTTGTCACGCCAGACTGGCCCTCGGCACCAAGGCCATAAAGGAACGGACGTCCAATATAAGTGCCCTTCGCGCCATAGCAGAGCGCCTTCAGCACATCTTGGCCCGATCGAATTCCGCCGTCCAGATGAACTTCCATCTGGTCACCGACCGCATCGATGATGCGGGGCAGCATGCTGATCGATGAGGGCGCGCCGTCCAGTTGGCGTCCCCCATGATTTGAGACGATGATCGCATCGGCGCCGGTCGAAAGCGCCATTGTCGCATCCTCTTCGTCCAGGATACCTTTGAGGATCAACTTTCCGCCCCAACGCTCTTTGATCCAGGCGACGTCCTTCCAGGACAGCTGTGGATCGAATTGTTCATCAGCCCATGCGTTCAGTGTCGCAAGGTCGGTGACGCCCTTTGCATGGCCATAGATATTGCCAAATGTGCGGCGCTGGGTACCCAGCATCTCCAGGCACCAGAGGGGACGCGTGGCCATTTGCCAGATATGCTTTGGCGTGAATTTCGGGGGGGCGGTCAGTCCGTTTCGCAAGTCTTTGTGGCGCTGGCCAAGGATCTGCAGATCAAGCGTCAGGATCAGTGCAGAGCACTTGGCGGCCTTGGCGCGATCAATCAGATCCAGCACGAAGTCGCGGTCCTGCATCACATAAAGCTGAAACCAGAACGGTTTCTTCGTCACCGATGCAACATCCTCAATCGAGCAGATGCTCATGGTCGAAAGGGTGAAGGGCACGCCGAAGTCCTCGGCCGCCTTTGCCGCCAGCATCTCGCCGTTGGCGCGCTGCATGCCGGTCAGACCGGTTGGAGACAGTGCGACAGGCATCGCGACCTTTTGGCCGATCATCTCGCTTTCCAGCGCGCGGTTGGTCATGTCTACCAGCACGCGCTGACGCAGCTTTATCTTTTGGAAATCATCTTCGTTGGCGCGATAGGTGCTTTCCGTATACGAGCCGGAATCCGCATAGTCGAAGAACAGCTTCGGCACACGCCGCCGTGCGCGTTCTTTGAAATCGGCAATCGTCAGTGCATCAGTCATTTCGATCTCCTGACAGCTTGAGGACATGCAACTTTGACGCAAACTGAAGTTGCGCGGCCCGAAAGGATCGGGCCTGTGTCTTTGAGGGCCTTGGCTTGAAAGCGGGACTAATTCGTCGAAGCCATTTGCTGGTCTCGCCTGATCACGTGTTTGGGTGCGTGACTGTCACAGCGCCGCTCGCCCAATTGGGCGCGCAACGGACACTTTGAAACTGCGCATAACCAAGAAATCGATTCCGTTTTTTGGTTATGCACTAGACCAACAGGCCGCACGAGCAGGCGAGGCTGCAAACTCGGACCGGGTCAGCCCCGCAATTGCAGGAACTGCGCTTCATTGATCTCGATGAGAATCCTTTGTCGCATTTCGGCAGCGGATTTCAGCGTCTGGATCAGGGACTGCGGATGATCAAGTACGACCGAGTTCCAGCCATACGCCTGAGCCAGCGCCTGGAAGTTCGGCGTGAAGATAACAACGCCCTGCGGCTCGACACCGAGATTGCGCATATGGGTCTTGATCTCGCCATAGCCGGAATTGTTCCACAGCAGAACGATCAGCGGCGTCTCGGCATCGATGGCAGAGCCCAGTTCCGATAGGGTGAACTGGATCCCGCCATCGCCGATCACGCAGACCACTGGGCGATCCTTAACGCTGAGAGCCGCGCCAATCGCGGCGGGCAATGCGTAGCCAAGCGTGCCGTAGCCGGTAGAAGCGCAGAACCAGGATCTTGGCTGCGGGGCGTTGTAGGCCAGACAACCGGCATAGGCGGGTTGGGTGGAATCGCCAACGATGACCGAATCGGGAAGGGCTTCGCGTATCGCTTCCATGACCTGCAGACCTGCGCTCATCATGGGATCTAGATTGCGACGGACTTCGCTTCGCGCACGTTCAGCCCGTGCCGACCCGTTGCGCTCGCCTATCGGTGTGACAGCAGCGCTCAGCGCGGTAAGCGCTGCGGCCGCATCTGAGATCAGCGCCACATCGGCGCGGTTGCCGCGCATTGCCTGTTCGGGATCAATGTCGATGCGGACAAGACGGCCGTTGAAACCCGGGCGACCGGTTCCGAACGGGTCGAAATCGGTGGGACCCATTTCGGTGCCCGCCGCAATGACCACATCCGATTCCGCAACCAATTCGGCACAGCCCTTCAGGCTGGGTGTGCAGGGCACTGCAAGCGGATGGCCTTCGGGCAGGATGCCCCGGCCGTTCACGGTCATGACAACCGGCGCATCCAGCGCCTCGGCCAGTGCAAGCACCGGTGCCGCAGCGTCGGCGGCACCGCCGCCGACTATGATCAGCGGCTTGCTGGCGCCCTTTGCCAGATCCGCGATCTGGCTGATCGCCGAGGCAATGGGGCCAGGCCGGGTGGGGGCTGCCGCACGCTTGGCCGGGGGCAGGCGGTCCGCATCCTGAGCCATCAGATCGATCGGAATTTCGATATGAACGGGGCGCGGCCTGGCTGAGGCAAACACCGCGAAGGCACGGGCCAGCACCGGCTCCAGCTCTTCCATTTTCCGGATCGTGTGGCTGAAGGCGGTGATCTGTTTCATGAGCTGCCGCTGATCGGGCAGTTCATGCAGATAGCCTTCGCCAGAATCCATATGGCCAAGCGCATTGACGCCGGAAATCACAAGCATAGGCACGGAATCGGCGTAAGCCTGTCCCATTGCCGTTGCGGCATTGGTCAGCCCGGGGCCAGTAATGATGAAGCAGACACCCGGCTTACCGCTTGCCCGTGCATAACCATCGGCCATGAAGCCCGCGCCCTGTTCATGGCGCGGGGTGATGTGGCGGATGCCGCTGCCGGGCAAACCGCGGTAAAGTTCGATTGTATGCACTCCGGGAATGCCGAACACCGTATCGACATCATAGGCGCGCAGCAATTCAACCAGGTATGTACCAAAGGTCTTCATTCAGATTATCTTTCTGGAGCGTGGTAGGTGACCGGCAAGCTCATCTCGCTTGCGACGGATCAGTGGCCGAAGCCCACGATTCCCTTGGTCTCGAGGAATTCCGCGATCCCAAAGGCGCCGTACTCTCTGCCGTTTCCGGATTGCTTGTAGCCGCCGAAGGGGGCGTGCAGATCCCAATCTGGGTAGTTGAGGTTGATGGTCCCGGCGCGAAGCTGCCGCCCGACACGACGCGCCCGATCCAGGTCTGCGCTTTGCACATAGGCTGCCAGACCGTAGGGGGTGTCGTTGGCGATGCGGATTGCCTCTTCCTCGTCGGAATAGGGCATGATCACCAGGACCGGACCGAAAATTTCTTCACGGGCCACGGTCATATCCGGCGTGACATTGCCGAAAACGGTCGGCTTGACGAAATAGCCCCGATTGAGGCCTGCCGGACGGCCAGTGCCGCCAGCCACCAGCTCCGCACCTTCGGCGATGCCGGCTTCGATCAGCCGCTGTATCTTGTCGAACTGAACGCGGCTGATGACCGGGCCTAGCGCGGAGTCCGCGGCTTGCGGATCGCCGACGATGGTTTCCTCGGCTACAGCCTTTGCAATCTGCAGCACCTCTGCATGGCGGTCGCGGGGTACAAGCATCCGCGTCGGCGCATCACAGGACTGGCCGCTGTTGGCAAAGCAGGACGATACGCCGGTGCGGACCGCGCTGTCCAGATCGGCGTCGGGCAGTATGATATTGGCAGACTTGCCCCCCAGTTCCTGCGACACGCGCTTGACGGTATCCGCTGCGAGCTTGGCTACATTCACGCCCGCGCGGGTTGAACCGGTAAACGAGATCATATCTACGTCGGGATGCGAGGAAATCGCTTGCCCGACATCCGGGCCGGTGCCGTTCACAAGGTTGAAACCCCCCTTTGGAACCCCGGCGGCGTCCAGAATCTCGGCAAAGAGGATGCCGCTCAGCGGTGCAATCTCGCTGGGCTTGAGAACCATGGTACAGCCTGCAGCAAGGGCAGGGGCCACCTTGCAAACGATCTGATTCAGTGGCCAGTTCCAGGGGGTGATCATGCCGACGACGCCAATGGCGTCATGCACGATGCGGGTACTGCCGCGCTGATGCTCGAACTCATAGGCTTCGAGCGCCTCAATAGTCGCCATCAGATGCGCCTGACCGGCATAGGCCTGCGCCTCGCGCGCGAAAGCGATGGGGGCACCCATCTCGCGGCTTACGGCCTGAGCGATGTCTTCGTAACGCGCGTTGTAGGCATCAAGAATGCGGCGTAGCAGGGCAAGGCGTTCGGTTTGGCTGGTCCGCGAAAATTCCGGGAAGGCCCGTCGTGCGGCCTGAACGGCGTGGTCCACATCCGTGGGCGTGCCGACAGCGATCCGTGTGAATGCCTCTTCCGTTGCGGGATCAATGACTTCCAGCGTGGTCGTCGTAAACGGTTCGACCCAGCCGCCATCAATATAAAACTGAAGCTCATGCCCCATTGCGATCCATTCTCCTCTCTGGTCAGAATTTTTATGTCTGTCAGCGGCGCCGGCGCCGTTTTTTAGCGCGCGTTCCATCCACCATGCGCGCGTTTATACGCTTCAAGAGCCGGATAGATGTGGCTGACACAGGCCTTGACGAGGCCGTCGCGATCCTGGTTGATGAGCGCATCAATCATGCTGCGATGCTCTTCTCGCGATTGCTGAAGCATGACAGGATCGCCTATGGCATAGCATCGGATTGCCGTTGCCCGGGTCCAGGATGTTTCAATCGCTTCGGCCAGAAAGCGGTTGTTGCTGGCTTTGAACAGGGTCTCGTGGAAGACGTTATTCAGAGCGGCCGTTTGTTTCAGATCCATCCGGTCGACGCAGTCGGAATATTCGGCGTGGATACGCTGTAGTTCTTCAATCAACTCTTGCGGGGCCGGCAGAGGAATTCTTCGGGCAGCTTCGGCCTGAAGGATGGCACGAAACTCATACAGCTCATCGACCTCTTCGACGGAAAAATCGCGCACCACGACGCCGCGGTTCGGACGGCGCGTCACCAGCCCGCGTTGCTCCAGTGTCGACATCGCCGCCCTGACCACATGTCTGCTGACGCCGAACTGTTCGCTCAGTTCTTCCTCAACAAGGCGTTCCCTTGGGCGCAGCCGGCCAAAGACGATCGCCTCGTGGATCGTCTCGACTACTTCAGTTTCGGATTTCTGATTGGATTGTTGGCTCATGTACGTCCCTCCGCTTGAGCTTCGGACGGGGATGCTAGCCGTGTTGAGTGGTGTTGGCGATCATCACGATTCGCCAGCCGACACACATATTCTCCGATCGCAAGTGAAGCGGTGATACCTGGTGATTCTATGCCGAAAAGATTGATGAGCCCAGGGGTGCCGTGTTCCGCGCCCGATTGGATCATGAAATCTGCAGCCGGGGTGCCCTGGCCGTGAAGTTTCGGCCTGACCCCACTGTAGTCCGGTGTCAGCGCGCCCGAGGGCAGGCTCGGCCAATAGGTGCGGATTGCCTCTTCGAACAGCGGCAGAAGGCTTTCGTCGACACCATAGTCGATATTTTCTACCCATTGCACATCTGGCCCAAAGCGGGCCCGCCCGGCAAGATCGAGCGTCAGGTGAACCCCCATCCCGCCGTTGGATGGCATCGGATAGACCAAATGCTTGAATGGTGGGCGGGGCGCGAGTTTGAAGTAATTTCCCTTTGCCAGATACTGACGCGGGATCGCATTTGTGGCATAGCCTTCGATCAAAGAGGCCACCCGTTGCGCAGACAGGCCAGCGCAATTCACGACCGTGCGGCACGACAGCACCGACTGACCATCCTGATCGATCAGCAGCGAGACGCCGCGATCCGTCACCTTGCCGGCGATGACAGTGGCACCGAGAATGAGCATGCCGCCCGAGTTCTCCAGATCGCCCTGATAGCTGAGCATCAGCTCATGCACATCGACGATGCCCGTCGAGGGAGAAAGCAGGGCGGCATGGCATTCCAGATCAGGCTCCAGCGCGCGCGTTTCCGCCCGAGAAAGCATGACAAGATCGGATACACCGGCACCGATCGCGTTCTCGTTGATCTGGTGCAGCTTGGAAATCTGATCTTCGCCACAGGCGACCAATAGCTTCCCCAGCCTCGCGTGGCCGATGCCGCGCTCGCGGCAATAGTCATAGAGGGCGGCCTTGCCCTCTATGCAAAGCTGCCCCTTCAGTGACTTAGGCGGATAGTAGATGCCCCCATGAATGACTTCGGAATTTCGCGAACTTGTTGCGGAGCCGATCATTATCTCGGCTTCAAGAACAATGACTTCACGTCCGGACAGTGAAAGCGCGCGAGCAACGGCAAGGCCCACGACCCCTGCGCCAATCACCACGGTGTCGACCCGCTCTTCGCTGTTCGTATTCCATTCCATACGCAAACCACCTCGCTGCAGGGTGGCTTCTACACAACCGAAAGATAGTCGACAAGATCATTGACAAACTTGTCGACAATTTTGTAGCACTGCCGCATCAAAGGCTTTCAAGTGCGAAGGGGGAGGATATGAGCATGGGGTTGAGTAGCTGTGGCGCGTTGTTGGAGCCACTTGCCATTGGTGGCGCCCTGCTGAAAAACCGCATCATGTCCACCGGCCATGACACGACACTTCCGACTGAGGCTTTGGTGAATGACGCATTGATTGCCTATCAGGAGGCTCGGGCCCGCGGCGGTGCGGGCTTGATCATCGTGCAGGTGGCTGGGGTTCATGAGACTGCCCGCTACACGAATCACATCCTGATGGCATCGCGCGATGATTGCATACCGGGCTACAAGCGGTTGGCAGAGGCCGTGCATGCCCATGGCACCACGATTTTCGGGCAACTCTTTCATCCCGGTCGCGAGATCACCGAAGCCCAGGGTGGGTTGCTTGCCGTGGCCTATGCGCCCTCTGAAGTGCCCAATGAGCGCTACCATGTGATGCCGCGCCCGCTGTCGCAGGCGATGATCCGCGAGATCGTGTCCTGTTTTGGGGATGCGGCGCGCCGCCTGCAGGATGCTGGTCTGGATGGCGTCGAGATCGTGGCCAGCCACGGCTACCTTCCCGCACAGTTCATGAGCCCGCGCGTAAATATCAGGACGGACATGTATGGCGGCAGCCTGGAAAACAGGTTGCGCTTCACGCGCGAAGTGCTGGCTGATGTGCGGGCCAAGACACGCGAAGGATTCGTCGTCGGTCTACGGATCTCGGGCGGCGAGCGTGACCAGCAGGGCATCACCTCCGATGAGGCGCTTGAATCGATCAAGGCCCTGGAAGGGGAGATCGATTATGTGCATGTCGTCTCGGGGACCTCAGCCTCCAGCGGCGGTGCTGTGCATATCGTTCCTCCGATGTCCATCTCGAACGGCTATCTCGCCCCTTTCTCGGAAAGGGTGAAGAAGCAGGTGTCGATCCCGGTCTTCGTGACGGGCCGCATCAACCAGCCGCAGGATGCCAATGCCATCATTGCGGCGGGGCAGGCGGATGTTTGCGGCATGACGCGCGCGCTGATCTGCGATCCGGAAATGCCCAACAAGGTTATCGAGCAGCGGCTTGATGATGTGCGGGCCTGCATCGGCTGTAATCAGGCCTGCATCGGTCACTTCCACAAGGGTGCGCCGATTTCTTGTATCCAGCATCCGGTCACCGGCCGCGAGCTTGTCTTTGGCAAGATGCCTGCGGCAGAGCAGCGCAAACGGGTGATGGTCGTCGGAGGCGGGCCGGCCGGTATGAAGGCGGCTGTCGTGGCTGCCGGGCGTGGTCATGACGTAACCCTGTTCGAGGCGTCCGGTCGTCTGGGCGGTCAGGCGCTGCTGGCCCAGCTTCTGCCCGACCGGATGGAGTTCGGCGGCCTTGTCACCAATCTTGAGCGCGAGCTTGAGCTGGCCGGGGTCGAGATTCGACGCAATAGCCCGGTCGATCGCGCCGTAGTCGAAGATTTCGCGCCGGATACCATCATTCTGGCCACCGGAGCGCTGCCGTATTATCCGCCGATGGAGGCTGGTGGCGACCTCAAGGTCGTCGATGCCTGGGACGTTCTCACGGGCAAGGCGAATGTTGGCGGGTCGATCGTTGTGGCCGATTGGCGCTGTGACTGGATTGGCATTGGCATGGCCGTGAACTTCGCCCGCAACGGCAGCCGGGTTCATCTGGCGGTCAATGGCACGATCCCGGGCGAAACCATCCCGGTCTATGTCCGCGACCAGTCCAATGCCGAACTGCGCAAGCTTGGCGTGAATGTCATCCCTTATGCCCGTCTCTATGGCCATGACGATTCAACGGTTTACCTGCAAGACACGGTGAACGACGAGCCGATCGTCTTGGATGAGGTTGACGCTCTGGTCCTGTGCACGGGCCACCGCTCGGTCAGTGATCTGGCGACTGCGCTGGAGGGCTATCCTGCTCAGGTTCATGTCATCGGCGATTGCCTGTCCCCGCGTACCGCGGAAGAGGCGATCTACGATGGTCTGCGCATCGCTGCGGGGATTTAGCAGGGGTGATGGCAACAGCCACCGCGTCTGGGGAGGGGCGTTCTTCGATGGCGGCCACAGCAATGCGAGAGATTATGCAAGCAGATCATAACTTTGGCTCTGGAAAAGCAGCAGGCGCCGCCGGCCTGAACGGTCAGAAGCCAGTACTCCTTGGCGTGCGTAACGTCGTCAAGCAATATGCAAGCGTTTACGCGGTCAATGATATCAGCCTGGATATCCAAGAAGGAGAGTTCCTGACATTGCTTGGCCCTTCGGGGTCGGGCAAGACGACTCTTCTTATGATGATCGCCGGCTTTGTCGCGCCGACATCGGGTGAGATGGTGATGGCAGGCGCGAATGTCGCCGCCTTGCCGCCTGAGAAGCGCAACTTCGGCATGGTGTTTCAAGGCTATGCCTTGTTCCCGCATCTGAGTGTGTTTGACAACGTGGCTTTCCCGCTGCGCCTGCGCAAGTTGCCCAAAGAGGTAGTGCGGGAGAAGGTGCTGGCCGCGCTGAAGCTGACCCATATGGATGCTTATGCCAATCGCATGCCCAAGGCGCTTTCGGGAGGCCAACAGCAGCGGGTCGCGCTTGCGCGTTCCATGGTCTTTGATCCGAAGGTCCTGTTGCTGGACGAGCCCCTAGGCGCATTGGACCGGCAGCTTCGCGCCAGCCTGCAGGATGAGTTGAAAGCGCTGCACCGCCGGCTAGGGTCGACGTTCATATGCGTCACGCATGACCAGGAAGAGGCGATGTCGATGTCGGACCGCGTCGTCGTTATGCGGGACGGTCGCATCGTCCAGGTTGGTGAACCGGCGGTCATCTATGCTCGCCCGCGCACCAGTTTCGTCGCGAACTTTCTGGGCGAAAGCAACATTCTGAACGCGTCGGTCGTCGCCATGGAAGGCGAGCGGAGCGTGATCACTCTGTCCGGTCGTCAATTCGTGGCGGACGGCGCGGAGACGGGGATAGGCGAGGCCTGCCTGAGCATCCGGCCCGAGCATGTCGCGTTCGAATTTGTCGAACCGGCCCAAGAAAACGGCGATCTCCTGCTCGAGGGGAGTGTCACGGATGTGACGTTCGTCGGGGCGGACTACCGCGTTCAGATCGCGACGGATGCGGGCGTGATCATTTCACGCCGGCGCACCTCAGAAGTTCCAAGAGCACCCTCCCAGGGCGATCAGGTCTGGGTCCGGTGCAACGCCAGCGCTGTCTGGCGGGTCGTAAAAGATTAGCAAATCGCATGAGGGAGGAAGAAATGCGACCGACTAGGTTTCAGACGTTAAAGGCCCAGCAACTGGGCGTTGCCAGCAAGATGCTGCGCAACGAGCTAACCCGCCGCAATTTTATCAAAAGCTGTGCGGTGGCTGGTATTGCCCCAACGCTTCTTGGGCTGACCGGCCGGAAAGGCTGGGCCGAAGCACGGGAAATCATTCTGTCGAATTGGGGTGGGGATTCGGGCAAAGCTCAGGAACAGGTCTTTGCACTTCCCTATACCGAGAAGACGGGCATCCCGATCCATGTCGACACCAGCCCGCTGGAAGGCCGTATCAAGGCGATGGTCGATGCCGGCAATGTCATCTGGGATGTGATGGATATCGACAATTTCTCGGCGATCAAGCTTGGAAAGGAAGGCTATCTGCGGCCCATCGACTACTCGATCGTCAACCGCGATACCGTTCCAGGTACCTCGTTTGATCATGGCGTCGCTGCCTACGTCATGTCCTATGTCATCGCTTACGACAAGTCGAAGTTCCCCGATGGCCCGCCGCAGACCTGGGCTGATTTCTGGGATGTTGAAAGGTTCCCCGGCAAGCGCGCGCTCTACAAGTGGCTCACCGGCGCACTTGACGCTGCGCTACTGGCGGATGGCGTGTCCAAGGAGCAAGTCTACCCCATCGATATTCCGCGCGCCTTGGCCAAGATCGAACAGATCAAGGATCACCTAGTGTATTGGGATTCCGGCGCCGAAAGCCAACAACTTCTGCGCAACGGCGATGTCTCGATGGCCTGTATCTGGAGCAGCCGAGCCTTCGCCCTGGAGAAGGAGACCGAGGGCCGCATTACCTTCCACTGGAACGAAGCCGTGGCCTATGGCGACACCTGGAGCGTTCCCAAGGACAATCCGGCTGGCGATCTGGTCTGGCCCTTCATCGCCTCGATGCAGGACGTCGATAAGCAGATCGGTCTGCTGGCGGTGAATGCGGCGGGCCCGGTCACGACGGAAGCCAACGGCCAGGTTCCAAATGATCTGCGGCGGCTTAATCCGACCGATCCGGAGAACTGGAAGCTTCAGGTCCTGATGGATGCGCAATGGTGGTCGGAAAATTACGACGACGCATTGGCGGCCTATACCGACTTGATTGCTGGCTAAGGACCTCAGCAATGAATGATCAACCCCGCTACGCAGCACTTGTCGTCCCCATTATCATTCTTCTGGGGGTCGTCTATCTGGTCCCGCTTTTCGGGGTTTTGACAATCAGCGTTACCGAGCCCCAACTGGGGCTCGGCAACTACCAAAAGGTGCTACAGAATGTAGCGATCGGGAAGGTGGCGCTTACCACTTTGAGAATCTGCCTTCTGACCACGATCATCAGTATCGTGATCGGCTACATTCTGGCCTATGCTTACAACAATGCATCGCAAGGTTCGCAGCGCCTGATGATGCTCTTCATCGTGGTGCCGCTCTGGACTTCGGTTCTTATCCGGACCTTCGCGTGGCTGATGATCCTGGGTGACAACGGGCCGGTCAATTCGGCGATACAAGCGTTGGGCTTCAGCCCGCTTGCCATGATGCACAGTGAAATAGGCGTCATTATCGGCATGGCGCATTACATGGTGCCCTATGCGGCACTGACCATTCTTGCAGGCATGGCGGGTATCGATGAGCGGCTGATGATGGCGTCGCGCGGACTGGGTGCCGGACCGGTGTATACCTTCCTTAAGGTCTACTTACCTCTGACTTTGCCTGGGGTCTTTGCCGGCACTGTACTCGTCCTTGTGCTCGCGCTTGGCTTCTACGTGACGCCGATCATTCTCGGCGGCGGGCGTGTGGTGATGATCGGTGAATATATCAGCACGCAGATCCTTCTCATCTCCCGCTGGGGCATTGGCTCGGTTCTTGCCATGCTGCTGATGCTGACAGTGCTCGTGACAATCGCGCTCGCGGCCCGCGCCGTCGACCTTCGCCGGATCTTCTCCGCATGACGATACGCTCTCGCTATTCCATCCCATTCAACATCATAGCCTGGTGCTCCCTCCTGTTCCTGATTGCCCCCATCTTCGTGGTGGTGCCGGTTTCACTGACGCCGACAAGCTACCTTTCCTTCCCGGAAGGTGGCTTGTCCCTGCGTCACTATCATCAGCTCTTTCTGGACCCGGACTGGTATCGCTCCATGGGGCAGAGCGTGATCATCGCACTTTGCTCGACCATAGTTGCGGCAGCCGTGGGAACCTCCGCTGCGATCGGGGCCTCGAAGCTGAGCACTGCGGCTGCCACGGCGGTGCGTGTCCTTGCGCTGCTGCCACTGATGGTTCCGCCCGTCGTTTCGGCGCTGGCGCTTTACCGCAGCTGGGTATGGCTGGGCCTATTCGACAGCTGGGCGGGAACCATCCTGGCCCATGCGATCCTCAGCGTGCCTTACGTGTTCATCACGGTTTCGGCGGCTCTGTCGCGGCTTGACCCCAGCATCGCGATGGCCGCCCGCAATCTTGGCGCGGGATGGGCAAGGACGCATTTCCAGGTTGTCCTTCCCAATATCCGCTCGGGAGTGTTGGCTGGATCGGTGTTTGCCTTCATCACTTCATGGGATGAATTGGTCGTCACCCTTTTCATCACAAGCCGCGGTATCTTCACCTTGCCGCGGCGTATGTGGGACGGCATTCGCGAGAATATCAGCCCCTCGATTGCTGCAGTTGCGACGATCCTGATCCTTTTCAGCCTGTTCTTGCTGCTGGTCATGCGTCTCGTCAAAGGGCGTGAGGCATGACTAGCTAACCCCTGAAGGAAGCACTAGGTCCGACGCCACGCCACGTGGCAACTCCCTGGTGTCACGACACTTTTCCGCAGAATTCTCTTCCGGTCTGGCCATCGAGCGCCAGATGAGCGGCGGCTGCATCGTGACGCCCAATTCGTGCCTTTCCGGGAAGGCGAAAAGTTTGATGTCCACAACCGGGGTGCGACGACAGCACCCCATTGCGGACAGGCGGCGACACCTCCGGGAAACCCGGCATGCGGCAATGAAAGGAACCTGTTATGGGACGTGAAATGAACACCGGTCATTTTATCGCCGGCGAATGGTGTGTGGCGAAGCCGGATAGCGTTATTCCGGTCGAGAACCCGGCAAATTGCGAAATCATCGCGACCGTTCCCGCCGGCGGCCGCGCCGAGGCAGAACGCGCGCTGGATGCCGCCTCGGAGGCTGCCAAGGCCTGGGCACGGACCCCGGCCGTCGAGCGCGCTGCTTACGTGCAGAAGGTGGCCACCCTGCTTCGCGAACGCAGCGAGAGCTTTGCCGAGACCATCATGGCCGAACAGGGCAAGCCCCTGACCCAGGCGCGCGGAGAAGTGGCCGGGGCCGCGGTGCAACTGGAGTATCACGCGCAATGGGCGCGCCGTATCGAAGGCGATACGGTCGCCTCGGACAATGCGGGCGAGCATATCCTGATGCTGCGTGTGCCTTACGGCGTGGTCGTGGGGCTGATCCCGTGGAACTATCCTTTGACGGTGACTGCGCGGAAACTTGCTCCGGCGCTGGTTGCCGGAAACACGGTCGTCATCAAGCCCCATGAAGTCACTCCGCTTTCGGCACTGCGGCTGGCGGCCCTTTTCGAGGAAGTCGGCCTGCCGCGCGGCGTTCTCAACGTAGTGACCGGCACCGGCCTTGAGCTTGGTGAAGCATTGGTTGGCAGCAGCAAGACAAACCTCATAACGCTGACGGGCAGTGTGCGGGCAGGGCGCGAAGTAATGCGCCGCGCCGCCGATCATATCAGCCAGGTTTCGCTGGAACTTGGCGGCAAGGCCCCGTTTATCGTCTGCGACGATGCCGATTTGGACTATGCCGTTGAACGCGCGGTCTTTGCCCGCTTCCGCAATTGCGGTCAGGTCTGCACCTCGAACGAGCGGACCTACGTACATCACTCGATCTTCGAGCAATTCAAAGAGAAGTTTCTGGCCCGCGTACAGTCTTTGCGCGTCGGTGATCCCCGTAACGATCCGGATGTCGGCCCGAAGGTGAGCCGGCCCGAGCTTGAGAAAGTCGAGATGATGGTCGCCCGCGCGGTAGAGCAGGGGGCCGAGGTGCTTACCGGCGGTTCCAGGATGGAGGGCGCCGAATTTGAGCGTGGCTATTGGTTCCAGCCTACCGTTCTCACCAACCTCACGCCGTCGATGGATATCGTGCGCCAAGAAGTGTTCGGTCCCGTGGCTAGCCTTCTATCCTTCTCGGATTTCGACGATGCGCTCAAGCAGGCCAATGATTCCGACTATGGGCTTTCGGCCTATCTCTTTACGCGGAGCTACCAGAACGTCATGCGCGCGATGAATGAGCTGGAGTTCGGCGAGGTTTACGTCAACCGCGTCGGCCCGGAAGCGATCAACGGCTATCACACCGGATACCGTCTAAGCGGCATTGGCGGCGATGATGGGCGCTACGGCTTTGAAACCTATATGCGCAAGAAAACGATCTATCTCAGCCCGAACTGATCGCCGGCTGCGAATGCATTCAACTCCCGATCGCTCAATCCTTAAGGTGCGCCGGTAACACGGCGCATCGAACAGCAAACCAACCCAATGCCGCCGGACCTTGCCGGACCGAGGGGCCAAGGGGTGCTTCCAATCATAGAGGGTAGAATGAAGGTTCTTGTCCCAGTCAAACGGGTTGTGGACGCGAATGTTAAGGTTCGTGTCAAAGCAGATGGCTCGGGTGTCGAGCTTGCCAATGTGAAGATGTCGATGAACCCCTTCGACGAAATCGCCGTCGAAGAGGCGATCCGTCTGAAGGAAGCGGGCAAGGTTGATGAAATCGTCGTGGTCACCATCGGTCCGCAGGCTGCGCAAGAGACCCTTCGGACAGCTCTGGCGATGGGCGCTGATCGTGCCATCCTGGTCGCGACTGATGAGGCCGTAGAGCCTCTGGCAGTTGGAAAGGTTCTGAAGGGCGTGGTCGCGGCCGAAGCCCCTGGTCTTGTCATTCTTGGCAAACAGGCCATCGACGATGATGCGAACCAGACCGGCCAGATGCTTGCGGCCTTGTTGGGTTGGGCACAGGGGACCTTTGCCTCCAAAGTCGAACTCGACGGCAAACTCGTCAATGTGACCCGCGAAGTCGATGGCGGCCTCCAGACGCTGCAACTGAAGTTGCCTGCCATCGTGACCGCAGATCTGCGGCTGAATGAGCCGCGTTATGCGACGCTTCCCAATATCATGAAGGCTAAGAAGAAGCCGCTTGAAGAAAAGACCCCGGCAGATTTCACGGCCGATTTCGCTCCCCGCCTGAAGGTGCTGAAAACCGAAGACCCCGGCACCCGCAAGGCAGGTATCAAGGTCGGCTCGGTCGCCGAGCTGGTCGAGAAACTGCGCAACGAAGCCGGCGTGTTGTAAGCGAGCGGAAAGGACATAGACATGGCAATTCTTCTTATCGCCGAACATAACAACGCCTCGCTTTCAGAGCAGACCGCCAATGCCTTGAGCGCGGCCTTGCTAATGGGCTCTGACATTGACGTCCTGGTTGCAGGCAAGGGTGCGGCCAATGCCGCCGATGAGGCCGCGAAGCTGAAGGGTATCCGCAAGGTTCTCTTGGCCGAGGCCGATGAATTGGCCGAACGACTGGCCGAGCCGATGGCCGAGCTGATTGTTTCGCTGGCCGGAGGCTATGACGCGATCGTTGCTCCGGCTACCTCATCCGGCAAGAACATCGCGCCGCGCGTCGCGGCTTTGCTGGATGTGGCGCAGGTCTCCGAGATCATCGCGGTCGTCTCTCCAGATACATTCAAGCGCGCGATCTATGCGGGCAATGCGATCCAGACCGTGCAGACGACCGATCCGAAGAGGGTGATCACCGTGCGCACGGCCTCGTTCGAGGCCGCCGCCGGGGGCGGTGCCGCCGCGGTGGAGCGCATCGCGGCAGGCCCAAATCCGGACCTCTCGGCCTTCGTTCAAAACAAGCTGTCGCAGAATGATCGCCCCGATCTGACCTCGGCGAAGATCATCGTCTCTGGTGGGCGGGCGCTTGGCTCTGCTGAGAAGTTCCAGGAAGTGTTGCTGCCGCTTGCCGACAAGCTTGGGGCTGCCGTGGGCGCCAGCCGTGCGGCAGTTGACGCTGGCTATGCGCCGAATGATCTACAGATCGGTCAAACCGGTAAGGTGGTCGCACCCGAGCTTTATATCGCCTGCGGAATCTCCGGCGCGATCCAGCACCTTGCAGGCATGAAGGATGCCAAGATCATCGTGGCGATTAACAAGGATGCCGAGGCGCCGATCTTCGAGGTCGCGGACTATGGCATCGTTGATGATCTGTTCTCTGTGCTGCCCCAGCTTGAGAAGGCGATTTGAGCACTTTTTGAATGCAGGGCATTTCGGTTTTCGCCAGTGGCGACGAGGCTGAATGCTTTGAGGAGAGGTTAAATGCGTCCTCGCGGGTGTCTTGCCTGCGAGGCCGCAGATGAAACGGAACGGTGACGTCTCTGGCCATGAGCATCGACGCATTAAAAGCGGCTGTGGGAGCCGCAGTAGTCTGGGATCGTGCGGAACTGGCGAGCCGGGACCCCGGTTTTGACAGCCGCAATTTCGAAGCGCTGGCGCTGGTGCGGCCAGCCAATGTCGAAGGCGTCGTGGCGCTTCTGCGTTACTGTACGGAGAACGGAATTTCGCTGGTGGCGCAGGGTGGGCGCACCGGGCTTGCGGGCGGCGCCGCGACAACCGGCGACCAGATCATCTGCGATCTTGGTGCAATGAACCGCATCGAGCACATCGACCCGCTTGCCCGCGTTGCGGTGGTGCAAGCAGGGGCATCACTGGCTGCGGTGCAAGAGGCGGCTCGCGCCTACGGGCTAGATCCGGGGATTGATCTGGCCGCACGCGGCAGCTGCACCATTGGCGGCATGATCTCGACCAATGCGGGGGGAATCATGGCATTCCGCAACGGCACTATGCGCCATCGCATCCTTGGCCTGGAAGTCGTGCTGCCGGATGGCCGCGTTTTTGACGATCTCACGCGCGTTCTGAAGGTGAGCGCGGGTTATGATCTCAAGCAAGTTTTTGTTGGCGCCGAGGGCACTTTGGGCATTGTTACCCGGGCTGCGATCCGGCTGGAGCCGGTTCCCGGCGCTTCGGCAATCGCTTTGATTGCCGTTGATGACGCTGCAAGTGCCCAACGGGTCGTGGGGCATTTCCTTGGCAGAGCCAGCCTGCGCGCAGCCGAGATCATGTGGCAGAAGTTCTCCCAGACCATGGCCATGATGCTCGGCATCGACCCGACTTCGCTGCCGCTTGATGCGCCCTGTCTGCTCATTTTGGAATTGGAAAGCGACACACCCGAAAATGCGGCGCGCGAACTGGAAGAGGGGCTGGCGGAGATCTGGAGCGAGGCGCATATCCGCGACGGGATCATCGCCAATTCGCTGCAGCAAGCCCAGACCATCTGGCGTCTGCGCGAAGAGACTGAACAACTTGAGCGGCGTCACAGCCATCCGCCCTCCTTCGATGTTTCGGTGCCGGGCGGGGCGTTGGATGACTATGTCAGTAGAATTCGCACAGGCCTGAGCACCCTTGATGCACGCCTTGACGCTTATGTGTTCGGCCATCTGGCGGATGGGAACCTGCACATCGTCATCAACACGGACGGGCCGCTTGCACCCGACCGGCATTCGGCCATCGAGGAAGTGCTCTATGCAGGTCTGCGCGATATGGGTGGCTCGTTCTCGGCGGAGCATGGTGTGGGGATCGACAAGCGAGACGCCTATGAGCGTCACGCCGATCCCGTCAAACTAGAGTTGGCACGCTCGGTAAAGGCGCTGCTTGATCCGAAAAACCTGCTGAATCCGGGGAAGATTGTGAACCGGAGGCCGCGAGAAACTGACTGATCTACTTTTGATGTTGGAACAATTCGAGACGAATCAAAGGTGATCTCGACATTGCAGTCGAGGGCGACAAGCGGTTGTTCAACCAATACGGTTTCATGCTGGTCAACCCGGCCAAACATCCCGATGCAAAAAGCGGAACTCGGGCAGGCATTCGTCGATTGGCTGATCTCCCCGAGGGAGAAGCCGCAATCGCCGCCTACAAGATCGACGGCCAGTAGCTCTTTCTCCCGAACGCCCATGGCCCATGATAAGTCTGCCGCGAGATTGCCTGCTGACCGGCCACAGCGGGCCGTTAGCCGAGCGTCCGCTTTAGCCAAATCTCTTTCGAAAGCGGAACGGCAGGTTTCGGCCGCTAAGCTGCCGGAGAAATCCGAACATTCACGTTCGCGGGACCCGTAGCTATTACAGCAACGCCTGGACGGGCTCCTTCGAGGAAAGTGTCGGCTCCTCGAGCTTGACATCTACAAATGGTCCGACGCCAAGCAACCGACCCTACCGCCACATGCCGCGCATCTTGGCCTTGAGGTCGACGCGCATGTCGGGCTGCGGTGCGCTACCGCCGGCAGCTTGAGAGGGTGGCGGCCAGGATGTCCGCGTGAAGCGGTCGAGGATGTGGTCTGGAATGAACCGCGTGCGCGAGGCGTAGACATGCCTGTCGCCGCGAGAAGCCTGACCGTGGACAAAGAAGCGCTGCGGCGTGATCAGGTGAAGGCTGTCCTTCGCACGCGTCATCGCGACGTAGAGCAGCCGGCGTTCTTCCTCCAGCTCGTCGCGCTCGCCAACGGCAAGATCGCTCGGAATGCAGCCGTCAACGCCGTTGAGCACGAAAACTTTGGTCCATTCCTGGCCCTTGGCGGAGTGGATGGTCGAGAGGATCAGGTAGTCCTCGTCGAGATGCGGCGGCCCGGCTTCGTCGCTCGTCGCGTCCGGCGGGTCGAGGGTGAGATCGGTGAGGAAGCGCTCTCGCGAAGGGTAGCCGGCGGCGATCTGTTCAAGTTGCAGCAGATCGGCTCGCCTGGGTGAGGGCTCCTCGTGGAGACGTTCCAGATGCGGCTCGTACCAAAGCCGCACCCCCTCCAGATCGGAAGGCCAGGCCGAGCGTGAGCGTAGACCTGAAAAGAGGTCGACGAAGCCCGGCCAGTCGGCGTTCGCGCGCGCCGGCGCGCGGAAGAACTGCAGGCCGAGAACCGGATCGAGCGCCCGCTCCATCGCGTCCATGGCTGCCGCGGCGGCCGACGGGCCAATGCCGGGAATGAGTTGCATCACCCGGAAGGCCGCGACCCGATCCTTCGGGTTTTCGGCAAACCGCAGCAGGGCGAGCACATCCTTCACATGGGCAGAGTCGAGGAATTTCAGCCCGCCGAACTTGACGAAGGGGATGTTGCGGCGGGTGAGCTCGATCTCCAGCGGACCGGAATGGTGCGACGCTCGAAAGAGGACGCTCTGGTGCTTGAGTGCTATGCCTTCCTCGCGCGCTTCCAAAACATTGTCGGCGACATAGTTCGCCTGCTCGGCTTCGTCGCGTACGGTCACGAGCAGCGGCTTCTCGGCCGAGCGCCTTTCGGTCCACAGGTTCTTGGTGAAGCGCTCTGGCGCTTCGCCAATGACGGCATTCGCCGCCTCGAGGATCGCATCGGTGGAGCGGTAGTTGCGGTCGAGCGTGACGATCCGGGCAGGCTCCGGAAAGTGCCGGGGGAAGTCGAGGATGTTGCGCACCTCAGCCGCACGGAACGAGTAGATCGACTGGGCATCGTCGCCCACGACCGTCAGTCCGCGCCCGGCTGGCTTCAGCGCCAACAGGATCGACGCCTGCAGTCGGTTGGTATCCTGATATTCGTCGACGAGGATGTGGTCGAAGCGGCTGCCGAGATGCTCGGCGATGGCAGGCTCGGCGCACATCTGTGCCCACCACAGAAGCAGGTCGTCGTAGTCGAGGACGTTCTGTGCCTGCTTGGCGTCGACATAGGCCGCAAACAGCTGCTTCAACTCCTCGGCCCAGCCGATGCACCAGGGGAAGCTCTTGGCGAGGACGGGCTCCAGCTCGGTCCGTGCATTGACCACGCGCGAATAGATCGCAAGGCAGGTCCCCTTGGCCGGAAAGCGGCTTTCGGTCTTCGACAGGCCGAGCTCGTGCCGCACCAGGTTCATCAGGTCGGCGGAATCCTCGCGGTCGTGAATGGTGAAGGCCGGATCGAGCCCGATCTCCGGCGCGTAGTCACGCAACAGTCGCGCACCGACGGCGTGAAAGGTACCGACCCAGCTGAGGCCTTCGGTCAGCACCGCGGCCTTGTCGCCCATCACTCGCGCGGCGATGCGCTCGACTCGGCTTCTCATCTCCGACGCTGCTCGCCTCGAGAAGGTCATCAGCAGAATGCGACGCGGGTCAGCGCCCCTGACGATCAGATGCGCGACGCGGTGCGCCAGCGTATTGGTCTTGCCGGAGCCAGCGCCGGCGATCACCAGCAGCGGCCCGGCGACCTCGCCGTCCCCATGCTCGACCGCGCCACGCTGCTCGGCATTCAGCGCGGCAAGGTAATCCTCGCCGTCGGCGGTCAGTTCTGACGAATCGCGAAGGGCAACGTTCATGTCTCGGAATGAACTCTGTTTCCGGTTCGTTCGCAACCGCCGCATGCCCGAGACAGGTCCCCGGGGAGGCTATTTCTCGGGAAATGACCTCCGAAATTCATCGAAGGGCGGCGTTGTCTGACACTCTCGTCGAAGCAACACGATGAAGGCACGACTTCCGCGTCCTGCCCCCGTGGCGGACCGCTCTTCGAGGTAAAGACCCCTACAGGCGATCCGGCTACTTGGACCCTGGAAGCAGTCAGGTTGCTGCGGCGACACAATGCTTGATCCACGCCGACCTCGCTAGGAACGCTCCGCTACGTTCCTCTTGACTCATTTGTTCTCAGTTTGTTCTATAGGGAAGGCAGTGTTGAGGAACCCGATACGGCGACCACCCATGTACCGCGCGAAACCCAAGCCGCTGTGTCCGTGTTTCGTCAGGACGACGACGTCTGGGATTGGCAATTTCATATGGACTATCTCGATGTCCTTCGAGACTTAATCGACGAGGGACTGTTCAACGAGCATCGGCCAGAAGATCACCTTGCGCAGAGCCTTATGTTTCGCTCCATGAATGACCTCAGCGTCTCGGAGCAGCGCCTCTTTGAGGAATGTTTGCAGCCCGTTCTTGAGGCTCGTTGCCCGTCGAGCCTCTGTTGAAAGAATAGGCATACCCGCGCAGAAAGGCGAGAGTGAGGGCTTGCCGCTGGGGCGTCCTGCCGCCAGATGGATCGCGCCGTAAGCAGATCGTGAACTTCGAGCCCGCGCTGGCTAAGCTCAAAAAAGGCCCCGGCAGAAACCGGGGCCGTAGAGAACCGAATTAGGTATTTTTCTTCGTGATTAGCGTCAGCGTTCCATCTGTGTTCATGCTTGTGCCTACCACTTGTGCAGATGTCGCCCCTTTGGCGTCGAGCGCGGCTTTCGCTTCCGGGGTGGCATCGATGCTAGTGCGCAGCTGCTGGAGATTGGCGTCCCCGGCCTGTGCCGCAACTTGTTCGACCTGCTTTTGTGCCTCCTGAGGCAATTCGCTGACATCGATAACATTGATGCGCTGAATCGCTGGTGCCTCGGTAGCTACCGGTGCTTGCTTCGGCGGCTGTGGTTCTCGTGTCTCTTGCGCGTTCGCCGCCAAGACGCTGATGAAGGTGATGCTCGCTGCCAGCATGATAGCTTTACGCATGGGTATCCCTTTCCAATTGGCCCCCGCCAGCCGACTACCTCACAACGACAATGCGTCCAGAGCCGACCACTTTCCGGGTCATTTCGTGACCATAAGATGTCGACGGTGTAAGATGCGGCGCATGCGCATGCGTGTCGTGTGGGCTTCCCTGGCCGCTCATGGCAACTTCGGATGCTAGGCAAGGCCGCCGACGAACGCGCTGGTGTCGCCACTGCGAACCATCGCCAGCCGGACAGCACCGCGGCAACCGCGCGCCTTGCAAGCGGTCTCTCGCTCGATCTCGTCGAGGTTAGAGGAATTCGCGCTCGGGCGACGTGCCGATCAGCTTGCGCGTCAGATAGTGGACGTGGCCACAGCTCTTGCAGGTGATTTCCAGCCGCTGGCCATCGTCTAAGTCGCGGACCTGCAAGTTTTCTTTCCAGGTGCTCACCAGAAATCCTCCGCAGACGGAATGCGCGTGTAGCTGATCTTGCCGCCAACATGGCCTCCGGCCGGTGGCTTCCTATGCCGAGACTGACGACGGTGCGACCATAGCGGGTGTTGAGATTGTCGATCGCGCCGCTGGCATTCTCCCATCGCTTGCGCGACCGATCGTCGTTGAGCAGCATGTCGATCTGACGTTGGTCGGCCGGGCTCAGCTCGAAGAGGGTCACGCCGACACGGAACACGGTCACGCCGCGTGGAAACTTGTCCTTCACCAGCAGCCAAAGCTTTGCTAGCCCAGCGAGCATAGCCTGATCGTCGTTGACCACTGGAAGCTTCAGCTTGCCCGACCATTCGCCGTCGCGCACGGATAGCCACAGCCAGAGGCCGTTGCAGTAGTAGCCAGCGCGGCGCAATCGTCGAGCGGCTTTGGTTAGCAGCAGTCGGCAGATTTCATAGGCGCCGGGCAGGGATCGGCTTTCGGGTGGTAGCACGCGCCCATGCCCGAACATACCGCGCTCGGCCTCCGGCGCCTGCGCGTCATAGCCATGCAGGGCGTACCAGAGCCGTTCGCCCGTGACATTGTTCCAGAGCTTGCGCATGTGTTTCGGCTGCAGCCGGTATAGATCCTCGACGGTATCGATGCCCGCGCGGATCAGTCGACGTTCCATGTTGCCACCGACACCGGGAATGTCCGAAAGCTTCAGGGCGAGGAGAGGGGCGGGCAGGTCTTCCGGCCGCCACACCATGCAGCCGTCGCCGTAATTCTCGCCGGCGCTTTTGCCGGCCTTGCAAGCCATCTTGGCGAGTTGGCGGTTGGCAGCAAAACCGATCGAGCAGGTCAGGTAGGGGCCGACATTGCGCGCCAGCGTGCCTTTCAGCCGCGCGGCCAGCTGCAGCGGCTCGTTCCGGCCGGCTTCGTCCAGACGGCAGGTGAGTTCGTCGATCGACTTCACGGTGTCGATCGGGATCACCGTTTCAATTTCCGCCAAGAGTGTGTTGTGCGCGCGGCGATAGAGGTCAGGCTTTTGCGGCACCAGCACCAGGTCGGGACACAGCGCGCGCGCCTCCGCGATATTCATCACATTCTTGACGCCGAATGCCCTGGCTTCGCGCGAGCAGGCGATGACGCAGGTTCGGTCGGTGCCTTCGAATGGAACGACGCCGACCGGACGGCCCCGAAGGCGCCGGTCTGCCTGCTGCTCGACCGAGGCAAAGAATCCGTCGAAATCCAGATACAGCCTTTCGATGGTCTCCGGTTTACGCAAGGCAAAGCTCTCCCGTGGCGCCAGACAGGCGCGAGAATCATGATGTGCAGAGGTGCATCGCCGACCTGTTGGCTGGCGATGTTCTCAACATGTTCTCATCAGGGTGCGGTGTCAAGGGAAAAGGAATATTATCCTAGCGGCATGTGGACAGCGGGGCGGGCGGGTGCGGCTAGATGACCTGTACGCTGCAAGGAGTTCCGCACCAACGTGGACTTCCTGGCACAAACTGTGTCGCCGATTTTGAACGAAGGTATCAGCCTATCCGAGGCCAGGTGGTACACTTGGCGCCTTTCGACGCCGAGAAAGCTGGCTATCGAGTTTGCCCCGAACAGCAGATCGTCTTTCAGCGAGACATCGTCCATGCGCGATCCTTCTATTGGGTGCTCCACGATTCTCGCTTCAAATCATTCCTAGCGCCAGTCCCCTCAACCAGACGGCGGCTCCAGGCCAGCGGGTCGTTCCACCATTCCAGCTTTCGCCATGAGTCAGGCACCGGCAGCGTGTCGATAGCCTCGATCAACGGCTGCTGCGGTACGTTCGTTTAACGCCGCGACATGCTGTCGGTCGCGTGGCCGAGTATCTGATCCTTGATGTGCGGGTGAATGCCGGCAATAACTAGGCCTGTCGAGACGGTATGGCGAGCGGTGTAGGGCGACACGTCTTTGATTCCGGACCTACGGCGCGCGCCCTGGATCGCAGACTTCAGACCACCACCACCATTCTGAACCGCGCCGTATGGTTCACCGCGTGGCGTCCTGAATAATTCACCTCCACGCTCGACCAGTGGGCCAAGCCACTCGCACAAGAACGAGTGCAGCGGCACGCCTCGCGGCTCGCCAGTCTTGCTAGTGCGCACTGCCAACCACCGCTTAGAGATATCGACGTCCGTGGCGTCTAGAGCGAACGCCTCGATGGGGCGAAGGCCTGTATAGAAGAGGAATGTCATCACCATTGCGGGGGCGGGCGACATTGCGGCAACGAACTCGGCAGCGCGCTCGTAGTCCACTGGCGCTGTGCCGCTCCGCTGCGTGGCCGACTGAACGACGTTGGTGCCTTTTGGCTTGCGCGGCCGCCGCCATTGACGGACGTCAGCCCAGCCATTCCCGATGGCATGGTTCCAGACGGCAATAAATGGTGTGTAGCACTGGCGGTTGCGGGTCTCCGGTGCCGAAGTGGGGTAGAGTTCGCGGGCGGCTTCATCAAGTTCAGCCTGACCAATTGTGTGGAGCAGGGCGGACCCCATGTGCCGAATAAGCCGATCGAGAAACCGGTTGGAACCGCCAGACTTGACGTAGGAGGCAGCGGCCTCGGAAAACGTCTTGGTCGCCTTGGGTCCGAAGACGTGCTCATGAAGCATGCTGGCCTCGGTTTGAATGCGAACCGCTTCAGCCAGATTCCTGTCGGTCAATCCGGTCGATTTGCAGACCGTCTTTCCGAACAAGCTGCAACGCAAATAAAAATAGTCCGAGTCACTTCGGCGAACGATTTTCAACGGCAATCCAACCCCCGGCAACAAAACACATTACCCTTGAGGCAGAGCCCCAAGGACGATCCCGTCTCTCCTCGTGTGGTGTTTTGCTGGTGGTGAAGCAGCGTGCGCTGGCTATCTGATGTGCGACGTCGCGTCAATCGCGGTCGGTGTTTCTGGAGTCGCTGCCGAGATGCTCACCACCAATGGCCTTGCGGAGCAAGGTGCAGCGAAGAGGTCAATCCCGAGGGTCTTTCGGAACGCCCTGGTGACAATCTGGTGCGCTCGGTTGACTGCTGCGCGCCGCTGGCGGGCGACTTCAAGTTCGGCCTCACACCGATCGAAGATCGGAAGCGCAACGTCCCCGTGCTCTACAACAAGCCGAGCCGCAATAGACAGCATCCGCTTGCGGTGTGGAATTGAGTATGAGCCAGGTTCGTCCATTTCATTCTGCGACGCGGGGCGCACGGAGCCCATCGAGGTGAGTGATCAATCCCGATAGTCTTCCGGAACGCCTTCGCGGACAATCCTGCGCGCACGTTCAATTGCAGATTTTCGGTTAAGGGCCTCTTTGTATTCGCGCTCGGCCCTCTCAAAGATGGGTAGGTATACGTCGCCAAAGCGCACGAGGATTTTTGCTGCGAACAACAAAACCTTGCGTTGTGTTTCAACTGCTTTGCTCATCAGACGTCTCCACAGGTCGCCCGCAGATCTTACGCCAGCGTTGCCGCACATCTTCCTGTGAATAGCTGGTCGAGATACGCCCCTATGACCATCAAAGTGGCGGAGTGGAGCGAAGCGTCAAGGCTATTCGGCCGCACCCTTTGGCAAGAAGCCTTTGGCCTCCAGGTCGTCGACGATCAGCTTTTCGACATATGAAGCGACCGTACGGCGATCGGCCTTTGCGGCATTCTCTAATGCGTCTTTGACAGTTGGTTCAATACGAATTCCTAGGCTAGCGGTCTTTGCCATATGGCTCCCCGTGAAATGTTAGCAAATGTTAGCAATTGATAGTTGACTGCGGTTTCCAATCATTGCTATACATTTGCTAACAATTGCTTTCAACCGAGGAACCCGCAGCATGCTAAACACCGCCAGCCAGCGCCGCACGGTCAGGTTCGAGCCGGCGACGGAGGAGCAACTCCAAGAATGGAAAAACGGCAAGCGTCCGCTCTGGCGCCACGAGATCATGTGGCCGGATGGCACGTGGGAGACCCAGGGCATGTTCGATCGCGTCGAGGAGACTGCTTGACAATGGCTCCCGAAATTCTCTCTTTAGGCACTGCTCCATTATCTGGTAGCTCAGTCCTTCAGGACATCGCCGCATCGTAACCCATTGAGCGGCCTTTCAACGCAACGCATGCACCCTTGTGGGTGAATCTAGTCGCTCGCCTTGTGCGGGCTTGTTGAACCGTCCGGCTGCGTGCCGGCGATGAGGAGAACTGTAATGACCAATGTTGAACAGCTTTTGCTCGATGTTCGCCATGTTAAGGCATTCCTTGATGCCGCTGAGGCTGCATTGTAGGCCAATGTCGGACCAGATGACAGCAAGGTCGATGCCGCGCGCATTGTGATCGAGGAAGCCGAAGGCGCTTTCCGCGATCTGCTGGCTGGGTTCAGTGGAAGTAAGCGAGTCTCGTCGATTGCTAATCTGGAGCGGATCAACCGCGAACGCGGCGAGCGTGATGCCGCAGCGGCTGCTGCAGGCAAGTCGGTAAACATCTAAGCATCACCACCACACACCACAGCGGCCCGGTCTCACCAGCCGGACTTTGCCCGTCGCTCGCAAGGGCGGCGGGCCACAACCGACGGCAAACATTGGTGTTGACACCACCATCAGAGTCGTCACCAATTAAGCATCACCTGAAATTTCGATTCATCTGTCACCGGTTTCGGCCGGCGGCTTTCGCATGCGCCAATGGCGTTCAACACGAGGAGGGCGATGATGCGCGCCGCAAACGATAACTTCCCCGACCGTCTACTGCGGCTCAGGGACGTAATGACAATGACCAGCCTCGGTAGTTCAACTATCTATCGAAAGATGGATGCGGAGGCCTTTCCGCGGCCACTTGCCCTGAGCCCTGCGTGCGTCAGATGGAGAGAATCGGATATCATGCAGTGGATGCTCGGTTTGCCGGTGTCTGGAGCGGCATGAATAAGAGCTTAGCCTTGGCGATGCCGGGTATTTTCCCGGGTATTTTCTGGAATTCCGCGTAAAATAAGCGATATTATTCAGTTGGTTGGGAAGATTACCTATTTAGACACTCCCTCCGCCAGTCAGCCCCTGAAACCCCTGGAAATGCTGGATTTCGTGGTTTTGACTCCCATATCCGACTCACCAATTGGCGGATTGCCATTTTTGGCGCTCACGAATGAGGGACGATTGAGCACGTCACCGGATCGTATCGGCCAAATCGGCGCGTCATGATTTGTAGGAAATCGTCACTCGGCGGCGCCGGCAATACCTCTGCGACGGATGATGTGCCAAGGAGTGGCGTAGCAGGTAGTGTGTGGATCGGAGCGCTCCGGCAGGTGCCGCCATGGAGTTCCCACTCGCACTATCAAGAAGGTGCCGTTGAGCATGCGCCGGTCATTGACGTGCGGCACGCTTCGCCGGATCAAGCGCCACTCGAGGTCGGTCAGTTCATATAGGCTCATGTTGAGCGTGAATCAGAATACCACCCGACATGAAAGCTGCCAGTCGGCAAACGTCCCATTGCTAGAGTTCCCCCGGCAGCACGCGCGCGCGATAGCTAGGCGCACTCGGCCGCACGCCGCGGATCGCTCTGGACCGCATCTACAACGGCCCTGCCGCTTCTCGAAGCGATCGCCGATCCAGAGGACGTCACACGCCGACTGATGACAATCCCTGCTATCGGCGCCTTGGGTGCGACCGCTGTGCTCGCCGCTGTCGGCAGCGGGCTGCAGTTTCGCAAGCTCGCGATCTGGCGGCATGGCTGGGTTTGGTGCCCAGGCAATACTCGACCGGCGGGAAACAGACGCTGCTGGGTATCGGCAGACGTGGCAACCGCTATGTGAGAAAGCTCTTGGTGCACGGAGCGCGATCCTGCTTCCGGCATCTGGACCGAGCGGCCGCACGCAGGGAACGCCGGGGATGTTGAGCCAAGGCTTCACTATGATCGCGATGAGGGTGCCGTGCTGCGGGTTGTTCTTAACCGCGTCTGCGGGTTGGGCTCGTTCCAGCCGCTCCACGGCTTGTAAAGCCCCTCCTTTATACCCTCTTCGTAGGGCAGCATCCTGAGCTTGAAGGGCATGAAGGTGATGCTGATGTACACCATCTTGCGCGCACCCATCCGCTCGGCACGATCCTGTCCTTTGCCAACAGCGGGGGCGAGGAAATGAAGTGGACGCCGGGTGGAACCGGCCCCATGTCCTGGCGCAGGGCGACCAATCCGTTGTCGCCGAACGTTGTGCAGGGTTTGCCGGTCTCGACGTCGATGGCGAACAGGCGCGGCAAATCGGAGGCAGTGGAAAAGACGCGGCGTTGGCATGGCCCTAGGAGAACAAGGATCCCGTTCGGAATCCAGCCGATGCGACGAGAAAGTCCACTCACAATGAGCACTCTATTTCGGATCGCGAGTATCGGCGGCCCCGCCACGCCGTTCCCTCACGAGTTGAAACTTTGCGGGAACATCATTTCATTGCGACGGTTGGTATCCATCCGGAGGTTCGCCAATGGCCGGATCACAAGATGAGGGAACTCCTAAGCAGGAGCGCTCGGACATAGCTCGGACATAGATGCAGGCCGAAAAGCTGACAAAACACTTGGTTTTGATCCCCCTGCGGCCCCAATGGAAACGGACGCCGAGGCCGCCGATATTCACACCGACCCCGCGGCGGATTCGGAGGCGGAGGTTGCGCCGCATTCTAGAAATGCTGCGACATTCGCCGACGCAATGCGCCCCATGGACAGTGTGCCGAAGCCCGGACGAAACAGTACGCTCATTGTCATTGCCGCTCTTGTCCTGCTCGCGATCATCGTTGTCGCGGGAGCGGCGATGCTGCGATAAATCCGGCCTGTCGCGCCAAGCCTTCGGCCTCAGCTGCGTTCCAGTCGATTGCAATGAACCAATGTGGCATTGCCGGAGTCTCACAAGCCCGACGATACGAAAACGCCCGGCAGGCGCTGGGCCAGCCGGGCGTCGTAGCTCGACAGTTTGCTGCGTCGCGCCGGAGCGCTGGGCGCAGCTTACCAGGACGGGATCAGCGCGCCCTTGAACTCGTCGTTGATAAACGCCTTGATGCTGTCGTCATGGTAGGCCTCGACAAGCGTCTTGGCCCACGGTGCATCCTTGTCGGCGCTGCGCACGACGATCAGGTTGGCATAGGGCGACTCCTGGCCTTCGATGGCGATGGCGTCGGTCTTCGGATGCAAGCCGGCTTCCAGTGCGTAGTTGGTGTTGATGACGGCCGCATCGACGTCGTCGAGCGAGCGGGGAAGCTGGGCGGCGTCGAGCTCGGAGAACTGGATGTTCTTCGGGTTCTCGGTGACGTCGGCCGGGCCCGCCTTCAGGCCAGCTTCCGGATTGACCTTGATGAGGCCTTCCTTGGCCAGGACCAGCAGCGCGCGGCCGCCATTGGTCGGGTCGTTCGGGATGGCGACAGTCGCGCCTTCAGCGAGCTCGCCGAGGTTCTTCACCTTCTTCGAATAGACGCCCATCGGCGTGGTGATGGTCTTGCCGATGCTGACGAGATCGAAGCCGCGATCGGCGATCTGGTTGTCGAGATAGGGCTGGTGCTGGAAGGAGTTGGCGTTGAGGTCGCCGTCGGCGACGGCCTGGTTCGGCACCACATAGTCGGAGAATTCCAGGATCTCGATGTTGAGGCCCTTCTTGGCGGCGATCTCCTTGACCTTTTCCATGATCTGCGCGTGCTCGCCGGGTGTGACGCCGACCTTGATGTCTTCGGCCAGCGCCGGGAAGCTGACGAGGGCGGCAAGGGCCGCAGAGACGAGGAACTTCATCATGTGTATCTCCTTGATGTTACACGACTTGGGAGGGAGGATGGAAATCAGCTCTTGCGGTTGCGCTTGTCGAAGTGGCGGGCCAGCGCGTCGCCGGCGCTCTGGACGAGCTGGACGAGAACGATCAGCACAATCACCACGGCCAGCATCACCTCCGGCATGAAGCGCTGATAACCGTAGCGGATGCCCAGATCGCCGAGGCCGCCGCCGCCGACAGCGCCGACCATCGCCGAATAGCCGATGAGGCTGACAATGGTCATGGTGAAGGCGAGCAGGATGGCCGGCCGAGCCTCGGCGAGAAGCACCTTGAAGACGATCTGCATCGGCGTCGCGCCCATGGCGCGGGCGGCCTCGATCAAACCTTTGTCGATCTCCCGGATCGCAGCCTCCACCAGGCGGGCGAAAAAGGGAACGGTAGCGATGGTCAAGGGCACGATGGCCGCCGTGGTGCCGATCGAGGTGCCGGTCAGAAGACGGGTGAACGGGATGATCGCCACGACCAGGATGATGAACGGCGTGGAGCGGGCGGCATTGACGATAAGCCCGATCGCATAGTTGAGCTTCGGTGCGGGGAAAAGCTCGTCCTTGCCGCTGGTGGCTAGGAAAACGCCGATCGGCAGGCCGATCAACGATCCGACCAGGCCGGACACGGCCACCATGTGTAGCGTCTGCAGCAGCGACTTCCAGAGCAGTCCGAAAAGCATCTCAGGCGACATAGCCGAGCACCTCCGTGGAAAGGCCGGTTGCCGCATAGAAGCGGTTGGCGCGCTCGAGAGTTTCGGGTGCGGCCGGGTAGGCCACGACGAGGGTGCCGAAGGGCTCGCCGGCGATCTCCTCGATGGCGCCGGCGAGAATGTTGATGTCGCTGCCGATTTCGGTGACCAGTCGCGCCATCAACGGCTGGAAGGCCGTCGCGCCGAAGAAGGTGAGCCGCACCAGAATGCGGTCGCCGGCGGAAAGCTCGGGCTTAAGGCCGGAGCGCAACCATTCCGGCAGGCTGGTGCCCAGCGTAGACGCCAGCAGGATCCGCGTCGTCTCGTGCTGCGGGGCGGTGAAGACGTCGAAGGTGCGCCCCTGCTCGACGATGCGCCCCCGGTCGATGACGGCGACATGCGAGGCGATGGCCTTCACCACCTCCATCTCATGCGTGATCAGCAGGACCGTCAGGCCAAGTTCGGCATTGATCTGCTTCAACAGGGCCAGGATCGACTGCGTCGTTTCCGGATCGAGCGCCGAGGTGGCCTCGTCGGAGAGCAGCAGCTTCGGCGACGTGGCCAGCGCCCGGGCGATGCCGACGCGCTGCTTCTGCCCGCCCGACAATTCGGACGGATAGCTCGCCGCCTTGTCGCCGAGGCCGACCAGGTCGAGAAGCGGCTCGACCTTGCCCTTGATCTCGGTTCGGCTAAAGCCGGCAATCTCCAGCGGCAGCGCGACATTGTCGAATGCGGTGCGCGAGGACAGCAGGTTGAAATGCTGGAAGATCATCCCGACCTCCCGCCGCAGTCCGCGCAGGCCCGCGTCGTTCAGCCCGCCCACCTCGGTGCCGTCGACGATCACCTTTCCCGAAGTCGCCCTCTCGAGGCCATTGACGAGCCGGATGAGCGTGGACTTGCCGGCGCCGGAGCGACCGATGATGCTGGTGATCTCGCCGCGGCCGACGGCCATGTCGACGCCATCGAGCGCAGTGAAGGATTTCGCGTCATTGCCGAAGCGTTTGGTCACGCGTTCGAACGTGACCATAGGGGTGGCTTTCGCGGGCTCGTGCCGGACGGCATCGGCGGCGACAGTTGGGAGTATCATTTTTCAGTTCACGGTTTCAGTCGGGTCACCATGGCGAATAGCATCGCCGCCGCCTCATGCGAAGACGCTGTACGTTCCGGGACGGGTGACAATCCGTAGCATGCAAGCGGACTCGATCTCGACGGTCAGGGTTCCAGTGGGCGCACAATTGCCCTGAACCGATGGGATTTGACAGGAATGGAATTCCTAAAATCGGCCATTCGGAAAAATATACGAACGAGACGCCCAACTCCCCAAAGCTTGTCGTCTGACGTTCTTAAGACAACGTCCGCCGTCCTACCCCGGGACTCTGGCAGCATTTCCGAGACGCCAATGGCCCAACTGTGTGTCTTGAGAAGTGAAAGCGGTTCTTGTAGCCACACCAACGGCAGTTTCGGGAGAGGCTAGGCTGACCCGAAGACCGGGAGGAGTGCCTGATGTCAGCTAGAACGGTCATGATCGCAGGCGGTGCTGGCGGCATGGGCATCGCAACCGCGTTGCGGTTTGCAGCCGGTGGTGATCGCATCGTGGTCGCAGACCTCGAAGGGCCCCGGCTTGACGAGGCAAAGGGGCGCATCGCGGCGGTCGGCACCGAGGTTCTAGGGGTCGGCTTCGACATCCGATCGGTTCCGGCGTGCCGGGAGGCGGTGGAGGCCGCTGTCGCCTGGGGCGGCGGGATCGACGTGTTGGTGAACGCGGCGGGCGTCTGGCTCGAGGGGCCGTCCGTGCAAGTCAGCGAGCAGGACTGGGACCGTGTGCTCGATATCAATCTCAAGGGCGCGTTCTTCCTGACCGCCGCCGCGACGCCACATCTCATCGCCTCGCGGGGTGCGGTCATCAACATCGCATCCGATGCCGGCCTCGTCGGCAACAACGGAGCAGCGGTCTATTGCGCTTCAAAGGGCGGGTTGGTGCTGCTGTCGAAGGCGCTTGCGCTGGAACTGGCGCCCCATGGCGTCCGGGTCAATGCGGTTTGTCCGGCAGATGTCGCCACACCGATGATCGAATATCAGGCCACGGCGTATGGCGACGGCGATCCGGAAGGCTACAAGCGCCGGCTTCTGTCGCACTACCCGCAAGGCGATCGCGCCCGTTTCATCAAGGCGGAGGAGGTGGCCGAGCTCATTCACTTCCTGTGCGAGCCCGGCAGTGCTCCGCTTACCGGCGCGGCGCTTCCGATCGATTTCGGAGTGACCGCAGGCTATTGAGCGGAGCTTGGGATCCGGAGCAAACGGGAGGGGACATGCAATCGAAATCCGTGACTGCGCTGGTGACCGGCGCCGGAGCGCCCGACGGCATCGGCATGGCGATAGCGCGCGCACTTGCCGGGGCAGGGCTGTCGGTGGCCATCACGTCGTCCTCCGAGCGCATCTTCGAGCGCGCAGCGGAGCTTCGCGCGGAAGGCATCGTGGTCAAGGCAGCCCTCGCGGATCTGACGGACGCGGCGCAGGTTGAACGCCTGCATGCCGAGATCGGCGACGTCGACGTGCTCGTCAACAATGCCGGCATGGGAACCGCCGCGCAGCCGGCCCTCCAGAAACGTTTCACTGAGTTGACTGAGAGCGATTGGAACCGGGGAATCGAGGTCAGCCTAAAGACGGCTTTTCTCGTCACGAGGGCGTTTCTGCCGCCGATGGTCGAGAACGGGCATGGCCGCGTGGTCAACATCGCGTCGGTCACCGGTCCCTATGTATCCAACGAAGGCGAGTCGGCCTATTCCGCGGCCAAGGCCGGAATGGTGGGAATGACCCATGCGCTGGCGCTGGAGGTCGCGCGCCACGGTATCACCGTGAACGCGGTCGCACCGGGATGGATCGAAACCGGCGCTTCGACGCCGGAAGAGATTGAGGCCGCACGCCGCACCCCGCCCGGACGCCCCGGAACGCCGGACGAGGTTGCCGCGACGGTGGTTTTCCTCGCATCTGATGGAGCGAGTTATGTCAACGGATCCGTTCTCGTGGTGGATGGCGGCAACATCCTGCAGGAGCGGAAGGGGTAGGAGTCTGACGAACCCAGCCGTCAGGAATCTGTCACTACGGATGCGCGGGATTGATCCAATCGTTTCCCCGGTCAGCCGCCGCCGTGCTCTTGACTCCGAAGGAAGCCCACCTAGAGATTTGGTTGTCAGACAACTTACATAAATCGGGGGATGCTGACGGGAGTGAACGGGAGGACCACGTGAAAAAGCTCATCGCACGACTGGCCATTGGGGCTGCCTTTGTCGCCTTCGCGGTCTCGGCCCATGCCGGGCAGACGCTCGACCGCGTCATGGGAAAGAAGGCAATGGTTGTCGCCACCAACAGCGGTTGGCCGCCGCAGAGCTATCTGGACGACAACAACCAGATGGTCGGCTTCGATATCGACGTTTCGCACGAGATCGCAAAGCGGCTCGGGGTCGAGGTGAGCTTCGAGACGCCTGAATGGGCGACGCTGACCGGCGGCCACTGGCAGGGGCGCTACGACCTCGGCGTCGGTTCGGTGACGCCGACCAAAGCCCGCGCCCAGGTGATCGATTTCGCCGGCATCTATTACTACAGCCCTTACGTCTACGCGGTCCACAATGACAGCAAGGCGCAGTCCGTGGCCGACCTCAACGGCAAGGTCATCGCCGTCGAAACGGCGACTACGTCGGAAGATTTCATCAACCGCCGGCTCGAGATCGACGCGCCGGGCCTGCCTCCGGTCGAATACAAGCTGGAGCCCGGCGAGGTCCGCACTTATGCCGACTCGATGCTTCCCTTCGATGATCTGCGCCTCGGCGACGGCGTTCGCATCAATGCGGTGATCGCGCCCGAGCAGACGGCGCTCAATGCGATGAAGAACGGCTACCCGATCCGCGTCATCGAAGGTGAATACGCCTTCCGTGAGCCTCTCGTCGTGATTGCCGAAAAGGGCGATGCGGAGTGGACGGCCAAGGTCGGCGGCCTCATCGAGGAGATGAAGAAGGACGGCACGCTCGCCCAACTCACCACCAAGTGGTACGGCAAAGACTACAGCGCAGACTGAGTCGACCGGCACGGGCTGATTTGCGGCCCGTGCCTTTCCCTTTCCTGAAAGACCCAGGCGCGCGATGACCTATCCCGATACCTATTACAAGCGGACCATGTCCGATCCGAAGAAGCGTCCGCCGCTCTCCGGTAAGGAAGAGTGCGACACCCTGATCGTCGGCGGCGGTCTCGCCGGGCTGACGACCGCGCTGCAGCTCGCAAGGGCAGGGCAGACCGTGATGGTTCTCGAAGCCGAAAGCGTCGGGTTCGGCGCCTCGGGCCGCAATGGTGGGTTCGTCGGTCCGGGCTATGCCACCGGCACCGACCAAATCGCCCGGATTGCTGGACAGGAAGCAGCCAGGCGTCTGCACCAAATGTCGATAGAGGGCGTGGATTTCGTCCGCCAGACCATCCAGGTCCTTGGCATCGACGACGCGAAGCCGAAGACGGGTCTGATGAGCGTGCTGCGCTATGACGATGGCGCCAGCCTGAAGGCGTATGTCGAGGAAGCCCGACGGCTCCATGGCTACGAGCTCGAATTCTTGGATCGCGACCAGGTGCGGTCCGTACTGAAGTCGGATCGCTACTTCCAGGCGGTGCGCGACGGACAGTCGTTTCACATCCATCCGCTCAACTATCTGCGGGGCGTCGCGCGCGAAATCGAGCGCCACGACGGCCGCATTTTCGAATCGTCACCGGCGAAAGGCATTGACCTGACCGGCGCGCAAAAGCGCGTGACCACCGCGAATGGCGAGGTGAGGGCGTGCAACGTCGTCTTCACCACCGGCGGCTACACGGGTTCGCTGCATGGCAGGCTCAAGCGGTCCTTCCTCCCGATTGCGACCTATGTGATGGTCAGCGAAGAAGCGCCGGAACTCATTGCCTCCGCGATCCAGACTACGGATGCCATCGGCGACAACCGCCGCGCCGGCGATTACTACCGCGTCGTCGACGACGGCAAGCGTCTGCTCTGGGGCGGGCGCATCACGACGCGCGCCGCCTCCACGCAGGCGCTCGTGAGTGAGCTACGGGCCGAAATGGTTGGCACTTATCCGCAGCTGGCCGGCCTCAAGACCGAGCTCGCCTGGTCGGGCCTCATGTCTTATGCCCGCCATCTCATGCCCCAGATCGGGCGCATGAGCCCCGGCGTCTGGTATTGCACTGCCTTCGGAGGGCACGGGCTCAATACCACTGCAATCGGCGGCAAAGTCGTCGCCGAAGGTATCCTTGGAGAGTCTGATCGCTACAAGCTGTTCGAGCCCTTCGGCCTCGTCTGGGCCGGAGGTCTGGCCGGGCTTGCGGTCGCGCAGCTCACCTATTGGAAGCTCCAGGTTCAGGACTGGTGGCGCGAGCGCGCTGCGTGAAAGGCGAAAGATCGAGACCATGCTCGGCCGACTGATACTCAGCTATCCGGAAGCATCGCGGCGGGCCGCCGGCCTGTTAATTCTGGCCTTGGTGACGTTTGCGCTCTACCAGCTCGACATCAGCTCCGCTTGGATCAGCCGGTTGTTGCCCTCGGCCGAAGCCTGGCTAGGCGAAAACCCCGCCACGAGCCGGCTCGTCTCCGCCCTCTTGATTGCGCTCATCGTAGCCGCCAACTGGAAGGCGCTGCGCCAGCTTTCGCGCACCCAGCAGATCGTCGCGGTGTGGGTGGAGCTTTTCGTGCTCCTGATGCTGTTCTTCTATTCGTTCGATCTCTCCTTCGCCTTCATCGCCAAGAAGATCGGCTTCCTGGTCACGCAGGGCGTGGTCACGACGCTCTACATTTCCGCGATCTCCATCGCGATCGCCACGGCAATTGCGCTCGTCGGCGCCATCGGCAAATTGTCGAACAACGGCGTCATCTATGGGCTTGCAACGTTCTACACCTCGCTGTTTCGCGGCCTGCCGCTGCTCATGCAGATTTACATCATTTATCTCGGGCTGCCGCAGGTGGGCTATGTCATCGGCGCCGTCCCGGCCGGCATTCTCGCGCTTTCGCTCTGCTACGGCGCCTACATGACCGAGATATTCCGCGCCGGCATCGAGAGCATCCCGCGTGGACAGTCGGAGGGCGCAGCGGCGCTTGGCCTCAATCCTTCCCAGACCATGGCCCTCGTGATCCTGCCGCAGGCGATGCGTGTCATCATCCCGCCGACGGGCAACCAGTTCATCGCCATGCTGAAGGATTCGTCGCTGGTGTCGGTCGTTGGCGTCTGGGAAATCATGTATCTCGCTCGCACGCAGGGCCAGACGGAATTCCGGCACATCGAGATGCTGATCACGGCGTCCATGATCTACTGGATCCTGTCGATCTGCCTCGAATACGGCCAGTCGCTCATCGAAGAACGCTTCGGCCGCTCCAATGTCCGCTGAAACGCCTTCGGCAGATGCCGAGGGCGCGGTTGCCCAGCCGTCGAACAATCGCGCTGCCCTATTCGTTCTTTCCGCCTTCGCCGTGTTCTCGGGCACCGATGTAATCGTAAAGCTGCTTGCGGAAGGTATGCCGGCGCCGCAGGTGACCTTTCTCGTCACCGCGGCGGCGCTGCTTCTCCTGTTTGCTCACTCCTTTTCGACCGGCCGAGGGCCACGCCTCGTCCCGCGCCATCCGCGCACGGCGCTGCTGCGGGCACTGCTGCTCGCCGGCGATACCTTGCTCATCCACTATGCTTTTGCGGTCTTGCCGCTCGCCGAGGCATATCTGCTCGCTTTCCTGACGCCGATCCTCGTGGCCGTGCTCGGGTTTGCGCTGTTGGGTGAGCGGCTTTCGGCAATTGGCTGGGCGGGCGTTCTGATCGGTTTCGGCGGCGTGGCGCTCGCCCTCAAGCCGGGTGCCGCCCCGCTCAATCTGGGGCACGCGGCGGCGGTCGGGTCCGCTGTCTTCTTTGCGCTCTCGCTCGTTCTGCTGCGCAGGACCAAGATGGCCGAGACCGATGAGGCGCTTGTCTCGAGCCTGCTGGTCGTGCTCGCGCCGGTCGCACTTGCAGTTGCGGCTGTCAGCGGCGGGGTCTCGCCAGTCAGCTTCGAAGATCTGGCGCTTGCGCTTGCCGGCGGAGCGATGATGCTCGGCGGCCACGTGCTTCTCGTTCGCGCCTTCCGCATCGGCGAGGCTTCCGTGGTCGCGCCCTTCCAGTACAGTCAGATCATCTGGGGCTGCCTGTTCGGGCTGTTTGTTTTTTCGACCCCTGTCGAGCTTCACACCCTGGCCGGTGCCGCGATCATCATTTTGTCCGGCTGGCTCGTGCTGAATTGATGCTGCCTCTCCTCAAGGGGGAGGGAGAGCAGCGCCCCGCTTGAACGCGCGCAAAAATTCGGGCACATGGCAGCACGATGAGCATCACCGCCAGTCCCCGCGAACTCGACCACCTCGTGCTGCCGACCGCCGCTCTCGGCACGGCGCGCACCCGGTATGAGGCGCTGGGCTTCACCGTATCGCCTGTCGGCGTGCATCCTTTCGGCACCGAGAACGCCTGCGTCTACCTGGCCGACGGCACCTTTCTCGAACCCCTGGTGGTGGGAGACACGGCCAAGGCCGCCGAGGCGGTCGCTGCCGGCAACGTGTTCGTCGCCCGCGACCGCGCCTTTCGCGAACTGAATGGCGCCGAAGGGCTTTCGGCAGTGGTGTTTTCCACGCGCGACGCCGATGCCGACCACGACGCCTTTGTGCGCGCCGGGGTGTCGGCCGGCCCTCGGCTGGATTTCTCGCGGCCCTTCGTCGACGCCTCCGGCAAGGCGGACACCGCATCCTTCCGGCTGGCTTTCGCCGCCGAGGCAGCGGTGCCGGGCACCTTCTTCTTCACCTGCGAGCGCGCGAACGCCCCAAAAGTCGACCGTTCGGCGCTTCAGGCCCATGCCAACGGCGCACGGCGCATCGCGGCGGTGGTAGCCTGCGCGGACGAGTCCGGCAGCCATCGGAAATTCTTCGAGACGGTCGCCGGCGCTCCGGTTGCGGCGCAGTCGCCCGGCCGGCTTGAGGTTAGCCTGCCCAATGCCGCGATCACGGTCGAGGACGGCGCCGGTTTCGCTGCCGAATTCGGCCTTGATGTTCCGTCCAGCTCGCCGCTGTGGCTTGCCGCTGTCGTGTTTGGCGTTGCGAGCCTGACGCAGACCGAAAATCTTCTTCGCGCCAATGTCATCGAGTTCGACCATCGTGACAATCGGCTGATCGTACCTCCGGCACCCGGCCAGGGCGCCGTTTTCGTATTCGAGGAGCTCTGATGAACGCGCCGAACCCGACCGTTACCGTTGGCAATGTCGTTTTCGACAACAAGGCGCCGCTGGCGCTGATCGCCGGTCCTTGCCAGCTGGAGTCGCGTCAGCACGCCTTCGACATGGCCGGCGCGCTGAAGGAACTGACCCAGAAGCTCGGTATCGGCCTGGTCTACAAATCCAGCTTCGACAAGGCGAACCGGACTTCGCTCGGCGCCACGCGCGGTGCCGGTCTTGATGCGGCCCTCCCGGTATTTGCGGATCTGCGCAAGGAATTCGACCTTCCGATCCTGACCGACATTCATAACGAAGAGCAGTGCGTGCTCGTGGCCGAAGTGGTCGACGTGCTGCAGATCCCGGCCTTTCTCAGCCGCCAGACCGACCTGCTCGTCGCCGCGGCGAAGACGGGCAAGATCGTGAACGTGAAGAAGGGCCAGTTCCTCGCTCCCTGGGACATGAAGAACGTGATCTCCAAAGTCACCGGCTCGGGCAACGCCAATGTGCTGGTCACCGAGCGCGGCGCTTCCTTCGGCTACAATACGCTGGTGTCGGACATGCGCGCCCTGCCGATCATGGCCGACATGGGCGCGCCGGTGATCTTCGACGCCACGCATTCCGTGCAGCAGCCGGGCGGGCAGGGCGGTTCTTCGGGTGGCGAACGGCGCTTCGTGAAGACCCTGGCGTCCGCCGCCGTGGCTGTCGGCGTCGCTGGCGTGTTCATCGAAACCCATCACGATCCCGACAATTCGACTTCGTCGGACGGCCCGAACATGGTTCCGCTGAAGGACATGCCGGCCCTGCTGGAGAAGCTGATGGCGTTCGACCGGGTGGCAAAGGGCAATTGAGCGGTGCATTCCTGCCTTGCCGGAGCGTTCTACATTGCCTTTTTTCCGGCTTTCGCTAAGAGGCACGAATATTTCCGCCATATCCGAGGGACATCCCAATGACCGCCATCATCGACATCATCGGCCGTGAAATTCTCGACAGCCGCGGCAATCCGACCGTGGAAGTGGACGTGGTTCTGGAAGACGGCTCGATGGGCCGCGCCGCGGTGCCCTCCGGTGCCTCGACCGGCGCGCATGAGGCCGTAGAACTGCGTGACGGCGGTCCGCGCTATCTCGGCAAGGGTGTGGAGCGCGCGGTCGAAGCCGTGAATGGCGAGATATTTGAAGCGCTCGGCGGCATGGAAGCCGAGCACCAGGCCGAGATCGACCAGGCCATGATCGAGCTGGATGGCACCGCCAACAAGAGCCGGTTGGGCGCCAACGCCATCCTCGGCGTCTCGCTCGCCGTCGCCAAGGCTGCGGCCGTGGCCTCGAACCTGCCGCTCTACCGCTATCTCGGCGGCCCCAACGCCCGCGTGCTGCCGGTGCCGATGATGAACATCATCAATGGCGGCGCCCATGCCGACAATCCGATCGACTTCCAGGAATTCATGATCATGCCGATCGGCGCATCGTCGCTGCGCGACGCCGTGCGCTGGGGCTCGGAGATCTTCCACACGCTGAAGAAGCGCCTGAAGGATGCCGGCCACAACACCAATGTCGGCGACGAAGGTGGCTTCGCGCCGAACCTGAAGAGCGCCCAGGCGGCTCTCGACTTCATCATGGAGTCGATCGAACAGGCCGGCTACAAGCCGGGCGAGGAAGTGGCGATCGCCCTCGACTGCGCAGCAACCGAGTTCTTCAAGGGCGGCAACTACGTCTATGAAGGCGAGAAGAAGACCCGCGACCCGAAGACCCAGGCCAAGTATCTGGCCAAGCTCGTCGGCGACTATCCGATCATCTCGGTCGAGGACGGCATGGCCGAGGACGACTGGGAAGGCTGGAAAATCCTGACCGACCTCGTTGGCAACAAGGCCCAGCTCGTCGGCGACGATCTCTTCGTCACCAACACCGCTCGCCTGCGCGATGGCATCCGCATGGGCGTGGCCAACTCCATCCTGGTCAAGGTCAATCAGATCGGCTCGCTCACCGAGACGCTGGACGCGGTCGAGACCGCTCACCGCGCGGGCTACACCGCAGTCATGTCGCACCGCTCGGGCGAGACCGAGGACTACACCATTGCCGATCTCGCGGTCGCGACCAATTGCGGGCAGATCAAGACCGGCTCGCTCGCCCGCTCCGACCGGTTGGCGAAGTACAACCAGCTCATCCGCATCGAGGAAGAGCTCGGCAAGCAGGCCCGCTATGCCGGCCGCTCGATCCTGAAGGGTTGAAGGGAGCCGGATTTCACGGCGCTAACCTGATCGAAAGGGCGAGGGCAACCTCGCCCTTTTTCATTTGTGGCGCGGAATTTTTATCCAGCGTAACCGGGCGTTAAGCATGATGGAGCCAGATGTAGCCATCAGGGAAATGCGCCATGTGGACACGTCAGCACAGAGAAAGAAACACCGGCCGGTTCATCGTGCCAGGCCTGACCGTGCTGTTCCTTTCCTATTTCGGCTTCCATGCCTATCACGGCGAACTGGGCATCTATTCCAAGTACCAGCTGCGTGCTCGTGCGGTCGAACTGCAGGCGCAACTGGATGCGATAAGAACCAAGCGCGTCGATCTGGAGCGTCGCGTGCAGCTGCTGCACGACGGAACCCTTGAGAAGGACATGCTCGACGAGCAGGCGCGCAAGGCGCTTAACCTGTCGCATTCGGACGAGATCACCATCATCCGTTCCTCTGACTGGTCGAATTAACCGAATAACGGTTAACTGTACTTATCCTCAATGATTGCAGGTGCTTAGCTGCATGCCTGCCATGCATTTTTCCGCATGGCGAAAGGTGGCGTTGCATGCTAGCTTCAGTCCCAACCGGAGGGAGAAGTCTGCTCCCTCCAATGTCCGGAAAGAGACATTACCAGGGAGTGATGTATGGCCTCTGCCGCCAGGAAGGCGTCCGCTAAACAGAAAGCGGACGGCAAATCGAATTCCGTGCTCGTGGCGCCCAAGCCCACGGATTTCACAAAGGAGCAAGAGCTCAAGGCCTATCGCGACATGTTGCTGATTCGGCGCTTCGAAGAGAAGGCGGGACAGCTGTACGGCATGGGCTTCATCGGCGGCTTCTGCCACCTCTATATCGGCCAGGAAGCTGTCGTCACCGGCATGCAGATGGCGCTGACCGATGGCGATCAGATGATCACCGCCTACCGTGACCATGGCCATATGCTTGCCATGGACATGTCGCCGCGTGGGGTCATGGCCGAGCTGACCGGCCGCCGTGGAGGTTACTCCAAGGGCAAGGGCGGCTCCATGCACATGTTCTCCAAGGAGAAGAATTTCTATGGCGGCCACGGCATCGTCGGCGCTCAGGTGTCGCTGGGCACCGGACTGGCCTTCGCCAACCGCTATCGCGAGAATAAGAACGTCGCCTTGACCTATTTCGGCGATGGTGCCGCCAACCAGGGCCAGGTCTACGAAAGCTTCAACATGGCCTCGCTGTGGAAGCTGCCGGTGATCTACATCATCGAGAACAACCGCTACGCCATGGGTACGTCGGTGAACCGCTCTTCGGCGGAGACCGATTTTTCGCATCGCGGCGCTTCGTTCAAGATTCCCGGCATCCAGGTCGATGGCATGGACGTGCGCGCAGTCAAATCGGCTGCCGATCTGGCGGTTGAATGGTGCCGCTCGGGCAAGGGCCCGATCATCCTCGAGATGCTGACCTACCGCTATCGCGGCCACTCGATGTCGGATCCGGCGAAATACCGCTCGAAGGAAGAAGTGCAGAAGATGCGCTCCGAGCACGACCCCATCGAGCAGGTGAAGGCGCGGCTGCTTGAGAAGACGTGGGCGAGCGAAGACGACCTGAAGGCGATCGACAAGGAGGTTCGCGACATCGTTGCCGATGCGGCCGAGTTCGCGCAGACCGATCCGGAGCCGGATGCTTCCGAGCTCTATACCGACATCACGCTGTAAGGGAGGGCTGAGACATGCCGATCGAAATCCTCATGCCCGCGCTCTCCCCGACGATGGAAGAGGGCAACCTGTCCAAATGGCTCAAGAACGAAGGTGACAAGGTTGTCGCTGGCGACGTGATCGCCGAGATCGAGACCGACAAGGCGACCATGGAAGTCGAAGCCGTCGACGAAGGCACGCTCGGAAAGATTCTTGTCCCGGCCGGTACCGAAGGCGTCAAGGTGAATACGCCGATCGCTGTTCTGCTGGCTGATGGCGAAAGCGCTGCCGATATCGGCCAGGCGAAGGCAGCGCCTGCTGCGCAGGAAGTCGCACCTCAGGCTGCCCCTGCAGTCACTGGGGAGGCAGCTCAGGAGGCGAAGGCTGCGGACAAGGTTCCTGCCGCGCCGAAAATCGAAGTCGCCGCCGACCCGGACATTCCCGCTGGCACCGAGATGGTTTCCATGACCGTCCGCGAAGCGCTGCGCGACGCGATGGCCGAGGAAATGCGCCGCGATGCAGACGTCTTCGTTATGGGCGAGGAAGTCGCCGAATATCAGGGCGCCTACAAGATCACGCAGGGCTTGCTGCAGGAGTTTGGTCCGCGTCGCGTCGTCGACACCCCGATCACCGAGCACGGCTTTGCCGGCGTGGGCGTCGGCGCGGCGATGGCCGGCCTGAAGCCGATCGTCGAGTTCATGACCTTCAACTTCGCCATGCAGGCGATCGACCAGATCGTCAACTCGGCCGCCAAGACGCTCTACATGTCCGGTGGCCAGATGGGCGCCCCGATCGTCTTCCGTGGTCCGAACGGCGCGGCTGCCCGCGTCGCCGCCCAGCACTCGCAGTGCTACGCGGCCTGGTACAGCCATATTCCTGGCCTGAAGGTCGTGATGCCCTATACGGCGGCCGACGCGAAGGGTCTGCTCAAGGCGGCCATCCGCGATCCGAACCCGGTCATCTTCCTCGAGAACGAGATCCTCTACGGCCAGTCGTTCGACGTGCCGAAGCTCGACGATTTTGTCCTCCCGATCGGCAAGGCGCGCGTCCACAAGACGGGCAAGGACGTAACCATCGTCTCCTTCGGCATCGGCATGACCTATGCGGTGAAGGCCGAGGCCGAGCTGCGCGAGATGGGCATCGACGCCGAGATCATCGATCTGCGCAGCATTCGCCCGCTCGACTTCGACACCATCATCGCCTCGGTGAAGAAGACCAATCGTCTGGTCGTGGTCGAGGAAGGCTTCCCGCAGAGCTCGGTCGGCGACTACATTGCCAACCAGGTTTCGCAGCGCGCCTTCGACCATCTCGACGCGCCGGTGATCACCATCGCCGGCAAGGACGTGCCTATGCCCTACGCGGCCAACCTTGAGAAGCTGGCGTTGCCGAATGTCGGCGAGGTCGTCGAGGCGGTTAAGGCCGTCACTTATCGCGGCTGAGGGAGGGCGCGGAAAATGCCGATCAACATCACCATGCCCGCCCTTTCGCCGACCATGGAAGAGGGCAACCTCGCCAAGTGGCTGGTCAAGGAAGGCGACAAGGTCGCTCCGGGCGATGTCATTGCCGAGATCGAGACCGACAAGGCGACGATGGAAGTCGAAGCCGTCGATGAAGGCACTGTCGCCAAGCTGGTCGTTCCGGCCGGCACCGAAGGCGTGAAGGTCAACGCCGTGATCGCCATTCTGGCGGGCGAGGGCGAGGATGCGGGTGCTGCCGCCAAGGCCGACGGCGGCGCCAAGCCGGCGGCACAGAAGGCGGAGGCCGCTGCACCTGCCCCGGCAAAGGTTGAAGAAGCCAAGCCGCAGCCAGCGCCGGCTGTCCAGCCAGCACCGGTAGCCGTGGCGAATGGCAAGGCGGTCGCCCAGGAAGGCCGCGTCTTTGCGTCCCCGCTCGCGCGGCGCATCGCCAAGGATGCTGGCGTCGATATCTCGGCCGTAAAGGGCACGGGCCCGCATGGCCGCGTGGTGAGGGCAGACGTCGAGACGGCGATCTCCACCGGCGGCGCCAAGGCTGCCCCGGCAGCCGCACCGGTCGCGGGCGCTCCGGCTCCTGCTGCGGCCAAGGCCATGTCGGACGAGCAGGTGCTAAAGCTGTTCGAACCGGGCAGCTACGAACTGATCCCGCACGACAACATGCGGAAGGTCATCGCGCGGCGTCTGGTCGAGGCCAAGACCACCATCCCTCATTTCTACCTGACGCTCGATTGCGAACTGGACGCCTTGCTGGCGCTACGTGCCCAGCTCAACGCCGCCGCCCCGACGCGCAAGACCGAGAAGGGCGATGTGCCGGCCTACAAGCTGTCGGTCAACGACCTGATCATCAAGGCTATGGCGCTGGCTCTGCGTGACGTCCCGACCGCCAACGTGTCGTGGACGGACTCGGCCATGATCCAGCACAAGCACTCCGACGTCGGCGTTGCCGTGTCGATCCCTGGCGGGCTAATCACGCCGATCGTGCGCCGGGCCGAGGAAAAGAGCCTGTCCACCATCTCCAACGAGATGAAGGATTTCGCCAAGCGTGCCCGCGAGCGCAAGCTGAAGCCCGAGGAATACCAGGGCGGCACCACGGCGGTGTCGAATCTGGGCATGTTCGGCATCAAGGACTTTTCGGCCGTGATCAACCCGCCGCACGCGACCATCCTGGCCGTGGGTGCGGGCGAAGAGCGCCCCGTGGTGAAGAACGGCGAGATCAAGATCGCCAACATGATGTCGGTGACGCTGTCGACGGACCATCGCGCGGTTGACGGCGCCCTGGGCGCCGAGCTTCTCGCGGCGTTCAAGCGGCACATCGAGAACCCGATGGGTATGCTCGTATAAGAGGTGGCTTTGGTGAAAACCGTCCTCTGCTACGGCGACTCGCTGACTTGGGGTTACAATGCGGCCGGTCCTTCGCGCCATGCGCTGGAGGACCGCTGGCCCAGCGTGCTCCAGGCGGCGCTGGGAGACGAGGTGCGGGTCATAGCAGAAGGCCTGAACGGCCGCACCACTGCTTTCGACGACCACTCCGCGCCGGAAGATCGCAATGGCACGCGCGTGCTGCCGACCTTGCTCGGCACGCATTCGCCGCTGGACCTGATCGTCATCATGCTCGGCTCCAACGACATGAAGCCCTGGGTCCATGGCAATCCGCTTGCCGCGAAACACGGCATGGGCCGGCTGGTGAAGATCGTACGCGGCCACGCCTACCCGCTGGAGGCCGAGGCTCCGGAGATCCTGCTGATTTCGCCGCCCTCCATCCGCAGGACCGAGAATGTGGAGTTTGCGCAGATGTTCGCCGGTGGCGACAGTGCGTCGCGCAAGCTGGCCGACCTGTATTCTGCGCTGGCCGACGATGCCGGCTGCGGCTTTTTCGATGCGGGCTCTGTTGCCGAAACCACGCCGCTCGACGGCGTGCATCTGGATGCCGCCAACACACGCAAAATTGGCGAAGCGCTCGCGCCGCTGGTGCGGGTGATGCTCGCGCTTTGACTTGAGGAGATGGCTGTGGCCGAAAATTACGACGTGATCATCATCGGCTCGGGGCCTGGCGGCTATGTCACCGCCGTGCGCTCGGCGCAGCTCGGTTTCAAGACGGCCATCGTCGAGCGTGAGCATCTTGGCGGCATTTGTTTGAACTGGGGCTGCATCCCGACCAAGGCGCTGCTGCGCTCGGCCGAGATCATGCACTATGCCGAGCACGCCAAGAACTATGGCCTCAAGATCGACGGCACGGTCAGCGCCGACGTCAAGGCCGTGGTGGATCGCTCGCGCGGCGTGTCAGCGCGACTGAATAGCGGCGTCGGCTTCCTGATGAAGAAGAACAAGGTCGACGTGATCTGGGGTGAGGCGAAGCTGACCAAGCCCGGCGAGATCGTCGTCTCGAAGTCTTCGAAGAAGCCGATGGAGCCGCAGCATCCGGTGCCCAAGAACGTCAAGGGCGAGGGCACGTATACGGCCAAGCACATCATCCTCGCCACCGGTGCGCGGCCGCGCGCGCTGCCGGGCATCGAGCCCGACGGCAAGCTGATCTGGACCTACTTTGAGGCCATGGTTCCGCAGGAACTGCCGAAATCGCTGCTCGTCATGGGCTCGGGCGCAATCGGCATCGAATTTGCAAGCTTCTACCGCACGCTCGGCGTGGACGTGACCGTTGTCGAGGTCATGCCGGCCGTGATGCCGGTGGAGGACGCAGAGGTTTCCAACTTCGCCAAGAAGCAGTTCGAAAAGCAGGGCATGAAGATCCTGCTCGAGGCCAAGGTGACCAAGGTCGAGAAGGGTGCCAACTCCGTTACCGCCCATGTCGAACTCAAGGACGGCAAGGTCGAGAAGATCACTGCCGACCGCATGATCTCGGCTGTCGGTGTGCAGGGCAACATCGAAAACCTTGGCCTGGAAGCGCTCGGCGTGAAAACCGATCGCGGTTGCGTTGTAATTGATGGCTACGGCCGCACCAATGTGCCGGGCATCTACGCCATCGGCGACGTTGCCGGACCGCCCATGCTGGCCCACAAGGCCGAGCATGAGGGCGTCGTCTGCGTCGAGAAGATCGCCGGCCTGCCGAACGTGCACCCGATGGACAAGCTGAAGATCCCGGGCTGCACCTATTGCAACCCGCAGGTCGCCTCCGTCGGTCTCACCGAAGCCAAGGCCAAGGAGCAGGGCTACGACATCCGCGTCGGCCGCTTCCAGTTCGTCGCCAATGGCAAGGCCATTGCGCTTGGCGAGGATCAGGGCTTCGTGAAGACCATATTCGACAAGAAGACCGGCCAGCTCCTCGGCGCCCACATGATCGGCGCGGAAGTGACCGAGCTGATCCAGGGCTTTGTCGTGGCGATGAACCTCGAAACCACCGAGGAAGAACTGATGCACACGATCTTCCCGCACCCGACCTTGTCGGAGATGATGAAGGAGAGCGTGCTCGACGCCTATGGCCGTGCGCTGAACGCATAGCCGCAGGCACCCCGCCGGGCTGTTGTTTCGGCGGCTTGTGGCTTATATGGGGCTTGGCAGCGGTCGCTAGGAGACTGTGATGGACCAGAGCGTTGGGATCATGAGCATGCCGGGCGTCGGCTTCTTTGGCATGCTCGTCATCGGCTTTCTGGCCGGCCATGTCGCCGAGAGGACGATGAACCGTGAACACGGGTTCTTCACCAACGTCCTGGTCGGCATCGCCGGTTCGTTTGTCGGTGGAACCCTCGCAGGCCTTCTCCAGGTCCATTACTACGGCTTCTTCGGCAATCTGCTGGTCGCCATAGCCGGGGCGATCATTATTCTCTGGATATTCGGCCGCACACAATCGGCGCGGCCGCGCTAGGAACTGACATGGTCACTGTGCTCGATCTCTCCACCGCTCCGCGCGTTCGGCATCCCGAAAAGGCCCATCGGCCCGACCAGGAAGTGCTGCGCAAGCCGGATTGGATCCGCGTCAAGGCGCCGGTGTCCAAGGGCTACATGGAAACGCGCGAGATCGTGAAGTCGCACAAGCTGGTGACGGTGTGCGAGGAGGCTGGCTGCCCCAACATCGGCGAGTGCTGGGAAAAGAAGCACGCCACCTTCATGATCATGGGCGAGATCTGCACCCGCGCCTGCGCCTTCTGCAACGTGGCGACGGGCAAGCCGCTGCCGCTCGACCCGAACGAGCCCGAGAGCGTGGCGAAGGCAGTGGCCCAGATGGGGCTCTCCCATGTCGTCATCACCTCGGTCGACCGCGATGACTTGGCGGACGGCGGTGCGCAGCATTTCGCCGATGTGATCCTTGCGATCCGCGCGCTGACCCCCGATACGACGATCGAGATCCTCACGCCGGACTTCCTGCGTAAGGACGGCGCGCTGGAGATCGTAGTCGCGGCCAAGCCAGACGTCTTCAACCACAATCTCGAAACCGTGCCGTCGAACTATCTGACCGTTCGGCCCGGCGCGCGCTATTTCCACTCCATTCGCCTGCTGCAGCGGGTGAAGGAACTCGACCCTTCGATCTTCACCAAGTCGGGCATCATGGTCGGCCTCGGCGAGGAGCGTAACGAAGTGCTGCAGCTCATGGACGACCTGCGCAGCGCCGACGTCGACTTCATGACCATCGGCCAGTATCTGCAGCCGACCAAGAAGCACCATTCGGTGAAGAAGTTCGTCACGCCTGAGGAATTCAAGTCCTACGAGACGGTCGGCCTGAGCAAGGGCTTCCTGCTGGTCGCCTCGAGCCCGCTGACGCGCTCTTCGCACCATGCCGGCGACGATTTCGCGAAGCTGCGCGCCGCCCGCGAAGAGCAGCTCAGGAAGGCCGCTCAAGCTTCAGCCTGATGCCAAAGTTCGAGACCATACGCCGCGTAACCCATGCGCCGGACCAGATGTTTGCGCTGGTTGCGGACGTGGAAAAATACCCACAGTTCCTGCCTCTGTGCGAGGCGCTGAGCGTGCGCACGCGCAAGGAACGCGACGGCCGCACGATACTCGTGGCCGACATGACTGTCGGCTACAAGGCGATCCGCGAGACTTTTACCAGCCAGGTTCACCTGAAGCCGGACGAACACGCCATCGACGTGAAATACCTCGACGGACCGTTCCGCTATCTCAGCAATATCTGGCGGTTCGATGCCACGGATGGCGGCGCCACCGATATCCATTTCTTCATCGATTACGAGTTCAAGAGCCGCGTACTCGGTGCGCTGATGGGGGCGATGTTCGATCGCGCCTTCCGCATGTTCGTGGACGCCTTCGAAAAGCGCGCGACGGAAATCTACGGCCCGGCCAAGGTGGCCTGATCAGCCGAGCGCTTTCAGGCCCAGCGTAAGGGCGGTCCGCACCGTCTCGCGGCGGATGAAGTCGCGCCCCTCATTCGGAAACAGGCGGCTTTCCGCAATCGTTGGCTGGCCGCGTTGAGCCAGACCGAACCAGACCAGCCCGACCGGCTTTTCCGCCGAACCGCCATCCGGCCCGGCGATGCCGGTGACGGCAAGCGCGATGCTGGCGCGAGAGTTTTGGATTGCGCCCGCGGCCATCTCCAGAGCTGTTTCGCGCGATACTGCGCCGTGGGCTCGCAGCGTCGCCGGCGAGACACCGACCATGTCCATCTTGGCTTCATTGGAATAGGTGATGAAGCCGCGGTCCACCACCGCAGACGAGCCAGGAATATCGGTCAGGGCGGCGATGATCATGCCGCCTGTGCAGGATTCCGCCGTTGCCGCCATGATGCCGCGCGCGGCGCAGGCTTTTAGGAAACTGTCGGCGAGTTCGTGCAGTTCGTTCATTCAGGCAACTCCCCGGGATAGACCACGCTCGCGGTCGCGATCGCCGCGATACCTTCCTCGCGGCCGACGAAGCCAAGCCGCTCGTTCGTCGTTGCCTTGACCGAAACGCGGCCCTGGTCGATGCCGAGCATGTCGGAAAGCGCCGCCGTCATGGCCTCGCGATGCGGCCCGACGCGAGGCGCCTCGCAGATGAGCGTGATGTCGGCATTGGCGATGCGGCCGCCCCTCGAACGAACCAGCTTGACCGCGTGTTCCACGAAGATGCGCGAGGCCGCGCCCTTCCACTGCGGGTCTGAAGGCGGGAAATGGGTGCCGATGTCCCCGGCGCCGCAAGTGGCCAGCAGTGCATCCGTCAGCGCGTGCAGGCACACGTCGGCGTCGGAATGGCCGGAGAGTTTCTTGCTATGGGGAATGTCGACGCCGCACAGCGTCACGTGATCGCCCGGCTCAAAGGAGTGCACGTCGTAGCCGTTGCCGGTGCGGACATCCGGAAAGCTTCCATTCGATGCGGAAAGACGTTGGTCGGCCATGGCGATATCCCTTGCCCAGGTCAGTTTCACATTGTCGGGCAGGCCGGGCACAATGCGAACCGGCATGCCAACCCATTCGGCGATTGCCGCGTCGTCGGTGAAGTCGCTGCGGCCTTGCGCAAAGGCCTTTTCGTGCGCCGCCAGGATCGCCTCGTATGGAAAGCCCTGCGGCGTCTGCGCGGCATGAAGCCCGGCCCTGGCGATGGTTTCCGCTATGGTGCCATTGGCGGCCTCACGCTTCAGCGTGTCCGAAACGGGCAGGGCAGGCAGCGCGCCGTGGCCTCCGTCGATGGCGGTAACGACGCGGTCTATGAGCGGGGCGTCGACGAAGGGCCGGACGCCATCGTGAATGAGCACCTTTGCGGGACGGTACTGCTCCAGGGCCAGAAGACCGAGCCGTGTCGAATCTTGCCGCGTTGCTCCGCCATTGACCACGAGGACGCGCTCGGCGAGGTCGCCCAAGGCTGCATTCAACAGTTCGCAGTCGTCGGGATGGATCACCACGGCTATCGCGCCGATGCCCGGATGATTGAGGAAGGTCGCAACCGTATGGCTGAGGACAGCCCGGCCGCCGATCTTGCGATATTGCTTGGGCCCGTCTCCTTGGCCGGCGCGCTCCCCGCGGCCGGCAGCAACAATCACCACGGCGGTCGACATGTTTGACGATTCAGGTTCGCGTTTTTCCATGGCTGAGGCTTAGTCGCAGCCTGCGTGGAAGGCCAGACTTTTCCCGCCAGCGCCATGTCCGCGCCATTTTTCTGCATTGCACAATAGATGCGCTCTGGTTACAGAATAAGCAGTCAGACAAATTGCTTGGTATTTGTGCATGCCAAATCCCCCGGCCCACGCAGAGCCGCTCGAAATCGGCAGCGTCAAAATCCGCAATCGGGTTTTTCTGGCGCCCATGTCCGGCATCACCGATGACGCCTTCCGGAAGCGTGCCTATGCGCATGGCGCCGGGCTCGTTGTGTCGGAAATGGTCGCCAGTGGCGAGCTTGCGAAAGGCCATTCCGAATCCGGGCGACGCATCCGACATTCCGGCTTGCCGGTGCACATGGTCCAGCTTGCCGGTCGGGAAGCCAAGCATATGGCCGAGGGTGCGCGCATCGCCGCAGGCGAAGGCGCCGATATCATCGACATTAACATGGGCTGCCCCGCCAAGAAGGTGACGGGCTGCTACGCGGGGTCGGCGCTGATGCGTGATCTCGATCATGCCGTGTCCCTCATCGACGCTGTCGTCGGGGCGGTGGACGTGCCGGTGACCGTGAAAATGCGTCTTGGCTGGGACGAGGCGGCTCTCAATGCGCCCGTGCTGGCGCGTCGTGCCGAAGAATCCGGCGTGCGAATGGTCACGGTGCATGGCCGCACGCGTTGCCAGTTCTATCAGGGCAGGGCCGACTGGCGCGCCATCGCGCGCGTCAAGGAGGCGGTGTCCATTCCAGTCGTGGCCAATGGGGATGTGTGCAGTCCTGCCGATGCCGCCGAAATCCTGGCTCAATCCGGGGCGGACGCCGTGATGGTCGGCCGTGCAAGCTACGGCGCGCCGTGGGCTGCCGGCTATATAGCTACGGGTGCCGCCGCTGATGTACCGCGTTCGGCGGAAGAACTTACCAACTACGTCATTGCGCACTACGAGGACATGCTGGCGCTCTATGGGGTGGAAAGCGGCCTGCGGCAGGCGCGCAAGCATCTCGGCTGGTACCTCGACCGCCATGCGGCCGCGACCTCACAGGAACTCCGCAAGGCAGTGATGACCTCACTCGATCCGGCGGTGGTGATCCGAGGCTTACGGGAGGCCTTAGCTGTGTCAGAGCTCGATGCGAGGGATGCCGCATGAGCGCGAACGATGTCCCGGCGCCAGGTCCGGCGGACGCCGCCCAGATCGTCCTCAACACGATCCGAAGGCCGGTGATCATGGTCGACGCCGACGATCACATCACCTACGCCAATGCCGACGCCGAAGACTTTTTCCGTGTGAGCGCGGCCATGCTCGCCCGTGCGACCCTGGAGCGCTTCGTACCCTTCGGCAGCCCGATCCTGGCGCTGATCGAACAGGTGCGCGAGCGGCTTGCTCCGGTCAACGAATATCGCGTCGACATTTCGTCGCCACGACTGGGCGTGGAGAAGATCGTCGACATCTATGTCGCGCCGGTGCCGGAATTGGCGGGCTCGGTCGTCGTGATGTTCCAGGAACGCTCGATGGCCGACAAGATCGACCGTCAGATGACCCATCGCGGCGCGGCCCGCTCGGTCACCGGGCTTGCGGCAATGCTGGCGCACGAGATCAAGAACCCGCTCTCCGGCATTCGCGGTGCCGCCCAGCTTCTGGAAACGGCCGTGTCGGACGAGGACCGTGCGCTGACCCGGCTGATCACCGACGAGACTGACCGCATCGTGTCGCTCGTTGACCGCATGGAGGTGTTTTCCGATGAGCGCCCGATCGAACGCTATCCGGTCAACATCCACGTTGTCCTGGATCGCGTGAAGGCCATCGCCAGCAATGGTTTTGCGCGCAAGATCAACATATTGGAGGACTACGACCCGTCGCTTCCTCCGGTCTTCGCCAACCGGGACCAACTGGTTCAAGTGTTCCTGAACCTGATCAAGAATGCGGCCGAAGCGATCGGCTCGCGCACTGACGGCGAGATCACGCTCTCGACGGCGTTCCGGCCGGGCATGCGGGTGTCGGTGCCGGGATCGCAGGATCGCGTTTCGCTGCCCCTCGAGTTTTGCGTGCACGACAACGGGTCCGGGGTATCCGAAGACATCCTGCCGATCCTGTTCGATCCCTTCATCACCACCAAGCCCAACGGGTCGGGACTTGGGCTTGCGCTGGTCGCCAAGATCGTCGGCGAGCACGGCGGGGTGATCGAATGCGAGTCCACCCCGCGCGGCACGACCTTTCGCGTGCTGATGCCGGCCTGGAAGGACACGTCCTTGCCCCAGGATGACCACAAGGGAGGAAACCCGGCATGACGCCTCGCGGCAACATTCTAGTGGCGGACGACGACGCCGCGATCCGCACCGTGCTCAACCAGGCTCTGTCCCGCTCGGGCCATGAGGTGCGGGTTACCTCCAATGCAGCCACGCTATGGCGCTGGGTCGCGGCGGGCGAGGGCGATCTGGTGATCACCGACGTCGTCATGCCGGACGAAAACGCCTTCGACATGTTGCCGCGCATCAAGAAGGCTCGGCCCGAATTGCCGGTGATCGTGATGAGTGCGCAAAACACCTTCATGACCGCCATCCGCGCATCCGAGGCCGGGGCCTACGAATATCTGCCGAAGCCCTTCGATCTCACCGAACTGCTGAACATCGTCACGCGCGCCCTGTCGGAACCGAAGCGGCCGAAGCTCGAGCAACGCCAGGACGATCAGCCGGAGGCGATGCCGCTGATCGGGCGCTCGGCTGCCATGCAGGACATTTATCGCATGCTGGCCCGCATGATGCAGACCGACCTGACGGTGATGATCTCGGGCGAGTCCGGTACCGGCAAGGAGTTGGTCGCCCGCGCGCTGCATGAATATGGCCGCAGGCGCAACGGCCCCTTCGTCGCCATCAATATGGCGGCCATCCCGCGCGATCTCATCGAGTCGGAGCTGTTCGGTCATGAGAAAGGCGCCTTCACCGGGGCGCAGAACCGCTCCACCGGCCGCTTCGAACAGGCCGAAGGCGGCACGCTGTTCCTCGACGAGATCGGCGACATGCCGATGGAGGCGCAGACGCGCCTCCTGCGCGTGCTGCAGCAGGGCGAGTACACGACCGTCGGCGGCCGCACGCCGATCAAGACCGACGTTCGCATCGTTGCCGCCACCAACAAGGATCTGCGCGCCGGCATCGCCCAGGGGCTGTTCCGCGAGGACTTGTTTTATCGCCTGAATGTCGTGCCACTGCGTCTGCCGCCCCTGCGCGAACGCTCCGAGGATATTGCCGACCTGGCCCGCCACTTCTTCAAGCGGGCCGAGAGTGAGGGCCTGCAGGCCAAGCGGATTTCCAGCGGCGGCCTCGAACTGATGAAGCGCTATCCATGGCCCGGCAATGTGCGCGAGCTGGAAAACCTGATACGGCGCCTCGCCGCACTTTATCCACAGGATGAAATCTCCACCGAGATCATCGAAGCCGAACTGCGCACGAGCCCGGAACCTGCGCCGGAAGGCGGCACGATGCCGGACGACCTGTCGATCGGTCAGGCCGTGGAGATGTTTCTGCAGCGCTATTTCGCGTCATTTGGAGGCGATCTGCCGCCGCCGGGCCTTTATGACCGTATTCTCGCGGAGGTCGAGTATCCGCTGGTGCTGGCGTCGATGACGGCGACGCGCGGCAATCAGATCAAGGCAGCCGAGTTGCTCGGACTAAATCGCAACACGCTACGCAAGAAAATCCGCGAGCTGGGCGTCAACGTCTATCGGAATTCCAAACAAAGCTGATTTCCTTGGGGGATATCTGCTGAAACTGCGCCAAACATTTCCGTAGCCGACGGTCTTGTTGCATAATCGCCACAATGCGTTGCATAGGTCGACGCAATCACGGTCCAGTAGGCGGCATGGCGAATCAGGCGGGCAAATTCAGGCGATCCACTTTTCCGACGGCGGCCGGCGGCGATGGCCGCCGGCTTCTCGCCTTGCCTGGCATTGTCGCCGTGGTTGGCGCGCTGCTGACGGCCGGTGTCTCCTTCGCCATATTGGTCGGCGCGACGCCGCTCACACCCAATGAGACGATCACGCTGACCGTTATCGGCGTGAATGCTGCTTTCATTCTGTTCCTGGTCGCGCTGATCGTGCGCGAGGTGCATCGCATTTTGTCGGCGCGACGGGTCGGCAAGGCCGCGTCGCGGCTGCATGTGCGCATCGTCACCATGTTTGCGCTGGTGGCGGCCATCCCCGCCATCACGGTCGCGGTCATTGCCTCGATCACGCTCAACATCGGCCTCGATCGCTGGTTCGAGATGCGGACGAAAACCATCGTCAACTACTCGCTCTCCATCGCCGACGCCTACGTCCAGGAAAACGCGCGCAACCTGCAGGGCACGACGCTGTCCATGGCTTACGACCTGGACAATGCGCGCACGCTCTACAATCTCGACCGCACCGGCTTCCGCAACTTTATGAGCCAGCAGGCGGTGGGCCGCGCGCTGGCCCATGCGGCACTCATCAATGCGGACGGCTCCTTCGTAATGACGGCGCAGACGCCGGCCGATTTCGCCATGCCCGAGCCGCCGGCCGGGGCCGCGGCGGAAGCCGCCGAAGGCAAGGTCGTCCTGATCGAGCCGCGAACCCGCAACATCGTCGGCGCCATCGTCAAGCTGCGCGAGCTCGACGGGCTCTATCTGTACACGATGCGCCTGGTCGACCCCGAGGTCATCAAGGCGCGTGAGATCGTGCGCGCCAACGCGGACGAATACAGGGGGCTGGAGGCCAACCGGCGTACATCGCAGGTGGCCATTGCGCTGCCTTATCTATCGCTCACCCTGATCGTGATTCTTTCTGCGATCTGGACCGGCATTGCCGTGGCCGATAGGCTCGTCCGGCCGATCCGGCAGCTGATTGGCGCGGCCGACGAGGTCGCCACCGGCAACCTCGACGTCTCTGTTCCAGTGCGCCCTTCCGACGGAGACGTCGCGTCGCTGGGCGACACGTTCAACAAGATGCTTTTGCAGCTGAAGTCGCAGCGCGACGAGATTCTGGGGGCCAAGGATCTTGCTGACGAGCGGCGACGCTTCTCGGAGGCCGTTCTGGAGGGCGTGACCGCCGGCATTATCGGCGTCGACCCGTTCGGTACGCTCACCATCGTCAACAGCTCCGCCGAAAGCATGCTGGCGATTTCGGCCGAGGCTTCGGTCGGACAGAACCTGTCGGTGATCCTGCCGCATGTCGGTCGCGTATTCGAGATCGCACGAACCTCGCGACGCCGGGTCTACCGCGAGCAGGTCACCTTCTACCGCGCCGGGGCAGAGCGCACGTTCAACGTGCAGGTGACGATCGAAGAGGGCGACGGCGAGGAACAGGACAAGTCCTACGTCGTGACGGTCGACGACATCACCGATTTGATGCAGGCGCAGCGGTCGTCCGCCTGGGCCGACGTAGCCCGCCGCATCGCCCATGAGATCAAAAACCCGCTGACCCCGATCCAGCTTTCCGCCGAGCGCATCCGCCGGCGCTACGGCAAGGTGATCACCGAGGATCGCGAAGTGTTCGATCAGTGCACGGACACTATCATCCGCCAGGTCGAGGACATCGGGCGCATGGTCGACGAGTTCTCGGCCTTCGCGCGCATGCCCAAGCCGGAGATGAAGAACATCGACCTGCGCGAGCCGTTGCGGGAGGCCTCGTTCCTGGTCGAAGTCAGCCGTGCGGACGTCGCCTTTGAACGTGATTTCGGAAGCGAGCCGCTCAAAGGGACCTTCGACAGCCGTCTCCTTTCGCAAGCCTTCGGCAACATCATCAAGAACGCCTCGGAGGCGATCGATGCGGCCGAACGCGGGAACGGCGAAAAGGGAGCCATCCGGATCCAGGCTCGGCGCGATGGCTCGATGATCCGGGTCGATGTGATGGACAACGGCAAGGGGTTGCCGCGTGAAAACCGCCAGCGGCTCCTCGAGCCTTATATGACGACGCGCGAAAAAGGGACCGGCCTCGGCCTCGCGATTGTCAAAAAGATTGTCGAAGACCACGGCGGCCGGTTGGAGCTCCACGACGCGCCGGCAAATTTTCACGAGGGGCGGGGTGCAATGGTCAGCATCCTGCTTCCCGCGACCGCCGAGGCCCCGACGCCGAAGCGAGATGAAGAACGTGCTGAAAACGAACTGAAAACTGAAAAGGTCGGTAATGGCATCTGACATTCTTATCGTCGATGACGAAGAAGATATCCGAGAGCTCGTCGCCGGTATTCTGAGCGACGAAGGTCATGAAACGCGGACGGCCCACGACGCCGACAGCGCTCTGGCTGCAATCGCCGATCGTGTCCCGAGGCTGGTTTTCCTTGATATCTGGCTGCAGGGATCGCGCCTCGACGGACTGGCGTTGCTGGACGAGATCAAGGTCATGCATCCCAACCTTCCGGTCGTCATGATCTCCGGTCACGGCAATATCGAAACGGCGGTTTCGGCGATTCGGCGTGGGGCCTATGACTTCATCGAGAAGCCATTCAAGGCCGACCGGCTGATCCTCATCGCCGAACGGGCTTTGGAGACCTCCAAGCTCAAGCGCGAGGTGTCGGACCTGAAGATGCGCAACGGCGATTCGTTCGAGCTGATCGGGATGTCGTCGGCCATGACGCATCTGCGGCAGACCATCGAGCGCGTCTCGCCGACCAACAGCCGCATCATGATCGTTGGCCCATCCGGCTCCGGCAAGGAGCAGGTAGCGCGGGCCATCCATGCCCTGTCGTCGCGCAAGAACGGCCCCTTTGTTTCCCTCAACGCCGCGACAATCACGCCCGAGCGTATGGAGATCGAGCTTTTCGGAACCGAATCCAACGGCGGCGAGCGCAAGGTCGGCGCGCTGGAGGAGGCGCACCGCGGCATCCTCTATCTCGACGAGGTGGCCGACATGCCGCGCGAGACCCAGAGCAAGATCCTGCGGGTGCTCGTCGACCAGCAGTTCGAGCGAGTAGGCGGCACAAAGCGGGTGAAAGTGGATGTTCGGATCATCTCCTCCACCGCGCAGAACCTGGAAGCCATGATCGCCGAAGGGCGTTTCCGCGAAGACCTCTATCATCGCCTGGCCGTGGTGCCGGTGACGGTGCCGGGGCTCGCCGAGCGACGCGAGGACATTCCCTATCTCGTCGACGGCTTTGTGAAGCAGGTTGCACGCCAGGCAGGGATCAAGCCGCGCCGCATCGGGGACGATGCCATGGCCGTGCTGCAAGCGCACAACTGGCCGGGCAATGTGCGCCAGTTGCGCAACAACATCGAGCGCTTGATGATCCTGGTGCGCGGCGACGATGTTGAGGCGCCGATCACCGCCGACCTGCTGCCTTCGGAGATCGGCGACGTCATGCCGCGCGCGCCCAACCAGTCCGACCAGCACATCATGGCATTGCCGCTGCGGGAAGCGCGGGAGATGTTCGAAAAGGAATATCTGATCGCGCAGATCAACCGCTTCGGCGGCAACATCTCGCGCACGGCGGAATTCATTGGTATGGAGCGGTCGGCACTTCACCGAAAACTCAAATCGCTCGGAGTTTGAGATTGTATCATCCGCATAACCGGCCGGCAGCCTAGAGATGCGCGTCATCATTTGCGGCGCGGGACAGGTCGGCTACGGCATCGCCGAGCGTCTGGCCGCCGAGAAAAACGACGTTTCCGTCATCGACACTTCGCCGGAGCTGATCCATGCCGTGCGCGATGCACTCGACGTGCGCGGCTTCGTCGGGCACGGCTCGCATCCAGAGGTGCTGGAGGCAGCCGGGGCGCAGAACGCCGACATGATCATCGCCGTCACTCTCTACGACGAGGTGAACATCGTCGCCTGCGAGGTGGCGCACGCGCTTTTCAACGTGCCCATGAAGATCGCGCGCATCCGTGCCCAATCCTATCTGCGGCCGCACTACCAGGACCTGTTCTCGCGCGAGCACATGCCGATCGACGTCATCATCTCTCCGGAGATGGAGGTGGGCGAAATGGTGCTGCGGCGCATTGCTCTGCCCGGCGCCACCGATGTCGTGCGCTTCGCCGACAATAACATAGCGATGGTCGCGATCGAGTGTCTGGAGGATTGCCCGGTCGTGCATACGCCGCTGGAGCAGCTTTCCGATCTGTTTCCAGACCTGCCGTCGACGGTTGTCGGCATCACCCGCGCCGGCAACCTGTTCATCCCGCACTCCGCCGACCGGCTTGAGCCGGGCGACATAGCCTATGTCGTAACGAGCAGGGAGCAGGTGCGCCGGACCCTGGGCCTTTTCGGCCATGAGGAGACGGAAGCCACGCGAATCGTCATCGCCGGTGGTGGCAATATCGGGCTCTATGTCGCCAGCATCATCGAGCAGCGGCAGCCGCGCACCAAGATCAAGATCGTTGAATCGTCTCGCGAGCGTGCGGTCGCCGTCGCTGACAAGCTTCGCCGCAGCGTGGTTCTCAACGGCAGCGCGCTGGACCAGAAGCTGCTGTTGGAAGCCGATATCCAGAATGCGGATCTGATGGTTGCGCTTACCAACAATGACCAGGTGAACGTGCTTTCCAGCGTCATGGCCAAGCGACTTGGTTGCAAGGCCAATCTGGCGCTGATCAACAACCCCACCTATCAGGATCTGAGCAAGTCGCTCGGTATCGACGCACATGTGAATCCTGGCTCGGTCACCATTTCGCGCGTGCTGCAACACGTTCGCCGCGGGCGCATTCGCGCCGTCCATAGCGTTCAGCGCGGCGCGGCTGAGATTATTGAGGCCGAGGCGCTGGAGACATCGCCGCTGGTGGGCGCCTATCTGCGCGATCTCAACCTGCCCGAGGGTACGCGCATCGGCGCGATCTACCGCGGTGGGCAGGTTCTCAAGCCGAGCGGTGGATCGAGGATTCAGCCAAGGGATCGGGTGGTCATTTTCGCGCTGGCCGACGCTGTACGTCATGTCGAGCAGATGTTTCGCGTCAGTTTGGAGTTCTTCTAGGGGGATATCGCGCGGCGAATTCGGCACGAAATACAGTTCAGCGGGGCGGCTGCGACTCTGCCAGAGTCGGACTTTTGTCGCACCACGGCTTTTTGGCGTTGCGGAAGAAACGCCAGCCTGATAACCGCTTAAGTGGAACTGCTTCAAAAACAACTCGTTCTGCTTGTCATGACTATGACAAGAGAGTGGTTTGCATGGTTGACAGGGGCCGATAATTTTGGCGCAGTAGCCTGCAAATCGACGGGGCTCGACGAAAGATAAGAAAAATGGCGGAACGTACGCAAAATCTTCAGGATCTCTTCCTGAACTCGGTTCGTAAAAGTAAGAACCCACTCACGATCTTCCTTATTAACGGCGTCAAGTTGACCGGCGTGGTGACGTCGTTCGACAATTTCTGTGTGCTGCTGCGCCGCGACGGGCACTCCCAGCTCGTCTACAAACATGCAATCTCCACCATCATGCCGAGCCAGCCGGTTCAAATGTTCGATGGTGAGGAAAACAGCCAGGGAGCCTGATTGGCCCAAGACAGACACGCCGGAAACGGCGAGCGCGGACCCGGACCGAACGGTTCGGGTCGCACGCCTGGTGAAAAATTGACAAGCGCTGTCGTTATCGTGCCCGTTCTGACGCGCCCACAGCGCGGCGAGGACGACGCGAATCGTCCGCGTATGACACGCTCGTCCGAAGCCCGTCTCGACGAGGCGGTTGGCCTGGCCAGCGCCATCGACCTTGATCCTGTTTATACTGCTGTGGTGACCGTGAACGACCCACGTCCGGCGACGCTATTGGGCAGTGGCAAGGTCGACGAGCTTGCCGAGGTGGTCAAGGACGCCCATGCGGAGTTGGTGATCGTCGATCATCCGCTTACGCCAGTGCAGCAGCGCAACCTGGAAAAGGCCACCAACGCCAAGGTCCTCGACCGTACCGGACTGATTCTGGAGATTTTCGGCCGGCGTGCGCGCACCAAGGAAGGTACGCTGCAGGTCGACCTGGCCCATCTCAACTACCAGAAGGGCCGACTCGTGCGCAGCTGGACCCACCTTGAGCGCCAGCGCGGCGGCGCCGGCTTCCTTGGCGGCCCCGGCGAGACGCAGATCGAGGCGGACCGTCGCGCGCTTCAGGAAAAGATCATCAAGCTCAAGCGCGAACTGGAAACGGTGCGCCGCACCCGCGACCTGCACCGGGCCAAGCGTCGCAAGGTGCCGTTTCCCGTCGTCGCGATCGTCGGCTACACCAATGCCGGCAAATCCACGCTGTTCAACCGCCTGACCGGAGCAGGGGTTCTGGCCGAGGACATGCTGTTTGCCACCCTCGACCCGACTTTGCGGCGGGTGCGCCTGCCGCACGGCACGCCGATAATCCTGTCCGACACGGTCGGCTTCATCTCCGACCTTCCGACGCATCTGATCGCCGCTTTCCGCGCCACGCTGGAAGAGGTCGTGGAAGCCGATCTCATCATCCATCTGCGCGACATTTCCGATCCCGATACGGCGGCTCAAGCCGAGGATGTCGAACGCATCCTTGCCGATCTCGGAGTCGACCCGGCGGATGACAAGCGAATCGTCGAGGTGTGGAACAAGGTCGACCGCCTCGACGAGGGCAATCGCGCAAGGCTTCTCGCCGAGAGCGCCAGTGGCAAGCCTGCGCCGCCCATTGCCATCTCCGCCATAACCGGAGAAGGCATCGACGCACTGACGGCGTTGATCGAGGAGCGGGTCTCGGGAGAGCTAAAGCCGGTGACGGTGCAGCTTGCACCAGACCAGTTCGGCATGGTCGACTGGCTCTACCGAAATGGCGACGTCACCGAGCGGGTGGACAACGAGGACGGCAGCGTCACGATCTCGATGCTGGCGACGGCCGCTGCGTGCGAGGAAATTGATTCCAGATTGCGGCGTAAGGGGAAGGGCTAGCGGCCTATTCTGCGCCCTTTGCCTCCTGCCAGAGTGCTTCCATTTCCTCCAGGCTAGCCTGCTCAAGGCTCCTTCCGGACTTTTCCAGCGCGCGCTCCACATGGTGGAACCGCGTGCGGAACTTTTCGTTCGTGCCGCTCAGCGCGGCCTCCGAGTCGATCTTCAGGTGTCGGCCGAAGTTGACCAGCGCGAACAGTACGTCGCCGAATTCGTCCTGGATCGCGGCCTGGTCGGCCTTGCCCATCGCCTCGCGCAGTTCCCCAATCTCTTCCTCGATCTTGTCGAGGATCGGTGCTGCTTCCTTCCAGTCGAAGCCGACGCGCGCCGCCTTTTCCTGAAGCTTCAGTGCACGAGTGAGGGCCGGGAAGGCCAGGGGTACGCCGTCAAGGAAGCCGCTGCCGTGGTCCTCCGGGTGGAGGCCGCGGGCCAGGCGCGCCTCACGTTTTTCGGCCTTCTCCTCGGCCTTGATCGCTTCCCACATGCCCTTGGCCATGCCAGCGCCGCGAGCTTCCTCGTCGCCGAAAACATGCGGATGGCGGCGGATCATCTTGGTCGTGACGGCATCGACCACGTCGCCGAAATCGAACTCGCCGGCTTCTTTGGCCATCTGCGCGTGGTAGACCACCTGAAGCAGCAGATCGCCCAGTTCCTGGCGAAGGTCATCGAAGTCGCCACGCGCGATCGCATCGGCAACCTCATAGGCCTCTTCGATCGTATAGGGCGCGATCGTCTCGAAGTTCTGCTCGATGTCCCAGGGGCAGCCGGTAACCGGCGCGCGCAGGGCGGCCATGATTTCGATCAGGCGGGAAATGTCTTTGGATGGTTGCATGGCTCTATGCTAGCCCCGTGATCTTGCAGCGGACATGGCCGGCGGGCGAGGGAACAACCACAGGCACCGGCCGTCATCAATGATGGAGGCGTTAAAGCCGATCGCTCATGTCGCCGCAATAAAATTGAGCTTGGGTTTCTGCAATATCTGAAGCTCGCTCGGCTCACGTCCGCCGATCGCCGCCAGCAGGAGCCGGCCCATCTGCAGTCCGGCGTCAGCGATGTCCTCGTAGATCGTGTCGACCTGGGGACGGATGAGGTCGAACAGGCCGGACGTCTGTTTGGCGACGATACCGACATCGTCGCCCGGCCTCAGCCCGCGGTCGCTTAGTGCGGCCATGACAGCAAGCGCGGAAACTTCGCCGCCGCAGACATAGCCGTCGGGCGGATTGGGTTCGCCCGCGCGCCGAAACACATACGCCTGAATATCCGCTGCCGGACTGTCGAGATCCACGCCTTCCACCAATTCGAAGGTGACGCCGGCCTCCCGCACGGCGCTCATGAAGCCGTACTGGATGTGCTGGAAGAAGGTGAAACGGCGCGGCGGCAGTATGATGGACAGTCGCTTGCGGCCGCCGGCGATCAGGCGCTTCGTCGCTTCGTAGGCAAAGCTGAAATTGTCGAAGTCGACATAGGGGTGAGGGGCACCGAGTTCCGTGCGGCCGTGGCAGACGAAAGGAAACTCGTGCTCGAGCAGCAACTTCACCCGCTCATCGAACGGCTCGGTGCGCGAGAAAACGATGCCATCGGCCATCTTGTTGCGCATGATGTGGCGCACCGGATCGAGGCTCGGCACATTGGCGAAATGCGGCGTGACGACGAGGTGATAGGGCGTATCCCGGAGCGCCTCTGTAAGGCCGCGGATCAGCGACGTGCTGAAGCCGAGTATTTCCTCGTGCGGGTCCAAAACGAGGGTGATGACGTTGGTGCGCCCGGTGCGTAGCCTCTGTGCCGCACGGTCTGGCAGATAGCCGATTTCCTCCGCCACCTGCCGTACTTTCTGGCGAGTCTCTAGCGCAATCTGCGGCGCGCCGCCCAGCGCCCGCGACACGGTCGTCACGGCAAGGCCGGTCAGTTCGGCAATCGTGCGAAGCGTCGGCTTGGCTGTCGTGTCCTCGCTTGCCTCGCGCTTTCCGCCTCTTTCGCCACCGTCCATCGGCCCTGCCTTGTGTAATGCTGCGCGCCTCTTGCGCATTTATAACGTTATAAATTGAAACCCGTTGCCTGAAAAGGCGGCGTCGACAGGCGCTTTATCATGATTAAAGTCATATTGTTCAAGGCGATATCGAGCGGATCGGGCAGAAACGGCCCAACGTCTTGACATCACCCTGATTTATATCGTTATAAATTCACAGCTGGCGCAAATTGCCGCCAAGCCATCTGGGGAGGATTCCATGTCACTGCGTACGATCACAAAGCTTGCCGCCAGTGTGGCGCTCATTGCCCTGACGTCGGGCGCCGCCAAGGCCGCCGACAATGTCGAGGTTCTGCACTGGTGGACGTCGGGCGGAGAAGCCGCGGCGCTGGAAGTGCTCAAGAAGGACCTTGAATCCAAGGGTGTTACCTGGTCCGACATGCCGGTTGCCGGCGGCGGCGGCGAAGCAGCCATGACTGCGCTGCGCGCCCGCGTCACCGCAGGCAACCCGCCCACGGCCGTGCAGGCGCTGGGCTTCGACATCACCGACTGGGCCAAGCAGGGCGTCGTCGGCGATCTCGGCGAAGTCGCCAATGCCGAGGGCTGGGACAAGGTGATCCCGACCGCGCTGCAGAACTTCTCGAAATATGACGGCAAGTGGATCGCAGCACCTGTGAACGTGCACTCGACCAACTGGGTCTGGATCTCCAAGAAGGCGCTCGACGCCGCTGGCGGTGCGGAGCCCCAGAACTGGGACGAGTTCGTCGCCATGCTCGACAAGATGAAGGCAAACGGCATCACGCCGCTCGCCCATGGCGGTCAGCCGTGGCAGGACGCGACCCTCTTCGACGCGGTCGTGCTGTCGCTCGGCACCGACTTCTACAAGGCATCCATGATCGACAACGATCCGGCGGCGCTGAGCGGCGACAAGATGAAGGAAGCCTTCAGCCGCATGGAGAAGCTGCGCTCCTATGTCGACGACAACTTCTCCGGCCGTGACTGGAACCTCGCCTCGGCGATGGTCATCGAAGGCAAGGCCGGTGCGCAGATGATGGGCGACTGGGCCAAGGGCGAGTTCCTCAAGGCTGGCCAGAAGCCCGGCACCGACTTCGTCTGCATCCGCTTCCCGGGCACGCAGGGCGCCGTCACCTTCAACTCCGACCAGTTCATGATGTTCAAGGTGGGCGAGGACAAGCAGAAGGCGCAGCTCCTGATGGCCTCGGCTATCGAGGACCCGAAGTTCCAGTCGGCCTTCAACGTGGTCAAGGGCTCGGTGCCGGCCCGCACCGACGTGCCGAACACCGACTTCGACGACTGCGGCAAGAAGGGCATGGCCGATCTCGCCGAAGCCAATGAGAAGGGCACGCTGTTCGGCTCCATGGCTCACGGCCATGCCGTTCCGGCCTCGATCAAGAACGCGATGTATGACGTCATCACGCGCCACTTCAACGGCGACCTGTCGACCGACGAGGCGCCTGCCGAACTCGCCGCCGCTGTCGCGGCCGCGAAGTAAGCGCATGAGCCTGCCGGCGGGGCGCGGTTCGCGCGCCGCCGGTGACTTTGGGAGCGTTTGAACAACCGTCCGGATGCTCCTGTTTTTCCAACGCAAATACGGTGGCGATGCTGCCGTTTGCGGGGGGACGGATAATGCCGACACGCAATCAGTTGCAGTCCATCGTGCCCAAGCTGGTGCTGGCGCCCAGCTTCGCCATGATCCTGCTCTTCGTCTATGCCTTCATTCTCTACACCGGCTATCTGTCGCTGACGGATTCGAAGATGCTGCCGTCCTACGGGCTGGTGGGCTTCGAAAACTATTCCAAGCTTTGGCAGCTCCCGCACTGGTGGCGGGCGCTGACCAACCTGGCGATCTTCGGTGTGCTCTACATCGCGGTCTGCTCGGTGCTGGGCCTGTTCCTGGCCATCCTGCTCGACCAGAAGATCCGGGCCGAGGGTTTTCTGCGCCCGATCTATCTCTACCCGATGGCGCTGTCCTTCATCGTGACCGGCACCGCATGGAAATGGTTTCTCGACCCCGGCATCGGCCTGGAGCACACCATGCAGATGTGGGGCTGGGAGAATTTTTCCTTCACCTGGATCAAGGATCGCAATCTGGCGATCTACACGGTGGTGATGGCCGCGGTCTGGCAGTCGTCGGGCTTCGTCATGGCCATGTTCCTGGCAGGCCTGCGCGGCGTCGACAACGAGATCATCAAGGCCGCCCAGATCGACGGCGCCTCGACCACGACCATCTACCGTCGCATCATCATCCCGCTGATGCGGCCGGTGTTCCTGTCGGCCTTCGTCGTGCTCGCCCACCTCGCCATCAAGTCCTACGACCTTGTCGTGGCGCTGACTGGCGGCGGGCCGGGGCAGGCGACCGAGTTGCCCGCCACCTTCATGTATTCCTACACTTTCACCCGCAACCAGATGGGCATCGGCGCATCGTCTGCGGTGATCATGCTGATCATGATCTTCTCCATCATCGTCCCGTATCTCTATTCGGAACTGCGGGGAGGGCCGCGCCAATGAGCCAGCCTTCATCCGACAACGCCACGCAGGTCAACCGGCTTACGCGCGGGCTGATCTACATCGTGCTCGTGCTGTTCGCGATCTACTACCTGCTGCCGCTCTATGTGATGATCGTGAACTCGGTGAAGCCGCTTTCCGAGATCCGGGAAGGCAACATGCTTGCCCTGCCGAAGGAATTCACGCTCGACCCGTGGTTCACCGCCTGGTCGACAGCGCAGATCGGCGTTCAGGCGACCGGCCTGAAACCGTACTTCATCAACTCGATCCTCATGGCAGTTCCGGCGGTGGCGATCTCGACACTGCTCGGCGCGCTGAACGGTTTTGTCCTGACCAAATGGCGCTTTCGCGGGGACAATCTTGTGTTCGGGCTGATGCTGCTGGCCTGCTTCATCCCGTTCCAGATCGCGCTCATCCCGGCCGCGCGCATCCTCGGCATGCTCGGCCTTGCCGGCACCACGCGCGGACTGATCCTGATCCACGTGGCCTATGGCCTCGGCTTCACCACGCTGTTCTTCCGCAACTATTATGCTGCGTTTCCGACCGAACTGGTGAAGGCCGCGCAGATCGACGGCGCCAGCTTCTTCCAGATCTTCTGGCGCATCCTGCTGCCATCCTCGGCGCCGATCATCGTGGTGACGGTGATCTGGCAGTTCACCAACATCTGGAACGATTTTCTATTCGGCGCCTCCTTCGGAGACTTCAAATCGCAACCGATGACGGTCGCGCTCAACAACCTCGTGTCGTCCTCGAGCGGCGTGAAGGAATACAACGTCCATTTTGCCGGCGCGATCCTGGCGGCACTGCCGACATTGGTCGTCTACATCGTGTCCGGCCGGTATTTCGTGCGCGGCCTCATGGCCGGCGCGGTGAAGGGTTAGAGCATGTCGTTCCTGCAAATCCGCAATCTCGAAAAGACCTTCGGCAATGTGAAGGTGCTGAAGGGCATCGATCTCGACGTGGAGGAGGGCGGTTTCCTGGTTCTCGTCGGGCCTTCCGGCTGCGGCAAGTCGACCCTGCTCAACTCCATCGCCGGGCTGGAGGCAATCACTGGCGGCTCGATCAGCATCGGCGGAAAGGTGATCGACGGGCTGCATCCCTCGCAGCGCGACATTGCGATGGTGTTCCAGTCCTACGCGCTTTACCCGAACATGACGGTGGCGGGAAACATAGCCTTCGGCATGGAGATCCGTGGCGTGCCGAAGCCCGAGCGCGAAAAGGCCATCGCCTCCGTTGCGGACATGCTGCAGATCGGTCACCTGCTCGACCGCAAGCCGAGCCAGCTTTCCGGCGGCCAGCGCCAGCGTGTCGCCATCGGCCGGGCGCTGGTGCGCAATCCGCAGGTGTTCCTGTTCGACGAGCCGCTTTCCAACCTCGACGCTAAGCTGCGTGTCGACATGCGCACCGAGATCAAGCGCCTGCACCAGCGCATGGGCACGACCATCGTCTATGTCACGCATGATCAGATCGAGGCGATGACGCTGGCAACCAAGATCGCGGTGCTGAAGGACGGCCTGCTGCAGCAGTCGGGCACGCCGGCGGAAATCTACAACAACCCGGCCAATCTGTTCGTCGCAGACTTCATGGGCTCGCCGGCCATGAACCTCATCCCGGTGACGATCGCCAAGAACGGTTCAGGTGTCTCCCTCTCGACACATCGCGAGGAACAGGAACCGCTCGTCCTCGGCGTGCCCAATGCTCCATCCGGGCTTGCCGCGCATAACGGCAAGGAGGTGATCTTCGGCATCCGCCCCGAGGCGCTGACCGACCGCGACGGCGCCGACCGCAATGCCACGAACGTGGCCGAGAGCGAATGCCTGATCGAGGTCGTGGAGCCGGCTGGCTCCGATACGTTCGCCGTGACCCGGCTTGGCCGCAAGCATGTGACCGCGCGACTGCGCGCCGACGCAAATGTCGCCGCCGGCAAGAGGATGAAGCTGGCATTCAATCTCGACAAGGCAGTGTTCTTCGATCCTGCCAGCGGCCAGCGCATCGTCTGAGGAGCGGGCTATGCCAGCCGTCAGCAGCCCGGCTCTAGTTGCGGAAGAGAACGCGCCTGACTCCGCCGCAGCGATTGCCGGACCGCACTGGCGCCTGTCATGGGATCGCGGCCATGCCGACGTCCTGGCCATCGGCGCGGCTCTGCACAATCTGGCTTTTCGGCTGGAGAATGGTTCGACCGTCGAGCCGCTGGCGGAGGCGCCCTGGATCGGCGAGCCTTCCGTCGTGGCGGATGCATCGATCCCGCCGCATCTGCGTCAGCTCGGCGGGGAGTGGCCTTGCGTGCCATTCGGGACGACAATAGTCGATCCGCATCACCACGGCTTTGGCACTGACAACGCCTGGCATGTGGTGGAGCGGTCTGCGGACGCCATCACGCTGGCGATCGACTATCCGGAAAATCATCCCATCAAGCGGCTGGAGCGTCGCATTGAAGGCGTGTCGGGCGAGGCGACGGTTGCGATCGAGCTGACGGTCGAAGCCCGGGCCGAGTGCGTGCTGCCGATTGGCCTGCACCCGATCTTCAAGCTTGCCGGGGAAGGGCGCCGCATGCGGCTCGATCCAGGACCTTTCACGCAGGGCTATACGTTTCCGAAGGTGTTCGAACCCGGCGTGTCCCGTTTGAGACCGGGCGCAGAGTTCTCGACGCTCGACGCGGTGCCCCTCGCCGACGGTGCTGCTGATCTTACCCGGCCGCCGACCGGCCTGAGGGAAGAAATCCTTCAGCTTGCAGGCGCAGCCGGTTCTATCCGCCTCGACTATCCGGATGACGGGTATCAGGCGCGCCTCGACTGGAATGCCGATGACTTCCCGTCGCTCGTCATATGGCTCTCGGATCGCGGGCGCAGCGCGCCGCCCTGGTCGAACCGCTTTCGCGGCATCGGCATCGAACCCGTGAACGGCTTTTTCGATGACACAAGGCTCGCACCGCAAAGGCCTAAGTCCGTGTCACCGGGACGTAAATTCCGCGCCGGCGAGAGATGGACGACGCAATATCGGATTTCCGCATCCAGCCTGGATGCCGGCAACCACAAAGGACCTGCAAAATGAAACGCTCCCGCGTCAACGAAATCATCCGCGAGGGAGACGCGTTCATCCGCTCCTTCGGCTACATCATGCCGCCCTTTGCTTATTGGACGCCGGAAGAGCTCAAGTCGCGTCGCCCAGCGGGTATCGTCGATTCCCGCCTCGGCTGGGACATCACCGACTACGGCCAGGGCAAATTCGACGAACTCGGGCTTTTCCTGTTCACCGTGCGCAACGGCAGCGCAGCGGACCTCTCGCGCGGTCGCGGCATGCTCTACGCCGAAAAGATCATGATCACGCGCCAACGCCAGCTTTCGCCGATGCACCGGCACAATGTGAAGGCGGAGGACATCATCAACCGCGGCGGCGGAAAGCTGGTCCTGGAGCTCTTCATGCCCGATGAAGCGGGCAATATCGACCGGCATCGCGAGGTTGAGGTGCCGACGGACGGCGTGATCCGCAAATTGCCGGCCGGCGGACTGTTGAAGCTTGATCCGGGCGAGAGCGTCACGTTGCTGCCGGGCGTCTGGCACGCCTTCTGGGCGGAAGGCGCCGACGTGCTGATCGGCGAGGTCTCGACGGTCAATGACGACCTGACCGACAACGTTTTCGTCGATCCGATCGGGCGCTTTTCCAGCATAGAAGAGGATGAAGCAGCGCTTCATCTTCTGGTTTCGGACTACGACCGTTTCATCGACGGCAAGGCCTAATCGGATCTGTTGCACAGTGCGGCGGGAGCGGCGGCGGTTTGCATTCATGCAAGCCGCCGCCTTTTTGGTTTCAATGCCAGCTGTCGAGACCAAGCAGCCTGCGACCAAGCTCATTCAATTCGGCCGTTTTGGCGTTCTTCTTTTCCCAGTCGCGTGGATCGCCGGGGAAGGCGGCGCGCTTGGGGGCCTCGCGCTCGCGCCAGGAGTGGATGCGCGCTCCACGCTCCTCGACGTCGTCTTCGTCGGCCGGGAACATCGAGATGTACTGCGCCATGCGCACCCGGTCCTTCGAGTGGTTTGGCCGCACGCCGTGCGCCAGAAGCGTGTTGAAGATCAAAAGGTCGCCGGGGTTCATCTCGATATTGGTGATCGTCAGACCGGCGAGGTCCGGGTGGTGCGGATCACGGTCGGCGGGTTGCGTCTTCACCCACTCCTCAAATTTCGAGAACAGTTCGGGAATGCACTGAAAACCGCCGATGTCGCCGTCCTGCTTGACCAGCGAAAGCACTCCCTGCACGCCGATCGGCAGCGGACGAAGTGAGGTATCGCTGTCCCAGTGAATGAAGCCGTTCGGGTTACCCGGCACTTTCTTGGGCGGGTTGAGATTGGCGCGATCGATGGCGACCCAGAGCTCTTCCCGGTCCCAGATGTCGACGAAGGCGTCGTAGACGCGCTTCATCTGGCGGTTGTCCCACAGATACTGGTGATTGTAGATTTCCACCATGCCGGCGCCGTTGAGCTCCTTCATCAGGTGGTCGCGGCGCTGCGGCGCATACCAGGTGGACGGATCCTTCGGATCCTTCTCATCGAATTCCCAGAGGAGATCAGTCAGACGCTGCACATTCTCCTGCGGTACGGCACCGCGCACGATCACATAGCCCTTGGTAATCCAGTGCTGCCAATCGTCCTCGCTGAGCACCCGCAACGGCAGCTGCTTGTCGATGTCCTTGAGCTGCGTGGTGAGGTTCTTCGAAGTTGGGTGGCTGTCTTTCTTAAGGTCTGTCGCGTGCGCCATGGTTTCCTCCATTCCTCGCCGTGTGGTCCGTCGCTGCATTGATCCTAGTTGGATTGGGGCAGGGAAGTTGTACTGCCAACGCACATTCTGATACTATTCTGGCGTCTCAATGTATTTTCTGCCAAAATGAAGCCGTTTCTCGAAAAGCTACAGCCGTCACCCGGCACGTCCTGGGCCATGCTGAATCGCCGGCTCGATGATGAAATCCCCTTCCAGTGGCACCATCATCCCGAGCTGGAATTGACGCTCACGCTCAATTCGCGCGGCCAACGCTTTATCGGCGACCACATCGGTGGCTATGACGACGGCGATCTCGTGCTGATCGGTCCGAACCTGCCGCATAGCTGGAGCTCGACCGAAAAGGTCGAGCAGGGCGAACCGCACGTCGCGCTGGTCATGTGGTTTCGTCCGGAATGGGCGCAGACACTTTCGCAGACTTTCGTAGAGCTCAAATCGGTGGCGGCCGTGGTGGAGCGCGCTGCGACGGGGCTGAAATTCACGGACACCTATGCGGCGCGGGCACGCCCGGTCATCGAGGACCTGTTCACGCGCTCTGCCGACGAGCGTCTGCTATGCCTGATGCAGGTGCTGAACATGCTGGCGCAGGATGCTGGCGCCGAGCCGTTGGCGAGTCCGCGAAGCGTACCCGCGCCGGCGGGGTCTGACCGGTCCCGGATCGACCGTGTGCTCGACCACATCCATCTCAATTACGCATCCGGCCTCTCGCTGGCGGAACTGGCCGATGTCGCCGCGCTCAGCCCGTCGGGCCTGCACCGGCTGTTTCGCCGCCATACGCATATGTCGATCACGGACTACATCATGCGACTGAAGATCGGCGAAGCCTGTGCCATGCTCTCAGGCACCTCAAAGCCGATCGCGCATATCGCCGAAGCTGTGGGCTATGAAACGCTGGCCAATTTCAACCGTCAGTTCAAGGCGTTGAAAGGCCTGACGCCGCGCAGCTACCGTCAGAGTTTTCGCGCTGCGGGGTAGGCCGCCTCCGTTCCCCCGCCGGAACATCAGCCCATCAGGCATTTCCTGACGAAATGCAGCCAGGTGTCGTGACGCCGCACAGTCATGCGCGGCAGGAGCAGCATGTCATCCTGCGGCCGGGCGTGGCCCCTTTTTACCGTGGTTGCGTTTGTGTAGCCCGCTTCCTCGACGATCTGCCGGACCTCGCCATTCTCGCCGCCATAGGGGTAGCAGAAAGCGTCGACGGCGCTGCCCAGCATGTCTTCCAGCTCGTGACGGGCGTCGGTGATCTGGCGCCGTGCCTCGCTTGGCGCAACGGTTGGCAGCCGGACATGATCGAGCGTATGCGAGCCGACTTCATGGCCGAGCGCCGCCCATTCCCGCATCTCGGCCTTCGACATGCAGGGCGCATAGGGAACGCCAACCGGAGCATCCCATTCGTTGGAGCCGTCGATTTGGCGGCTGACGAAGTAGTTCGTCGCCGTGAAGCCGAACTCTTGCAGCACCGGCATGGCGTTGACATAGACGTTGCGAAAACCGTCGTCGAAGGTAATGCCCGCGACCTTGCCGGTCTTTTCGCCGCGCAGATAGGGCAGCAGGTCACGCATCGAGAGGCCGGTGAAGCCCAGCCGCTTCAACCATGTCATCTGGCGGCGAAAATCGCGCGGATCGACCGTCAGCGCACGGAAGCGGCTGCCGCGCGGGGCGGGGGTGTCGACCTGGTGATACATGAAGATCGGTATGGGCATGTGGGCACCGCTCGATGTCACTGACGACGCATTGCCGCCAGTCTTGCTCTCATCGCAATTCTGGCTCTGTAAATCGGGCGCAATAGCTCGCGCTTGAGCTTCGAGATCTGCCGCTTCGGCTTGAGCGTACTGCCGCCAAGGGTGGGCGAAATTTCCCGAATTCCACCTGGTACGACAGACCGGGCCACGACGCCAGTCACCCACGGCATCTGGAGAAGGACGTCGACCGGGCGATCCACGGTTTCGGTTGCCTTTAGCAATCTGGCCGCCGCGTCGCGGCTGACGAGTTGCGTCACCATGCCAAGCCCCGCGCAGACCGGCTCGATCAGCGAGACGTCGCCCGACCGGGCAACGAGGCGGCCGCTCTCACGGCCGTCCCGGAAGGGAAAGCGGATGAATCCTTCGCGCTCGATATTCGTCAGCGCCAGCTCGAGCCCATCGGAGAAAGGCGCGATGGGGGCCGCGTCATCCTCCATGATCAGTGCGGCGTCGAGGTTCTGATCCACAATCGCCTGCCAGGCCCGACGGTGGGAAAGAAAGCAGGCAATCTCGTTGCGGTTGAGCGCAAAGGGGTAGGTGGGGCGATACAGCCGAGGACGACAGAATTTCTCTATGGCTTCATCGGGCAGCAGTTTCCCGTCCACAGCCTCGATGATCTCCAGCGGAAAAGGCAGCTCAGCCGCGAGTTTTTTGACATGCTCTTTTCGCTGCTCGGCGCGCGCAAGGTGAATGACCAAAGCCTTTACGATCATAGGATGCCTTTCAGGCCCTGAAGCCGAATGGTGGTAGATGCGTCCCGCCTGGAATATCTCAAAAATATATCCTGCAGCACATCCGAACCTGCAGGCGCGAGTCCATTGGCGCGCAAACTCGCGCAGGATAGAACGAGCGTCAAGTTCATCGCTCGACGGAGGAGGATGTCACGCCTTGCATGTCACGGTCCAAAACTAGACAGGTCGTGCAGCAAGCGTGATCGCCTTCGAATGGCGGCTACATAAGAAAGTCACATAAGATAGATTATGGAACTTCTCTATGTGCCAGGAGGAGCAAGGCTCCGTTTGGCTGTCGATCCATGCTGCAAGATCGGCCTACGCGGAAAGATCGGCGGCCGTGGCGCGTGCGGCGGCAAACAGCGCCGTTGGCTCGGCCGCGAACACGGCGTCGTGCGCGCCGGCTGCTGCCCAGACCCGGTCGAACGACAGCAACGTCTGGTCGGCGAACGCCGGAATGTCGATCAGATGGCCCAGTGGCGATACGCCGCCGATGGCAAATCCCGTCTGCTCGCGGACATGGCGCGGATCGGCGCGCTTCAGCGTCTCGGAGACCAGTTCCGCAGCCTTGGCAAGGTCGAGCTGGTTGGGTCCGGAAACCAGGAACAGATAGAGCTTTCCGCTGCTTTCGCCTTGAAAAACCAGCGATTTAACGATCTGCGCGGTCGAGCAGCCGCATTGCTCAGCAGCTTCTTCGGCGGTGCGCGTGGAGGCTCCCATGCGGCGGATCTCGATCTCCAGCCCGGCTGCCGCCGCTGCCTCCGTGACGCGATCGATACTGCCAGCCATGATGAGCCTCCGCCTCTTTCAGATTGATTTCAAAGGGATTTCTATGACCATTCCATCATAGGCCGGCTCCACATGGTCCGGCGTCTGGTCTGCAACCGTGGCATAGTCCAGCGGTACGTGCATATGCGTCAGCACGGCGCGCCCGGGCTGCAGGCGTTCGATCCATTCAAGGGCCTCGTTGAGCGACAGATGGCTCGGATGCGGCCGATATTGCAGCGCATCGATCACCAGCACGTCCAGCTCCTGCATCAACTCCGCGGTCGCCGGCGGAAAATGGCTCACGTCGGAGCAATAGGCCAGCGAGCCGACGCGGAACCCCAGCGAGATGATGTCGCCGTGTATCTGCGGCAGCGGCAGAAAGGTGAGGGCACCCCCCTCTCCTTCGATCACCACCGTCTCCGAATGCTCGATCTCATTGGCACGCAGGATTGGCGGATAAGAACTGCCGAGCGGCGTCTCGAAGCAATAGCCAAACGCTTCGAACAGCCGGTTCAGGGTCGGCTGGTCGGCATAGACGTCCATCAATTGCCGCCGCTCGAGCACGAAGCCGCGCAGGTCGTCGATGCCGTGGATGTGGTCGGCGTGCGGATGGGTGTAGATGGCCGCGTCGATCCGCTTCACGCCCGCCATCAGCATCTGCTCGCGAAAATCGGGCCCGGTGTCGATCACCACCCGCGTCGTGCCGCCGTCAGCCGACACGCGTTCCACCATGGCTGCGGCGCGCATGCGACGGTTTCGCGGGTTCAGCGGGTCGCATTCGCCCCAGTCGCCCGTAATCCGTGGCGTTCCCGGCGACGAGCCGCAACCAAGGATCGTGAGGCGAAGCAGGTCCGCCATGCGTCAGGCGCCCTGTGCGGCCGGCCGCGGCATCTTCTTGAACAGCCGGAAGAAATTGTCGGTCGTGATCGCCGCGATCTCCTCTGCGCCGATGCCCACTGTCTCGCCCAGGATTTTGGCGGTGTGGGCGACATAGGCCGGCTCGTTGCGCTTGCCACGAAACGGCACCGGGGCCAGGTAGGGAGCGTCGGTCTCGACCAGCAACCGGTCGCGCGGCACATTGGCCGCGATCGCGCGAATGTCCTCGGACTTCTTGAAGGTCAGAATGCCGGAAAATGACGCGTAGCCGCCCAGCCTGGCGCCAGCCTCGGCAAGCGCACGACCCGACGAGAAGCAGTGGAGAATGAAGGGAAAAGCCCCCTTCCCGCTCTCCTCTTCCAGGATCGCAATCATGTCGTCGTCGGCGTCGCGCGAATGGATGACCAGCGGCAGACCGGTCCGACGGGCCGCGTCGATGTGGACGCGAAAGCTCTGCGCCTGCGCTTCGCGCGGGGCCTTGTCGTAGAAATAGTCGAGCCCGGCCTCGCCGATCGCGACCACCTTCGGATGCTCGGCCAGCCTCACCAGATCGTCGGCCGTGACGTCGATTTCATCGCCCGCATTGTGCGGATGCGTGCCGACCGAGCAGTACACCGGATCAAACGCCTCTGCGATCTCGAGAATCTCGGGAAAGCGTTTCACTCGCGTCGAGATCGTGACCATGCGCTGGACCCCGGCCGCCTGGGCGCGCGCGACGATGTCCGCGCGCTCCTGGGCGAAGTCGGGAAAGTCGAGGTGGCAGTGGCTGTCAACGAGCATTTTCACGCCTCACGCCTCGGCGGCAGCTGGCTCGACATAACGCGGGAACACCGCCTGTGGAGCCGGCAGTTCGACCCCCGGCACCAGTGCGTATTCATCCGCAACCCGGTCGAAGGTGCGTTCCTCGGCCGGAATGGCCAGAAGATCGAGCAGCTTGGCGGCCGACGCCGGAATGTAAGGCTGGCACATCAAGCCGATCCGCCGGATGGTCTCGGCCGTCGTGAAAAGCACCGTTTCCATGCGCGCCGGGTCGGTCTTCTTCAGCGCCCAGGGTTCCTGCGCGGCAAAGTAGCGGTTCGCCTCGGCGACCACCGCAAAGATCGCGGCGAGCGCCTGATGGATCGCCTGCTCCGACATCGCCTTGCGAGCGGTAGCGAGCGCGGCGCTGGCCTGGTCGAGTATGGCCTTGTCGGCGTCGGCCAGGGTTCCGCGCTGCGGCACCACGCCGCCGCAGTTCTTGGCGATCATCGACAGCGAGCGCTGAGCGAGGTTGCCGAGGTCGTTGGCAAGGTCGGCATTGGTACGGTTGACGATCGCCTCATGGCTGTAGTTGCCGTCCTGGCCGAAGGGCACTTCGCGCAGAAGGAAGTAGCGCACCTGGTCGAGCCCGTAGTGCGAAACCAGTGCGAACGGGTCGATCACATTGCCGACCGACTTCGACATCTTCTCGCCGCGGTTGAACACGAAGCCGTGCCCGAACACGCGCTTAGGCAGTTCGAGGCCGGCCGACATCAGGAACGCCGGCCAGTAGACCGTGTGGAAGCGCGTGATGTCCTTGCCGATGACGTGAACGTCAGCCGGCCAATAGCGCCAGCGTTCGGCATTGGTGTCCGGATAGCCGGCCGCGGTGATGTAGTTGGTCAACGCATCGACCCACACATACATCACGTGCTTTTCGTCGCCGGGCACCGGAATGCCCCAGTCGAAGGTGGTGCGCGAGACCGAAAGGTCCTTCAGGCCCGATTTGACAAAGCTGACAATCTCGTTGCGCCGCTCCGGCGGCCCGACGAATTCCGGATGCTTCTCATAATGCTGCAACAGCCGGTCCTGATAGGCTGACAGACGGAAGAAGTAGCTTTCCTCTTCCACCCATTCCACCGGCGTGCCCTGCGGCCCATAGCGGACGTTGTCGGCGCGGACTTCGGTTTCTTCCTCGCCGTAATAGGCTTCGTCGCGAACCGAATACCAGCCGGCATAGCCGCCTTTGTAGATATCGCCGCTGGCGACCATGGCCTTCCAGATGGCTTGGGAGGCCTCGTAGTGGCGCTTCTCCGAGGTGCGGATGAAGTCGTCATTGGATGCGTTCAGCGCAGCAGCCATGCGCTGGAACTCGGCCGTGTTGCGGTCGGCCAGTTCGCGCGGCGTGATGCCTTCCTTGCGCGCCGTCTGCAGCATCTTGATGCCGTGCTCGTCGGTGCCGGTTAGGAAGAACACGTCCTTGCCGTCGAGGCGCTGAAAGCGCGCCAGAGCGTCGGTCGCGATCAGCTCATAGGCATGGCCGATATGCGGCTTGCCGTTGGGGTAGGATATGGCCGTCGTCAGATAGAATTTTTCGCGGGACATGAAGATGCCGTTCGTACTTCAAATGGTGAATTGAGCGGTGAGATAACGCATCGGGAAAGCGATTGCTATCCCGGAGCCGGCAAGGTGCTTCACATTCGCATGGCTGAATTGAGCCGCATGATCAGGTTGAGCGCGTGCTGCTTCTTGTCAAGGTTGTAGGTTTCCGCCTCGTTGATCGAGGCGACGGCCTCCTGCCACGCCTCCGAGAGGCGATTGGCGCGGGTAATATCGTTGGCGCGCGCCGCTGTACTGGCAGCATCCGAAAGCAGGTCTAGCGCATGCCGGTTGAAGATGTCGAAGCGCAGGGCCTGGTCACGCGCAGCGACCACCTCCGCCAGTTTGTGCGCGGCTGCCACATCGGGATGCGGCGCGGCGATGAGGTCGTCGAATGCTTCCGCAATCTCCAACCCGCCATACTGCGTCAGGATGATCGCGCTGCGCGCGCTGCCTCCTGCCCGCTCCGCGAGCGCGGCGCGGGCTTCCGCGCCGTCCGGCGACGAAAATCCGGCATGATCCAGCGCCTGCATCAGGCTGCCGTCATCCAGCGGCGACAGTCGAACCATCTGGCAGCGCGAGCGGATCGTCGGCAGGAGGCTGCCCGGTGAATGCGAGATCAGGATGAACAGCGTCTTCGCCGGCGGCTCTTCGAGGTTCTTCAGCAACGCATTGGCCGCGTTGGTGTTCATGTCGTCGGCCGGGTCGACGATGACCACGCGATAGCTCCCGTCATGCGACGTCATCGAGAGGAACCGGTTGACCTTGCGGATCTCGTCCACGGTCAGAACGGTCTTGAACGCCTTGGTCTTGTCGTTCAGCGGCCGGGTCAGGTGCAAGACCGCCGGGTGCGCACCCATCGCAACCTGTCGAAACAGCGCAGAGCCGGGGTCCGGTGTGGCCAGTACCGCCGGGGCAGTGCCGGGCACGGGGTTTTTCAGCAGATGGTGGGCGAAATGAAAGGCCAACGTGGCCTTGCCGATGCCCTGCGGCCCGGCCAGCAACAGCGCGTGCGGCAGCTTGCCTGCGCGATAGGCGGCGGCTAGCATGCCGGCCGCGTTCTCATGGCCGACCAGGAATGGATTTTCGGCCGGCTCCGGCACGCCCTCCAACGTGTCGTGCTGCTCGGGAGCGATGCGTTCGAACATCACGCCTCCTGCACCTGACTTCCAAGCGCGGCAAACCTACGCTGGATCACGCCAAAAGCGGCCGCCGTCACGGAGTTCTCGACCGCCTCAGGGGGCATGGAGGCGTCGATGACCACGCAGCGGTCGGGCTCCTTACGGGCGATTTCAAGATAGGCCTTGCGCCGGCTCCGGTGGATCGCGAGCGTTTCCTTCTCGAAGCGGTCGGCGACGTCATCGCCGCGGCGGGCGGTCGCGCGCTCCAGCCCCTCCACCGGGTCGATGTCCATGATAAGCGTCAGGTCAGGCATCATGCCGTTGACCGAAACCCTCTCGAGCACATCCATGAAGACGGGATCGATTTCGCCGGAACTGCCCTGATAGACCCGCCAGGAATCCACGAAGCGGTCGCACAGAACGATGTCGCCACGCTCGATCGCCGGGCGGATCACCTGCTCGATGTGATCGGAGCGAGCTGCAGCAAACAGCAGAGCCTCCATCTTGGGGCCGAAGGTTTCGGCGGCACCGGACAGGATGACATGGCGTATCGCCTCGGCGCCCGGCGAGCCGCCGGGCTCGCGCGTGACGGTCAGGCTGTAGCCCTTCGCGCGCAGCTTGGCCGCCAGCAGCTTGATCTGTGTCGACTTGCCAGCGCCCTCGCCGCCTTCGAAACTTATGAAAAGTCCGCGCCTCAATCCGTTTGTCCTTGTTCAGCCCGGCAAAAGATTCCGGTGCGATGCCGGCTGAGAGACGTATTATGCCGCTGGGGACAAAAGGTCCACTTTTACGATGCCGGCGCGCGCAGCCAGCCGACAAGCAGTTCGCCGACCGCGTCGAACGCGCGTCGGTGCAGCGGGCCCAGCCCTACGCTTTCGGCGGCATAGAGCGGCGTTTCCTGGCTTAGAGTATCGCCTATCCATACCCGCAGCACTCCAATCCTGGTCCCCTCCTCCACCGGCGCGACGATCGGACCTTCATAGACCACGCGCGCGGTCAACCGGTCACGATTGGAAACGGGGATGAGAACCGAGATGGGGCCATGCGCCTTGAGTTCGACGCTTGACTTCGCGCCGCCGTAGACGCCGGCGTCCGCTACCGCCTCGCCGTCGCCAAAGAGTACGGACTTCTGGAACGTACGCATGCCCCAGTCCAGCATCTTGCGGGATTCCTCGGAGCGCTCGCGGTCACTGCTCATGCCGCTCAGGGCGGCGAAGATGCGGCGTCCGTCGCGGCTGACGGAGGCGACGATTCCGTAGCCGGATTCCTCGGTGTAGCCGGTCTTCAGGCCGTCAGCTCCGATGTCCATTGCCAGCAGCGGGTTCCGGTTACGCTGGGTGATCTTGTTCCAGGTGAACTGGGGCTCAGAGAAATATTTGTAAAACTCGGGATACTCGCGCCATATATGCATGGCCAGATCGACCAGCTCATGCGCCGTGACCACCTGTCCGTCGACCGGCAGGCCCGTCGAATTCTTGAACACGGATTTGGTAAGGCCAAGCTCATGGGCGCGCTCGTTCATCTGCTCCGCGAAGCTGTCTTCACTGCCGGCCATGCCTTCTGCGACGATGATGCAACCATCATTTGCCGACTGCACGGCCATGCCCTGGATCAGATCCTCCAGCCGGATCTCCGACTTCAGCGAGGCGAACATCGTGGAACCGCCCGATTTCGCACCGCCATTGCGCCAGGCATTCTCACTAACGACGAAAGTGTCGTCGAGCTTGTAGCGCCCTTCCTTGATGGCGTGGAACACCATCTCCATCGTCATCAGCTTGGCGAGCGATGCTGGCGGAAATGGCATGTCGGCGTTCTTGGCGAAAAGGATCGAGCCCGTATCCGCGTCGACCATGTAAGCCTGCTGGGCCTTGGTGTCGAACATTTGCGCCCTGGCGGGTTCCAAAAGCGCTACGGCAAGCACAAAGCTCAATAATGCGGCAACGGGTGACAGTCGAACGAACATCATAGACCAGCCTCGTTCTCTACGCCGCCCCTGACTACCCGCAGGGTATCAGGCCTTTCGGAGATTGATCAAGTCCGTGCCCGGTCGACCTTTGGCCGATACGAAGCGTCTAGTTGCGGACGGTCATCGCGTCCGGAGCGCCTTTCGCCCACGCTGTTTCCAGCATTGCATCGAGTGACGCGCGTCCGTCGGCGTAGAGATTGACCGTGTAGAGCGTGGAGCCGCGGACAGCAGAATTCTCGATGGTTGCCCAGCCAACGGCCGACAGCGAGCGGGCAACGCGCGCAGCCTTTTCCTTGTTGGCGAATGTGCCTACGGCGACGTAAGCGCCCGAGAGGTCGACGGGCGCAGTGCCCGGGTTCATGCGCTTCCACGAACGCGTGACGTCGGCGGCCGACATGCTTTTTCCATCAAGTTTGGCGAAAGCGGCGGCCGCACCACTCACGCGTTCGTCGGTGTAGCCGGCCAGGGCAAGCTGGCCGGGCATGCCGCCGTCTGCCGGTCGCCGGGGAGCGATCGGAGCAAAATCTGGCAGTATGATCTCGCTGAATGCAACGGCCTGTCCGAACGGCGATCCGGCCGGCATGGCTTCGCTCGGCCTCGGCGCAAAGGTCGGCATCGGAGCCGACGTGCCGGCACTTGCGCTCGGCGTCGGGCCGTTCATCGCGATCATTACGCCGCTGGGCAGGCCGACTGATGGATCCAGCGCGCCATTGCCCGGACGATAGGAAGCCAGCAGGAATTGATCGTCCTGGCCGTCAAGGGGTGCACGGCCGACATATTCGACCTTCACGTCGGCGGTGCCGCTATGCATGTAGTCCAGCATCTCGGCGGCACGCCTCGACAAATCGATCACCCGGTTGTCGTCCGAATAGGGCCCGCGATCATTGACGCGTACGATGATCGAGCTGCCGTTCTTCGTGTTGGTGACGCGGGCATAGCTGGGCAGCGGCATCGTCGGATGCGCTGCCGTCAGATGCGTCATGTCATAGATTTCACCATTGGCGGTGAGACGGCCATGAAAGGCGTCGCCGTACCAGGAAGCCCCACCGACGGACACGTAGTTCTTGTCTTCCTTGGGATAATACATCTTGCCGCGCACCTTGTAGGGATTGCCAAGCTGGTCGCGCCCGCCGCCGCGCGGCAGGTTCGACAGCTTGTTGGTAACGCGCGGACTGGCCTTGACCCCGTATTCGGACTCGGCGAAGTACTCCTTCGGACGCTTCTTTCCCGTCGACGTCGGCGCCTGGAAGGCGCAGGCGGCCAGAAAGGCAGAGGACAGCGCTAAAACAGCGACGGTGGAAGCGCGGCGAATACGCACGCGCGCCAAAATCAGCATTTTCGGTTGCCCCCTGAAGATGTCATCAAGCTACGCAATACAAACCCGAATGCGGAGGACATCCGCCCGCATTCCCAAGCTCCAATGCATCTATTACGCGGGAATTTGTTAGCGCTCGATTAACCGAATGTGGCCGGAAGAAGGCAACAGGGGAGGGTCGCGCGCTGGCGAGGTGGGCGTTACGATTGGGGTGATCACCGTGAGTCTCGGCCGCGAGACAGGGGCCGGGATATTGCGACCGCTGCCCGACCTCCGGGGGCAGCGATCAAGGAGGCTGGATGGGCCAAGCTACTCTGCCCTTACCACCAACGCGATGCCCTGCCCGTCGCCAATGCACATGGTGATCAAGCCGTAGCCACCACCGAGGCGCTTCGGTTCATAGAGAGCTCTCACTGTCAGGATCGCGCCGGTCGCGCCAACCAGATGACCGAGTGCGATCGCGCCGCCATTGATTCTGGCATTGGCTCGCGAGATCAATTGACTGAACGCACGGAAGGCGCGACGGCACGCTTCGTGAAATCAGTTGGGTAGGCTTGTGAGCGTGCCGCTGGTGCAGGCGCGTGAGTATGGCGAGGGCGCACGTTCAAAGTTGCGACATAATAGAGATTCGATGGAAGCGCGAAAGTCCACTGCCGAGCGCATCCCGACGTTCGCAAATCAGCGGGATAGACGCGTGCGCGAACTCGCCAGCGTTGAGAGTCGCCGGATACTTCAATCGCTACTTGCTGAAGGTTCCTGCAGATTATCTAAGGTTGCCGAAAGCGACGTCAAAACCGTCGTCCTCGGGCCGAAGCAAGAGCGAAGCAAGATGCGGAGGTTCCGGGGACCCAGGCCTCGGACTCGCCACCTGCACCCCGCGGCAGGTCCGGGTCGGCAACGGCCTTTCCGGCCGTCCCGCCAAACGCCCCCTACACCAGTTCCACCTCAACCACGCCGGGCACCGCGCGCATGGCGGAGGCGATCTGCGGCGTGATGCGGTAGCGGTCGGGAAGGCTGACCTCGATCTCGCCCTGGGCGTTGTCCTTGATGAGGACAAAACTCACCTGCCCCTCGCCTCTGGTGTTGAGCTGGTTGGCGAGCACGTTGAGCGGCGAGGCATCGCGCAGATAGATGCGCAGCGCCTTCTGGACGCGGCTGGCCTCGTCCTCCAGCGAGTGCACGGTCTGGACGCGCAGATTGACGCCTTCGGGCCTGTTCTCCGCCGCGACGGTGATGACGACCGATTTGCCGGGCTCGAGAAGGTCGCGATATTGCGCCAAAGCTTCGGAGAACATCACCGCCTCGTACTGGCCCGAGGTGTCGGAGAACATCACCACGCCCATCTTGTTGCCGGTGCGGGTCTTGCGCTCCTGCTTGGAGGTGACGGTGCCGGCCAGGCGCCCCGCGCTGGCGCCGCGCTTCACGGCTGCGGAAAATTCGGTCCAGGTCTGGACGCGCATCTTTTCCAACACCTTCTTGTATTCGTCGAGCGGATGCGCGGAGAGGTAGAAGCCGACGACTTGGAACTCGCGGTGCAGCCGGTCGGCCGGCAGCCATGGCTCGGCGGCGGGCAGATGCAGCTGCTTCTGGCGCCCGGGCGAAGCCGCGCCGAACATGTCGGTGATGCCGGCGGCGGCATCGGCCTGCGAGCGCGAGGCAAGGCCCATCATGCGCTCCACGCCGGCCATCAGCGAGGCGCGGTCGTGGCCGAAGCAATCCAGCGCACCGGCATTGATCAGGCTTTCGAAGACGCGCTTGCCGACGACTTTCGGGTCGATGCGCTCGCAGAAGTCCTCGAGGTCGGCAAAAGGCTTTTCGGCCCGCTTGGCGACGATGTGGTCCACCGCAGCCTCGCCCACGCCCTTGATGGCCGCGAGCGCGTAATAGATTCGGTTTTCGCCCACTTCGAACGGACGGTACGAGGTCATGACCGACGGCGGCAAGACCTCGATGCCCAGCCGCATCGCATCCTGCCGGAAGTCCGACAGCTTGTCGGTGTTGGACATATCGTAGGTCATCGACGCGGCCAAAAACTCGACCGGGTAATGCGCCTTCAGATAGGCCGTCTGGTAGGAAACGATGGCATAGGCAGCCGCGTGCGACTTGTTGAAGCCGTAGTCTGCGAACTTCGCCAGCAGGTCGAAGATGAAGTCCGACTGCTGCTTGCTGACGCCCTTTTCCACCGCACCGGAGACAAAACGCTCGCGCTGCTTGTCCATTTCGGCGCGGATCTTCTTACCCATGGCGCGGCGCAGAAGGTCGGCTTCGCCGAGCGAATAGCCGGCCAGCTCCTGCGCGATCTGCATGACCTGCTCCTGGTAGACGATAACCCCTTGGGTCTCCTTCACAAGATGGTCGATCATGGGATGGATAGATGCGATCTCCTCCTCCCCATGCTTGCGGGCGTTGTAGATCGGGATGTTCTCCATCGGGCCCGGGCGGTAGAGCGCAACCAGCGCGATGATGTCCTCGATGCAGTCGGGCTTCATGCCGATCAGCGCCTTGCGCATGCCCGCACTTTCAACCTGGAAGATGCCGACCGTTTCGCCGCGCGACAGCATGGCATAGGTTTGCGGGTCGTCGAGCGGGATCTGCGCAAGATCGATGTCGACGCCGCGCCGGCTGATCAGCTTGACGGCGGTTTGTAGAACCGAGAGCGTCTTCAGGCCGAGGAAGTCGAATTTTACGAGCCCGGCGTCCTCGACCTTCTTCATGTTGAACTGGGTGACCGGCATGTCCGAGCGCGGATCACGGTACATCGGCACCAGTTCAGACAGCGGACGGTCGCCGATGACGATGCCGGCGGCGTGCGTGGAGGCGTGGCGATAGAGGCCTTCCAGCTTTTGCGCCATGTCGAGAAGGGTCTGGACGATGGGTTCGCGCTCGGCCTCCTCTGCGAAGCGCGGCTCGGCCTCGATGGCATCCTTCAGCTTGACCGGATTGGCCGGGTTGGCCGGCACCATCTTGCACAGCCGGTCGACCTGGCCATAGGGCATCTGCAGCACGCGGCCGACGTCGCGCAGCACGGCGCGCGCTTGCAACGTACCGAAGGTGATGATCTGGCCGACCTGGTCGCGGCCATACTTGCCCTGCACGTAGCGGATCACCTCTTCGCGCCGGTCCTGGCAGAAGTCGATGTCGAAGTCGGGCATCGAGACGCGGTCCGGGTTGAGGAAGCGCTCGAACAGCAGCGAGAAGCGCAGCGGGTCGACGTCGGTGATGGTGAGCGCATAGGCAACCAGCGAGCCCGCGCCGGAGCCGCGGCCCGGCCCGACCGGGATGCCTTGGGTCTTGGCCCATTTGATGAAGTCCGAGACGATCAGGAAGTAGCCGGGGAACTTCATGCGCTCGATGATGCCGATCTCGAACTCCAGCCGCTCGCGATACTGCTCTTCCGTGAATCCGGCGTAGCGACCGCGCTCCGCAATGCGCTGCGCAAGCCCCTCGCGCGCCTGGCGTGCAAGCTCCTCGGCTTCGGCCCTTTCGGCGGCTTCAGCGTCGGCGACGTCGGCGCCGGCGAAGCGCGGTAGGATGGGCTTGCGGTTCTGCGGGAAGTAGGAGCAGCGCTGCGCGATCTCGATGGTGTTGTCGATCGCCTCGGGCAGATCGGCAAAAAGCTGCGACATCTCCTTCTGCGACTTGAGATAATTGTCCGGCGTCAAGCGGCGCCGGTTGTCCTCGGCGACGACCGAACCTTCGGCAATGGCGATCAGCGCGTCATGCGCCTCGTAGTCGTCGCGTTTCGGGAAAAACGACTCGTTGGTGGCGACCAGTGGCAGCCGTTGGCGGTAGGCGAGATCGATGGTGGCGGCTTCTACCGCGCGGTCGTAGCCGACCAGGCGCTCAAGCTCGACATAGAGGCGGTCGCCGAACATTCCCTGCAGGGCAAGCAGCCGGCTTTCCGCGAGTTCGGCATGGCCGGCCTTGATGGCCGCGCCGATCGGTCCGCGCGGCCCGCCGGAAAGGCAAATGATGCCTTCGGACAGATTGCCGATCCAGTCGAGCTTGGCGTGCACCGGCTCGCCCGACTGCGTTTCCAGATAGGCGCGGCTGATGATGCGAACCAAATTGGCATAGCCGACTTCGGTAGCGGCGATCAGAACCACCGAATAAAGTTCCACGCCCTGCTTGCGGGAGGGGCCTGCGTCGGTGCCGTCACTGAAATCGGCGGCGAGCAGGCAGCCCACCAGCGGCTGCACGCCGTCCTTGGTCGCCTTCTGGGCAAACTCCAGCGCGCCGAACAGATTGTTGGTGTCGGTGACGGCGATGGCCGGCGACTCGTCCTTTACCGCATGGCCGATGATCTTACCGAGCGGCAGCGCGCCTTCCAGCAGCGAATAGGCCGAATGGACGCGCAGGTGGATGAAGGCGCGCGTCGGCGCTTGAGGCGCCTTGGGCGCAGCTGCATTGGCTTGCGCAGTGAGAGCGCTCCGCAGGATTGGGTCGCGCGGCGGTCGTTCGCTGTTCATCGGCTTTTCATTTCGAGAGTCGGATCGGGACCATTGTCACTATTGAGAATAGCCGGGTCCAGTCCGAATAGGTAACGATCACAGGAAGGTGGTTCAATGCGGCATCGAATCTGTTCCCGCCCTGAATTTTTTCCCGTGGCATTCATGCGACCGACTGTCGTTCGCAGACGCACCATTTCCCTTCGCAATTGCACAAAAATATGCCACTGGTCGCCCGGAACTGGGCCAGGGAAGGAGAAGGCATGAGCGCAACCGGACAAGCACGCGCGGTGACGCCCCGGCAGGTGGTTGCCGCCAAGGGCGGGACGCCGCTGGTCTGCCTGACTGCCTATACCACGCCGATGGCGCGGCTCGTCGATACGCATTGCGACATCGCCTTGGTTGGCGACAGTGTTGGCATGGTTCTGCACGGCCTGCCGTCCACCCTTGGCGTGACGCTCGACATGATGATCATGCACGGCAAGGCCGTGCGGCGCGGGCTGGAACATGCGCTTATGGTCGTGGACCTGCCCTTCGGCTTCTATGAGGAAAGCCCCGAGCAGGCGTTCCGCAATGCCTCCCGCATGATGGCAGAAACCGGCTGCGGGGCGGTCAAGCTCGAAGGCGGCGAGACGATGGCGGAGACGATCCGTTTCCTGACCGGGCGCGGCATTCCGGTCATGGCCCATGTCGGCCTGACCCCTCAGGGCGTCAACACCTTCGGCGGCTACACCGTGCAAGGACGCGGAAAGGACCGCGACAGGGTTTTGGCCGACGCCAGGGCGGTTGCGGATGCCGGTGCATTCGCGGTCGTGCTTGAAAAAGTGCCGGAGGCGCTCGCACGCCGGATCACCGAAGAGATCGCCATCCCCACGATCGGTATCGGCGCCTCGGCCGCCTGCGACGGACAGGTGCTCGTGGCCGACGACATGCTGGGCATGTTCACCGACTTCCGGCCGAAATTCGTCAAGCGCTATGCCGAGCTGGGCGCGGAGGCGTCTTCGGCAATCGAGGCTTATGCGGCGGATGTGCGGGCACGACGCTTCCCAGCCGAGGAACATGTATTCGGTGAGACCCCGAAGGCGGCTCCCAAGGGAGACACCAAATGAGCGTGCCGATCGTCCGCACCTTGGCCGAGCTTCGGGCGACGGTCGCCGGATGGCGCCGAGAAGGCGCGAAAGTGGCGGTCGTGCCGACCATGGGCGCGCTGCACGAAGGGCATCTGAGCCTCGTGCGCGCAGCGCTCGCCAAGGCGGATCGGGTGATCGTCACCCTGTTCGTCAACCCAAAACAGTTCAACAGCGCGGCCGATCTTGCCGCCTATCCACGCACAGAAAGAGAGGATGCGGCGAAGCTCGGTCCCGTCGGTGCGCATGTGCTCTACGCGCCCAATGCCGAAGAGATCTATTCCGAAGGTTTTGCCACCACGGTTTCGGTAAGCGGCGTCAGCGAAGGCTTGTGCGGCGCATTCCGGCAGGGCCATTTCGATGGCATGGCTACGGTCGTTGCAAAGCTTTTCCTCCAAACCGGAGCCGATGTCGCCCTGTTCGGCGAGAAGGACTATCAGCAGCTTCACGTCGTCAAGCGCATGGCGCGCGATCTCGACATCCCGATAGAGGTCATCGGCTGCCCGACCGTGCGCGAGGCCGACGGGCTGGCAATGTCGTCGCGCAATGTCCGGCTGTCAGAAGCGGAGCGTGTCGTTGCCTCGAAGCTGCCGCAGATTCTGTTCGCAACCGCCGAGCGCCTGAGTTCGGGTGATCCGGTTGCCCCGACATTGGAAGAAGCGAAAGGTGCCATTCTGGCCGCAGGCTTCCGTGAGGTCGAATATCTGGAATTGCGGGGCGCGGATGATCTGTCCCCGCTGAACCGTCTCGACCGCCCTGCCCGCCTGCTGGTCGCAGCGTGGCTCGGCGACACGCGGCTGATCGACAATGTCGAGGTCAGCGCGGTTCGGTCGAGTTGAGGTTTTCCGCGCCGGGCCGAACTCAGGCGCGGCGCTCCCTCATGCAAACTCCATGATCACCGCGTCCACCGCCAGGCTGTCACCCGGCTTGGCGTTGATCTTGTCCACGGTCAGGTCGCGGTCGGCGCGAAGCACGTTTTCCATCTTCATCGCCTCGACCACGGCCAGCGTCTCGCCGGCCTTGACCTCCTGACCCTCTGAAACGGCGATCGAGACGACAAGGCCCGGCATCGGGCACAGCAGAAGCTTCGACGTGTCGGGCGCGACCTTGACCGGCATCAGCTTGTCGAGGGCGGCCGTTCGCGGCAGCATGGTGTGCGCGGACACCGACAGCCCCCGCCAGTCTATTCGGACGCCGTTGACGAGCGGCCTGATCTGGGCGGAGACGACACGCCCGCCCACGGTTCCGCTCCATACCGGCTCGCCGGGGCGCCAAGCGGAAACGACCGTGAGCAGCTTGCCGCCGGCGACAGAGAGGTCGATTTCCATCGGGATCGAGACCATGCCCTCGCCGATGGAAACGGGGATATGCTCGTCATCCAGACGCACCACCCAGTCGGGCTTCAACACGCCAGAATGCGGCGCCAGGCGGCCGGTCAGCCGGTCGAGACGGTCGCGCCGCAAAAGCTCGATCACGGTCGCGACGGCGGCGAGCACGGCCTTTTCGTCGTCGTTCGGCTTCATCGGCGCAAAGCCGTCCGGATATTCCTCGGCGATGAAGCCAGTCGAAAGCCGGCCCTCACGCCACCGCGGATGCTGCATCAGAGCCGAGAGGAACGGGATGTTGTGCTCAATGCCGTCGACCACGAATTCGTCCAGCGCTTCCGACATGGCGTCGATGGCTTCGAGCCGGGTCGGCGCCCAGGTGCAGAGTTTTGCGATCATTGGGTCGTAAAACATCGAGATCTCGGAGCCTTCCGTCACGCCCGTGTCGTTGCGCACGACGACGTCGCCGAACTTTCCTTCTTTCGGTGGAAGGTAGCGGGAGAGCCGGCCGATCGACGGCAGGAAGTTGCGATACGGGTCCTCGGCGTAGAGCCGGCTTTCGACGGCCCAGCCGTTCAGTTTGACGTCTTGCTGCCGGATCGCCAGCTTCTCGCCGGCGGCGACGCGGATCATCTGCTCGACGAGATCCACGCCGGTGACGAGTTCCGTCACCGGATGCTCCACCTGCAGGCGGGTGTTCATTTCGAGGAAATAGAAATTGCGGTCGCGGTCTACGATGAACTCCACCGTGCCGGCGCTCTGGTAGTTCACGGCCTTCGACAGCGCGACGGCCTGCTCGCCCATGGCGCGCCGCGTCTTTTCGTCCAGGAAGGGCGACGGAGCCTCCTCGACGACCTTCTGGTTGCGGCGCTGGATCGAGCATTCGCGCTCGCCAAGATAGATGGCGTTGCCATGAGCGTCGGCGAGCACCTGGATTTCGATGTGACGCGGATCGACGATGAACTTTTCGATGAAGAGGCGGTCGTCACCGAAGGAGCTTTTGGCCTCGGAGCGGGCGCGCTCAAAACCGTCGCGCACCTCCGTCTTGTCCCAGGCGATGCGCATGCCCTTGCCGCCGCCGCCGGCGGAGGCCTTGATCATCACCGGATAGCCGATCTCGCCGGCGATCCGCTCGGCATGGTCGGCGTTCTCGATCACGCCCAGATAGCCCGGAACGGTGCTGACCTTGGCGTGATTGGCGAATTTCTTCGATTCGATCTTGTCGCCCATGGCGCGGATGGCCTCGGGTTTCGGGCCGATGAAGACGATGCCTTCCTTTTCCAGCGCTTCGCAGAAGGACGCGCGCTCGGACAGGAAGCCGTAGCCGGGATGCACGGCCTCGGCGCCGGTCGCCTTGCAGGCCTCGATGATCTTCTCCGCCACCAGATAGCTCTGCGCCGCCGGCGCCGGGCCGATATGCACCGCCTCGTCGGCCATTTCGACATGGACCGCGTCGCGGTCGGCATCCGAATAGACCGCGACCGTGGCGATGCCCATGCGGCGGGCGGTCTTGATGACGCGGCAGGCGATCTCGCCTCGATTGGCGATGAGTATCTTCTTGAACATGCAGACGTCTTCCCTTGCCGGAAGGTCCAGTTCTATGGGCTATCCGGCAACGCCTCAAGTGCCGGATTCATCGTCGCGGGGGACCGTTGCCGCAAACGGCAGGTTGTCAGAAGTGCTTGTCGCGCTCAAAGGGCCCGAAGCGCACGCCGGAGGTGACGAGATAGGCCGCCGTCCAGCCCACGATCAGAAGGCCCGTCACCCCCTCAAGCGAGGAAAGCAGACGCCATGCCTTGGCTGGCGCCACATCGTTGAAGCCGATGGTCGCGAAGGTGGATGCCGAAAAGTAGAAGGCCGTATCGAAATCCTGGAACGCGCCGACTAGGCGCATTCCAGCCGCCCATATCGCGATTTCCACGGCCACCAGAATGAACAGCCCCAAGGCCAGCAAGGCCATGGCGACGACCGTCTCGCCCTGCTTCCCGTTCAGTATCGGATGGGCCAGAAGAAACGAAACCATGTGGGTGAGCGTGATCAATCCTGCCGCGTGCACCAGGAAGGTGACCACGTCGAAAACCGTGGCAAGGAGGAGGTTAGCTACCATTATCGAATTGATAATGTAGATGGTGGCCCTGCCATGGCAATGAGACGGACAATTCGTCTCGCCCGCCGGGAGCTTGATAAGGCAGCCGAAACCTGAAAGTTTGGCGCCGAATTTTTTTCGCATTTCGAGGGAGTTACAATCATTATGAAGACGCGTGCCGCCGTTGCCGTTGCCGCCGGAAAGCCGCTGGAGATCATGGAGATTGATCTCGAGGGCCCGCGCGAGGGCGAGGTTCTGGTCGAGATCAAGGCGACCGGCATCTGCCACACCGACGAATTCACCCTCTCGGGCGCCGACCCGGAGGGCATCTTCCCGGCCATCCTCGGCCATGAGGGCGCCGGCGTCGTCGTCGACGTCGGCAAGGGCGTCACCTCGCTCAAGAAGGGCGACCACGTCATCCCGCTCTACACGCCGGAGTGCCGCACCTGCCCGTCCTGCCTCAGCCGCAAGACCAACCTGTGCACCGCCATCCGCTCGACCCAGGGCCAGGGCCTGATGCCCGACGGCAGCAGCCGCTTCTCGATCGGCAAGGACAAGATCTTCCACTACATGGGTTGCTCGACCTTCTCCAACTTCACCGTGCTGCCCGAGATCGCGCTGGCCAAGGTCAACCCCGACGCGCCATTCGACAAGATCTGCTACATCGGCTGCGGCGTCACCACCGGCATCGGCGCCGTCATCAACACCGCCAAGGTCGAGATCGGCGCGACGGCGATCGTCTTCGGCCTCGGTGGCATCGGCCTCAACGTCATCCAGGGCCTGCGCCTGGCCGGCGCCGACATGATCATCGGCGTCGACCTCAACAACGAGAAGAAGGCGTGGGGCGAGCGCTTCGGCATGACCCATTTCGTCAACCCGACCGAAGTCGACGGCGATATCGTGCCCTATCTGGTCAACATGACCAAGCGCGGCGCCGACCAGATCGGCGGCGCCGACTACACCTTCGACTGCACCGGCAACGTCAAGGTCATGCGCCAGGCGCTCGAATCGGCGCATCGCGGCTGGGGTGAATCGATCATCATCGGCGTCGCCGGCGCCGGCCAGGAGATATCGACGCGGCCGTTCCAGCTGGTCACCGGCCGCACTTGGAAGGGCACCGCCTTCGGCGGCGCGCGCGGCCGCACCGACGTGCCGAAGATCGTCGACTGGTACATGGAGGGCAAGATCCAGATCGATCCGATGATCACCCACACCATGCCGCTGGAAGACATCAACAAGGGTTTTGATCTGATGAACCAGGGCAAGTCGATCCGCTCGGTGGTGGTCTACTGAGCCGAAACAGCGCCATGCCGGACCCGATCATCTATGTCGACGCCGACGCCTGCCCGGTGAAGGCGGAAGCCGAGAAGGTCGCGGACCGGCTGGGGCTGGTGGTCACCTTCGTGTCCAACGGGGGCCTGCGGCCCTCGCGCGACCCGATGGTGCGCCATGTCGTCGTTTCCAAGGGCGCGGATGCGGCCGACGACTGGATCGTCGAGCATGCGCGCCCCAACGACATCGTCGTAACGGCCGATATTCCATTGGCCGCGCGCGCCGTGGCGCTGGGCGCGCATGTGCTGGGCGTAACCGGCAAACCCTTCACGCCCGAGACGATCGGCATGGCGGTGGCCATGCGCGACCTGAAGCAGCATCTGCGCGAAACCGGCGAGAGCAAGGGCTACAATGCGTCTTTCACGCCGCAGGACCGCTCGCGCTTTCTTGGAGCGCTCGACCAGATGGCGCGGCGAGCGCTCCAGTCGGCGCGGGGGACATGACATGAAGCCTTTCGGCCGCCACGTAATCTTCTTGTGCAGCGCTGCCGCCGGGGTGATCGCGTTTGTCGTCGCGCTGGTGCTGAAGCATCCCCTCGCCTATTCGATCGGGGCGAATGTCTATTTCATCTCCTACATCGCCCTCGTGTTGCGACAGATGCCCCGCCTGACGCCCGATTTCCTGAGCCGCCGCGCCCAGGAAGCGGACGAACCGGTCTGGATCATCTTCCTGGTCAATTTCGCGGTGGTGTGCGTCGCAATCGGCTCGCTCTTCGTGCTGATGAATGCGAAACAGATTCCGCATCCATACTGGCTCGCATTTTCCATGCTCTCACTGCCGCTCGGCTGGTTCACCATCCACTGCATGGCCGCGCTGCACTACGCCAACCTCTACTGGAAGGGCGACAAGGCCACAGAATCGAGCGACAAGCGCGGCAGGAAGCCGGTGGGAGGCCTCGATTTCCCAGGAACCGAGCGCCCCTGCGGATGGGATTTTCTCTACTTCTCCGTCGTGATCGGCATGACAGCGCAGACCTCCGATACCGGCGTCACCACGACGATCATGCGCACGACCGCGATAGTTCATTCGATCATCTCGTTCTTCTACAACACCGTGATCGTCGCGGCCGCCGTCAACCTCGTCGTGTCGCTGGCGAGCTGACGCCTCGCCTTGCGCGCCTGGGTAACGTTGATATCATGGTGATATCAACGGGAGAAAGTCCATGGGCAGCATGATTATCAGGAATATTCCCGACGAGGTGCTTTCGCGGCTGAAGGAGCGGGCGAAAATCGCCGGAAAGTCGACCGAGCAGCTCGCCCGAGAAGCGCTGGCCGAAAAGGCGAAGCCCAGTCGGGAAGAGATCATTCGCCGAATGGAAGCAATTCGGGCGAGTGCCAAGCGCGTGTCCGGTCAGCAGATCATCGATGAAATCCGTTCGGATCGTGAAGACAATCTCGGGAGAGAATTGCCTGGGCTGGGCAATGATCATTGATGCCAGCGTTGCCAGCCACTGGTTCGTAGATACCGAGTTCAGCGCGGCCGCGGATCCATTTCGGGCTCTGCCGGGCCTCATAGCACCAACGTTCCTTCTGGTAGAAACCGCCAATGTCCTCTGCAAACGGGCTCGAGGCGGTGAGCTGCCGGCTGAAAGATGCCTCGAAAGCATCGACGTCCTTCAGGTATCCCTCACCGAACTTGTTTCCGACGTCGGATTGCTTCCGCAAGCCATGACCCTGGCTTTGAGAATACGCCATTCGGTCTACGACTGCCTCTATCTCGCCCTGGCGCAAGAACGGCGCGAGACGCTCATCACCGCCGACAGGCGCCTGGCGGCGCTTGCCGGCACCCTCAACATACCAACCGAACTGATCGAGCCTATTTCATGAGAACCATTTCCACCGCGAAGTCCCATGGCGGCGTCCAGGGCGTCTATTCACACGCGTCCGAGGCCTGCGCCTGCGACATGACCTTCGCCGTCTTCGTGCCGCCGCAGGCCAAGGACGGCCCCTGCCCGGTGGTCTGGTACCTGTCCGGCCTGACCTGCACGCACCAGAACGTCATGGACAAGGGCGAATACCGTCGCCTCGCCGCCGGACTCGGCCTGATCGTGGTGTGCCCCGACACCAGCCCGCGCGGCGAAAGCGTTCCGGACGAGAAGGACAACTGGCAGTTCGGCTGCGGCGCCGGATTCTATCTCGACGCCACGCAGGCGCCGTTCTCGACCAACTACCGCATGTATTCCTACATCACCGAAGAGTTGCCAGCCCTCATTGCGAAGGAATTTCCCGCCGATATGACGCGCCAGGCGATCTTCGGCCACTCCATGGGCGGCCACGGCGCGCTCACCATCGCGCTGAAAAACCCGGAACGCTTCAAGAGCTGCTCCGCCTATGCCCCGATCACCCGGCCTATGGTCGCCGGCTGGTCCAAACCGGCCCTTGAAAAGTACCTCGGCACCGACGAGACCGCATGGCGCCCCTATGACGCCGTCGCCCTGATTGAAGACGGCAAGCGCTTCCCAGAATTCCTGGTCGACCAGGGATCAGCCGACGGCTTCCTCGAAGACGGCCTGCGGCCCTGGCTGCTGGACGAGGCTTGCAAGGCGGCGGAAATTCCGCTGACGCTCAATATGCGCGAAGGCTACGACCATTCGTATTTCTTCATCTCGACCTTCATGGACGACCACCTGCGCTGGCACGCCGAAAGGCTCGCCGGGTAACGCCCCCGTCGCGACATTGTCATTGTCGCGACGCAACCCGTGACTGTCCATCTCCGCTGCTTGGCAGTAGCATAGCCGTACCATGGCGTGTCGGGGGTCCGAGCGCCCAGAGGTCCAGACGGATGGAGAGCGCGGCATTCACGGGTTCGCCGCCGAGCGCGGAGCCGGCACCGGTCAGTACCGGTACCCTGATATACCGTATGTCCGCCTGGACCCGCCTCACGCATTGGCTATGGGCCATTGCGTTGTTTTTCCTGGTGCTTAGCGGCCTTCAGATCTTCAACGCACATCCGGCGCTCTACATCGGCGAGCAGTCCGGCTTCGGCTTCGACAACTCGGTGTTGAGATTTACCGCCGAGAACACGCCGGAAGGGCCAAAGGGCTATACCGACATTTTCGGACACCGCCTCGACACGACCGGGGTGCTGGGACTGTCCGGCCCGAAGGACGACCCGCAGCCCCGCGCCTTCCCGGCCTGGGCAACCATCCCCTCCTATCAGGATCTCGCCACCGGCCGGGTGATCCATTTCTTCTTCGCCTGGGTGCTCTCCGGCACGCTGCTGATCTGGCTCCTCGCCAGCATCGTCAACGGCCATATACGACGCGACCTGGCGCCGCGGGTCGCGGACCTGAAGAACCTGCCCACCGACATCGCCGCCCACGCCCGGCTGCGGTTCCACCATAGCCCGCGCTACAACACGCTGCAGAAGCTGACCTATGCGATAGTGCTATTCATCCTCTTGCCGCTGATGATCCTGACCGGGCTCGCCATGTCGCCGAGCATGGATACGGTGATTCCGTTCCTGACCGACATGCTGGGTGGGCGGCAGACCGCGCGCACCATCCACTTCACCGTCATGCTGCTGCTGGTTCTCTTCTTCATCGTCCACATGCTGATGATTCTGCTCGCAGGGCCCATCAACGAGCTGAGATCGGTGATTACAGGGTGGTATAGGACCGACCCGCCCGCCGGCGACAAGGAGGTCTGACATGGCAGGCTTTCGCATCAACCGCCGCCGCTTCCTGAGCGCCGCCGCGCTCGGCGCCTCCGGGATCGCGCTTTCCGGCTGCGATGCCTTCGATTCGGTTTCAGACACCGACAACAGGGTGCGCCATTTGCTGGAGCGCGCCAACGACCTGACCTACCGCGTGCAGCGCCTGCTGGGCGGCCGCGATTCCCTGGCGCAGGAATATACCGAGGCCGATATCCGCCAGCCGCAGCGTCCCAACGGCGTGACGTCGCCCAACGACGACACCTACAAGGGCTTGCTCGCCAACAATTTCGCCGATTGGCGGCTGGAGGTGACGGGCCTGGTCGAGAAGCCGCTGTCGCTCTCGCGCGAACAGTTGGTGGCGATGCCCTCCCGCACCCAGATCACCCGGCACGACTGCGTCGAGGGCTGGAGCTGCATCGCCAAATGGACCGGCGTACCGCTGTCGCTGGTGCTGGACGAGGCCAAGGTGAAGCCGCAGGCACGCTACGCAATGTTCTATTGCCTGGACACGATCGAAGAGGATGAGGACGGGCCGATCAAATATTACGGCTCGATCGACATGATCGACGCACGGCACCCGCAGACGATCCTCGCCTATGGCTTGAACGGTGGCCCGCTGCCGGTCGCGAACGGCGCCCCGCTGCGTGTGAGGGTCGAGCGCCAGCTGGGCTACAAGATGCCCAAATATCTGCGCGGGATCGAGCTGGTCTCCAGTTTTGAGGATATAGGCGACGGTCGTGGCGGCTATTGGGAAGACCGTGGCTACGACTGGTACGGCGGCATCTGACAGGCCTGAGAAACTCCCCCTAAATACAGGCATTTACAGGATTTTACTGGAAAAAAGCTTGCCTCGCCCGCTTCCCTGCCCCATCCTTGGCGACCCGCGCTCCGCTTTGCGAGCGGGACAAACCAGCAAACCACAGGAGGCAGATCGGGTGTCCGACACCACGAACATTTACGACGAAACGCCGGACTTCGACACGATTGGCGGCCGCCTTTCCAGGGCACGCGAAGCCAGCGGAATGAGCATCAAGCAACTCGCACAGCGGCTCGGCGTAAGAACATCCACCATCAACGCCTGGGAATGCGACCGCGCACAGCCAGGTGCCCATCGTCTCAACATGCTTGCCGGCCTTCTCGGCGTCAGCCCCTGCTGGGTGCTGCATGGCATCGGCGCCGCGCCGGCCGACAAGGACGATGACGGCGACGACGAAACGCTGGAAGCGCTTGGCGCCCAGCTCGACAAGCTTCGCAATCTCCATGCCCAGACTGGCCATCTGATCCGCCGGCTGCAGAACGACATGGAACGCCTCGCCGCGCACTAGAGGCCGCGCCCTCGACGACATCATTTTTTCTCGGGCCGCCTGTCCCGCGAGATCAAAATCGCGTGCCGGGACGTGACAAACTGTCCGCCATGGTCTAGCTATGAGTCGTCGAGGGTTCGGAAACGGACCCTACCTGTTTGCGGGAGAGAACAGCGAAAGCTGTCGCCGAAGGGGAAATCGCCCGAAATCTCTCAGGCAAAAGAACCGTCAACGGGAAAGACACTCTGGAAAGTCGGGACTAAGCTCCCGCGCCGAAGGTGTAAGCGTCGCCGACAGAGTTCCGGTTGCGCGAGTCTCTCAGGCTTCAGACAGAGGGGCACGGATTGGCCGCCGCAGCGGCTGCATACGTGCGACTCTGGAGATGTCATGACGGGCGCCAACACCAAAAACCTTCCCCTCGAGGATTTGCATCGAGCTGCCGGAGCGCGCTTTGGCGCCTTCGCCGGCTGGTCGATGCCCCTTACCTATACGCCCGGCGTGATGGCCGAGCACCAGCACACGCGCGAGCATGTCGGCCTGTTCGACATCTCGCACATGAAGCTCATCGAGGTTTCCGGATCGGATGCGGCCGCGCTTCTGTCCAAGGCCTGCCCGCTCGACGCCGCGGCGCTCGCAGAGCGCCAGTCGAAATACACCTTCCTGCTCAACGATCAGGCCGGCATCATCGACGACCTGATCATTACCCGGCTCGGCGCCGACCGCTTCATGGTCGTGGCCAACGCCGGCAACGCGGCCCTCGACGAGGCGCATCTGCGCGAACTGGCCAAGGGCCTCGACTGCACCATCAACCCGCTCGACCGAATATTCCTCGCGATCCAGGGCCCGGAGGCCTGGGCCGCCCTTTCGCGCGCCGGCGTCGAAACCGGCGAACTCGTGTTTATGCACGGCTTCGAGCCGCGCAAGGACTGGTTCATGAGCCGCTCGGGCTACACCGGCGAGGACGGGTTTGAGATCGGCCTGCCGGAAGCCGACGCGCGCAAGCTGCTTGAGACGCTTCTTTCCGACGACCGCGTCATGTGGGTGGGCCTCGCCGCCCGCGACAGCCTGCGGCTGGAGGCCGGCCTGTGCCTGCACGGCCAGGACATCACGCCCGAGACCAATCCGGTCGACGCCGGGCTGATGTGGGCCGTTTCCAAGGACGTTCGCGCCAACGGCCAGTTCGTCGGCGCCGAGGCGCTGCGCGCGGCGATCGAGAAGGGCGCGGCCGAAAAGCGCGTCGGCCTGAAGCCGCAGGGCCGCCAGCCGGTGCGCGCCGGCGCAAACCTCTTCGACGAGGCCGGCAACCCGGCCGGGCGCATCACCTCCGGTGGCTTCGGGCCTTCGGTCGGCGCGCCGGTGGCCATGGGCTACGTGTCGGCGGCGCTGGCCAAGTCGGAGACAAGATTTTTCGCCGACGTTCGCGGCACCAAGGTGCCCGTCGATATCCACCCACTACCTTTCACGCAGCATCGCTATCGCAAAGGATAAATTCCTCATGGCAACCACCTACTTCACCGACGACCACGAATGGATCCGCGTCGAGGGCGGCGTCGCGACCGTCGGCATTACCGACTATGCACAGGAACAGCTCGGCGACCTCGTGTTCGTGGAACTGCCGGAGAGCGGCCGCAAGATCGCCAAGGGCGACGTGGCCGTGGTCGTCGAATCCGTGAAAGCGGCTTCCGACGTCTATGCGCCGGTCGACGGCGAGATCATTGAAGCCAATGCAGCGCTGTCGTCCGACCCGGCGCTGGTCAACTCGGCGGCCACCGGCGACGGCTGGCTGTGGAAGATGAAGCTGGCCGACGAAGGCCAGCTCGCCGGCCTGCTCGACGAGGCAGGCTATAAAGCCCTTATTGGATAAGGAAGAGGTGACTGAATGACCACCGCCCCCTACCCCTTTGAGACGCGCCATGTCGGGCCGAACACGGCCGATGCGCGCGCCATGTTGGCCGTGCTCGGCGTACCCTCGGTCGAGACGCTGATCTCGCAGGCCGTGCCGAAGTCAATCCGGCTCGACCGCGCGCTGAACCTGCCCGCCCCCGCCAGCGAGGCGGACGCGCTGGCAGAACTATCGGCCAAGATGGCGAAGAACACGGTGCTGAAGAGCTTTATCGGCGCCGGTTATCACGGGTGTCGGGTGCCCCCGGTCATTCAGCGAAATCTTTTCGAGAACCCGGCCTGGTACACGGCTTATACGCCCTACCAGTCCGAGATCAGCCAGGGCCGCCTGGAGCTGCTGTTCCACTTCCAGACGCTGGTGACGGAGCTGACCGGCCTGCCGGTCGCTTCCGCTTCGCTGCTGGACGAGGCCACCGCCGTGGCCGAGGCGATGGGCATCGCCTTCCGCCATCACCGCGAAAAGCGCACCGAAGTCGTTCTGGCGGGTGAACTGCACCCGCAGACGCTCGACGTGGTGAAGACGCGCGCCGAGCCGCTCGGCATCACCATCGGCGCAAGCGAGATCGGCGAAAACACCGCCGCTCTCATCGTCTCCTGGCCCGACACGCTGGGCGTCTATGGCTTCCATGCCGAGACCATCGCAAAGGCCAAGGCGGCCGGCGCGATCGTCATCTTCGTCGCCGATCCGCTGGCGCTCACCATTTCGGAAGCTCCGGCCAAGCTCGGCGCCGACATCGCTTGCGGTCCCATGCAGCGCTTCGGCGTTCCGATGGGCTTCGGCGGTCCGCACGCCGCCTATTGCGCCGTTTCCGACGCTCTCACCCGCCTGATGCCGGGCCGCCTCGTCGGCCAGTCGGTCGATGCCGACGGTCGCCCTGCCTACCGCCTGGCGCTGCAGACGCGCGAGCAGCATATCCGCCGCGACAAGGCGACCTCCAACATCTGCACGGCGCAGGCGCTGCTAGCCAACATGGCTGCTTCCTATGCCATCTGGCACGGCCCGCAGGGCCTGCAGTTCATTGCGTCGCAGGTGCAGGCACTGGCCGAACGACTGGCGCAGGGCCTGAAGGCTGCTGGCGTCGAGGTTGCGGGCGCTCGCCGCTTCGACACGGTGACGGTCGTGACCAAGGGCAAGGCGAAGGACATCGCCGCGGCTGCCGAGAAGGATGGCCGCCTGCTGCGCGTCATCGACGACAACCGCGTCTCCGCGACCTTCGACGAAACCTCGACGGAAGCCGACCTTGCGGCGCTCGCCGCGCTATTCGGCGCAACGCCCGCCGCCGCCGACAAGGTGGCCGTGCCGGCCAATCCGCGCGGCAACGGTTTCCTCACCCAGCCGGTCTTCCATGAGAACCGCTCCGAGACGGACATGATGCGCTTCCTGCGCCGGCTCGCCGACAAGGACCTGGCGCTCGACCGCGCGATGATCCCGCTCGGCTCCTGCACCATGAAGCTCAACGCCGCCGCCGAGATGATGCCGGTGAGCTGGCCGTCGGTCGCCAATCTGCATCCCTTCGCGCCGGCCGCGCACTCCACCGGCTATCGCGAGATGATCGACGATCTCGACAAGTGGCTTTCCGAGATCACCGGCTTCGACGCCGTGTCGCTGCAGCCGAATGCCGGCAGCCAGGGCGAATATGCCGGCCTCTTGGCAATCCGCCACTATCACCAGTCGCGCGGTGACCATCACCGCAACATCTGCCTCATCCCGTCTTCGGCGCACGGCACCAACCCCGCCAGCGCGGCCATGGCCGGCATGAACGTGGTTGTGGTGCGCTGCAACGAGGACGGCAATGTCGACGTGGACGACCTCAAGGCCAAGGCTGCCCAGCACGCCCAAAACCTTGCGGCGCTGATGATCACCTACCCCTCGACGCATGGCGTGTTCGAGGAAGGCATCCGCGACATCTGCGCGGTCATCCATGACAATGGCGGGCAGGTCTATCTCGACGGCGCCAACCTCAACGCGCTGGTCGGGCTGGCACGCCCGGGCGACATCGGCGCAGACGTCTGCCACATGAACCTGCACAAGACCTTCTGCATCCCGCATGGCGGCGGCGGCCCCGGCGTCGGCCCGATCGGCGTCAAGGCTCACCTGAAACCCTACCTGCCCGGCCATGTCGCCGAAGGTTCGGTGCATGCGGTTTCGGCAGCACCCTTCGGAAGCGCGTCGATCCTGCCCATCACCTGGATGTATATCCGCATGATGGGTGCGGCGGGCCTGAAGCACGCGACCGAGACGGCGATCCTCAGCGCCAACTACATCGCCGCAAGGCTCGAGCCGCACTTCCCGGTGCTGTTCAAGGGCCGCAACGGCCGCGTGGCGCATGAGTGCATCCTCGACACCCGCGTGCTGAAGGACAGCGCCGGCATCAGCGTCGAGGACGTGGCCAAGCGCCTGATCGACTACGGCTTCCATGCCCCGACCATGTCGTGGCCGGTGGCCGGGACGCTGATGGTCGAGCCGACCGAGTCCGAGCCCAAGCACGAGGTCGACCGCTTCTGCGAAGCGATGATCGCGATTGCCGGCGAGGCCGAGAAGGTGGCGAAGGGCGAGTGGCCGCGCGAGGACAACCCGTTGGTCAACGCCCCGCACACGGCGGCCGAAGCGCTGGCAGGCGAGTGGAAGCACCCCTACTCGCGGCTCGATGCCGCCTACCCGGCCGGCAATGCCGAAACCGCGGCAAAGTACTGGCCGCCGGTTTCCCGCATTGACAATGTCGGCGGCGACCGCAATCTGGTGTGCTCCTGCCCGCCGGTGACGGACTACATCAACGCAGCTGAGTAGACGCATCCGAACGGCGGCGGTGCGGATACGCATCGCCGCTTTTCTTTTTGCCATATGATCAGGCTTTCCAACCGATTTCGTGTTGTCGCCACTTCCATGGCCTTCGTCGCGGGGTTCGTGGACGCGCTGGGTTTCATCCACCTCGGCGGCTTCTTCGTCTCGTTCATGACCGGCAATTCGACCCGCCTGGCGGTTGGATTGTCCGACCGCCTGCCGGATGCGCTCATCCCTTTGGGCCTGGTCATCCTGTTCGTGGGCGGAGTGGTGCTGAGCACCGTGTTCAGGCACCGCTTCGGCTGGCTCAGCAGCAATCACGTGGCCTTCGGCATTGCGGTACTTCTGGCGGCCGCGGCCTTGCTTTCCTTGCTCGGTTTCGGCCGCGTCGCGATTCTACTCACGCCGATCGCCATGGGTGCCATGAACACGTGCTTCGTGCGTGATGGAGAGGTCAGCGTCGGCGTAACCTACATGACCGGAACCCTCGTGAAATTCGGGCAGCGGCTTGGCACGGCACTGGCCGGCGGAGACCGGTGGGGATGGACCCCCTATCTGCTGCTCTGGCTCGGCCTGATGGCAGGCGCGATCTGCGGTGCGCTGAGTTATCCGATCATCGGCCTGCAGGGCCTGTGGCTTCCGGCGCTCGCGCTTTTCATCCTGGGCATGGTCGCGGATTTCCGCAACGGTGTCGAAAAGGCTGCGTGACGGCAGCGGCGGAAGCCGATCAAGCTTTTCCGCTAAGAAATCCGCGCCGGCTATTGAGCCGGCCGGGCCAGCGCCCTATAGAAAAGCGGCGATTTCCCTACGAACGGAACGGGAACCCTGTCGCACGCGGCACAAAGCGTGGCAGTATCGCAACCAATTCGAATCACTGGAAATCCGTACGCCCTATGGACGACAGCAACGACCTTTTCGGCAATCTCGGCAAGCAGCCGCAGTCTCCGCTCCCCACCTCGCGCCCGGCGGATCCGCTGGTGCAGGCCGCCGCCAAGCGTGCGCCGCAGCCGCCCAAGGACGGCTGCGAAAGCTATAGCGCAGCCGACATCGAGGTCCTGGAAGGACTGGAGCCGGTGCGCCGGCGGCCGGGCATGTATATTGGCGGCACCGACGAAAAGGCGCTGCACCACCTCTTTGCAGAAGTCATCGACAACTCGATGGACGAAGCAGTGGCTGGCCACGCCACTTTCATCGAGGTGGAACTCGGCGCTGACGGCTTCCTGACCGTGACCGACAACGGGCGCGGCATCCCTGTCGACCCGCATCCGAAATTCAAGAAGCCGGCACTCGAAGTCATTCTCACGACGCTGCATTCCGGCGGCAAGTTCGACTCCAAGGTCTATGAGACCTCGGGCGGCCTGCACGGCGTCGGCGTCTCCGTGGTCAACGCGCTTTCCGACCATCTCGAGGTCGAGGTGGCGCGCGGCCGGCAGCTTTACCGGCAGCGTTTTTCGCGCGGCAAGCCGCTTGGCGAATTGGAGCACCTCGGCGACGTGCACAATCGCCGCGGCACCAGGACCCGTTTCCATCCGGATGCCGAGATCTTCGGGAACGCCAAGTTCGAGCCGGCGCGGCTCTACCGCATGACGCGCTCGAAGGCCTATCTGTTCGGCGGCGTCGAGATCCGCTGGAGCTGCGATCCGCTTCTGATCAAGGAGAACGACGAGACGCCGGCCAAGGCGACCTTGCACTTCCCCGGCGGCCTGAAAGACTATCTCGCCGCCTCACTCAACGGGGAGATGCAGGTCACACGCGAAATCTTCGCCGGCAAGAGCGAGCGCCAGAGCGGTCACGGCTCGATGGAATGGGCAGTCACCTGGTTTGGTGGCGACGGCTTCCTCAACTCCTACTGCAACACCATCCCGACCGGCGATGGCGGCACGCATGAGACCGGCTTTCGCAACGTGCTGACGCGCGGCCTCAAGGCCTATGCCGAACTGGTCGGCAACAAGCGCGGCTCGGCCATCACCAGCGAAGACGTGATGATCTCGGCCGCCGGCATGCTGTCGGTGTTCATCCGCGAGCCGGAATTCGTCGGCCAGACCAAGGACAAGCTGGCCACCATCGAGGCCCAGCGGCTGGTCGAAACCGCCGTGCGCGACCCGTTCGACCATTGGCTGGCCGACAACCCGCAGGAAGCCACCAAGCTTCTGGAATGGGTGATCGCGCGCGCCGACGAGCGCCTGCGCCGCCGCCAGGAAAAGGAAGTGTCGCGCAAGAGTGCGGTGCGCAAGCTGCGCCTGCCGGGCAAGCTGGCCGACTGCACGCAGAACGCGGCGGCGGGGGCGGAAATCTTCATCGTCGAGGGTGACTCGGCCGGCGGCTCGGCCAAGCAGGCGCGCGACCGCTCCATGCAGGCGATCCTGCCGCTACGCGGAAAGATCCTCAACGTCGCCAGCGCGGGCAACGACAAGCTGGCTTCCAACCAGCTGATCGGCGACCTGATCCAGGCGCTGGGCTGCGGCACGCGCTCGAAATACCGCGAGGAAGACCTGCGCTACGACCGCGTGATCATCATGACCGACGCGGACGTGGATGGGGCGCACATCGCCTCGCTGCTCATCACCTTCTTCTACCAGGAGATGCCGCAGCTCATCCGCGGCGGGCATCTCTACATGGCCGTGCCGCCGCTCTACCGCATCAGCCAGGGCGGAAAGACCGCCTATGCGCGCGACGACGCCCACAAGGACGAGCTGCTGCGCACCGAGTTCACCGGCCGCGGCAAGATCGAGATCGGCCGCTTCAAGGGCCTGGGCGAGATGATGGCCTCGCAGCTCAAGGAAACCACGATGGACCCGAAGAAGCGCACGCTGCTGCGCGTCGACATCGTGGAAGACGAGGAAACGACGAAATCCTCGGTCGAAGCGCTGATGGGCACCAAGCCGGAAGCGCGCTTCCGCTTCATCCAGGACCGCGCCGAATACGCGCAGGAACTGGACATCTGACGCGAGCGGCTTCTAGGCGGGCAAGAGCATGAACAGGCCCGGCCTGCGGCGCCTTCTGAGACCCTACAGGGGTCTTGCCCGGCCGACGCGCGCCGACTGGGTCTTCGCCATCCGCACCACCGCGGCCGGGTTGATCGCGCTGTCCATCGCCTACGCATTGCGGCTCGAGCAGCCGCAATGGGCGGTGATGACGGTGTTCATCGTCTCGCAGCCGGTTGCCGGCATGGTGCTGGCGAAGGGCTTTTTCCGCCTTCTCGGCACCCTTGTCGGCGCGCTTGCCGCGCTGGCGATCACCGCTGCCGTCGGCGCCAGCCCGTGGCTGTTCGTTGCCGTGCTGGCGATCTGGATCGGGCTGTGCACTTTCGCCGCCTCGCTGCTGCGCAATCCGGAGGCGTATGGCGCGGCCCTTGCGGGCTACACGGCGGCGATCATCGCCATGCCGGCCTTCGGCCACGCCCACCTCGCCGTCGAGCTCACGGTCGCGCGCTGCTCGGAAATCATGCTCGGCATCGTCTGCGCCGGCATCGCCAGCCGCCTCATCCTGCCGCAGCTTGCGCGCGACGCCATCATCCAGCGGCTCTCGCGCGGCATCATCGATCTCGCCGCCTATGCCCACGCCGCCTTCACTGGCGGCGACGAGCGCAGGCTGGAAACGCTGCACCGCAAGCTGGTGGCCGAGACGCAGATACTTGCCGAGATGCGCGCCTATGCGCGGCTGGAGGCGCCGAGCCTGGCCACCCGCGGCCATCCGGTGCGCCGCACGATCGGTCACTTCCTGTCAGCGCTGTCGACGACTCGCATGCTGCACGGCCACGCAGCCCCTCAGAACGTGGCCCTGATGCCGGTGCGCAACGAACTGAAGTCGGCGTTGGCAGACCTCTCCGCCGCTGGCGTGGAAGCGCTGGACGATACGTCGCCGTGGGTCGCGCGGCTCGACACGATCGCCGAGCAGGCGCGACGGCCAGTAGCCGGAGTGGCGGAAGGCGACGACAAGGTCGGCACCGCCGCGCGGCTGACGCTGGCGGCAGAGTTCGCCGATTCTCTGAAGGAGACGCTGCACGGCCTCGACGCCGTACGCGAACCGACGGCTGCCGCCCGCCGGCACCGTGACGCACAGCAGCCCGCACTCGTGGTGCACCGCGACTACGAGGCGGCTTGGCGCAACGCCGTTCGCGCTGCCGTGGCGACCACGCTGGTGATCGCCTTCTGGATGGCCACGCAGTGGTCCGACGTCGCCGGCGTGGCCATCATCGTGGCGGTCGTATCCAGCCTGTTCGCCTCCCGGCCCGCGCCGCTGGAGACCTCATGGGAGTTCTTCAAGGGCACGCTTCTCGCCGTCCCCTTCGCTTTCGTGGTTGGCCAGATGGCGCTGCCCGCCCTGCCCGGCTTCGGCTGGTTCATGCTGTTCGTGGTGCCGGTGCTGGTGGTGGGCGCGCTGGCCATGGCCAACAAGCACTTCGTGGGCATCGCCACCGCCTTCGCCATCAATTTCCTCGCCTTCCTCAACCCGCAGCAGACCATGGTCTACGCGCCTCACGCCTTCCTCGGCAGCACGGCCTCCATACTGGTCGGCATCCTGCTTGCGATGGGCGTGTTCGCGGTGGTGCTGCCCGCGCGCCCGCATGTCTTCGCGGCACGCCTGGTGAAGGCGATGCACGAAGACCTCGCCCGTGTCTGCCTGCATGAGCGCATCCCGCGCCGCTCGGCTTTCGAAAGCCTGGCTTACGACCGGATCAACCAGCTGCTGCCCTATGCCCAACGCCTGGGCGAAACCGGCAAGGCGCTGCTCGGCGGCAGCGTGGCCAGCGTGACGGCCGGCCTGGAAATCCTGCGCCTGCGCACGCTGCAGCGCGGCGGAAAGCTGTCGCAAGCCGACAGCGACTACATTTCGGCATTCCTGCGGCGGTTCGCGCGGGACGTCCTGCTGTCCCCGACGGGCAAGAAATCGATGACCGCGCTGGCCGAAACCATCCGCCAGAACGCGGCCGACATGGCTGCGCGCCGCGCCGACGCGGAAACCCTGCAAGCCGCCGCGTCGCTGCGCGTGATCGCGGCAGCCCTGGACGACTATCCGGTGTTTTTCGGGAAAATGCCGACCTGAACCCCGCTCAGGCCGCGGCGATGGCCAGGGCGTGTCGTCGCGCATTGTCGCGCAGCGCCTCGACATGGAGGGACTTGAGCAGGCCAGCCAGATCGCGCTCGGCGGACGTGTCGCCAAGCTGCTGCAGCATCAGCCAGCTCACCTCCTGCGCGCCGGCGAGGCGCTTGCCATTGGCAACCTCGCGCCAGACCTTCAGCGCGGTAAGAATGACGCCATGCGTGGCCGCCGACAGCCCGGCACTGCGGAACAGCGCCGTGAGCGCCACGTCCTTGCCGCCTGCGAGCAGCGAACGCACCCTCGATTCGGCCTGGCCGGTCAGCGCAACCAGCGCCGCGCCGAAGAAATCGACCTTGCCGTAGGCGATGGTGCGGACCAGGAAACCCGAAGTTAGATCGCCGCGCAGGCGCAGATGCTCTACCAGCGCCGCGTGCTCCTCGGCGCGCGTGCCGTCGATGAGCGTCAAGGAGGCCTTGATGCAGGCTTCGCGCATGACGCGCTCGGCACGCGAGGCCCCCATCAGCGCGGCCACCAGCGGCGCACGCTTCAGAGCCTCGCCGACCTTGACCAGCAGCACGTGGCGGCAGTCGGACGGCAGGCGCGGATCGGCGATCAGCGCCTCGCGCACCAGCGCAAGGTCGCCGTGGCGCTCGGCCATGCGACGGAAACTGAGGGACGCTATGTCGGCACCGCTGTTGGCGAGTAGCGCCGCACAGGCCTCGGGTTCGCCGACTTCCGCGATCGCGGCGGAAACCGCCATGGATACCAGCGGCCGGTCGGCGATCAGCTTCTGCGTGGCCGGGAGGCCGCAGGCGACTCGGTCGATCAGGTCGGCATCCGTCAGCAGCGGCGAACGGGCAAGCACCACGCCCGCCACTTCCGGCTGATCGCTGGCCAGCACGCTCACCACCTGCATCGGCGCATGTCGGCTCATCGAGAGCGCCTCGGCCATGGCAAGCCGCACCTTGGCAGAAGGATCGTCAAGCAGAAGCGTCAGCGCCGCTTCGGCCGCGCAGCGGTCCTCGAACGGCAACTCGTTCTGCACGTAGGCCCTTGCCAGTGCGGCCGCGGCAGCAGCACGCTCGGCGACTCGAGCCGTGTCCAACCATTTCAGGAAGTGCCCGACAACCATCCGACGATCCATTTCTCGCCGGCAATTCCGGCGCCCCCTGAGTCCGAACGCTAGGGAAAAATGGCTTACGAACAGTTAACCATACCTGTTAACCTGCTTGCCGGCTTCGGTGGCCGCGACTATCAAATAGCAACGAAAACAAGGGAGAAGGTCATGGCCGGGCTGTATTTGGAAGAATTCGTCGTCGGCCAGGTCGTGCATCATGCCCTGACCAAGACCGTTACCGAGAGCGACAACATGCTGTTCTCGGTGATGACTCTCAATCCGCAGCCCCTGCACATCGATTTCGACTTTGCCGCCAAGAGCGAGTGGGGCAAGCCCCTGGTCAACTCGCTGTTCACGCTGGGGCTGATGATCGGCATCTCCGTCCACGACATGACGCTCGGCACCACCATCGCCAATCTCGGAATGACCGAGACGGTGTTTCCCAACCCGGTTTTCCATGGCGATACGATTCGCGTCGAGACGGAGGTTCTTTCGGTGCGCGACTCGAAGTCCAAGCCCGACCGCGGCATCGTCGAGTTCGAGCACCGCGCCTACAACCAGAACGGGGTTCTGGTGGCCAAGTGCATTCGCCAGGCGATGATGAAGAAGAAGACGGTTTCCGCCTGATGCGCTCGCTGCTTTTCGTTCCCGGCGATTCGGAAAGGAAGCTGGAGAAGGGATTTTCGTCCGAAGCCGACGTGGTGATCGTAGACCTCGAGGACTCGGTTTCGGCGCAGAACAAGGCGGCCGCGCGCGCCACGGCCGCAGATTTCCTGCGCGCCCGGCTGGGACGGGACGGTCCGGCCGTCTATGTCCGCGTCAACGACCTGTCGACCGGCCTCACCGACGACGATCTTGCCGCCCTGGTTCCGGCAATGCCCGCCGGCATCATGCTGCCGAAGTCGAACGGCGGCGCGGACGTGCAGCGTCTGGCGGTGAAGCTGCGCGTGCACGAGGCTGAGAACGGGTTGCCGGATGGCAGCATCGCGATCCTGCCCATCATCACCGAGACCGCGGCGGGCGTTCTGGCGGCGGCGAGCTATGCGGGCGCCAGCCCACGCCTCGCCGGCCTGACCTGGGGCGCGGAAGACCTTTCGGCGGCAATCGGCGCGCGCGCGACGCGGGACGAACGCGGCGTCTACACGGACGTCTTCCGCCTCGCCCGCACCATGACGCTCCTGGCGGCGGCCGCCGCGGAAGTCGCGGCGATCGACACGGTGTTCCCGAACTTCCGCGACATGGAGGGGTTTCGCCGAGAATGCGAGGAGGCCGAGCGCGACGGCTTCACCGGCAAGATGGCGATCCATCCCGCGCAGGTGCCGGTCATCAACGAGGCCTTCACACCCTCGCCCGAGGCGGTCGCGCATGCGAAGGCCGTGGTCGAAGCTTTTCACGAGGCCGGAAATCCGGGCGTCGTAGCGCTGGAGGGCCAGATGTACGACCGGCCGCATCTGCGCCGCGCGGAGCGGCTGCTGGCACGCGCAAAGTCGGCGGGGATTCTTGCCCGCACTTGACCGCGGCTTGCCCGGAAACAGGCGGACAGAGCGGACGTTGCTAGGACGTTTCTATCCCCGCTGCGTTGTCGGGGAGAAAAATCGCAGCTTCCATGAAGGTTACGGCATTTCCAATCAGGAAGACTCGCTCTTCAGTCAGTTCGCACTCAAGCCATCCTCCCCGGGAGGATGCCTGAAACGCCATCAGCTTGCTTCGCCTCAACCGCTCGGACCAGTAGGGGACCAGCGTGGCATGGATCGAGCCTGTGACAGGATCCTCGGGAATCCCGGCACCGGGCGCAAAGTAGCGTGATACGAAGTCCGCTCGTTGACCACTGGCCTCCTGTCCTGTCACGACAAGTCCGACATGCCCGAGGCGGGCAATCGCGGCTAGTTCGGGGATGAACCGGCGCACCGCATCCGCACTGCCGAGATCGACAAAGATATTCTCGAAGTTACAGAAGATGTGAACGGGTGGCTCGTGGAAAATACCTGCGACTTCCGCCGGAAGCGCCTCCAGTGGCTCCGGTGCCAGGCGGGGCAGATCCAGCCGATAGCCATGTGCAACCTTCGAAACCCTCAACTCCCCCACGCGCGTATGAAACACGAGCGGCGCTTCGGCCTCGGTCTGCGTCAACAGCACATGCGCTGTTGCAAGAGTGGCATGTCCGCAGAAATCGACCTCATGCGCAGGGGCGAACCACCGTAGATCCCAGGCTCCGTCCGCTCTGGCCTTGACGAAAGCGGTTTCGGCAAGATTGTTCTCCTGCGCGATGGACAGCATCAAATCGTCCGGGAGCCAATCATCCAGCACGAGGACCGCGGCAGGATTTCCAGCGAATAGACGATCTGTAAAAGCATCAACCTGAAACATGCGCATGCGAATCCTCCCGTCTAGCGACGGCAGACGCTTGCGCGGACAAGCGTCTGGATACCTACCCCGTCCAATGGCGGCAACGGGGCTCGAAGCTGTGACGACAGTCCGTTCGATCGTCAGTCTGCCCTTACCCCTCCCACGGACCGGAGTACTCGCTGTAGAGCTTGCCGACCTCCGGGCGCGGGCGTTCGGGCACGCTGCCCTCGAACGAGCCGATGTGGACGAAGCCGACGACGCGCTCATGCGGGGCGAGCCCGAGGATGCGGCGACCGTCCTCGACATCGGAGTACCAGTTGGTGATCCAGTTGGTCTTGTAGCCGAGACCGTTGGCGGCGACGATCAGGTTCATGGCCGCCGCGCCGCCGGACAAGAACATCTCCCACTGCGGGATCTTGATGTTTTCCTTGGGGCTCGAGACGACGCCGATGACCAGCGGGGCGCGGGAGAATCGCGCCAGTTCCTGGTTGCGACGTCCCTCGGTCAGCGGGCCCTCGCGCTGCTCGGCAAGGGCGGCGAGCTGTTCGCCGATGCGATGGCGCGCCTCGCCGCGATAGAGGATGAAGCGCCACGGCTCCAGCCGCCCGTGGTCTGGCACGCGCGAGGCGATGGTGATCATGGTCTCGATCTCGGCGTCGCTGGGCGCGGGCTCGCGCAGCTCCGGGATGGGGGCAGAGCTTCTGGCCAGCATGAATTCAATGATCGGTGAGCTCACGACGGGTATTCTCCTGATTGTCTCTGGCTGAAGCGCGGCCTGGCGAAGGCGCCGGCGGCTCTGGCTGCTGTGGGACGAGCGCTGGGATGGCCCTAGAAAGTGCCTTGAAATTGCCACCGCATTCCGGTTCAAACAAGGCATGTTGGCGGGATTCTTCAAACATTTGGCTTTCATTGCCGGTGCCTCAGTGTTCGCACTGTGGCCGCTGGCGAGTTCGGCCGAAGATCGGATCCCATTGCGCGACCTGAGATTGCCGGACATTTCCGGCTATTCGATGCCTCATAGCAGCAGACAACCTGCCCAGCAGACGGGCGGCGAGGTGACGCTGGCCGCGAAGCTGACCGATCACAGCGCCGAGATCAATCGCGGCCTGGTCTGGCGCGTGTTCCGGCCCGAACCCGGCCCCGACGGCAAGCTGCCGCTGGTGGCCTCTGCAGAAGGCGGCACCAGCCTGTTTCATCTCGCGCCGGGCAGCTATCTGGTCCACGCCTCCTTCGGCCGGGCCGGTGCGACCAAGCGAATCACCGTCGGCGCCCAGCCCAAGCACGAGAACGTGGTGCTGGACGCGGGCGGCCTGAAGCTCGACGCGGTGCTGGCCGGCGGCGTGCGCATCCCCTCCGACAAGCTTCGGTTCTCGATCTACGAGGCGCAGGCGGGCGCAGACGGCGACCGCGCGCTGATCATTCCCGATGTCAGCCCCAACACCATCGTGCGGCTCAACGCGGGCGTCTATCACGTCGTGTCCACCTACGGCTCGGTCAACGCCGTGATCCGCTCCGACATTCGCGTGGAGGCCGGCAAGCTGACGGAGGCCACCGTGGAGCACCACGCTGCCGAAGTGACGCTGAAGCTGGTGCGCGAGGAAGGCGGCGAGGCGCTGGCCGACACCTCATGGTCGGTGCTGACCAATTCCGGCGACCCGGTGCGCGAAAGCGTCGGCGCCTTCGCCTCCATGGTGCTGTCGGAGGGCGACTACACCATCGTCGCCAAGAACCGCGACCGCATCTACCAGCGCGACTTCACCGTCGTCGGCGGCCGCAATCAGGACGTCGAAGTACTCGCCAACGAGGCGAGCGCCACCGATCCGAACGACGGCGCGGATTAGGGGATAATCTAGGCCGCAGCCTGCTTTTGCGGGCGCTGCAATTTCGGCCGGATGCCGCGCTGTTGCGGTTTCGGCGGCGCCATGTCGAACACGGTCTTGTGCAGGTTCTGGATCAGCGCCTTGCGGTCGCGAAGCGGTTCCAGCTCTTCCCAGGACATCGCGCGGCCGATGCGGACATCGATCGCCTTGCCAGACAGCCGGGCGAATTCGCGGATCAGCAGCGAAGTACGCAGCGTCAGCGACAGCCTGCCGACGAAACGGGCGACGCGCTTTTCGCTGTCCAGCAGGTTCATCGGACGGCTGACGAGCTGAAACAGTCGCCCGTTCTGCCCTGAAAAATACAGCGGGATGACCGAGGCCTTCGCCTCCTGCACAAGCCGCGCAGCAAAGACCTTCCAGGGCAGGTCCTCGGCCTTGCCGAAACCCTTCGGCGCCGTAGCGACGCCGCCTGCCGGGAAGATCACGATAGTGACGCCTTCCTTCAGCAGGCGCAGCGCCTCATGGCGGACCGCCATGTTGTGCTTCACCGCCTCTTTCGCCTCGGAAAAATCGATCGGCAGCGCGTAGGGCTCCATTTCCGAGATCTTCAGGAGATCGGCATGGATCATGACCCGGAACGGCCGGCCGAGTTGTTCGGCAAGCGACAGCACCGCGATGCCATCGCCGATGCCGAAGGGATGATTGGAGACTATGACCAGCGGCGTCTGGGGCAGTTGCTGCGGCGGCCAGCAATCCCGGCTGCGCACCTCGACCTTGATGAGGTCGAGCATGCGCCCGAAGATCCGGTCGTGGCTCGGCGCGATTTCGCGCCGCCAGATGTCATAGAGCGCCGCATAGCGGTCGCGGCCCGAAAGGCCCTCGACCGAGCGGATAAACCACCGCGTCAGACGCGGCTGCCCCGCATTCGCATAGGAGAGCTCAGGAAACAGGGGGTGTTTTTTGCGTCTGGCCAACATGCGCCAGCGATATCCGCGGCGTGTGACACGCAAATGAAAGGGCGGGGCGCCCAGCGCCCCGCCCTTTCAACTTTCCGCCAAGGCCTTAGGCCAAATGGCGCGAGAGCGTCAGCTCTGCATGGCGCGCTTGCGATCCGGCGTGATGGCCTCGAAGGCGAGCGATTCGATCGCCTCGTCGAGGGTCATCGAGTGCTGGTCGCGCGAGCCGAGCCGGCGAACGTTGACCGTCGCCTCCTCCGCCTCGCGCTTGCCGCAGACGAGAATGACCGGAACCTTGGCCAGCGAATGCTCGCGGACCTTGTAGTTGATCTTCTCGTTGCGCAGGTCGGCCTCGGCCGACAGGCCGGCCGCCTTGAGGCGCTTCACCACGGATTGCGCATATTCGTCGGCGTCCGAAGTGATCGTCGCCACCACCACCTGCAGCGGCGCGAACCACAGCGGGAAGTGGCCCGCATAGTTCTCGATCAGGATGCCGAGGAAGCGTTCCATCGAGCCGCAGATGGCGCGGTGGATCATCACCGGCTGCTTCTTCTCCGAATCGTTGCCGATGTAGAAGGCGCCGAAGCGTTCCGGCAGATTGAAGTCGACCTGCGTGGTGCCGCACTGCCATTCGCGGCCGATGGCATCGCGCAGTACGTATTCGAACTTGGGTCCGTAGAAGGCGCCCTCGCCCGGATTGATCGACGTCTTGATGCGGTTGCCAGACTGCGCCTCGATGGTTTTCAGCACATTGCCCATGATCTCCTCGGCATGATCCCACGCCTCGTCGGAGCCAACGCGCTTGTCCGGTCGCGTCGAGAGCTTCACGCTGATCTCGTCGAAGCCGAAATCGGCATAGGTCGACAGGATCAGGTCGTTGATGCGCAGGCACTCGGCGGCGAGTTGTTCCTCGGTGCAGAAGATGTGCGCATCGTCCTGCGTGAAGCCGCGCACGCGCATCAGCCCATGCAGCGCGCCGGACGGCTCGTAGCGATGGACGTTGCCGAATTCGGCAAGCTTGATCGGCAGATCGCGGTAGGACTTCAATCCATGCTTGAAGATCTGCACGTGGCCGGGGCAGTTCATGGGCTTGAGCGCGAAGACGCGGTCGTCGTCGGTGTCATCACCGGCGACCGTGACCTTGAACATGGCGTCGCGATACCAGCCCCAGTGGCCCGAAGTCTCCCACAGGCTCTTGTCGAGCACCTGCGGTGCGTTGACTTCCTGGTAGCCCTGCTGGTCGAGCCGGCGGCGCATGTAGGACACGAGGTTCTGGAACATCTTCCAGCCCTTGGCGTGCCAGAAGACCACGCCCGGACCTTCTTCCTGGAAGTGGAAGAGATCCATTTCGCGGCCGAGGCGACGGTGATCGCGCTTTTCGGCCTCTTCCAGCATGTGGAGATACTGGTCGAGCTGCGCCTGGTCTGCCCAGGCGGTGCCGTAGATGCGCGTCAGCATCGGGTTGTTGGCGTCGCCGCGCCAATACGCGCCGGCCACCTTCATCAGCTTGAAGGCGTTGCCGACCTGGCCGGTGGAGGCCATGTGCGGGCCGCGGCACAGGTCGAACCACTCGCCCTGCGAGTAGATCTTGAGGTCCTGATCCTCGGGGATCGCGTCGATCAGCTCGACCTTGTAGGCCTCGCCCTTGTCGCGGAACACCTGCCTGGCCTTCTCACGGTCCCAGACCTCCTTGGTGAAGGGCTTGTTGCGGGCGATGATCTCGCGCATCTTCTTTTCGATGGCGGGAAAATCCTCCGGGGTGAAGGGTTCGTTGCGCGCAAAGTCGTAATAGAAACCGTTCTCGATCACCGGGCCGATGGTGACCTGGGTTCCGGGCCAAAGTTCCTGCACGGCCTCGGCCAGCACGTGGGCGGCGTCGTGGCGGATCAGCTCCAGCGCATGCGGACTGTCACGGGTGACGATCTCGATCTTGCCGGACTTGCCGAGCGGGTCGGAAAGATCGCGCAGCACGCCGTCGATGCTGTAGGCCACGGCCTTCTTGGCGAGCGACTTCGAGATCGACTCGGCCAGGCCCATGCCGGTCATCGCCGCGTCGTATTCGCGGACGGAACCATCGGGAAATGTAAGGGAAATGGAATTCAGCAAAGCTCTTCTCCTATCCAGTCCCGCAAACGAGCGCGGGTGGTTGAAAGCCGGATGCGTCCGGCAGCAGGCGTCTTTTAGGGTGAGTTTTCCGAACCGTAAAGCGCAATGCTTCAGGAATGCTGCTGCCGCGGCATTTTCCCGATGTGCCAGTAGCGCCAGGGCGTGTACCAGCGATAGCGCCGCTGCAACGTCTCGGGCACCCGGTCGATGCCGTGGGTGCCCCACGGGCCGCAGCGCATGACCCTGAAAAGCCCCATCCAGCCTCCGGCCCACAGCCCGTGGCGGGCGATGGCCTCATAGGCGTATTCCGAGCAGGTCGGCAGATGCCGACACGAATTGCCGACAAAGCCGGACAGCGTGAGCTGGTAAAACCGTACCAGCGACACCCCTAGCAAGCGCCCCGGCGTCTTGCGCCAGGGGCCGGACCAGTTGCGCCCTCGGGAGACGGCCGCGATTCTGCGGCCAACCTGCTCATCGTGCCGATGACCGCAGGAGCGATCTTCGCCCAGACCGCTGCTCATTGTCCGCTTTGCCCCAATAAAAAAACCATGCACTTGTACATGGCTCGCGTTGCGTGATTTCGCAACGGTTTGGTGAATATGTCGCTGCCGGCCGAGCGTTTCCGCAAGGTCGTCAACCTAGCGTGAACAGTCCGTGCTCGGTCCGGCGAATGTGAAGCGTGCACCAAGCTGCTTATCTGGTTCATCGAAACCAATCGCCATAATCTCCGGGCAATCTGCTGCCCCTGCGGACTGTCGGGCGATTGCGATAATCCTCGTTGCCGGTCAATCATCGGCACCCAATCCAGAGGGACATCATGTCGGACAGAATGGAATTCGGCCTCGATACGTTCGGCGACGTCACCGCCGGCACCGACGGACAGTTGCTGCCGCAAGCCAAGGTCATCCGCAACGTCGTGGACGAGGCTGTGCTAGCGGACCAGCTTGGCATCGACTTCATCGGCGTGGGCGAACATCACCGCGACGATTTCGCCGTATCGACGCCCGAAACCGTGCTGGCGGCGATCGCCGCGCGCACGGAGCGCATCAAGCTCGGCTCGGCCGTCACGGTGCTGAGTTCGGACGATCCGATCCGCGTCTTCCAGCGCTTTTCGACGGTCGACGCCCTGTCTAACGGGCGGGCCGAGGTGATCCTGGGGCGCGGCTCCTTCACCGAATCCTTCCCGTTGTTCGGCTTCCGGCTCAACGACTACGAGACGCTGTTCACCGAGAAGCTCGACCTGTTCGCGGGACTGCTGAAGGGCGGCCCTGTCAGCTGGCAGGGCTCTACGCGGCCTCCGCTGCACGACCAGCGCGTCTACCCGCCGACGGAATCCGGATCGCTCAGGACCTGGATCGGCGTGGGCGGCAGCCCCGAATCGGTGGTGCGCGCGGCGCGCTACAACCTGCCACTGATGCTTGCCATCATCGGCGGCGATCCGAAGCGTTTCCGCCCCTTTGTCGACCTCTATTACCGGGCTATCGACCAGCTCGGCGGCGAAAGGCAGCCGATCGGCGTGCATTCGCCGGGCTATGTCGCGGACACCGACGAGCAGGCGCGCGAGGAATTGTGGCCGCACTACAAGAAGATGCACGACCGCATCGGCGCCGAGCGCGGCTGGCCGCCGACCACGCAGACCGTGTTCAACTCCGAAGCCGATCTCGGCTCGCTCTATGTCGGCTCGCCGGAGACGGTGGCGCGTAAGATCGCCGCGACGATCAAGGCGCTCGGGATCTCGCGCTTCCAGATGAAATATTCGTCCGGCCCGCTGCCGCACGAGAAGATGATGCGCTCGATCGAGCTCTACGGCACCAAGGTGGTGCCAATGGTGCGCGAGCTGATTGCCTGAAACGAAAGCGCCGGCTCGAAATGGGCCGGCGCATGTCTATCCAAACGCGGGATCGCCTTCAGGCAGCCGCCTCAGCGTGCTTCCTCTCGATCTGGCCGATGCAGTCGACGACAGCGTCGAAGGTCAGCATGGTCGAGGCGTGGCGCGCCTTGTAGTCGCGCACCGGCTCCAGATATTTCAGGTCGGCGAATCGGCCTTGCGGCGGCGGCCCGTTTTCCTTGAGCATCTTCAGCATGGTCTCGCGCACATCGCGCAGCTCGTCGGCGCTGGCGCCCACCACATTGGCAGCCATGATCGAGGACGATGCCTGGCCAAGCGCGCAGGCCTTCACGTCATGGGCGAAGTCGGTGACGATGCCATCCTCCATCTTGAGATCGACGGTCACCGTCGAGCCGCACAATTTTGAATGCGCGGTTGCGGTCGCATCGGGGTGCTCAAGCCGGCCGATTCGTGCGATATTCCCGGCAAAGCCAAGAATTTTCGCATTGTAGACGTCATCGATCATGATTTTCCAACCCGTCGCCGTTTCGGAAACAGCCTGTGCCGTTTCGGCATCTTTCATTCACGGCCCAAGCCCTTATATAATGCTTGTGATCCGACAACGGCAAGGCAGCGCCCTGCTCCGTCGGTCATCCGTCACGCCGCTTTCGGGCCGGACTCTCCGACATCCCGTTAAAGGCTGTGGTCCGTTCAACTCGTCCCTCCTCTGAGTGGGACTACGGGAGACACCTTTCATGGACGCCGTGATCAAGAAATTGATGCCGAAATCCGAATACCTCGAAAAGCCGGCGACTGACAGGCCAGACCAGGCCGAAGTCGAGGCGGCGGTGCGAACACTGCTGCGCTGGACTGGCGACAATCCGGATCGCGAAGGCCTGGTCGACACGCCTAAACGCGTCGCCAAGTCGTTTCTCGAGATGTTCAACGGCTACGACATGTGCCCGGCCGAAGAGCTCGGCCGCACCTTCGAGGAAGTGGCCGGCTACGACGACCTCGTGCTGGTCCGGGATATCGAGTTCCACTCGCACTGCGAACACCACATGGTGCCGATCATCGGCCGTGCCCATGTCGGCTACTTGCCGGACGGCAGGGTGGTGGGTCTCTCCAAGATCGCCCGCGTGGTCGACATCTTCGCCCACCGCCTGCAGACGCAGGAGGCCATGACGGCGCAGATCGCCAACGTCATCCAGGACGTGCTCAATCCGCGCGGCGTGGCCGTGATGATCGAGGCCGAGCATATGTGCATGGCCATGCGCGGCATCCGCAAGCAGGGTTCCACCACGCTGACCTCGACCTTCACCGGGGTGTTCAAGGACAGCCCCGAAGAACAGCTGCGCTTCATGACCATGGTGCGCCACGGCAGCAAGTAAGCCGGGCGGCTTACCGCCGGCTTCGCGAGACAGGGAGCCGGCGATGACCGCGCTTGAATTCCACAAAACTTCCACCGACAAGAAGGCGCTCGAAGAGGGCGCCGCCTTTACGCCGCGCTTCGATGCCAACGGCCTCGTGACGGCCGTGGTGACGGACGCTAGCGACGGCATCCTCTTGATGGTGGCGCATATGAACGCCGAGGCGCTGGCGCTCACCATCGAGACCGGCATTGCGCATTACTGGTCGCGCTCGCGCAAATCGCTCTGGAAGAAAGGCGAGACCTCGGGCAATTTCCAGCACGTGGTCGAGATGCGCACCGATTGCGACCAGGATGCCGTGTGGCTGCGCGTAAATGTGTCCGGCCACGATGCAACTTGCCACACCGGCCGGCGTTCTTGCTTTTATCGGAAAGTGGAACGCAGGGACGGCATGGCCGTCCTGGCCGGCGACGGCAGCGAACCGCTTTTCGACGTGAAAAGGACATATCCTGGCGCCACATAATGAGCGTTGGTCTGACGGCCGGGAAAGATTCATTCTTTCGATACGACCCGCACCTAACATGACGCGGGGACATGGAGATTGTCGCGATGCTCGAATGGGCGTCATTGCGCAGCAGGCCTGATGTAGGGGAAGCCAACGGTCCCGCCTCTTCCGGCGGCCTGTCGGACGCGCAACCAGCAAAGAAATCCGGAATTTCACTCGCTCTTGGCGGCGGCGCGGCGCGCGGCTGGGCTCATATCGGCGTGCTGCGCGCGCTGGACGAGGCCGGCATCGAGATCGACATGATCGCGGGCACCTCCATCGGCGCGCTGGTCGGCGGGTGCTATCTGGCCGGCAAGATGGACGAGCTGGAGGATTTTGCCCGCAATCTGACCAAGCGGCGAATCTTCGGCCTGCTCGACTTCCGCCTCGGCGGCAGCGGGCTGCTGGGCGGCATGAAGCTGACTGCGCGCATGCAGGAACATCTTTCCGGCCTGCGCTTCGAGGACCTGCCGAAACCCTTCGTCTGTGTTGCTTCCGAGATCCGCACAGGCCATGAGATCTGGCTGTCGAGCGGCTCGCTGATCACGGCGATGCGCGCCTCATACGCCCTGCCCGGCGTGTTCGAGCCGGTGCTTGCCAACAAGCGCATCCTGGTCGATGGCGCGCTGGTCAATCCCGTGCCGGTTTCGGTCTGCCGCGCCTATGAGCAGCGGCTGGTGGTGGCGGTGAACCTTCATTACGACCTGTTCGGCCGCGCAGCCGTGATCAAGCACAGCGCCGGCGAACTTGTGGTCGAAAACGACGCGCCCGCCGGCGGCTCCCGCCAGCTCAATGCCTATTCGCGCGAGAGCCGGCTCGGCATCACCGGCGTGATGGTCGAGGCCTTCAACATCATCCAGGACCGCATCTCGCGGGCTCGGCTTGCGGGCGATCCGCCGGACCTTTCGTTGCAGCCGAAGCTCGGCCATATCGGCCTGTCGGAATTCCATCGCGCCGACGAGGCGATCCGGTTGGGCTATGAAGCCACACAGGCGCAACTCGGCGAACTGGCGCGGTTGCAGACGGTTCTCGCCTGATCAGGCTAGTGCTGCATCGATGATGCGGAATTGCACGCTTCTGTTCCCGTTCCAATAGTTCGACGACAGCGAGCCGGCGAGGTGCACCGTGCCGCCGCGGCTCTTGAACAGGAAATCCCCCAAGGCCGTATCCGCTGCGCGGAAGGCGATGGCCTGAATGCGCCCGCCGCCGTCCGAGCGCAAATCCGCTCGGATGTGGGACGTGCCCACCAGCCGCGCATCGACGAGCTTGTGGCGCGGCAGCACGAAGACCGGCGCGACATGGCCCGAGCCGAAGGGGCCGGCGCGCTCGAGCGTGTCGAGCAGATTGGTGGTGGCGCCGTCGGCTGCGAGCGCGGCGTCGATGGGCAGGCTTTCCTCGCTTTGCAGGCGGAAGACGTCGGCTGCGGCGCGCTCCTCGAAGAAGGCTCGCAGCGCGCCAAGCTTTTCGCGCTCGACGGTGATGCCGGCTGCCATGGCGTGGCCACCGCCCTTGACGATCAGGCCGCGCTCATGCGCCTCGCGCACCAGCCGCCCGAGGTCGAAGCCCGGCACGGAACGGCCTGAGCCGGTGCCGACACCGTTGGGGTTGAAGGCGATAGCGAAAGCCGGCCGCCGCGCATGGTCCTTCAATCGCGAAGCGAGCAGGCCCACGATGCCCGGATGCCATTTCGGGCTGGCGGTGACGATGACAGCGGGCCCCTGCCCGCCAAGGAGTTCCGCATCGGCCTCGGCGCGCGCCTCGGCCAGCATCTCCTGCTCCATCGCCTGCCGCTCCTGGTTCAGCCGGTCGAGCGTTTCGGCTATCTTGCCGGCCTCGACGGGATCGTCAGTGGCAAGCAGCTTGCTGCCGAGCGCGGCATCGCCGATGCGGCCGCCGGCATTGATGCGTGGACCGATGAGGAACGCCAGGTGAAAACTATTGATCGGCTCGCCGATGCGCGAGACGCGCGCCAGCGCACCAAGCCCGACATTGCGCTGCTGGCGGATGGCAACGAGGCCTTTCACCACGAAGGCGCGATTGACGCCGATGAGCGGCACCACGTCGCAGACCGTGGCGAGCGCCACCAGGTCGAGCATCGACAGAAGGTCGGCCTGCGGTAGGTCCGGGCGCTGTTTGCGCAGCACCTTGGCCGTCTGCACCAGCGCCAGGAAGACCACGCCGGCAGCACACAGATGCCCCTGGCCCGACAGGTCGTCCTCGCGGTTAGGGTTGACGATGGCGACGGCTGTGTCTGGCAGCGCCCCGCCGACCTGATGGTGGTCGAGCACGACGACATCGGCACCGGCTTCGCGCGCAGCCTCGATTGCCGCCGCGCTGTTGGTGCCGCAATCGACGGTGACAATCAGGCGCGCGCCGCGCGACACCAGTTCGCGCATGGCATCCGGGTTCGGGCCGTAGCCCTCGAAGATGCGGTCGGGAATGTAGATTTCAGACTCGACGCCATAATGCGTCAGAAAGCGCTTCAGCAGCGCGGAGGATGAAGCACCGTCGACGTCATAGTCGCCAAAGATCGCTACGCGCTCGCGGCGCGCGATGGCGGCGGCGATACGCTCGGCGGCCTTTTCCATGTCGGTGAAGGTTGCCGGGTCCGGTAGCAGGTCGCGGATGGTCGGGTCCAGAAAGCGTGCGGTTTCCTCGGCCCCGACGCCCCGTCCGGCCAGCACGCGCGCCACGATGTCGGGCACGCCGTGCCCCTGGGCGATGGCGAGCGCCGTCATCTCCTGGCGCTCGTTGAGCCTGTGCTCCCAGGAAAGCCCGGTCGCGGAGCGCCTGACGCCCAGAAAGAAACGCTTTTCGGTCGTCATGCCCCCGCCGATCCCTCATCACTGAATGCAGGATAAGGGATCGCGCGGCAAAGCCAAACAGGCTGCGGCATCGAAGCCGTGGAAAGTCCGCCGGGAATTACTGGAACTTCTCCAGATCCTGGTGGCGGGCCTTGATCGAGCGCACGGTGCGCGAGGACGAGCGCAGCACGATCGTGTCGGTGGTGATGAAGTTGCGGCCGAACTTCACGCCGGCCAGCATGTTGCCGTCGGTGACGCCGGTGGCGGCAAACAGCACGTCGCCACGCGCCATTTCCTCGATACGATAGACCTTGTTGGGGTCGGAGATGCCCATCTTGGCCGCGCGCGCGACCTTCTCGGGCGTGTCGAGCAGCAGGCGGCCCTGCATCTGGCCGCCGGTGCAGCGAAGCGCCGCCGCAGCCAGAACGCCCTCCGGCGCGCCGCCGGTACCCATATAGATGTCGATGCCGGTTTCATCGGGATCGGTGGTGTGGATGACGCCGGCAACGTCGCCGTCGCCGATGAGGCGGATGGCGGCACCGGTGCCGCGCACGGCATCGATCAGCTTGGCGTGGCGCGGGCGGTCGAGGATGCAAGCAGTGACTTCGGTCACCGGCACGCCCTTGGCCTTGGCGAGGCTGCGGATGTTGTCTTCCGGCGAGGCGTCGATGTCGATGACGCCATCGGCATAGCCGGGGCCGACCGCGATCTTGTCCATGTAGACGTCGGGCGCGAACAGCAGGCTGCCCTTCTCGGCGATCGCGATGACGGCGAGCGCGTTGGGCAGGTTCTTGGCGCAGATGGTGGTGCCTTCCAGCGGGTCGAGCGCGATGTCGACCTCGGGGCCCTCGCCGAGACCGACCTCCTCGCCGATGTACAGCATCGGGGCTTCGTCGCGCTCACCCTCGCCGATGACGACGGTGCCCTTGATGGCGAGGCGGTTCAGCTCGGCGCGCATGGCGTCGACCGCGACCTGGTCCGCCGCCTTCTCGTCACCGCGCCCGCGCAGCCTTGCAGCTGCCACGGCAGCGCGCTCTGTCACGCGCACGAGTTCCATGGTGAGGATACGGTCGAGGCCGGCTGCGTCTCTTTTCGCCATTGCTGAGTATTCCCGTGAATTCTGATGGTTACGCCGTCATCGACGGCTCCTGCGACCCTTGTGTCAAAGTGACATGACAACAGCAAGACCCGCCAAGCGCACTTGTTGCAACCTGGCGAAACCTCAATCGATTAAGGTGTGGGCAGCGAAGCCGATCCTTGGCCGAAGTGAGTAAGGGCCGGCGCAGGAGCATAGGTCAAACGAGAAAAGCGGCGCGGACCGATGGGGCCACGCCGCTTTGGAATCGGAAAAACTGGCCCTGACCGCCGGCCTTAGTCAGCGCGCTCGATGCGGATGACCTGCGGCTTGTCGATCAGATGGCCGTCCTTGGTGATGCCTTCCACGGCCTTGCGCACCGCCGCCTCGGTCGTCTCATGGGTGACGAGGATGACGGTCTTGCTGCTGTCGCCCTCGGCGCTCGAACCATGCTGGACGATCGATTCCAGCGAAATGTCGTTGTCGGCCATGCGCTTGGCCACCGCGGCGAACACGCCGACGCGATCGTGCACGGTGAGCCGGATGAAATAGCCGCCGGCGTGGCTGCGCATCTGCGCCTTCTTGTAGGGCTTCAGCTCCTTGGCCGGGCGGCCGAAGACCGGGCCGTGCTGGAAGCCCGGCCGGCTCTTGGCGATGTCGGCGATGTCGCCCACGACGGCCGAGGCCGTGGCATTGCCGCCGGCGCCGGGGCCGGACAGAAGCAGCTCGCCCAGAATGTCAGTCTCGACGGCGACCGCATTGGTCACGCCATGTACCTGCGCGATGACCGAGGAGGTCGGCACCATGGTCGGGTGAACGCGCTGCTCGATGCCGCTCTCGGTCTGCACGGCCACGCCGAGCAGCTTGATGCGATAGCCGAGCTCACCGGCCGCGCGGATGTCGGCCTGGGTGATGTTGCTGATGCCTTCCAGATAGATGCTGTCGGCCGAAATCTTGCAGCCGAATGCAAGGCTGGTCAGGATCGACAGCTTGTGGGCGGTGTCATGGCCTTCGATGTCGAAGGTCGGGTCGGCTTCGGCGTAACCGAGGCGCTGGGCCTCCTTCAGGCAGTCGTCGAAGGACAGGCCCTCGGCCTCCATGCGGGTAAGGATGTAATTGCAGGTGCCGTTGAGGATGCCGAACACGCGCGAAACGCTGTTACCGGCCATGGCCTCGCGCATGGTCTTGATGATCGGTATGCCGCCGGCAACCGCCGCCTCGTAGTTGAGCAGTACGCCCTTCTTCTCGGCGATCTCGGCCAGCGCCACGCCGTGCTTCGACAGCAGCGCCTTGTTGGCGGTCACCACGTGGCGACCGGCCTCGAGTGCCGCCTTTACGCAGGCCAGTGCCGGGCCATCATCGCCACCGATCAGTTCGACGAAGACGTCGATGTCGGCCGTCTTGGCCAGTTCGACCGGGTCGTCGAACCAGGTGGCCGAACCGAGATCCACGCCGCGATCGCGCGCCTTGTTGCGCGCCGACACGGCCGAAACGACAATCGGGCGCCCGCACTGGCGGGTGAGTTCGGCGGCCTTATCGGCCAGTACGCGCACCACGGACGCGCCGACAGTGCCGAGCCCGGCTATTCCAATACGCAAAGCTTCGGCCATGTCCCGCTACGTCCCCTTGAATGTTTGGTATGTATTTGGAAGTCGTTCAGCGCCGCGCCGTTAAAGGCACCACATTGCCCGCCTTGTCGCCGTCCGAGCCGAGGAAGCGCTTGATGTTGCGCGCCGCCTGCCGGATGCGGTGTTCGTTCTCGACCAGCGCGATGCGCACATGGTCGTCGCCATATTCGCCGAAGCCGATGCCCGGCGCGACGGCCACATCCGCCTTCTCGATCAGAAGCTTGGAGAATTCCAGCGAGCCGAGGTGCCGGTACGGCTCCGGGATCGGCGCCCAGGCGAACATCGTCGCGGCCGGGGCCGGAATGTTCCATCCGGCGCGGCCGAAGGTCTCGACCATCACGTCGCGGCGCTTGTGGTAGATCTCGCGCACCTCGGCGATGTCGGAGCCATCGCCGTTGAGGGCGGCGGTTGCCGCCACCTGGATCGGCGTGAAGGCGCCGTAGTCGAGATAGGACTTCACCCGCGTCAGCGCCGCGATCAGGCGTTCGTTGCCCACGGCAAAGCCCATGCGCCAGCCCGGCATGGAGAAGGTCTTCGACATGGAGGTGAACTCGACCGTCACGTCCATCGCGCCCGGCACTTCCAGCACAGAAGGCGGCGGCGGCCCGTCGAAATAGATCTCCGCATAGGCGAGGTCGGAAAGGATGATGATCTCGTGCTTCCGGGCGAAGGCGACCACGTCCTTGTAGAAGTCGAGCGAGGCGACCAGCGCAGTCGGGTTCGACGGATAGTTGAGGATCAGCGCCAGCGGCTTGGGAATGGAGTGGCGCATGCCCCGCTCCAGCGCCGGGATGAAGCGGTCGTCGGGCTCGGCCTGCAGCGAGCGGATGACGCCCCCCGACATGATGAAACCGAAGGCGTGGATCGGATAGGTCGGGTTCGGGCACAGCACCACGTCGCCCGGCGCGGTGATGGCCTGCGCCATGTTGGCGAAGCCTTCCTTCGAGCCAAGCGTGGCGATGACCTGAGTGTCAGGGTCGAGCTTCACGCCAAAGCGGCGGGCATAGTAACTGGCCTGGGCGCGGCGCAGGCCGGGAATGCCGCGCGACGAGGAATAACGATGCGTACGCGGATCGCGCACCACTTCGCACAGCTTGTCGACGATGGATTGCGGCGTCGGCAAATCGGGATTGCCCATGCCCAGATCAATAATGTCAGCCCCGCTGGCGCGGGCGCTGGCCTTCAGCCGGTTAACCTGTTCGAAGACGTAAGGTGGAAGTCGACGAACCTTGTGAAACTCTTCCATGTCGGTTCCAGCGAGTGGCGATCAATTCGTGAGCCGCGATATATACCCAATCCGGGAGCCGGTCGAGGGTGTCATTTGCCCTCGATCTCGGACAAAGTCTTCTTGTCGTGGGTGGTGGCGAGCTTCTTGAGGAGCGCCTGGTCATCGGGAGCCGCTATGGCCTCGCCGACAGCGGTTTGCGACGATTGCGCCGCCCTCAGTTCGGTCAGCTTGGCGTCCTTTTCCGCATCGCTGAGCTGGGGAGCCGCCACCGTCGGTGCGATGTTCAGATTGGGAAACGTCCCGGTTACCCTGGCCTGTCCCGAAGGCAGGCCGGACGGCGGGGCCGTCGGCACCACTTCTTCCACGTTGGCGGTGGTGCATCCGGAAAGCTGGATCAGCGACATGCCCAGGGCCGCGCCGAAAAGCCCCGGCCGCAAACGGGAAAAAATGCCTACGCAAGCATGCCCTGTCATATTATTTCCTCTGCGGCTCTACTACAGGTCGACATCGGTGTTGTTGGACCCGTTCGGGCATCACACTATATTATGGTAATATAAAGCCACGGGAGGACAAGCGCGAACCATGTCGAAGACGGCCGATTCGGGCAAGACAGATAGCGACCACACCTCATCCATCGAGCAATACCTCGTCAAGGATCCGGAACGCTTCGCGCTCAATCTCGCCCGCATGGTGGAGCAGGCCGGCAAGGCCGCCTCCGCATGGGCCGAGCCACGCGAGCGCGGCGAAATCCGCGACAGCGTCGCCGAACCCATGGCCGACATGGTCAAGACGTTCTCCAGGCTCACCGAATACTGGCTCTCCGACCCCTCGCGGGCGCTGGAGGCGCAGACCCGGCTGTTTTCGGGATACATGAATGTGTGGTCGAACGCGATCCAGCGCATGAACGCCGGTGAACAGGCCGCAGACGAAAGCGTCGTCGCAGCCGACAAGAGCGACAAACGCTTCCTGGATCCCGAATGGGGCCGCAATGCCTTCTTCGACTTCCTGAAGCAGGTCTATCTGGTCACCACGCGCTGGGCGAACGACCTGGTCGAGCACGCCGACGGGCTGGATGAGCGCACGCGCCACAAGGCCGAATTCTACGTAAAGCAAATCTCCGCCGCGATTTCGCCATCCAACTTCATCCTCACCAACCCGGAACTGTTCCGCGAAACCGTGGCCAGCAACGGCGAGAACCTAGTGCGCGGCATGAAAATGCTGGCCGAGGACATCCAGGCCGGCCGCGGCCACCTGAAGCTGCGGCAGTCCGACCATTCGCAATTCGAGATCGGCCGTAACCTGGCGATGACGCCGGGCAAGGTGGTCGGGCGCAGCGACGTCGCCGAGATCATCCAGTACGAGCCTTCGACCGATACGGTGCTGAAGCGGCCGCTGCTGATCTGCCCGCCCTGGATCAACAAGTTCTACATCCTCGACCTCAACCCGCAGAAATCCTTCATCCGCTGGGCCGTCGAGCAGGGCCACACCGTGTTCGTCATCTCCTGGATCAATCCGGACGAACGGCACGGGCTGAAGGGCTGGGAAGCCTATATCCGCGAGGGCCTGCAATACGGCCTCGACACGGTGGAGGCCGCAACGGGCGAGCGCGAGGTCAACGCGATCGGCTATTGCGTCGGCGGCACGCTGCTGGCGGCGGCGCTGTCGCTACTGGCGCAGGAAGGCGACGAGCGCATCAGGTCGGTGACCTTCTTCACCACCCAGGTCGACTTCACCTATGCGGGCGACCTGAAGGTCTTCGTCGACGAGGACCAGGTCGCCGCGCTCGAGCACGCGATGCGCGGAAAGGGCTATCTGGAAGGCAACAAGATGGCCACCGCCTTCAATATGCTGCGGTCGGGCGACCTGATCTGGCCTTATGTCATCAACAACTACATACGCGGCAAGGAGCCCCTGCCCTTCGACCTGCTCTACTGGAACGCGGATTCGACGCGCATGAGCGCGGCCAACCACTCGTTCTATCTGCGCAACTGCTATCTGGAGAACAACCTCTCCCAGGGCCGCATGGAACTGGCCGGCCACACCATCTCGCTGAGCGACATTACCATTCCCGTCTACAATCTCGCGGCCCGCGAGGATCACATCGCGCCGGCTCGATCGGTGTTTCTGGGCTGCCAGTACTTCGGCGGGCCGGTCGATTACGTGATGGCCGGATCGGGCCACATCGCCGGCGTCGTAAACCCGCCAGCGCAGAACAAATACCAATATTGGACCAACGGAAAACCGGTCGGAGACTTCGACGAGTGGGTCGCCAAAGCCGCGGAAAACCGCGGTTCCTGGTGGCCGCACTGGCAAAAGTGGGTGACCGAGAAGGACGACCGGCAGGTGCCGGCGCGAGTGCCCGGCACGAACACCCAGATTCTCGGCGACGCGCCGGGGACCTATGTCAGGGTACGCGTGTAACATATTGTAATGCGCGGTGAATTGACCGTGACCCAAAAGCGGGCGAAATGATGGCAGGCAAACACCTTCTTGCCTCATTTCAGCCCTAGCCGATTTCACTTCGGGGCTGCAGATTCGTCGGTTTTTGAATTCCGGCGACCCAAAATGTGGTCGCCCCGCATTGAATTTGAATGCCTTGCCCAAGCGTAGCGGCGCCAAAAAGGATAAAAAGGGGACCGGTTTGACTGCAGCAGGCACGCGTTTCGCGAAACGAGAAGGCCGTGCAGTTTTGGCGGCGCTCTGTTCTGCTCTCCTCGCCTCCTGCACCTCGACCACCGATCCGAATCTCGACTTCAGCGCACCCGGCTTCAACGCGCCCGCAACGGCTCAGGCCCAGGCCGCCGACGCGGTCGCGGAAGGCACGACCGCCGTCGAGATCAACGCGCCGCAGATCGCCGAAAACGCCATGCCAGCCGGCGCAGAGGCAACAGCGGTTGCGGCCGCTCTGCCGGCCACGGTGATGGACGAGAACGACAAGGAACTGCCTGTCGTCGTGGCCTATCTGCCGACGGCGAAGCCGGCGACCGGCACCATCTCCTTGCAGCAGGCCGTCGAAGCCGAGGCGGAAGCCGAACGGCTTGCCGCGGCGGCCGCTGCCGCCCAGGCAGCCGAACAAGCAGCGGCGCAGGCGTCCGTGCCGCTCGCCAAACCTGCCGAGCCGCAGACCGACATCGCCGCCGCTCCCGTGCAACCCGAAGCCGAGCCCGAACAGGTGGCCGCCGCAGTCGAAACGCCTGCCGAGACGATTGCGGTCGAACCGGCCAAAGCACCTCCTCCAAAGAAGGGCTTCTTCGCTTCCCTCTTCGGCTCCTCCTCTGCCCGCTCGCCGGCAGCGCCGGCGACGTCGGGACGAGGGGCTCCATCCGGCCCCGTCAAGCCGCTCGTAGCGGCTGCGGCGCCGGCCGCGAAACCCCTCATCGACACTGCCGAAGAGCAGGACGCGAAGCCGATCATCCAGATCGCTTCGGCCGAATCAGGTCAAAAGCCTGTATCGCTCGCGTCCGTAACCGGCGAATCGGCTCTTCCCGGCGTGCGCCAGACCGCGCTTTTCGAAATCACCCGCAAATCAGGCATCGACGACGACAGCGACGTCGACCTCCACGAAGAGGAGGACGGCGGGCCGGTGCAGCTCGCGTCGGCCGCCGGCATGGCCCGACTCGCCCCGAATGGCCTCCTGCGCCAGACCGAGAATGTGGACGTCGCCTGCCTGAAGCCTTCGCTGGTGCGTGTTCTCAAGGCCATCGAGCAGCACTACGGCGGCAAGATCGTCGTGACCTCCGGCTATCGCAGCCCGAGTCACAACGCTCGCTCGCGGGGCGCCAAGAACTCCCTGCACATGTATTGCGCCGCCGCCGACATCCAGATCACTGGCGTGAGCAAGTGGGAATTGGCCAATTACGTCCGCTCCATGCCCGGCCGCGGCGGTGTAGGCACCTATTGCCATACGGATTCCGTACATGTGGACGTCGGCCCCGAGCGCGACTGGAACTGGCGCTGCAGCCGTCGGAAATAGGGTCGAAAAAAATTTGCATAAATGGGTTTTGATGGGTTGCCCAAGGCGAACTGCCTGACTATAACCCGCCTCGTCTCCCGCGCCCATCGTCTAGCGGTCAGGACACCGCCCTTTCACGGCGGTAACAGGGGTTCGATTCCCCTTGGGCGTACCAGACCATCCCCCAGCTTATACTTCCAATTCCATCCCAAGCATGCCGCTATACTGAGAAAGAAAGTCCTTTCCTGCAGGCAGTCGCGTAAATGGGATTTGACGGGTTGCCCCCCACCGATTGCCCGACTATAAGGCGCCCATCTCCACCGCGCGCCCATCGTCTAGCGGTCAGGACACCGCCCTTTCACGGCGGTAACAGGGGTTCGATTCCCCTTGGGCGTACCACTTCTGTGCAAAATTGCGAACACCGGACGTGGCAAAGCTTTTGCCGCCGATTGCCTGTTCGAGCCTCGTCTTGTCGCCCGTGATCCGGATGACATCGTCGTCCACTGCGATGCAATCGACGACCGAACGCAGATAGGCCTTGCGGAACGGAACCTCGCCCGTGGCGATATTTTCGCGCATCGCGCGGCCGAACCGTTCGATGACTTCCGCCGGTATTGTGGACGCGGGAACATTCGTCGCCCCGATGCGGTCCAGCGCCGCCTGCGCTCGTTCACGTTCGAGCTTGAGGGCGCCGATGCGCTCCTTCAGCAGATCGTCCATATCGGCAACACCGTCCTCGACCATTTTGTAGAGCCGCTTCAGCTTGTCTTCGGCGTCGGCAGCTTCGCGTTGCAATGTGGCGATACGCCAGCCGACCTCGGCGGCGCGGCTGGCACGCCGCTTGGACAACGAGGCGCGCATTTCGCTCAGCCGCTCGGTGGTGAACAGGTCGCGGGAGAGGTGATCGACGACCAGCATATCGAGCTGCTTTCGCTGGTCGGGCAATGACAGATCGCTTTCGGCCTGTCTGCCGGATTGACGCTCGTCACGCTGGCGCCGGCGCTGCTGACCGGCACGGCGAGCATGGCCCCAGCGGTGTGGTTTCTGGCATGCGGATACGTCGACGGCACGCGCTGCCGCCCGTTTTTTTTCCGCTGCTTTCTCGTGCGCCGGCTACCGCGCATGAAGTCCTGCGACCGCTGCGGCTTGAAGAGTCGCCGGCCGACACCCGTTTTGACATGACAGAAATCTGCCCGCACCAGCCAGCGACCTACGCTTTCGGGAGCAGCCGCCGACCGGTGCGGACGTTTTCCTCACCGTCCCCGAGCGGCCCGCGTTCCTGTGGCGAAACGAGAAAACAGGAGCGGACACCAAAATGCAGACGCCGATTTCCAGCAGCCGCAAGCCTCTATTTTCGCATGTTCATCCAGTGACGAATATCGGCAACGTAGCATGTCGGTGATCGAGGTCTTTTCCCGTCCTGTCTCTGGCTTCGCCCCCGGTCTCTTTGTCGTGTCTGGCCGAACGCGCCGCCCGGTCAACGGGCAAGCCGTACCCCTTATCGGTGACAGGGCGCCTTTTGCGTCCGGCCCTTCTCCTGCGCGTCCCGAGGGACGAACCCGAACAACAGGAGAGAAAAATGACCACCGCCACCAACACCAGCATCCACCCTGTTACCGCCGACACCGTTATCCACGGCGACTGGATCGACGTGATGGGCCGGATGGAAACCGGCTCGGTCGACATGATCCTGACCGCCCCCCCATACATTACCGGCTACCGCTCGCGGGACGGGCAGACCGTGAGGAACGACGACAACGCCCGCTGGCTGGCGCTGGCCTTCGCCGAAGCGTACCGCATCCTCAAGAGCGGCGGCTTCTGTGTCAGCTTCTACGGCTGGAACCAGGCCGACAAATTCCTCGTGGCCTGGAGGGCCGCGGGCTTCCGCCCGGTCGGGCATGTGGTGTTCAGGAAACGCTACCCGTCGGCGAAACGCTTCCTCAGCTATCACCACGAACAAGCCTACCTTCTGGCAAAGGGCCAAGTCCAGATGCCGCTGTTGCCGATCGCGGACGTCATCGACTGGCGCTACGAGCGAAACACGCTTCACCCGACCCGGAAGCCGGTATCGGTCCTGACGCCGCTGATCAAGCTTTTCCGGATCGGAAGCATCGGGCGTATCTACACTCCAAGAAAAGCGGCCAATTCCTTCCCCCAGAAGCGGCTCGATCCATGCGTGATGGCCAGAAAGGTTCGGGAACAAATACCGAAACCCGGGCATGGCTCGATCGGCTTCCGTCACGTAGCACCGCAGCGCCAGGATTTAGCTACGCAGCTGCGCTGCCGGCTCTTCCTGTCACGGTGATGGCGCTGCCTGCGGCAATCGCGCCGCCGATTGCCGGCTTTCGAATGCAGTTGCTAGGCCGTCTGCGTGATGACCAGCGCAGCTCCCTGCTCATCGAACGGGAACGCCTCGGGCTCACGCAGAAGCATGCGTCGAATTCGTCGCGGATCGCAATCACCCGCTTCATCTCCTTGACCAGGCCCCCATCGAGCCAGACGTCATGGCCGCAACTGCGCCTCCCGACCAGCCGGGCAAGCTCCAGCATGTCGTGATAGCTCAAGAGGCTTGGAAACAGAACGGAAGGATTGAAGTCACCATCGCGCGCCGCGCGCACCGCTTCATAAAGCGTCGGCCGATCTGCCGCGGCGCCGGCAAGAACGGCCTGGTGGCTTCTGGTCATGCGACCGTGCCTGCAGATTTCCACGCTCATCTCATGCGCGGTCAGCACAAGTGTCGTCGCCCGGCGCAGGCAGCGCAGCATGAACCGGATCATGGCGTTCTCGCGCCCGATCTCCTCCTCGATCAGCGCACGGTTCATTTGCCGGGCATCCGCCTCGACCAGTTCCCGTGCGGCGCTCGATACGTCATCTGGACGAACCGACCATGGATACCATGGCGCGATAACCCGGCTGCCCGCATCGAACTGGGTCTGGAAAAACGCGATGCGCCGTTCTTCGGTAGCGCTGCCGCCGGTGTTCGGATCGTCCAGCCATGCATCCGTTGCCAGACGCTCCAGCACGCGATCGCGCCCAGTGCTGTCATAAGCGGTTGCGCATACGTAAATCCGTCATTTAGGACTAGTCCCCGCCAAAAAGAGGTGATCTGAAGCCCCCTATTGTAGCATTCGCATAGCAAAGGCGGAGCGTTCTACAATCTAGCGACAGTGAACTTTGTTTTTGTTGGCGACGGAGTAATACTTTGTGCTCAGCGGGATGGCTTTTATTGGGGCTTTTAACGCTTGCGCCCAGCCATTCGACGGCTGGTTCATTTGAGCCGTTTCCGGATATGATCACAGTGCCGGCTGGCACCTTCGAAATGGGCGGCGATCACGATGACGAGGCGGTCCCCGACGAGCGAAGCGACCGCAGTATTGACATGAGATCGTTCTCTGCCGCGCAAACCGAGGTCACGGCCCAACAATATGATGCATGTGTTCGCTCGGGGGCCTGTCGGGCTCCGCTTATCAAGGCGCAAGGCGATGACTATCCGGTGACTGGTGTGTCATGGCGCGACGCGCAGTCCTATGCCGCATGGTTGAGCGTGCAGACCGGCCGCCACTACCGTTTGCTCTCCGAAGCAGAGTGGGAGCGGATTGCCCGCGCGGGCACGCAATCGCGTTTCTGGTGGGGCAATGATCCCGATCGCGCTTTTGGCAACTTTGGCGACGAGGACTGCTGCCGCCCCGCGGTCAAAGGTCCAGATACATTCGAATTTGTCGCGCCCGTGCGCAGGTTCAAACCGACACCCGAAGGCTTCTACGACCTCTACGGCAATGTGTGGGAGTGGACTCAGGATTGCTACGGCAACTATGATCATGCGCCGCGGGACGGCTCCGCGCAAGAACCGGCGGATTGCAGGGTGCGCGTGTTGCGAGGCGGGTCCTACTTGCTTCCTCCAGGGTTTGCTCGGGCGAGCGCACGTTATAGGCTGACGCCTGGCGCACGCAGGCCCGACGTCGGCTTCCGTGTGGCGCTAGACCTGGGTGCGCCATGAGAACCTTCTGGCTGAACCGTGACAGATATGTCGTTCCAGCTCTCCTCGTTGCCTATGCGGCACTGGTAGCTGGACTATCGTCCGATCTCAACCCGAGACAATGGGGCGCCCTCGACGCAGAACTGTATCACTTACCCCAGGTCAACTGGTTCATAGAGTGGGGTGTTCAGTGGACCTATCCCGCTTGGTCGGCGACCGGTCCTGGATTTCACTGGTTGATGGCAATCCTTGCACAGCTAACCGGGGCCGAAGCGCTCGATCAGAGCAGCTGGCAGTCCACGTGCGGCCCCGCCTTCCTGGCGGCAATTGCACTTCTTTTTTTTTATGGGGCATTGCGATCCAGCGGCGCTTCTGCGTTGCGGACTCTAGTGATCGGCTGCCCCCTTGTCTCGTCGAGTTACTTCTGGACTCCCGCTTTGCATCCGGTGACCGAAAGCCTCTCCATGCTCGGACTTTTCGCAATGGCCTATTCACTCGCCGTCTCTCCGCGAAAGCCGATAGCATTCGGTCTTGCCGCCGCAGCCTCCACAATCGCGCGGCAAAGCTTCCTGAGTGCGGCCGGCGCTTTCGGACTCATGGACGTGATCCAGCATTGGCCTCGAATTTTCACCTGGCGGATGGTCGGTCAGGGCTTGCTGACGTTGGGACCGTCCTTGTTGGTTGCCTCTGCACTCGTGCTACATTGGGGCGGACTGGCGCCTCCGGAGTGGCAAGAGATGCACACCGGATTCTCGCTTGGACCGCTCTTGCATGGAATGGCGCTTCTCGGCGCCTTCGGCTGGCTATTCCTCCGAAAGGAAGATCTCGCAGGCGACATACGCGCCCGGGCACGCGAGATCCTGATCATCGGAGCGATTGCTCTCATCCTATGGCTGCTTGTCCCGGAGTCTGGTGGCCCCAGGCCTTATTCAGTCGTCTGGAGAGCGGCCGAACACCTGCCGACAATCTATGGTCGCCCCCTGTTGACTCTGCCATGTCTGTCATTGGGAATGGTCGTGGCCTTTGCCTATTGGCGGCGCGGATGGAGAGATGGATACGGACTAAGCCCGGAACTGTCTTTGTTCGCCTGCTACTTTGCAGCTCAAGCAGCACAAAAGTTCAGTTGGCAGCGCTACGCGGAAATACCGGTCCTGCTTCTCTTGTGCCTCGGAATGGCGCGATTGCGGCAGAACAGCCCCCGTCATGATGCTCTCATGCTCATCGCTTTCATGGGCTATTTTGGCCTGACAATCTGGCATTTGACAGGGTCAGGTTAGAACGCGTTCAAAACCCTTACCGCGACAGACCTTGTGGCCACCAGCATTATCTTTCGCCGTTCGGGACGACGATGATGCTATCTGTGTCGACGCCGGCATTCTGAAGATCGCTCAGGCTACCATCGCTGTTCCACGGCACAATCCCCGGATTTAATCGGAAGCTCCTGTCGTTCAGGTTGCCGCTGTAGCGATTGTGCGCAAAATGGACGTATCCAAGCCCATGATCGGGAGCGTTGACGTAGGCGACAATGCCCCTGTCACTGTCGACCGATACGACATTTTCCTCAATGCGATTGGGGCGCGCCCATTCAGGGCGCCATCCCTTGCCCGTGCCATCGTCGACGCGAAAAACCACACCCGATCCGTGCGCGATGATATTCCGTGTCACGAGGTTGCTCCAGCCGCCATTGATGCCGATCGCCGATATGTTGCCGAAAAGAGCATTTCCTTCGATGTGCACCCCACTCGCCTTACCGTCGGTATAGATCGCCCAACTGATGGGAGACGGCCATTCATCGATATTCTCGTATCCAGGGGGAAAGAACGTTCCGTCGGCCCTGTTCATCAGCTGCCCCGTTCCGGTAATGAGGTTTTCGCGGACGGTGCTATTCAGAGGGGAGGCCTGCTCGCCCATCAGCTTGATGGCACCGCCATCTGCCGTACGCTGATTGGCATTGCGGATCACATTATGTTCGATTACCGCGTCATGGACTGCGTCTTGTGGTCCCCACACAGAGCCACCGCCGATACCGAACTGCGCGGCATTTTCGATCAGGTTGTGGGCGATTCGAATATTGTCTGTGGCCTGGAAGGAGATGCCGGCCGTTTCATAATATACCTGCCCGATGTCATGTATATGATTTGACAGAATTCTGGCGTTATTTGACTTGCCGAAGCTACCATAGATAGTGCCGATGTAGATTCCATTTCCTGCCAAATTTCCGATTTCATTGCCGGCAATCAGAACATTATCGCTTTCAGCGACGTGAATACCAACGCCGATGTTTTCGATGGTGTTGCCGAGCAGCTTGACACCGTCCGCACGCTCAAGCCGAATGGCACCGAACCCTCTGGTGTCGGTATAGAACTTGCCGCTGCCGTCAGGTGCTCCGTCACGAAACTCAAGCCCCGACACAACCATGCCGTTGGCCCCCTCAAGCCGAAAGAATGTCGGCTGCACGCCAGCAACAACTTCGGCATCGGGGAAGTACCGATCAGCGGGGATATAGTCGAGCCGGCCTGTTGCAATGTCACACAACCATTCTCCAGGCGCATCGAGCAAGGCCGCCGCCCCTGCCAGGAAGTAGCGGCTGCCTTCCGCGGTAAAAAAGTAACTGGTGCCTTTGGTATGAACAGTCCAGGTTTTGGCGTCGATCGAAACCACAGGAAGCGTGTCGCTCCCCCATTGGCTTCCAGGCTGGAAGCCGCCAACGATGTTAATGATGAGCCCTGCAGCATCTCCCAACACTGGAAGATCGCCGGGATGGTAGCAAAAACGCGTGTTGCCCCACCAGGGGTCGATCGCCGGATCGCATTTGGCGGCGAACAACCATCCCTTGCGCGAATCACCGTCGTCAGGCGCGTTTGGAAAACGCGCCAGGGTCTGGCGAACCCCGTTGACGAACAGATCGCCGACCCCGTCCCCCGGCGGCAGTTTTAGCGACGCCGTCCAGTGGCCGTCGGGCCTTTGCACCCAGTTTCTGACGCGCGGCCCCCCGTGCAGAACCGGTATTTCATTGCATCTCGCGGTGACGACCAGGCCTACATCGCGCGCATCAAAGATGACGGGCCTGTCGAGGTAGTAGTCTCCGCGACCCAGGGCAATTGTTCTGTTTCCCCCCTTGTTTCGAGCGGCATCGCGCGCCCTCTCTATGCTCGCAAAAGGCCCGTCGCTGCGCTGCTGATTTGGGACGGGAAGAAGGCCGCTCCAAGTATCCTTGCCGTCAGGAGAGACGTAAAATACCGTCCGCGCCGTAAAACCATTGCTCAATGCGTCCCCTAGGGAAGTGTCCTTCAGCTTGGCTGATGAAGTCGCCGCTGTCGCTTCGGCGCAGCTCGCTTCTCTGATCGTCTTTTGCAACTGATCGGGCGCGTCGGCATCCGACCATGTGGATGCCGTATTGCCCCGCTGCGGAAAAAGCGTGGCAAGCAAGATGCTCAAGATCGGTGCGACGGGCAATCTCATGCGTTTTGCAGCTCCGCGAGCTCTGCGTGGGCGCGCCCGCCACGAGGGATCGGGGCTGATCGAAACAATGGCGCGTACAGCGAGAACATGATGATGGCTGTGGCAAATAGCGTGAAAATCACGTCGTTGAGCACCAGAAAAAGGCTCTCGGTAAGGTTCATCACAAGCATCATAACCGTAAGGACATTTAGCCAGAGCCAGCCATATTTCGGATCACGGCATTGAAGGACGGCGCCTTGGCGGAGCGCGCGCAAAAGTAGCCAGACAAACGGGACCATGCCGATCAATCCGAAGCTCAGCATCGTGTCACGAAACCCGTTATGCGCGTGAGGGGCCATCCACTGGATCTCGGACCAGATGCCCCAGGCTGCCGGATTCGATTCCGTCCAAAATGCCTGATAGCCGAATCCGAACAGCAGATGGTCGGCAATCTGGCGATCAACCAGCTCCCACAATGGCACGCGGCCCGTCAGAGTGGCGTCCTTGCCGAGCGCTTCGAGGAACGGGACCAGAAACTCGCGAAGCGAAACAAGCAGCCCGACCGAGATCTGAACGGACAACATGATGAGGACGATACGGCCGATGCCGCGGCTTCTCTGCAAGGCGGAATAGAATCCGATCAGGCAAAAAGCCGACGCTGTCGTAATTGTCGCGGTCATAGATCCGGAGCCCACAAGACAAATGACGCTGGCGATCAACAACATGAAAGCAGTTCGCCGCAAGCCGAAAGTCCCGTCCATCAGCACAGCCGTCGCTGCCAGTATCATGACACTCGAATACCAGCCGAGACTGTTCTTATTGATGAAAATGCCTCGCATTTCACCGTCCGGCATGCGCGCGAGGACCGGTGATACTGCTAGAATCGCCACACTGAGAACGATACATGTTCCCATGGTCGCAAATACCAGCAGAAGCAACTGTCTCGGCGTGAAGCGTATTGCCAGTACATAGGCCAAAAGCATTGTCGACAAGAGTCCGACAGCACGTCTCAATGTTATCGACGGGCTTACCGACCATACGACAGACATAAACGGCAGGGCAAATATCAGCGGAAAGAGCAAATTTCGCCTCAGCGCCGTGAGAAATTGCGGAAAGTTTCGCACCAGGATCAACCCGGCAAACGCATATACCGGCAGGGAAAGCAGACGTAATTTCGCCTTAGCCGGATCGCTGATCGTCCCGTCGGCATCTGCCGACATGAGCGGAAAAAAGGCTCCCATCCGCAGGAATAGGGACATGGCGGCGCCCCAGCATTCTATGGCTCGCCAACTGATGATCAGCCCGCCCGTTGTTCTTCGAAACACTTTCATAACGCTCGTCACTCAAACCAAACAGGCAGGGATGATCGCACAAAAGACCTGACCACATTTGAGGTCGTGCTTGACTGCGCAATTAAACAATCATCCGGCCACATCGGGATTGCAAGTAGTACAAGCGCGTCCTTTCCAACACTTTATGTTCACCGTCCCTCACCAAAGGGATTAGGCTCGTCAACCATACGTGATCTACCTAAGACTCCGTACGGCCTTAAGCTGTCTATTCTGTACTTCCCTAAGCTGGATAGAAAGCAAGATATCCAGAGATATCATTTTGACTATTAAAAAATACTCGGATGTTCAGAACCAATGCGGCAAGGGAAAGGCGTAACCATGGGTGATCTACCCGTACTTGCCGTAGATCTCGACAAGACCCTCATCAGAAGCGATGTTATCTACGAGTCTTTCTGGGATTGCGCGTCAACGGATATTTGGAAGCTTTTGCAAGTGCTTGGTTCTCTTGCGGCCGGTAAAGCACAATTCAAGGCAAGATTGGCGCGAAACATCGCGATCGACCCGGCTAGCCTCGTCTATAACGACAATGTTGTCGACTATATAAAAGAATGGCGCGAGCAGGGCGGCAAGGCGGTCCTTGTTACCGCCACAGATCAGTCGATCGCCAAAGCGACGGCGCATCATCTGGGCCTTTTCGATGAAGTCTATGGCTCGGACGGCATGCGCAATCTGAAAGGCAGCACGAAGGCGGACTTTCTCGTCGAACGATACGGTGCCGGCAACTATGACTATATCGGCGATTCGCATGCCGACCTTCCCGTGTGGAGTTCGGCGCGAAGGGCCATCACTGTCGGGCTCTCGCAGAAGGAAAGAGGCCGCGTCCATTCTCTTGGCGGCGAGGTCATGCATCTCTCTGACGCAGAACACAGCATCCGCCCCTATCTCAAGGCCATTCGGCCGCATCAGTGGTCGAAGAACATACTTGTCTTTTTGCCATTGATAGCAGCCCACGAGGCGTCAATCTATGGTTGGCTGGAAGCGTTTTTTGCCTTTGTCTGCTTCAGCCTGGTCGCGTCCAGCGTCTACGTGCTGAACGATCTGCTGGATCTTTCCGCGGACCGGGTTCATCCGCGAAAACGGAGCCGACCCTTTGCCTCCGGCGCGATACCACTGCAACACGGGACATTCATGGTGCCGGGCTTGCTGTTAACTGGGCTACTGTTTGGCCTATATGTTCAAAGGGTTGAATTTCTGTTGATCATGGCACTCTATTACGCCACGACAATGGTCTATTCGCTCTGCCTGAAGCGTAAACTGATTGTCGATATCTGCGCGCTGGCCAGCCTCTATTCCCTGCGGATTTTTGCCGGCGGCGCTGCCACCGGGTTGCCGATCTCGGAATGGCTGATGGCATTCTCAATCTTCATCTTTTTCTCGCTCGCTGCGGTCAAACGACAGGGTGAACTAGTCGATATTGTCAAATCAGGCCGGGGCAAGGCCAAGGGTCGGGGCTACGTAGGCGATGATCAGCTCATCGTTTCGATGATGGCGCTCAGTTCCGGCTATATTGCTGTGTTGGTTATGGCGCTTTACTTGGATTCCCCCGCGATCCGGGAGCTCTACAGTCATCCAACCAGACTGTGGGGCAACTGCCTCGTGCTGCTTTATTGGGTCAGTCGCATGGTCATGATGGCCCACCGTGGCATAATGGATGACGATCCGATCGTTTTTGCGGTCAAGGATCGGGTCAGTCGCTATTGCGGGATCCTCATCCTGATCGTGATCATTGCCGGCATTATGTGAACCGATGCTTCAGATTCCTGCGAAGTCTTTTTCTGTTGTCCCGGAAGGCGTCTTTCAAACCAAAGCCGCACTGAGTGGTGCGAGGGCGTTGCGGCTGCTGTACAGCTGTGCGCTGGATCGAACTATTCGTCGGCAAAGCTTCGTTCTCCTACTGGATGACTTAGAACGATGTTCCAGCTGATCGTCCGCTACGTTTTGTTTGCCGTCACCGCCACGTTGGCAAATCTCTTGATGCAACGGGCGGTACTCGCCATCCTTAGCGACGGCCTGGGTTTCGCAGTGGCGATAGTCGCCGGTACATCAACCGGTCTGATCATCAAATACGCGTTGGACAACAGATGGATCTTCTTCGACAAGACGGACGGGGTTGCGGCTGGAAGCCGCAAATTTGGCCTGTACACACTCACGGGTGTCGCAACTACGCTTGCCTTTTGGGCAACTGAAACGGCGTTTTGGTTGACGTGGAATACCGCCCAAGCGCGGGAACTTGGCGCCCTCGTCGGCCTGGCAATAGGCTATTGCATCAAGTACAACCTCGATCGCAAATTTGTGTTCGCCTCCCGCAGAATGGAGGCCTAAAAGATGGAGATCTCCGGCTGGGGGCGTTTCCCGAAGGCTGATTGCCGTATCAGCTTTCCTCGTGACGAGATCTCGTTGCGCAATCTCGTTCTTTCCGGGCCAAGCATCACCCGTGGCAACGGCCGCGCTTACGGCGATAGTGCCCTCAATCAAACCCTCACGATCGACCTGACCGGCTTCAACCGAATGATCGCATTCGACCGCGAAACCGGTGTGCTAACGGTCGAGGCCGGCGTTGTTCTCGGCGAGATCATCGAGGCCTTCCTGCCGCGCGGCTGGTTTCCAGCCGTGACACCTGGCACGAAATTCGTAACAATCGGCGGCATGGTAGCCGCTGACGTTCACGGAAAGAACCACCACAAGCACGGCTCTTTCGGGACCTTCGTTGAGTGGATAGACCTCATGGTTGCCGATGGCAGCGTACTGCGCTGCTCGCGGACTGAAAATTCGGATCTCTTTGCCTTCACGATCGGCGGCATGGGGCTGACAGGCGTCATTCTGCGCGCGGCTATCCGGCTAACGCCGGTCGAAAGCGGCTGGATAAGGCAACGCACGATCCCCGCTCGCTGTCTTGACGAAGCGATCGACATATTCGAGCGGTGTGCCGACTGGACCTATTCCGTTGCATGGATCGATTGTTTCGCGCCGAAGAATATGCGCGGCCGCTCATCGGTCGTCCTGGGTGAACATGCCAGGCGCGAGGAACTCAGCGACGAGCAGATGCTCGACCCCTATCAGGTGAAGGCCAGGCGTAAACGACACATTTCGTTCGACGCCCCTCAATTCGCGCTGAATCGCTTTTCGGTGCGCGCCTTTAACGCGATCTATTATACAATAGGTCGACGCGGTGCCGGCGACCGTTTGACCGGCTGGGATAGCTATTTCTATCCGCTCGATGCCATTCAAGGATGGAACCGGATTTACGGCCGGCGCGGTTTTGCGCAATTCCAATGCGTGCTGCCGCTCTCGACCGCCACCAGGGGGATCACGGAACTGCTTGAGGCCATTTCATTAGCTGGTCAGGGATCATTTCTCGCCGTGCTGAAGCGCATGGGCGCACAGGGGAGCCGTTTTTCATTTCCGATGGAAGGGTACACGCTGGCGCTCGACTTTCCCGCCAGCGCAGCCGGCCTTGCGCTGATGGAACAACTCGACGCGATCACCGTCGCTCATGGTGGCCGTTTCTACCTGGCGAAGGATGCGCGCATGAGCAGTGCAACGCTGGAAGCAGCCGACCCTCGCCTTGCTGCCTTTCGCGAAATGCGCCGCTCTTCAGGAGCGGCAGCCAGATTCTCTTCGCTTCAATCCCAAAGGCTATCGCTCTGAACCTTCGCGGTTCGTCAAACGAAAGTGAACCAGAAACATGCCCTCTCAAGGAAAGTCCCTTCTGGTCATTGGCGGTACATCCGACATTGCCAAGGCCACGGCGCTCACTTTCGCCAAAGAGGGCTGGAACGTAACGATCAGTGGAAGAGAGCTGCCTGCTACTCGGGCGGAAGCAGCCAATCTCGAGTTGCGCATACCGGGTAGCACCATTACCGCCGTCGTGCTCGACATTCTCGACACGGCAAGCTTCATGCCTCTTCTCGATAGCCTGCCTGTGCTGCCGGACGCGGTTCTGCTGGCGGTCGGCTTGCTGGGCGAGCAAACACTGGCGGAGCGCCGCACGGATCATGCCGAGCTCATCATGCGCTCGAACTTCGAAGGACCTTGTCTTCTGTTGGGATTGATTGCGTCGCGATTTGAGGACCGCGGCTCGGGCACGATTATTGGTATCTCTTCAGTGGCCGGTGATCGTGGCCGTGCCTCCAACTATGTCTACGGCGCGGCCAAAGCTGGTTTGACTGCCTTTCTTTCCGGATTGCGCAACCGACTGGCCGCAAAGGGCGTTCATGTTCTGACGGTCAAGCCGGGCTTTGTGCGGACGAGAATGACGGCGGGCATGAAGCTTCCCGCCACGCTAACCGCCGAGCCGCAAGAACTTGGTGAAGCTATATACAGCGGGGTGCAAAAGCGCAGGAACGTCATCTACGTACGACCGACCTGGTGGCTCGTCATGACGATCATCAGGTCAATCCCTGAAAGCTTGTTCAAGAAACTTCGGCTGTGAGAATCCGTGCCGCGATCACTTCCGACCTGCGACCAAACTGTCATCCGGCTGCGGTTGGCGCGGAAGGGAACGCCCAGTTTTTTCTCACGAATAGTCGGACATGCACTATGTCGGCGAACTTTAAGATATTCCCAGAATACCGTCGACGTCTGCCGACGCGAAGTCTGCCTGGGAGCCGTTTCGAGCATGTTCACTCTTGAGTGTCTTATCCGAACTGTGGCTATCTTCCGTCCGCGGATATCCGAGAGCGACAGGTCGCCCTTGAGTGTCGCCGATGTCCGCGACGAAGCCCGCCGTCCTCGACCTGAGATCCTTGTTGATGCGCCCTGTCGGTAAGGCCGCCGACGGGGTCCTTTCGCACGCCCGTGTCCTCGGCCTGCCTGTAGAGGTCGCTGCCGCCCGTGAACACATCCTCGCTGGTGCGGGGTCACAGGCGCGGCCTCCTTGCCGAAATAGTTGCTGAGCTTGCCGAGTACGCCGCCCACCGCGCCGCGGGTGATGGCGCCGAGGATAGCGTCGCCGGTGCGGCCAAGCAGTCGCATAAATGGGATTTGACGGGTTGCCCCCACCGATTGCCCGACTATAAGGTGCCCATCTCCACCGCGCGCCCATCGTCTAGCGGTCTAGGACGCCGCCCTTTCACGGCGGAAACACGGGTTCGAGTCCCGTTGGGCGTGCCACGATTTCTCCCCCTGGAAGTCGGTGTTCCGCCAGGCATAGCCCCTCGCCCTTCGCTGAAAATCAGATCCCGTCATTCGGATCGATCTGCGCCGGCAGTGCATCCCGCAAGGCGGCTTGGCCTCTGCCGACGAGCCGGCGAATCGGTATGCCGCCTCGGACCATGAACCATTGCCAAGCATGATGTTTTGCGGGAGTATCGGCTACCCCAGATGCACGTGGGCCTTGGCAAGGAAGGCAGTTCATCCGGCCTGAGGGATTGCACGCGATTGTCGACTGCTAGGGGACGGGTCATGTGGATTGTACTGACAGATTTTGACGGCAAACAAATCTATCTTAATACCACTCATCTCGTGGCCATAAGGGAGCACGGCCGCGGTGCCATCGTGACCCATGTCATGGGACAGACGGTGGTGAGCGAAAGCCCCGAAAACATCCGCAGGGTGCTTGGCCTGACCCAAACCACCACCCTCGCCTCGGCCTTGGAGCGCTGCGGCATAGAAGGGCGCGCTTAGAGCGAGTGGCTTTTGCTTTGACGTTGCCCCCAGGTTTTATCCAGTTTTGAGTTCGTTTCCGGCGTTGGTTTTGCCCTGATGGGCGGGTGAAGCGGCGGGCGTTGGCGCGGAGCCTTTCGCATTGCGCAGCGCCAAGGCCCGAGGCGTGTGGAAGGTCAGTGCGAACTCGTCGGGCGTCTGCCAGCCGAGCTGCGAGTGCGGGCGCGCGCCGTTGTAGTCCGTCCGCCAGATATTCAGCGCCGCGCGGGCCTGAGCCAGCGAGGAGAACAGCGTCTCGTTGAGCAACTCATCGCGCAGGGCCGTTGAAGCTCTCGATGAAGCCGTTTTGCATCGGCTTGCCCGGCGCGATGTAGTGCCACTCGAGACGCGCCTGATCGGCCCAGGCCAGGATGGCATTGCTGGTGAACTCGCTGCCGTTGTCGCTGACGATCATCTTCGGCTTGCCGCGTTCGGCGATGAGGCGGTTCAACTCGCGCGCCACCCGCAGGCCCGACAGCGATGTGTCGGCAACCAGCGCCAGGCTCTCGCGCGTGCAGTCGTCGACCACGGCCAGGATGCGGAAGCGCCGGCCGTCGGTGAGCTGATCGGACACGAAGTCCAGCGACCAGCGCTCGTTCGGCTGCAAGGGCACCAGCATAGGGGCCCTGGTCCCGATCGCCCGCTTGCGCCCGCCACGACGACGCACCGCCAGCTTCTCTTCGCGGTAGAGCCGGAACAGCTTCTTGTGGTTCACAACATGGCCCTCGCGCTTGAGCAGGACGTGCAGACGTCGATAGCCGAAGCGCCGGCGCTCGCGCGCGATCTCCCGCATCCGCTCCCGAAGCGCGCGATCATCGGGCCGCGTGGTCTCGTAGCGCACCGTCATGCGGCAACAGCCGATGGCTTTACACGCCCGCCGTTCGCTCATCCCGAAGGCAGCCTTCAGATGCGCGACAGCGTTCCGCCTGGCTGCGGGCGTCACCACTTCTTTCCCAACAGATCTTTCAGGGCCGCAGTGTCGAGCATGGCATCGGCGAGAAGCCGCTTCAGGCGTGTGTTCTCATCCTCCAGGCGCTTCAGACGCTTCGCCTCGGACACGTCCATGCCACCGAATTTGGCCTTCCATTTGTAGATCGAGGCATCGCTCACGCCATGCTTGCGGCACAAATCCGCGACCGAGACCCCGGCCTCATGCTCCTTCAAAATCCCGATGATCTGCTCATCCGAGAAGCGGCTGCGTTTCATGTTCTGGTCCTCTCTTTGGGCCCGAACGAACTTCAATCCGGATCAAGTCAAAGGGGCAACGTCAGCTTGAATCGCCGCTCTCGCCAGAACAATCTGTTGCGAACGGTCTAACCGCACCCGTTCGAAGGCGCGGAAAGCAGCCAATGTCGGAAAGTGACGCCGGCTAAACCATGTCGGCGCGCAGCCAGGAGAGCAGGCCGTCGGTGTCGCCAGTCGCGACGGCCTGGGCCACACGGCGTCCGACCGAGGAGCCGAACTTGTAGCCGTGGCCCGAACAGGCCGACACGACCAGGCACTTGCCGATCTCCTGCGCCATGAAGCGCTCGTCGGCGGTGAAGGTGTAGGCGCAGGTGACCACCTCCTTCACCGCATAGTCGCGAACCCGCGCGATGGGCGGCGCAAAAAGGTTGCGGATTGCCTCGCCCTCGCCTTCGACCGGCTGGCGGTTCCAGTCGGCGTCGCTGGTGGGCACCTTGTGCAGCCCGGAACCGAACTTCATTCCGGCCCCGCCCGTTGGCGGGATGATGTAGCCGTCGGTCTTGCCGCCCACGTCGAGAATCACCGGCGCCTCGTCCCATGCTTGCCTGAGATCTGCTGGTGGCTCGAGATAGGCGACTGCGGTACGATAGGTGGCGAGGTCGAAGCCGAGTTCGGGAAAGAGTTTCAATACCCAGGCGCCGGCCGTGACCACCACCTTGTCGCCGCGCAGGATCGACCCAGATTCGAGCTCCACCTTGCCGGTTGCCGCGTCGATATGGGCGACCTTGCTGCGCTCGTAGACATTGGCGCCGTTGGCGCGCAGCCACATGGCCAGCCCGGCCGCTATCTTGCGGCAGTGCAATGCACCGCCCTCGGGCGAGACGAACGCGTAGTTGAAGCTGCCCGGCTCCAGGAACGGCCATCGCCGGACGGCCTCGTCCGGTCCGAACATTTCGAACGGAAAATTCCCGGCTTTCAATCCGTCGCGCAGCACCTCGGCCTCGTCGCCCGCCTCGCGCGAGACGCACATGAAGCCCCGCGCGTCATAGTGGACTGCGCCCAGATCCTCCCATAGCTCGCCCCAGGCGTCGAACGCCTCGGTGATCAACTGCGCGTAGCCGGTGGCCGCGCCATAGGCGCGCCGGATGATGCGGTGGTGGTCACCTGACGCCGCGAGCGGATTGGGGATCGGCCCCTGTTCGAGGACGGTGACGCGGTGTCCCGCCTTGGTCAGGGCCCAGGCGGACGAAAGCCCGGCGATGCCCGCACCGACCACGATCACATTCATTTTTGGGGACTCCTCGGGAATTGGCAGGGAAGCCGCGCTTCTGGATCAAATCAAAAGCGGATGCGCGACAGGATATGCACTGGATCAAGCTTGGCAAGGCGCGCTAAACAGCCGCCATGACGAACATCTCTACACCCCCCTCCTATCTGAACTACGATCCCGCCACGCGCCGCCTGCGGCTCGATCCGCACGAGCAACGCTTCGTGCAAGACCCTTACGAGGCCTATGCCTGGCTGCACGCCAATGCGCGCAGCTTCTTCTGGGAAGATTTCGGCTTCTGGTGCCTGGCCGGCTACGACGACGTGAACCGCCTGCTGCGCGACCGCCGCTTCGGCCGCGAGAAGCCGGCAGGCGCCGCCGACGACCAGGGCTATACCGGCGACCGCTCGCACCTGAAGGCCTTCGACGCCATCGAAGCCAACTCCATGCTGGAGCTGGAGCCGCCGGTGCACACGCGCCTGCGCACACTGGTCAACCGCGCCTTCGTCTCGCGGCAGGTCGAACGCCTGCGGCCGCGCGTGGAAGCGCTGGCCAACGAGCTGGTCGACGGCTTCGAGGCCAATGGCCAGGTGGATCTGCTGCCGGCCTACGCCGCGCCGCTGCCGATCACCATCATCGCCGAGATGCTGGGCGTACCGGTGGAAATGGGACCGCAGCTCCTGAGCTGGTCGCACGACATGGTCGCCATGTATATGCACGGCCGCACGCGCGAGACCGAGGACAGGGCGAACGCCTCGTCGCAGGCCTTTTCCGACTTCCTGCGCGCCTATGTGGTCGAGCGGCGCAAAAACCCCGGCGACGACCTGCTCAGCCTGCTGATCTCGGCGCAGGAGGACGGTCAGAAGCTCAGCGAGGACGAGCTGGTTTCCTCGGCGATCCTGTTGCTGAACGCTGGCCACGAGGCCACCGTGCACCAGACCGGCAATGCGGTGCGCACCATCCTGAAGCAGGGGGGCGACCCGCGCCGGTTCTTCACGACGCCCGAGGCGACCGCCGCGACGGTGGAGGAATGCCTACGCTATGACGCGCCGCTGCACATGTTCACGCGCTATGCCTATGGCGAGATCGAGGCCGCTGAGGACCTCAACCTAAAGCAGGGCGAACAGGTGGGCCTGCTGCTTGGCTGCGCCAACCGCGACTACCAGGCCTACGCCGCGCCGCAGGAGTTCCAGCCCGGCCGCAGCGACCAGAAGAACGTGTCCTTTGGCGCCGGCATCCACTTCTGCATCGGCGCGCCGCTGGCGCGGCTGGAGATGCAGGTCTCGCTGAAAGTGCTGTTCGACAGGCTGCCGCAGATCGCGCTGGCCGAAGAACCGCTCTACCGCGACACCTATCATTTCCACGGTTTGGAAAGGCTGGACGTCAAGTTCTGACGCCCCACTACGCCTAACGCCGATCGTCCGTGGACAATTTCCTCAGCGGCGCCGCCAAGGCGGCGTCCGCCAGTACGGACAGGCAATTCACATGACCAACTATTTTGACAGCCCCTTTCGGGGAAAGCTGCTTTCCGAGCAGGTGACGAACCCGAACATCATCGTCGGCCGCTACAGCTACTATTCGGGCTATTATCACGGCCATTCCTTCGATGACTGCGCCCGGTACCTGATGCCGGACCGCGACGACGTCGACAAACTGATCATCGGCAGTTTCTGCTCCATCGGCACTGGCGCCGCCTTTATGATGGCCGGCAACCAGGGCCATCGCAACGACTGGATCTCGACCTTCCCGTTCTTCTTCATGTCGGAGGAACCGGCATTCGCCGGCGCAATCAACGCCTACCAGCCTGCGGGTGACACGGTCGTCGGCAACGATGTCTGGATCGGCGCAGAGGCAATGATCATGCCGGGCGTCCGCATCGGGCACGGCGCTATGATCGGCAGCCGCGCGCTGGTGACCAAGGATGTCGAGCCCTACACCATTGTCGGCGGCAACCCCGCCAAGCCGATCCGCAAGCGGTTCTCCGACGAGCAGATTGCCATGCTTTTGGAAATGGCGTGGTGGGACTGGCCGATCGAGCAGATCAAGGAGGCAATGCCCTTGCTCTGCAGCGGTGATATTGCCGGGCTCTATTCCCACAGGCAGGCAACGAACGCCGGATAAATTTCCCGCGGCAGGAAACAAAGCGCCGGGCACTTGAAGGCACTCGACGCTGTCTGGTTCAGCAGGAAATACCGGTCAGAGCCGGATCACATAGTCCTTGCGCGTGGTTTCGATCACTTCCCAGCTTCCCTTGAAGCCGGGGCGGATGACAAAACGGTCGCCGGCCTTCACCGTGCGGGCCTCGCCGCCATCCTCGGTGATGACCGAGACGCCCGCGAGGATGTGGCAGAACTCCCACTCGTCATATTCGATGCGCCATTTTCCGGGCGTCGACTCCCAGACGCCGGCATAGAGGCCGCCTTCGGCCTCCTCGATGTTCCAGGTGCGGAACTGCGGGTTGCCCGAAATCAGCCGCCCCTCAGCGGGGACGCCCTGCTCCGGCTCGATGCCTTCAATATCGACGGTCAGGAATTTTTCCGTCACGCTATTCTCCCTCCGAAGGACAAAACGGCCTCCGGCCGGCGGTGTGCCGGACGGAGGCGCAGATTCATATTCCGGCGTTCAGCCTCAGGCCTTGGCCAGAGCCTGCTCCAGATCGGCGATGATGTCGGCGACATCCTCGATGCCGACCGACAGGCGCACCACGTCCGGACCGGCGCCCGCGGCGATCTTCTGCTCGTCAGAAAGCTGGCGGTGCGTGGTCGAGGCCGGATGGATGACCAGCGACTTGGTGTCACCGATATTGGCCAGGTGCGAGAACAACTCCAGCGATTCGACCAGCTTGACGCCGGACTCGTAGCCGCCCTTCAGGCCGAAGGTGAAGACGGCACCGGCGCCCTTGGGCGAATACTTCTGCTGCAGCGCATTATTCTTGTCACCCGGCAGGCCCGGATAGGACACCCAGGCGACCTTGTCGTTCTTGGACAGCCACTCGGCCACCTTCAGCGCGTTGTCGCAGTGGCGCTGCATGCGCAGCGGCAGTGTTTCCAGGCCCGTCTGGATCAGGAAGGCATTGAACGGCGAGATCGCCGGGCCGAAGTCGCGCAGGCCGAGCACGCGCGTGGCGATGGCGAAGGCGAAGTTGCCGAAGGTTTCGTGCAGGACGAGGCCGCCATATTCCGGGCGCGGCTGCGACAGCATCGGGTAGTTGCCCGACTTCGACCAGTCGAAGGTGCCGCCGTCGACGATGATGCCGCCCATGGAGTTGCCGTGACCGCCGATGAACTTGGTCAGCGAGTGGACCACGATGTCCGCGCCGTGCTCGATCGGGCGCAGCAGGTAGGGCGTGGCCATGGTGTTGTCGACGATCAGCGGCAGCCCGTGCTTGCGCGCGATGTTGCCGATCGCCTCGATGTCGACGAATACGCCTGCGGGATTGGCAAGGCTCTCGATGAAGATGGCGCGGGTCTTGTCGTCAATCTGGCTCTCGAAGGTCGAGACGTCATCGACATCGGCCCAGCGCACTTCCCAGCCGAAATTCTTGAAGGCATGGCCGAACTGGTTGATCGAGCCGCCATAGAGCTTCCGGGCGGCAACAAAATTTTCGCCCGGCTGCATGATGGTGTGGAACACCAGCAGTTGCGCGGCATGGCCGGAAGCCGTCGCCACCGCCGCCGTGCCGCCCTCGAGCGCGGCCACGCGCTCTTCCAGCACCGCCTGGGTCGGGTTCATGATTCGCGTGTAGATGTTGCCGAAGGCCTTGAGGCCGAACAGCGAGGCGGCGTGGTCGACATCGTCGAACACATAGGCCGTCGTCTGGTAGATCGGCGTGGCGCGCGCGCCCGTAGCCGGATCCGGCTTGGCGCCGGCATGCACGGCGAGCGTGTTGAAGCCGGGGGTGCGTTGGGACATCTTTTTTCTCCGAAAAGGGCTACTGAAACTCGTTGCTATTCATGACGGAGCGCCGTCGGGAATGCAAAGAACAAAATGCCTCGCCGGGCCGTCATTTGAGCCGTTGCGCCGCAAAAACCCACGCGCACCGGAATAATTTTGCAAAAACTAGCGTTGTCGAACGCCGAAACTCTGGAAGCCCGCGCGCATCACCGGCTTTCTGGCCGAAACCACGCCTGAATTGACGCCGTTCCAGCCGATTTCGCCGGCCAGCCGCGCATATTCAATCTTCGGGCAGCGGTTCATCACGACCTTGATGCCGGCGGCTTCCGCCCGAGCGGCCGCTTCATCGTGGCGGACGGTGAGCTGCGTCCAGATGACCTTGGGCAAAGGCTGCAGCGCCAACACCTCGTCCACGATGGCAGGCACCGCCTCGGAGGCGCGAAAAATGTCCACCATGTCGATCGGCACCGGAATGTCGACGAGCTTCGCGTAGGTCATCTGTCCAAGAATCTCCTTGCCCGCCTGCCCCGGATTGACCGGGATGACGGAGTAGCCCTTGGAGAGCAGATATTTCATCACGAAATAGCTTGGCCGAACCTCGTTTGCCGAGGCGCCGACCACCGCGATGGTCTTCACCGAGTTCAGGATGTCAGCGATGTAGGAATTGTCGTAGGCGTCGTGGTTCATGTCTTCATGCGCTTTCAGAACGGGCGAGGGCAAATCGCGGGAGTCTACTCCCCCGTCCACTCCGGCTTGCGCTTCTCGATGAAGGCGCCGATGCCCTCCTCCGCATCGCGCGCCAGCATGTTTTCCACCATCACGCGCGAGGCGTATTCATAGGCCTCCGGCAGCCCCATCTCGGCCTGCTCATAGAAGGCTTCCTTGCCAATCTTCAGCGTCAGAGGCGATTTCGATGCAATGGCTTGAGCGTATTTGCTCACGATCTGGTTCAGGTATTCGGGCGGCACGACGCGATTGACCAGGCCGAATTCACGCGCGGTCGTGGCGTCGATCGTCTCGCCAGTCAGCAGCATTTCCATCGCCTGCTTGCGCGACACGTTGCGCGACAGCGCGACCATCGGCGTGGAGCAGAACAGGCCGATATTGACGCCCGGCGTGCAGAAGGTGGCCTCGCTCGAGGCAATGGCCAGATCGCAGCTTGCCACCAACTGGCAGCCGGCGGCCGTTGCCAGGCCGGCCACCTCGGCGATCACCGGCTTGGGATGACGCACGATGGTCTGCATGAGCTGCGAGCAGGCGGCCATCGTCTGCTCGAAAAACGCCCTGCCCCGGTCGGCATCGGCGCGATGCGCGGTCATTTCCTTAAGGTCATGGCCGGCACAAAAGACCTTGCCTTCCGCTGCAAGCACGATCACCCGCACCGCCTTGTCATCGCGGGCGCGGTCGAACTCGGCCTGAAGCTCCGCCATGACAGCCAGCGACAAGGCATTCGCCGGCGGGTTGGACAGGGTCAGGCGCAGCACGCCGTCTTTGGCGATTGATGTTACCGGCCCTTCGGGGGCTGCTTTCATGGCGACGATTTCGGCCAATGTCTTTCTCCGGCATTGTGTGGCGCCATAGCCTGCCCGCACGCAAGCACCCTGACACCCAGATTCCGCGCATGGTCGCTTCGGAGGGCCACGCATTCAAGCTTTACCAAAGAACTACCATGTCGCGGGTTGAAGAACAGCGGGCAAAAGGCTCTTATGGCCGCGATTTCGCACAAGTTTACGTGCGCACGGACCGTAAGGCCGCGAAAGCTGCGGCTTCGATCGATGAGGCCGACAAGACCAAGCCATGCCGACCCAAAGCAACCTTCTTCCGCACATGACCGCCGCCGAAGTCAACGCCCTGCTGCGTTCCGTCTATCCTCAGCTCAACGGAGAATACGCCGCCTACGAAGCCGTAGACGTGTTTCCCGGCGGCTGCACGGTGCGGCTGAACGCCGACGAGCGGCACCTGCGCCCGGGCGGTACGGTATCTGGGCCTTCGCTGTTCACGTTGGCCGACATCGGCGGCTATGTCTGCGTGCTCTCCCACGCCGGCGCGGACGCGCTATCGGTCACCATCAACCTCAACATCAATTTCGTGCGCAAGGCCGAGGCCGGGCCGGTTCTCGGGCATTGCCGCATCCTGAAAATGGGAAAGAGCCTGATGGTGTTCGATATCGACATCGTGGCCGGGCCGGACCAGCACACCGTGGCGCACGCCACGGGAACCTATTCGATTCCGCCGAAACGGCATCATGCGCATGAGGTAAAATAATACCATTTTCGCAAGCCGTTGTTTTCATACCATTTATTGGAAATGACGCAGCTCTCCTCCACTTGACGCATATGGCGCTCTCCGCCTATAAGCCCCACCGAACCAGCGGCCTTCCCGGCTGCGGTTCTTGTATTTGACGGTTGGCCCCGGCCTTCCGACAAACCAAGCAACAAGAAACGCCTTCTCCGGAAGGTCCCGAACGAAAGTTAGATCCATGAAAACCTTTTCGCAGAAGCCTGCGGACGTGGTGAAGAAGTGGGTGCTGATCGACGCCGAAGGTCTCGTCGTCGGCCGTCTCGCCTCCATCGTCGCCAATCGCCTGCGCGGCAAGCACAAGCCCACCTTCACGCCTCACGTCGACGACGGTGACAACGTCATCATCATCAACGCCGAGAAGGTCGTGCTGACCGGCAAGAAGTACACCGACAAGATGTACTACTGGCACACCGGCCACCCCGGCGGCATCAAGGAGCGCACCGCTCGCCAGCTGATCGAAGGCCGTTTCCCCGAGCGTCTGCTTGAGAAGGCCGTGGAACGCATGATCCCGCGTGGCCCGCTCGGCCGTCGCCAGATGAAGAACCTGCGCGTTTACGCCGGCTCTGAACACCCGCATGTCGCCCAGCAGCCCGAGGTCCTCGACGTCGGCGCGCTGAACGTCAAGAACAAGAAGGCTTCGTAATCATGGCTGAGCTCAACTCGCTCGCAGATCTCGGCACCGTTGCCGCCGCACAGCCGGCCGCTCCGGTCCACGTCCAGAAGCTGGACAAGCAGGGCCGCGCCTATGCCACCGGCAAGCGCAAGGACGCCATCGCGCGCGTCTGGGTCAAGCCCGGCTCCGGCAAGATCATCGTCAACGACAAGGAATTCGCGGCCTACTTCGCCCGCCCGGTTCTTCAGATGATCCTGAAGCAGCCGATCATCGCGACCAACCGCGAAGGCCAGTTCGACATCATCGCTACCGTTGTCGGCGGCGGTCTCTCCGGCCAGGCCGGTGCGGTCCGTCACGGCATCTCCAAGGCTCTGACCTACTACGAGCCGGGCCTGCGCGGCGTGCTCAAGAAGGGCGGCTTCCTGACCCGCGACAGCCGTACCGTCGAGCGTAAGAAGTACGGTAAGGCCAAGGCCCGCCGTAGCTTCCAGTTCTCGAAGCGCTAAGCGGCTCGAAACATTCGGGCGCTGCCTCGCGGCATGTGCCTGTCGAAAAAGCCGCCTTCGGGCGGCTTTTTTTATGGCTTGCGGAGGCCGCACCGGGGCGGGATAAGCACTTGCCGGCTGTGCCGGAACATGCAGTCTGCGCGGTGGTCCTTTTTTCGCTCGGGGATGATATAGAGCCGCGACGAAACCATTTCTCGACCAATGCCGCGCGGTTTCCGTTCGGCACGCCACCAGACAAGTTTAGGAAATCGTGATGCCTGCAAATTCCATTGACCATGCTTTCACGGCCAACAAGAACACCGGCCGCTCGGCCGACCCGACCTATGCCGGTGCGCTTTCTTTCATGCGCCGGCGCTACACCAAGAACGTCAAGGGAGCCGATGTGGTCGTCTGGGGCATTCCGTTCGATGCCGCCGTCACCAACCGGCCAGGCGCGCGCTTCGGTCCGCAAGCCATCCGCCGCGCCTCGGCGATCTTCGACTGCGACCCGCAATATCCGTTCAATCTCGACCTGTTCGACAATCTCGGCGTGGTCGATTATGGCGACTGCCTGCTCGACAGCGGCAACCATCAGAAGACGCCCGCCACCATCGAGCGCGAGGCCGCCAAGATCCTGAAATCCGGCGCCTTCCTGCTGTCGCTCGGGGGCGACCATTTTGTCACCTGGCCGGTGCTCAAGGCCCATGCCGCCATCCACGGCCCGCTGGCGATGGTGCAGTTCGACGCCCATCAGGACACCTGGGATGACGACGGCAAGCGCATCGACCACGGCTCCTTCGTGGCGCGTGCCGTGCGTGAGGGAGTCATCGACCCCGACCGCTCGATCCAGATCGGCATCCGCACCCATGCGCCCGACACGTTCGGTATCAAGATCCTGTACGGCCACGAGGTCGAAGAGATGCGCGCCTCCGACATCGCCTATGCGATTGCCGAGCGCACCGGCGGCAAAAAGACCTATGTGACCTTCGATATCGACTGCCTCGACCCGGCTTACGCGCCGGGAACCGGCACGCCAGTGGCTGGCGGCCCCACCTCGGCCAAGATTTTGTCCGTGCTGCGCCAGATGACGCAGATCGACATTGTCGGCGCCGATGTCGTAGAGGTTGCGCCGGCCTATGATCACGCCGATATAACCGCAATCGCGGGTGCGACGGTGGCGATGCACTATCTTGGCCTCCTGGCAGAGCGGAAGGTGCGCGAAAGCGCCTGAGGCAGCCGGTCAAAGCTTCAGGGCTTGGGTCCGGTTTCGGGCCCAAGCCTCTGAGACAAAATGCTTTCTTACGGACGACAGGACATGAAACCGAAAATCTTCATCGACGGCGAACACGGCACGACGGGCCTGCAGATCAGGGCGCTGCTTGCGGGTCGCGACGACCTGGAAGTCATTTCGGTGCCTGCCGAACGACGCAAGGAAACGGCCGCGCGCGCCGAATTCCTGAACAAGGCCGACGTCGCGATCCTCTGCCTGCCGGACGACGCGGCGCGCGAAAGCGTGTCGCTGATCGAAAACGACACCACGCGGGTGATCGACGCCTCGACCGCGCATCGCGTGGCCGAGGGCTGGACCTACGGCTTTCCGGAGATGGACAAGGCGCAGATGCAGGCGATTGCCACCTCCAAGCGCGTGGCCAATCCCGGCTGCTGGCCACAGGGCCCGATCGCCGGCCTGCGCCCGCTGGTGACCGCCGGTCTGCTGCCGGCGGACTTCCCCATCACCATCAACGGCATCTCCGGCTATTCCGGCGGCGGCAGGCAGATGATCGAAGACTATGAAGCGCAGGGCGAGGATTCACCTGAATTCCTGCCCTACGGCCTGATGCTCAAGCACAAGCACATCCCCGAGTTGCGCGCCTACGCCAAGCTTTCGCACGATCCGATCATGCAGCCGGCAGTAGGCAACTTCGCGCAGGGCATGATCACCGTGGTGCCGCTGCAGCTCGGCATGCTCCCGAAGGTACCGACCGGCGCGGAACTGCATGCGGCAATCGCAGACCATTATGCCGGCCTGAAGGGCGGCGTGGTCGAGGTTGCGCCGTTGATTGACTTCGAGCGCAACGCCGATATCCAGCCCGAGATTTTCAACGGCACCAACAAGATGAAGCTCTATGTCAGTGCCAACGATGCTCGCGGGCAGGCATTGCTGATTGCCGTCTACGACAATCTCGGCAAGGGCGCTTCGGGCGCTGCGGTGCAGAATCTCGACCTGATGCTCGGCCTCAATCAGTGACCGATGCGCCGGCCTTTCCACTCAGTCGGAAGGCCGGCAATTTCTTCCCTTCTCAGCTGCGGACGACCACGTCGGTCGGCAGCGGATAGGCACCCTTGGTGCCGCGCCAATGGGCGGTCGCGAAGATCAGCACCACCAGGGCGAACCCCTGGTGCAGCAGCGCCCAATGCATATTCGCCTGCGTCAGCAGAGTCGCCACGCCAATCGTAGCCTGCACCAGAACCAGACCGACCAGAACCCAGGCGCGGCGCGCATGCGTGGTGCCCGGCGCGGCCCGGCTGGTTGCCAGCGCGTGCCAGATCGCCAGCACCAGCACCGTGTAGGCGAACATGCGGTGGATGAACTGCACGGTCTTGGGATTTTCGAACAGGTTTCGCCAGGCCGGTTCGATGACGAAAAGATCGCCCGGGACTACGGCGCCGTCCATCAGCGGCCAGGTGTTGTAGGTGAGACCGGCATGCAGACCGGCAACTAGTGCGCCGAGATAGATCTGCACCAGCACCATGAGCACCATGATCCCGGCGAAGCGCTGGACCGCGCGGCTTGCGGCCGCCTCCGTGTAGGTCGCGAGCCCCCGCGCAATAGCGGTCACGGCAATGACAATGATGCAGGCGAAGGTCAGATGGATCGCCAGACGGTACTGGCTGACGGATACCCGCTCGCTAAGGCCGGAAGCGACCATCCACCAGCCGATCGCACCCTGCAACCCGCCCAGCGCCAGCAGCCCGACCAGACGCGGCTTCAACCCGCGCTCGAGCCGGCCCGACAGCCAGAACAGCACCAGCGGAACGGCGACGAGGAAGCCGACGCCCCGCGCCAGCAGCCGGTGCACCCACTCCCACCAGAAGATGCCCTTGAACTCGTCGAGCGTCATGTCCTTGTTGATCTGCTCGTATTGCGGGATCTGCTGGTACTTTTCGAACTCCTCCTGCCATTCGGCCTGGTTGAGCGGCGGGATCACGCCATGGATCGGCTTCCATTCGGTGATGGACAGGCCGGAGCCGGTCATGCGCGTGGCGCCGCCCACCATGACCAGCGCAAACAGCACCACGAGCACGGCATAGAGCCAGCCGCGAACGAGCTTACGGTCGCTCAGCTCCTTATCGCGCATGGCGAGCGGTGCGGTGGTGTTGATCGTTGCGGACATGGCATATTCCCGGCAGTTCGAACCGTGGCGATTGGTGGACCATCGAGGCGGCGGTTACAAGGCAGTCGCGCGCGCGACACGCCGTCGCGTCGCTCTTCGGCTTGCGCGCGGCACCAAGACGTCCTAGGACGGCGGCGAAGGAAAAGCCATGCCCATCCGCCTCAAGAAGCTCATCGGAACGATTCTGCTCATCCTGCTGGTGATCGTCTACTCGCTGATCGCGACGACGGTTGCGGTGGCGCGGCTTGGCGAGTCTAGCGCGCTCGTCCACTTCCTGTTCTTCCTGCTGACCGGCCTGCTGTGGATCCTGCCCGCCATGGGCATCATCAAGTGGCTGATCATCGAGCGCAAGCCGAAGGACGGCCGCTAGCGCGCCCTCAACCTATACGGTCACCAGCATCCTGCCGCGATTGGCGAGCGGCGTGGTGATGCCCGACAGCATGGTGCGCAGGAACCCAAGTTCCTGATAACGCCCGTTGACCGAGATGCGCGGCAGGGCGTGGAGATGCTTAGCGTGGTCGGGCTGCAGGACGCCGTGGCGCGTGGTGACGGCGGATGCGTAACCCGCCTCCTTGGCCAGATCGACCTCACGCGCACCAACCGCGCTCGCATAGCCGTAAGGATAGGCCATGTGTCGCGGCCGTGTGCCGAGCCTTGCCTCCAGGACGTTTCCGGCCTCGACGATCTCGCGGCGTGCCTTTTCCTCGTCCAGTCGCTTAAGGCTGTAGTGGTGGATCGTATGCGCGCCGATCGTCACGAGCGGGTGCGCGACTGCCTCCGCGATCTCGTCCCAGTTCATCAGCGTCTCGCGGCTCGGCGCCTGCGGGTCGACGCCCGCGGCGCAGGCCAGTTCGTGGAGCACGGCGCGCTGCTCCTGTTCGCCGACCTCGACGGTGAGATGGCGCTGCAGCCGCGCATTGGACGCGAGGCGCCCTTCCGGCGTCGAGCAGTCGAGCATCAGCGGCCCGTTCGCGGTGTTCACCGCCAGCGTGTCAGCGGCATTGACGATGTCTTCGAGCACCTCCCACCACAGATCCACCGCGCCGTCGATCAGGCCCGGCGCGACATAGATGGTGATGGGAGCGCCGTGCTTCTCCAGCACGGGCAGCGCCTCGGTGAGATTGTCGCGATAGGCGTCGTCGGCGGTGATGGTGGCGAAGCGCCGGGCGCCCCTGCCCTGAGCCAAACGCTTCAACGCCTCGTCGAGCGTGACGAATTCGTAGCCGTCGGCCTTCATGTCGGCGATCAGCGCATCCAGGAAGGCCGGCGCGATGTTGAGATGCCGGTTGACGCCGTGGGGCTTGCGCGGATGGGCGCTAACGCGGTGCAGCATCAGGATCGCGCCGACGCCACCGACCAACGGGCGGGCCAGCCGCGACACGCCCGAATGACCGAGCCCGTTCAGCACCAGCCTGCGCAGCGTATCGACACTGTCGATCATTGATTCACCTTTGGCCCCTACACTCTTTGCGAAATGCTGGGCCTTGCGGCCGACGGAACCCTTGTGGCCAGCAATAGCCACGAAGGATTGAGGTATGGTTGACGCCGCTGCATCATTTGGAAACGCCGTCGACGGCGCGGCCATGCCGGCGGGCGCGCTGGAGGTTCGAGTCTCCGCCGCGACGCCGGCGGCGCTCGCGGCCTATGCGCAGGCCTGCGCTGACGGCTTGTTCGCGCCGGCGCAGAGCGCACTCTGGGTGGAGAGCTGGGTCTCCGAGGCTCGGCCGGACGGATTGATCGTCAAGGCCGCCGAGGACGGCCGTACCGTTTTCGCACTCGCGCTGGAAATCACCCGGGTCGGCCCGTTCCGTGTCGCCCGTTTCATGGGCGGCACGCATGCCATCGGCAATTTCGCACCTGCACTGCCCGGCTGGTGTGGCACCAGGTCGTCGGCCGGCATCGCCGAGATCGTGGCGGCGATCCGGGCGGCACGGCCTGATCTCGACGCGCTGCTTCTCCAGCGCCTCGCCCTCGATCTCGACGGCGTCAAAAACCCGCTCCTGGCCCTTCCGCATGTACCGAGCCCGAACATCGCGCTTGCCGTCGACCTGCGCGCCGGATTCGACGCCGTGCTCGAGCGAACGAGCGCCAAACGCAAGCGCAAGAAGCACCGGGCGCAGACGCGAAAATTCGAGGCGGCGGGCGGATTTCGGCGCATCGTCGCGGACACGCCGGAAGAAACCCGCCGTCTCTTCGACGCGTTCCTGGCGATGAAGGAGCAGCGCTTTCGTGTGGCCGGCGTGACCAATGTCTTTGCCGAGGCCGAGATCCGCGCGTTCTTCCATGCGCTGTTTGCCGGATCGCTGCGCGACGGCTCGCAGGGCTTTACGCTGGAAGGGCTCGAGGTAGGCGGCAAGCTGCGCGCCATCACGGGCACCAGCCGCTGCGGCAAACGGCTCATTTGCGAATTCGGCGGCATCAGCGACGACGAACTTGCCGCTGCAAGTCCCGGCGAATTCCTCTTCTACGAAAACATCGAAAGCGCCTGTGACGACGGGTTCGAAATCTACGACTTCAGCGTCGGGGATGAGCCCTACAAGCGGCTGTGGTGCAACATCGAAATCCGGCAGGCCGATGCCCTCGTGCCGCTTTCCGTCAAGGGCCACGGTTTTGCCGCCGCCATGCGCCTCACGAGCAGCCTCAAGGCCTTCATCAAGAACAGCCCGCTGGTCTGGAAGATCGTCAAGGCGTTGCGCAAACGCGCCGCCGGCCAGCGCGAGTCTGCCGAGGACTGAAAGCTGTCGGCAAGCCTTTTCAGGCAGCGCTCCGCCCCGGCACCGGCGTCGTCGGCAGTTCGGAGCCGGCCGGCGTGACCAGGATGACGCCATGATAACCGCCGGCCTTCAGGTTCTCTGCAGCCGCGACGACTTCATCTTCCGGCTCGATCACACTGAGCAGGATCTCGGTGCTCTCGCCGACCAGCCGACGGATGCCATCAGCGCCGATCGGGCCACATTCGACGACCACCACATCATAGGCGGTGGTGAGCGATTCCAGGATGATCGGCAGGCGGTCGGCTGCGCGCATCGCCCGGACCGGATCGGCCGTGCCGACCGGCATGACGTGGCAGTCGGAATAATGGTCGGCGTGGATCACGTCTGTGAACTGCGCCTGTGCGGTGAGCAGGTTGGTGATGCCCGGACGCCGGGCGCCGTCCAGCATCGGCCGCGAGGCGGCACCCGAGGCGGTGAGATCGAGCAAGAGGACGCGCAAGCCCGCATCGGAAATCTCGCGAGCGACCAGAACCGCCGTGGCCGCGGCCTCGTCGCCCTCCGGCGAGACGAAGATCGCACGCGTGGCGCCGCTCGATATCAGCTTTTCGGCGGCGCGCTCGATGCCGATCTCGCCAAGCTTGCGGACAGGCAGTGCTGTACGCACGGCCACGCGGGGAGCCTCCGGCTCAGGTGCAACCGGTTCCGGCACTGCAGGCGCAGCCGGCTCCGGCGCCGAAGCAGCAATCGGCTCCCGCTCAGGTTCGTGGAAAGGCGGCATCGCCACCTGCTCGACCGGCTCGAAACGTGCACCCGGCGCGGGCCGCATGGCGCGGCCGGAGAACAGCTCCTGCAGCAGCGTAACTACAGACATGAGGAGCGCCGATGCCACGAAGGCCGCCCCCACGATGGGCACCACCTTGGGGAAATAAGGTTCGGACGGCACGACGGCGCGCGAGAAGACGCGGGCATCGGCAGGCAGGTAGTTGCGGTCCTTGCGCGAGGCGGCCTCACGGTAGCGTGTCAGGTAGGATTCGAGCAGCTGACGCTGCGCGGCGGCCTCGCGCTCCAGCGCTCGCAACTCGACTTCCTGCTCGCCCGCACGCGCCGATTCGGCCTTCAGACGATTAAGGTCGGCCGTGATCTGTTCTTCGCGCAACTGCGCGGTCTGAACCTCGGTAGCGATGCTTTTCAGCACGTTCTGCGCTTCGCCGCGGATTTGTATATCGAGATCGGAGAGCTGCGACCTGAGTGCGCGGATGCGGGGATGATTCTCCAGCAAGGTCGTCGACAGGTCGGCGATGTCGGCCTTCAGCTGGACCTGGCGCTCGCGCAGCCGCTGGATCAGCGATGAGGAAAGCACCTGCGGCAGCGCGTCGAGCGAGCCGCCCTTTTCCAGCGCCTTGCGAACGCTCTCGGCAGCGGCCTCCGACGCCGCCCGATTGGCGCGCACGCGCGACAGCTCCGAGGACAACTCGGCCAGCTGCTGCGTGGCGAGCACCGAATTGTTCTGGCCGATCAGCAGGTCCGACTTTGCACGAAAATCAGCGACGCGGGCCTCGGCATCCTTCACGCGCTTGTCGAGGTCGGCGATCTCGGGCGCCAGCCAGTCGGTGGCATCGGAGTTCGAGGCGAGCTTGGCGTCGCGGCTGACCGCCAGATAGGCGTCGGCAAGCGCATTCGGCACTTCGGCCGCGAGCTTCGGGTCCTTGGACGAGAATTCGATGACGATGACGCGGGATTTTTCCACGCGATAGACGTTGAGCTTTTCGCGGAAGGCCTTGAGCACGCGCTCGTCGGCGGGAATCTCCTGCGGGTCGCTTTTCAGCCCGGCGAGAACGAGAACCCGCGCAAGCATGGACATGTTCGCCGACGGATCGAATTCCGGCAGCTTCGACAAGCCGAGCTTCTGCGATACCTGCTTGAGAATGTCGGTGGAGGAGATCACCTCGACTTGGCTGGCCACGCCCTCTTCATCCAGGATAGGCCGGTCCGCCTCGCCATTGGGCGCCGGGCGCGTGAATACAGATTCGCGGGTTTCGATCAGCAGCCGCGTTTCGGCCCGGTAATGCGGCGTCGCCAGCGAGGTAAACACAAAGGCGAGCCCGGTCACGGCAAGCGCGACGATCAGATTGCGTAGCCAGTTCCTCGCCAGCGAAGCAAACAGCTTCCGGAGATCGACATCTATATCGCTGGCGGTTGATTGATCGCCTGACATGCATCCTGCTCCCACTATCGGACAGGTCGCATGGTAAACATCTATGGTAACCCAGCAGTTAATATACCCGCGAGATCCGCTCTTCCTGCCGGTTCAAAGAAACGCCTTCACCTTGCGCAGACCTTTTTCGTTCCCACAACGAACTCGCCAAGCAGTGAGCTTTACCGGCCATTAACCTTAACAAGACGATAGTTTGAGCATCGAATCTGCCGGGGCATATCCGGCGCAATGCCGAAGGTATCCGCTCTCCATGCGAAGCCCCCGCCTCATCGTTAGCGCAATTCTTGCTTCGGCGCTGCTTGCCGGCTGCACCAGCTACCGCCCGGCACCGCCTGCATTCCACGAGGCCCTCAACCAGCCCTACCAGCTCAGCGCGGGCGATCGCGTCCGCGTCACCGTGTTCGAACAAGAGGGGCTGACAAATATCTACGGCGTCGACCAGGCCGGCTACATTGCCTTTCCGCTGATCGGCCCTGTGCCGGCGCGCGGCAATACGGTCCAGCAGTTGGAATCGTCAATCGCCGCAAAGCTGCGCCAAGGTTTTCTGCGCAACCCCGACATCTCGGTCGAGGTCGAGCGTTACCGGCCGATCTTCGTCATGGGCGAGGTCGGCTCGGCAGGCCAGTATTCCTATGTGCCGGGGCTGACGGTGCAGAAAGCGGTCGCTATCGCCGGTGGCTATACGCCTCGCGCGAACCAGGACGGCGTTGACGTCACGCGCGACATCAACGGGAAGGTCATGACCGGCCGGGTGGTGACATCTGATCCACTCCTGCCGGGCGACACGGTCTACGTGCGTGAACGCCTGTTCTAGGTCCGTAACATGGGGTGGCTTTCGCCAATGATCATCGGCACGCGGCAAGCCGGGAATTCGATCGCCCGGCGCACGACGCCTCGCCCCTCATCGATAGCGACACACCGGCCGTGACCCGCAAGCTGCGCATCCTTCACTGCTTTCGGTCCCCGGTCGGGGGGATTTTTCGCCATGTGCGCGACCTTGCCGAGGCACAGGTCGCCGCCGGGCACGCGGTCGGCATCGTCTGCGATTCGACAACGGGCGGAGAATTCGAGGAGCGGCTGTTCGCCGGCATGAAGGACATGCTGGCGCTCGGCATCTGGCGCACGCCGATGCAGCGCCATATCGGGCCAGGCGATGTCGTCGCGGCGTTTCGGGCCTACAGAATCATCAAGGAATTGCAGCCGGACATACTGCACGGTCATGGCGCCAAGGGTGGCGTCTATGCCCGCATGTTCGGCTCACTGTTGCGGGTATCAAGGTCTCGCGTAGCCCGCCTCTATTCGCCGCACGGCGGCAGCCTCCATTATGACGGGGCAACGACCACAGGTAAGGTGTTCTTCGGCCTGGAGCGGCTGATGGGCCGCTTCACGGATCACCTGCTGTTCGTATCCGATTACGAAAGGCGCACTTTCCGGCGTAAGGTCGGAGAGCCGAACATGCCCAACAGCCTGGTCTACAATGGCTTGCGCGCCGGGGAATTCGAACCGGTAGCCCCAGCCGGAGACGCCGCCCATTTTCTCTATATCGGCATGATGCGCGACCTGAAGGGGCCGGACCTGTTCATCGAAGCGCTGGCGCAGGTCGCGGCTAGCCTCGGACGTAAGGTAACAGCCGTGATGGTGGGCGATGGCGAGGACCTGCCCCGCTACCGCGAGCAGGTGAATCGGCTTGGCCTTGCCGAGGGGGTGCGATTCTTGCCGCCCATGCCGGCGCGAAAAGCGTTTGCCATGGCCCGCCTTATCGTCGTTCCTTCGCGTGCGGAGGCGATGCCCTACATCGTGCTGGAAGCGCTTGGCGCAGACATGCCGATGATCGCCACCGCCGTCGGCGGCATTCCCGAGATCTTCGGTCAAGACTCACCAGCGCTCGTTCTGCCGGTTGCCGCACAGCTCGCCGAAAGGATGGGCGTGGCCTTGTCGAACCCGAGCGCCTACCGCGCGCTGATGCCGACCCGCACCGACCTGAAGGCCCGCTTCGGAGCCGATGTGATGGCCACGGAAATCGAAAAGGCCTATTTCTCAGCCCTCGGAGGCTCCACGCCCACGCCGCAGGACGACACCAAGCAGCCGCTCGTCTCAAGGGTTTCTTAGCGCCTCACTGGTAATGATCGGACGCAAGTTACGGACCATGACCATGAATGAGATCGACCCCGCGCGCCGCTTTTCGGCCGACGCCGTCCGCAGGTTTGATGCCGGCAGGAGTGCCGGCAAGCAGTCCGAGGTCACGCTCAACAAGGCAGCGCTTCAGGTCGCCTCCCAGTACCGCAGCGATACCATGTCGCCGGTGATGGTCAGCGGCGTCGTTCGGCTCGTCGAGTTCCTGCTGCTTTCCATCTCGGGCGCCACGCTCTTTGCCTGCTATGTCGGGCTGACCACGCACCTGTTCTGGCAATATCTGGCAATCATCGCCGGCACCTCGCTTCTGACGGTGCTGCTCTTCGAAGTTAGCGACCTTTACCAGATCTCGGCACTTTTCAGGCCGCTGGCCCGGATGGGCCGCATGCTGCTCATGTGGGCCGGAGCCTTCGCCCTGCTGGCCGTGGCGGGCTTCTTCCTGAAAATTTCCAGCAATTTCTCGCGACTTTTGTTCGGCGCCTGGTTCCTGCTCGGTTTTGCGCTGGTCTTCAGCCTGCGCCTCGTGTTGGCGCAGTTGATCCGGCGCTGGGCCCGCAACGGAAAGATGGAACGGCGCGCGGTCATCGTCGGCGGCGGCAAGGCGGCCGAGACGCTCATCCGCGCCGTCGAGCGGCAGCCTTACAACGACATCCGCATTTGCGGCATCTTCGACGATCGCGACGACCGTCGCTCGCCGCCGATCGTCGCCGGTTATCCGAAGCTGGGCGACGTCAGCGAACTGATCGAGTTCGCACGCATCGCGCGTATCGACATGCTGATCGTCTCCCTGCCGATCACCGCCGAGCAGCGGGTGCTGTCGCTCCTGAAGAAGCTGTGGGTGCTGCCGGTCGACATCCGCCTGTCGGCGCATTCCAGCCAGCTTCAGTTCCGGCCGCGCTCCTATTCCTTCATCGGCTCGCTGCCGATGCTGGACATCTTCGACAAACCGATCAACGACTGGGATTCGGTTGCCAAGCGCGCCTTCGACATCTTCTTCAGCCTGTTCGGCATCATCGTCTTCTCGCCGATCATGCTGGCGACGGCTATCGCCATCAAGCTCGACAGCAAGGGCCCCGTTCTCTTTAAACAGAAGCGGCACGGCTTCAACAACGAGGTCATCGAGGTCTACAAATTCCGCTCGATGTATGCGGACCAGTCCGACCCGAGCGCCAAGAAGGCGGTGACCAAGAACGACCCGCGCGTCACCCGCGTCGGCCGCTTCATCCGCAAGACATCGATCGACGAACTGCCGCAGTTCTTCAACTCGCTGTTCGGCAGCCTGTCGCTGGTCGGTCCGCGCCCGCACGCGGTGGCCGCGCAGTCGCACAACCTGCTCTACAACGAGGTGGTGGACGGCTATTTCGCTCGCCACCGCGTGAAGCCGGGCGTCACCGGCTGGGCGCAGATCAACGGCTGGCGCGGCGAGATGGACACCGACGAGAAGATCAGGATGCGCACCGAATACGACCTCGACTACATCGAGAACTGGTCGCTCTGGTTCGATCTCAAGATCCTGTTCCTGACCCCTGTACGGCTACTCAACACGGAAAACGCCTATTGAGCGCGATCCCGCACAAGCTTCCGAGTGCCGCCGCAGTCAACGCGAAGCTGATCGCGTTGATCTCATCGGGTGCCGTGGCGCTGGCCGTATTGCTCTCCGGTTTCGTGCTCAACGAGCCGGCGCCCTACGAGCTCTATATGGCGGGATTGATTGCGGTGTGGGCGCTATTCGGCCTGCGGCTGTCCCGCTCCGTGGTGCCGCTCCTGGTGCTGCTGGTCGCGTTCAACATCGGCGGCATGATCGCCATGAGCCAGATGTCGAACCTGATGAACACGCCGCTCTACCTGGCGGTCTCGCTGTTCCTGGCCTTCACCGCGGTGTTCTTCGCGGCCGTCACGGAGATGCGGCCCGAACTCTACCGCGTCATCTTCCTGGCCTGGGTGACCGCCGCAGTGTGCACTTCCATGCTGGGCATCCTCGGCTATTTCCATGCCTTTCCCGGCGCGGCGATGTTCACCAAATACGACCGCGCGGCAGGAGCCTTCCAGGATCCGAACGTGTTCGGGCCCTTCCTCGCCCTGCCCGGCATCTATCTTCTCCACCGGCTGATGACTGGCCGGCCGCTGATGATGGTGGTCTATGCGGTACCGCTTCTGATCATCGTCGGCGGTATCTTCTTTTCCTTCTCGCGCGGCGCCTGGGGCCTGTTCGGCGCCGCCTCCATCCTTCTCGTCGGCGCGCTGTTCCTGCAAAGCTTGAGCGGTGCGTTCCGGCTGCGCGTGGTGGTGATGAGCCTGACGGCCTTCCTGCTCCTTGCCTTCGCGCTGATGATCGCCTTGCAAATTCCCAGCGTTGCCCAGTTGTTCACCACCCGCGCCCAACTGGTGCAGGACTATGACGGCGCACGGCTGGGTCGATTCGCCCGCTACGGCATCGGCTTCCTGCTGGCGCTGGAAAAGCCGTTCGGCATCGGGCCGCTGGTGTTCGGCCAGATCTACGGCGAAGACACGCACGACATCTGGCTCAAGACCCTGATGGACTATGGCTGGCTCGGCTTCGTCTCCTATCTGACGATGATCTGCTGGACACTCGCCGCCGGCTTCCGCATCCTGTTCCGCAACCGGCCGTGGCAGCCCTATCTGCTTTGCGCCTATGTGGTCTTCATTGGCCATATCGCGCTTGGGACGGTCATCGACACCGACCACTGGCGGCATTTCTATCTCCTGCTGGGACTGATCTGGGGCGCGATCGGCCTTGAACGGCGCCACCAGCGCAAGCTGTACTCGCGAGAACTCCACGCCGATTGACCTCGTCCGCGCTGCCGCTCATGATGGTGGCGGGGATTTGATGGGAGGGGCTGCATGACCGAGAAAGTTAGCGTCGCACCTTGGCAGGAAATCCGGATCCGGCGGACCGACACCGGCTGGGACTTTTGCCGGTTCGACGGCCGGGGCGGCCTGAACGAGGTCTACGGCCGCTACTTCTTCAACGCCGAAACGTTCGACCAGACCATCGAGCTGATCAAGCGCCACTTCAAGGTCGATTGAAGCTGGACCTTCGAGGAACGCAATAAGACTGCGCCGTCGCTCAAGGGCGATGGCCGTGGTCGCGCATGATGCCGGCACGATCAGGTCCGACGCACCGCCCCTGCTCGCAACTTCACAGGTGGATATCGCCAGCGTTGCCCAGTGGCCTGACGCTACTCAGAAGCAGAGAAAGTCAGCAACAGGATTTCGCGACTGAAATATGTCAATCCAGCAATGCATTGACAGCATTATAAACACTATACTTCACACTATACATGCGCCTATAACGACATCAAAGTCTAAGCAAAGTGAGTGTGGGGGGAGCATATGTGCTCCGGAGCATCGCACTGGCCACGCTCAAATATTGTCGGCTTCGTCCTGACGATCGACGGTCCAGATGGACTTCGGCGTCAAAACGCAATCAAGCAACTCAAAGATATTCCCATAGCCTGGAGCTTTTCAGAGGGCCTGAGACAGGAAGACACGCTTCTAGGCGACCTATATGCCTCGAAGACCAACCGCCTGCTGTCAAAATACTCCCTCACTCGAGCTGAAATAGCCGTCTACGCCGGCCACAGACGTATCTGGGAGAAATTCGTGCTGAGCGGCAGCGACTTCGCCGTCGTTTTCGAGGACGACTTTCATCTGCTGGACAAGGAACGATTCCTTGCAACGATCCACGAATGCATAGCCGTGTATGACCGTTGGGACATTGTGAAGTTCTTCGACTTTCGGCCGCAGAAGAAGGTCGCCAAGCGGCTGGACTTGGCCACGACATCACTGGTCGCACACAAGTTTCCGGCCACCGGTGCGGTGGCATATCTGATCCGGCGCGAAGCTGCGTCACGCCTGCTGGCAAGACGCAAGGTGTTCAGGGCCGTCGACGAGGACCTTTCCTGCCCTTGGGAATTCGGAATCCGGGTCTGGTCCACGAGCCAGAACCTTGTCGAGGAGATCAGCCATGATCTCGGCGGCTCACTTCTGGAAGTCGAGCGGTTGCAAAAGAAAAGGCGACGCTCCGCACTTCGGTCGCTTTGGGGTGAATGCCTTGCCGCCCACAAGAACCTGAGGGCGCGCTTCTATCAACGCGGCCTCAAGGCGTGACGAACGAATCGTGCTCCTCCGGGCGCCCTGCATGCAGAACGCATTTGTAGAAACGCCGGTTGCCTGCGCGGATCAAAGATCCGACAAGGCTCCAGCCAAATCATTGCAGGGGAAGGGAAAAAATGGTCGGAGTGGCGGGATTCGAACCCACGACCCCTTGACCCCCAGTCAAGTGCGCTACCGGGCTGCGCTACACTCCGGACCGGCTGCTGTCTATCTGCTAATGCCCGAGCCGGTCAACCGAAATTCTTCGCTGCGGCGCAATACGAGCATGTTTTTTGAACAAGACCTCGGAACAGGAGCACAGGGCGCGGCGACACCCTGCGCTCTGCTGCAGTCCGCACGCCTATTCCTGCCAACGCGATGCGATCTGATCCGGGCGTGGCACATTGCCGTCGGGCGTCAGCTTGTCGATCACGCCGGGCAGCGCCATCGAGAGTTGCCTCAGCAGTTCGTCCTCGCTCATGCCTGCGCGATCCGCGATTGCCTTGATCGTCTGCGGGCCGATCGCCCGGCCGAGATCCTCGGGCGCGATCGGCTTGTTCTGGCCGGTGCCCACCCAGGAATCGGCGGCGGCGCCCTGCCCCGAGTCCCGTAGCTTCTCAAGAAGCCCTTGAAGGCCGCCGAGCAGCCCGCCTTCGCCGGATTGCGCAGGTTCACCCTGCTGAGGTTGGCTCTTGCCGCTCAGCATCTTGCCGACCAGCAGCGCGCCGAGAGCAATCATCAACGGCTTGCCGATATTGCCACCCGGTACGGCATCGTCAAAAAGTCCCATGGAGGCCTCCTCTGCCAGAACCAAGCCCTCACCCCGAGAATGGTGGAGTGGACCGGCGCTTTTTCAAGACTGCTATAGGCCAGTTGAGTTTCTTTCTTTCGTGTGGAAGTCTTCGCATGCGTTGGAAAAGGAGAACATCGAGATGTCAGTCATCAGTTGGATCATCCTCGGCCTCATCGCGGGCTTCCTGGGCAGTAAAATCGTCAACAGCACAGGCCAAGGCATGCTGATGGACATCGTCCTCGGCATTGTCGGTGCAATCATCGGCGGCGTGATATTCAGTTTCTTCGGAGCGACCGGCGTGACCGGCTTCAACATCTACAGCCTGATTGTGGCTGTGATCGGCGCCGTCGTCGTACTCTGGCTCTATCATGCGCTGACAGGACGAAGCAGCGCCTAGACGGCGTCGAGAGAAAGGCTCAGCCGCCGTCGTGCGGTCCACATTGCCGATCATGACGGCTCTGCGACAGCCTGTGCCTTAAAGCCGCGCGACAGTGTCTTCGCCGGGAAGCATCAAGCTCCGGCCTGCTCCGGCCGGAACACGCAAAGCGTTTCAATGCGCCGGTTCGATCCGTCGGATGCGGCCGGCGAAGATCGATTCTAATCTGGCGTGGCCAGGCACATCCTTTTCCTAGCAACCCGCGCCAGATACCTGGCACGGTCGCGAGCAGGGTTCTGCCCAGCAGAGCGTACGAACAGCGCGGGGCCCATTCGCCGTGAAACGAAACGGCCCCGCGCGATCTGCAAGTTCAGGCGGCGTTGGAGCCGGCTTCCTTGTCCAGGACCATGTAGTCGAGCGGCATCTCGGTCGTGTACTTGATCTGCTCCATGGCAAAGGAGGACGACACGTCGCGGATCTCTATCTTGGCGATGAGCCGCTTGTAGAAGGCGTCGTAAGCGGCAATGTCGGGCACCATGACGCGCAGCAGATAGTCGACGTCGCCGCTCATGCGGTAGAATTCGATGACCTCCGGGAATTCCTGGATGACCTCCGAGAAGCGCCGAAGCCATTCGTGGCTGTGCGAGTTGGTGCGGATCGACACGAACACGGTCACGCGCGTGTTGATCTTCTCCGGATCGAGGATGGCCACGCGCCGCTTGATGACGCCCTCCTCCTCCAGCTTCTGGATGCGGCGCCAGCACGGCGTCGTCGAAAGGCCCACCTTCTTGGCGATGTCGGCCACGGCGAGGGTCGCGTCCTCCTGCAGAAGACGAAGAATTTTGCGGTCAAGGCGGTCCATGATGGCTCCGAGCGGAAAAATATTCCCTTATATTCACCGCAGCGGGATCATTTCACAAGAAAGGAATTCTCCGGTCGGCTGAATTCTAAGCAATGCCATTGCCCCGTTGCCGCGAAAGGCGATGGCGGATTTCCGATTTCAGGAAGGGCAGCAAATCCGTTTCGAACCAGGGATTCTTCTTCAGCCAGCCGGTGTTGCGCCAGGAAGGGTGTGGCAGCGGGATGACGCGCGGGGCCGAAGAGGCATCGTGGACTGCGCGCCAGTTCATCACGGTCTGGCCGAGCGTGGCGGCCCGCGCGGCGCCCATGTGCCAGGCCTGCGCATGAAGTCCAATGGCAAGCACCAGCTCTATCTGCGGCATCAGATCGATCAGCGGCTTGCGCCAGCGCGGCGCACATTCGCGGCGCGGCGGGAGGTCGCCGCCCTTGGCGTCCTGGCCGGGGAAGCAGAAGCCCATCGGCACGATCGCGAAATTCGCCGGATCGTAGAATTCCTCGCGACCGACCCCGAGCCAGTCGCGGAGGCGATCGCCCGAGGCGTCGTCGAAGGGAATGCCGCTGGCATGCACCTTCGTGCCCGGAGCCTGCCCGGCAATGAGGATGCGCGCAGTGACGGAGGCCACAACCACAGGCCGGGGTTCATGCGGCAGCGGGCGGGCGCGCGACCCGTCCACGCAGATGCGGCAGGCGCGGATTTGCTCGGTCAGACGGTCGAGTTCGGCGATAGTCATGAGGTTCAGGCGGCGGCACTCGGCCGGCTGGCAAGCGCCCGGTGCCAGCGGATCACATTGCCCATCTCCTCGGGCACCTGGATCCGCGCGGGTTTCGTGAAGTCCATGGCGATCAGGCCGGTTATGTCGGCGATCGAGAACTCGTCGCCGGCGGCGAATTCACGGTTCGCCAATTCCTTGTCGAGGATCGCCAGGAATTCGAGCGCCTTTGGCTTGTTGGCCTCGCCCCATGCGGGCACCTGGGGCACCTCCCATTCCTTCATCGCCGGATGCAGATGACGAAAGGCGGCGGCGACAGTGCCAAACAGATTGAACTCCATGCGCCGCTGCCACATCTCGACCAGCGCCTTGCCGAGCGCGCCGCGCCCGAACAGCGCCGGCTCAGGGTGCAGCTCCTCGAAATAACGGCAGATAGCCACGGACTCGGTGAGGATCGTCCCGTCATCCAGCTCCAGAACCGGCAGACGCCGCAACGGGTTGCGCGCTGCCATCGGGGCGCCCCTGTGCTCCATGCCGGCCATGTCGACCGGCACCAGCGGCACCTCTATGCCCTTTTCAGCCAGAAACACGCGAACCCGGCGCGGGTTGGGCGCGCGCCCGCCATCGAACAGCCTCACGTCGCTCTCCTTGTTGCGTAGGAGGCACTATAGCGCCCCCTCACCAGAATCGAAGCAATTCTTGCAGCCAGTCGTAGAAGCCGCCCTGGCATTCGGGGCGAGGCTCCGCGAGCCCACCGTGCCTGTCGCGCCAGTCGCGCGGGCGCTCGAAGGTGCCTGCCCATATGCCGCGGCCCCGCTCTCGCGCAGTTCGCTCGGCGTCTTCGTAACCGCCATAGGCGACGGCCCAGCCCGCCTCGACCAGAGCCCGGTTGAGATCGACGTCACCGGCCCGGCACACGGCCAGAAGCCGGCCATAGCGGTCGCGCTCGCCGCCTTCGCAAGTGACCGCCTTGCCGGCGATGAGCGCGACCAGCGCTTCGCGGGCCCGAAGGCCGCAGGCATAGTCGCCACCATGAAGCTGGCAGGCCTGCGCATATTCGGGAGCGTCGATGCCGCGCAGGCGAATCCGCTCCCCGGCAAGGGTGATGGTGTCGCCGTCATTCACAAAGACCGCACCCGAGACCTGGCGCATGGCCGCGCGGTCGACGCGCGCGACCACCAATGCAAGCATTCCGAGAATCGCGAGCGCGAGACAGATGTCGAAAAGGGGCCCGAAGCGGCGAGACGACGAAGCGGAAGCCCTCCAACCCGGCCGATACCGCGGCATCCGAGTCATATGGCAAACATTGTCTTAATCATTAAGGCGTAGCCTGCGGCCTCATACTGGTTGCTCGCATAAATTGAATGCCCTCATGGCGTTGCTGCGCTCTGACATCGCTGACAAATTCATTGTGGACCGCACCAAGCGGCACCGCAACAGCGACGTCGCGCGCGCCGTGCGCAGGACACGCGACCGGCTGGCGCAGCGCCCGGGCACGCTTGCCTTCGATCGCGAGCTGTTGAAGCTGCATGCCCACGCCATGACCAGCAGCGCAACCTCGATCCCCTTGCTGGTGCTGATGATCGCCATTGCGGGCCTTTTTGTCGGCATGAGCGGCGACGTGCTGATCTGGGCTCTGCTGACGGTGACCTGCTATGCGGGTCTCGCTTATGTCGCCCATCGCGTCGGCAAGACGGAGATGACCAAGCTCGACACCACCGGCACCAAGCGCCATTTCCTGTTCTGGCATTTCGTCAGCGGCCTGGGCTGGGTCTACTTCGCCTCGATGGGCTGCAGCGAATGCAGGGTCGAGCAGTTTCCGATCGTCAAGGCCGTGGTCCTGCTGCTGGCGATGGCCGCCACGGCGCTCATCGCCTCGTCGCTGCGCGGCGCCCTGCTCGTGACCTTCACGCTGCCAGTGGCGGCCTATGCCATGACCAGCATTCAGGGCTGGACGCCGGTCGAGATCATCATGATCGCCCTGCTGGCGCTGTCGCTGCCCTTCTTCGACTATGTCGCCAGCCGGCTCAATCGCTCGTCGGTGATGCTGCTTTCCTTCCGGTCCGAAAAGGACGGGCTGATCGCCGAGCTGGAGACGGCCAAATCCATGTCCGACGAGGCCCGCCGGCGCGCCGAGGAAGCAAATCTGGCCAAGTCTCGTTTCCTCGCCTCGATGAGCCATGAGCTGCGCACCCCGCTCAACGCCATCCTCGGCTTCTCGGAAGTGATGTCCAGCGAGGTGCTGGGCCCCATGCAGAACCCCACCTATCGCGACTATGCCCGCGATGTGCACGATTCCGGCCAGCACCTGCTCGACCTGATCAACGAGATTCTCGACCTGTCGCGCATCGAGGCTGGACGCTACCAGTTGCACGAGGAGCCGGTTCAGATTCTGCACATCGTGGAGGAATGCTGCCACCTGATGGAGCTCAAGGCGCACAACAAAGACCTGCGCATCGTGCAAGAGTTCGAGCCCGAACTGCCGCGCCTCTATGCCGACGAGCGCGCGGTGCGCCAGATCACGCTCAACCTGCTCTCCAATGCGGTAAAATTCACGCCGCCCGGCGGCGAGATCCTCGTGCGGGTCGGCTGGACGGCGGGCGGCGGGCAATATGTGTCAGTCAGGGACAATGGTCCGGGCATCCCGGAGGATGAGATTCCGGTGGTGCTGTCGGCCTTCGGCCAGGGCTCCATCGCCATCAAGAGCGCCGAACAGGGCACCGGCCTCGGCCTGCCGATCGTGCAGGGGCTGATCGCCATGCATGGCGGCGAATTCCAGCTGCACTCCAAGCTGCGCGAGGGCACCGAGGCTATCGCGATCTTCCCGCTTTCGCGGGTCATGGAAGTGCTGCCTGCCTTGCCGACTCGGCACGTGGCTGTGGGCGGGCGTCGGCGATAGGCGCCCTTTCGCCCGTAAGACAACAGGCCGCCCACCAATCTTCGTTTCTATGCGTTTACCGCAGTGCGGCCGCCATTCCCGTGCTGCACAGCGCAGCAGCCTTGATCAAACCGGCGGCGAGCGCAGCCCCTGCCCCTTCCGCATGCGCAAGGCCGAGATCGAGCAGCGGCCGCATGCCGAGCCTTTCCACCGCCTTGCAAAAGGCCGGCTCGGGCGAAAGCTGCGCGACGACGCAATGCTCCAGCGCGCGGGGATTGAGCGCCTGCAAGACGGAAGCCGATGCGATCGCCGCCAGCCCGTCGAGGACGAAGGGAATCTTTTCCATGCGCGCTGCGAGGATGGCGCCGGCAATGGCAGCGAATTCGCGTCCGCCGACGCGGCGCAGCACCTCCAGCGGGTCCTTCAGATGATTGCCATGGAAGGCGAGCGCGGCATCCACGACCTTCGCCTTGTGCGCAATCATTGCCGCGTCGGCGCCCGAGCCCTGCCCCACCCAATCCGCACCGGAGCCGCCGTGAAGCGCCGCCAGCATGGCGGCAGCGACGGTGGAATTGCCGACGCCCAGATCGCCGATGCACAGAAGGTCCGTGCCCGCGATCGCCTCCATGCCGAAGGCCATGGTGGCCGCGCAGCCGCGCTCGTCAAGGGCAGCATCCTGGGTGATGTCCTCGGTCGGCAAATGCAGCGCGAGGTCGAAGACCTTCAACGCGACGTCGTTGGCGAGGCAGATCTGGTTGATTGCCGCGCCGCCTGCGGCGGTGAGTTCCACCGCACGCGCCGTCGCTTCAACCGGCCGCGGAGAGATGCCGTGCCGTGCGACACCGTGATTCCCGGCGAAGATCGCCACCAGCGGACGGTTGACTGCGGGTGGCCGGCCGCTCCACGTCGCCAGCCAGGCGGCGAGGTCTTCCAGCCGGCCGAGCGAACCCTTCGGCTTCTCCGCCCGATCGAACTGGGCGCGCACGCGCTCGCCTGCCGCCTCGTCGCCGGCGGGCAGCCGGGTCATCAGGACGCGGAAATCGTCAAAGGGAAGTGCACTGGTCATGTCGCTTTAGCCTGGGAAGATCGTCGTTGGCTGCGGCATAGCCGCGATGGCTTCGTGGCACAATGGGCGAACGACGTGGGGCTTGCATTGGCCACACGCCTGTCCCATGTGGTTGATACCAAACGGAACGCTCAATGACGGCTATCGAATCGCCCTGCATCCTCGTCTGCTCGGTCGACATGAAGACCGGCTATTGCTTCGGCTGCGGACGCACCCGCGACGAGATTTCCGGCTGGATCGGCATGACACCGCACGAGCGGCGCGAAGTGATGGCAGAGCTTCCCGCGAGGCTCGAGACGGTGGAACGACGCCCTCGCCGCGAAACCCGCCGCGCCCGCATGGCGCGCGAACGCGATACGGCGGGCTGACGCCATGGCCGGCCGGTGGATATGGATAGTCCTGGGCGTGATGGCGGTGGGGCTGCTATTCCTCATCCTGAACGACATGAGCCACGGGGCTTCGGGCGTTTCCAGCGATACGTTCGGACGCGTGCTTTATCTCGGCATCTTCGGCGCGGTGATTGGCGCCGGCATCGTCAATGCTAGGCACCGTTTCGGCGACGTAGCGCGAATTCTCGGCCTTTGGCTGCTGGTGGCATTGGTGCTCGTGGCCGGCTACCAATATCGCTACGAACTGCAAGACATCGCCAGCCGCATCACCGCCGGGCTTATTCCAGGCAGCCCGATGTCGATCACGAACGCTGACGGGCACACCACGGTAACGCTGGACAAGCTGCAGAACGGCCATTTCGAGGCCCGGATCACAATCAACGGCGCGGCGGTCCGTGCGCTGATCGATACCGGCTCGACAAGCATCGTGCTGACGGCGGCCGACGCCGAACGCGCCGGCTTCGATCCTTCCGCGCTGGATTACACCATCCCCGTCGCGACTGCCAACGGCAACGCCAACGCCGCGCGCGTGATTGCAAAGAATGTGACGCTGGGAGCAATCACCCGGCGCAGCATGCCGGTTCTGGTGGCTGCGCCCGGAATGCTGGGCCAGAGCCTGCTCGGCATGGACTTCATCGGCTCGCTGTCGGGCTTCGACATTCGTGGCGACCGCATGATCCTGCGGGATTGACCCCGACGCCCACCGTCAGGCGGCGCGGCTGGCGCGCTCCAGCTCGACAGCCGCGAAGGCCTTGTGAAGCACCTCCGGTCCCGCTCCGGGACGCGTGGCGTCCGTGGAAAGGATCTGGCGGAAGCGCCGCGCCCCAGGCTGGCCGTGAAACAGCCCCACCATGTGACGGGTGACGTGGGCAAGCCGGCCACCGTGTTCGATATGGCGGGCGGCGTAGGCTGCCATGGCGTCAATCAGCCCCGCGAAATCGAAGTCGCGCGCGGGCTCGCCATACAGCGCGGCATCGGCCTCGGACAGGATGCCCGGCGTGTGGTAGGCGGCGCGGCCGAGCATGACGCCGTCGACATGCGACAGGTGCCCAAGCGCTTCATCCAAAGTCTGAATACCGCCATTGATACCAATGAAACGATTCTCGTTTTTCGCCTTGAGACGATAGACGCGATCATAGTCGAGCGGCGGAATGTCCCGGTTCTCCTTCGGGCTCAGTCCTTCCAGCCAGGCTTTTCGCGCGTGAACCCAGAGCGCGTCGACACCGGCGGCGAAGACGCGATCGGCAAGCGCATCGAGCGCGACTTCGGGGTCCTGCTCGTCGACGCCGATGCGGCACTTGACGGTAACCGGGATTTTTACCGCCTGCTTCATGGCAGCCACGCATTCGGCCACCAGTTCCGGCGTCTTCATCAGGCAGGCGCCGAAGGTGCCGGACTGCACCCGGTCGGACGGGCAGCCGACATTGAGGTTGATCTCGTCGTAGCCAAAACTCTCGCCGATGCGTGCGGCCTCGGCGAGCTTTTGCGGATCGGAGCCGCCCAGCTGCAACGCAACCGGATGTTCTTCCGCCGAAAAGCCGAGCAGCCGCTCCCGCGCGCCCTGGATGATAGCGTCAGCCACCACCATCTCGGTGTAGAGCAGCGCGCGCTGCGTAAGCTGTCGATGGAGGAAGCGGCAGTGCCTGTCCGTCCAATCCATCATGGGCGCGATGGACAACCTAAATGCATTGTAATTGTTATCTTTTTTAGCGTTTCCGCTCATTTTGACATCGTCATTGTTGTGCGCATTTCCTGCGCATTTCCGGGCATTTCGTAGCATTCCGTTGCACCCAGTACAACAATGTTGTACCTCTGGCCGCCATGTTGTACTGCTTGGCAGGGGCGCATGGGAACGATCACTCAACGCAAGCGCAAGAATGGGTCTTTCGGCTATCTAGCGCAAATCGTCATAAAGCGCGATGGCGAGATAGCTCACAGGGAGAATAAGACCTTCGATCGCAGCCAAGCCGCAGCCGCGTGGCTGGAGAAGCGAGAGAAGGAACTTGCGAAGCCCGGGGCCCTTGAACAACTTAAGGCCGGCGACCCTCCTCTGAGCGCGGTGATCGACCGATACATTCGTGAATCGGAAAGAGAGCTGGGCAAGACGAAGGCCCAGGTGCTTCGCTCCATCAAGTCCTTCTCTATCGCAGACAAACGGTGCTCACAGATCGGGAGCGCCGACATCGTCGAGTTCGCCAAGCAGAAACTCGAGACCGGCGTGGAACCGCAGACAGTCGGCAATTACATGTCGCACCTCGGCTCCATCTTCAGCATCGCCCGCCCCGCATGGAAGTACGACCTCAGTTCGCAGGCAATGGATGACGCCTGGAAAGTCGCCAAGAAGCTCGGACTTGTCAGCAAGTCCAAGGAACGAGATCGCCGCCCTTCGCTCGCTGAGCTGGATGCGATTCTGATCCACTTTGGAGATCGACAAAAGCGACGGCGCTCCGTCATCCCGATGCAAAAGATTGTCGTGTTCGGAATTCTATCCACGCGGAGGCAAGAGGAGATAATCCGGATCAAGTGGGACGATCTCGACGTCGAAGGAAAACGCGTGCTTGTCCGCGACATGAAGAACCCGGGCGAGAAGATCGGCAACGACGTGTGGTGCGACCTACCCGAAGAGGCGTTGAAGATAATCCTTTCCATGCCGCGCCTCGCCGACGAGATATTTCCCTACACTACCGATGCGATCGGCGCGGCGTTTACCCGTGCCTGTCAGCTCCTGGGTTTCAGCTCGGAAGACATGCCGGTGGAGAAGCGATTGCACTTCCACGATCTCCGGCATGAAGGCGTCTCCCGTCTTTTCGAAATGGGCTGGAACATCCCGCATGTCGCCGCAGTAAGCGGCCACCGGTCATGGCATAGCCTGAAACGCTACACCCACCTTCGGCAGGTTGGCGACAAATATGCCGGCTGGAAATGGATCGCCGAGGTCACAAAGCCGATACCCGGCCTCCGCATCACGAAGAAGGGCGACATGCCGCGCCGGTGGCGCTCCCAGAGAGGTTCAATCGATGAGCCGCACCGAGTGGGCGAAGCTGCCGATTAATTGCGGCAGCCGATCCGCCTACCTCCCCTTCCAGACCGGCTCATCTCGCCATACGACACGACGCTGGAAATACACCTTGTCCAAGCGCCTGATGGTCATCGACTGAAGCTCTGCGATCGGCGGGTGATATTCAGTCAGCGTGATATTGTTGTCGCCGCACTTCTCCCGCCGCAGCTTCACCTCATCGACCTGGGCGTTGCCGCAAAGCTCCTTCAAATCGGTAGGCGCGTAGAAATGCACGATTTTGCAATAGCGGCATTCTGCGCGCAGGTATGCGCCGTTCCTCGCAGAATCAGCGAGCGTGTACGATCCTTTTCTCTTTGGCCAATACGGTTCCGGCATCAGAACGAAATAGGAACATTAACAGGAGAGAGTCAACGGGTAAGCTGAAAAGTGATCTCGCCTTCCCGGGTACGCGTATGTGTAATCTGTACAATCTCGGCTCGAACCAGCGCGCCATTATCGAATTGACGCTCGCCCAGCGCGATTTGATCGGCAACATGGAGCCGTCGATCGACGTCTACCCCGATCGTCAGGGTCCAGTGGTTCGGAATTCTCCAGATGGCGAACGCGAACTGGCCTCACTCACTTGGGGTATGCCGTCGCCGACTTTTGTCACCAACGGAAAGCCAGACACGGGCGTACAGAATGTGCGCAAAGGCGACTCTCCGCACTGGCGCCGCTGGCTCAAACCGCAAAACAGGTGCCTCGTCCCGTGGACGACGTTCTGCGAGTGGGAGGATACCAAGCCGAAGAAGACGAAGCGCTGGTTTGCGCTCAATGAGGACAAGCCGCTTGCATTCTTCGCCGGCATCTGGACGGTTTGGGAGGGCGAGCGCGGATCTTCGAAGTACCCGCGGCCCGGCGTTCATGAGCTTTATGCCTTCCTGACAACCGAGCCGAACAACATCGTCGCGCCGATCCACGAAAAGGCAATGCCAGTCATCCTGACGACGGACGAGGAACGGGAAGTTTGGATGCGGGCACCCTGGAATGACGCCAAGGATCTCCAGCGCCCGCTCCCCGACGACACGCTGATCATCGTCGACGAGACCGCCAAGGCGGAACTCGTGCAGGCAACGCTGTTCTAGCCGATGACGACCCTCGCCATCATGCCGGATGTGGCCATTGGGAGATGATGAGAGCGGCCTTAGTTCCTCATTTTACGCCCGAAGGCGACCCGGATTTCTACGCGCCTCGTTTACCCGCCAGCCACACTATGGCGGCACCGCTCGGGTGAAGCCGACCAGCGCCTGGACGGACGCGGAGACGATCCACTTCAAGATCCTCAACCGCGAGACGCGGGAGCCGGTAAAAGCCGCCTATGTCGATGAGCAGACCGGCGCGACTACATGCTGATCGAACCGGACGAGATCGCCGCCCTCAAGCCTCTGTCAGAACACGTCATGACCATCGGGGGCTTCGTCGACAAGGGCGAGGTCGACCCGATCTATTTCGAGAAGCCCTATTACCTGTCCCCGGCCGACAAGCCGTCGCTTGATCCGTTCAGCCTTCTGCGTGAGGCCATGAGCAAGACAAGCGTGGCGGCGCTCGCAACCGTCGTTCTGTTCCAGCGCGAGCGTCATGTGCTGCTGTAACCGCTCGGCAATGGCATCCTGCTGACGATCCTGCGCAGCGCAAAGGAAGTGGTGCCGGCGTCGAAAGTCTTCGGGGAGAGCCAGGAGGTGAAGATCGACCCCGAAATGACCGAGATCGCCTCGCTGCTGATCGACAAGAAGACGTCCCACTTCGATCCGCCAAAATTCGAGGATCACTACGAGGAAGCCCTGCGGGAGCTGATCGAGGCCAAGCGCACCGGCGCGCCGCCACCCAAGCCGGTGCCGCGCCCGAAGGAGAACGTGAAGGATCTGGCCGGCATCTTGCGCAAGAGCCTGGAGCAGGAAGGCATCTCGGCGCCGAAGGCGAAGAAGCCAAAGCCAATGGCGGCGCACTGAAACGCAAAAGCCCGCCCCGGCGGACCGAGGAGGGCTGAACGTTGTGAGCGTTGGCAACGGAGAGATCACGGCGGCGGCCGGAACCAGGCCATGATCTTCAAGGCCGATTCCCCGAGCATCACGACGCCGACGACGAAGCCGAGAAATCCGACAATCAGCCACTTCATGAAGGTGCCGACGGTGCGGATTGCGTTGACGAGCCGGATGCCGTCACCCAGGGTCTCGACCTCTTCGTCGCGTAGATTGGAGAGGAAGTCCTTGGTCTTTGGCGATAGATCATCGAACCGCTTTGCCGTGTCGCTCATTTCCAGCATCCCCGCTTGATCCCGAACTGATTGTGGCCGGCAACCTGTTCGGCAAAGGTCCGATCCTGGCCGATGATGAAGGCCCGCGTCTCCGGCGAGGGCTTCAGCTTGCGCCAGCCGTCGCACTCAGATGCAGGCACCGTCGTCTGACACCCGGCCGCCAAGAGCGCGGCACAGGCCAGCATCGTCCAGGTTGCGAATCTGGTCATCGGTCGCGTTCCTTTCGCGCAAGACTTCGACGGAGCGGCTGAGGGTGGCGGAGCGTTCGGACGCGGCGCCGGCCCGGTAGGCCTGCCAATGGCTGACGCCGAGCAGCGCGATCGCCATGATCGCGCCGCCGAGGGCGAGATATTCCCGCATCAGCCAAGCCCTAGCTTCTTGCGCACGGCTGGCATGGAGGTGATGCCGTAGACAGCCAGTCCGGTGACCCCACCGATGATGGCCAATTGCGCCGACCAATGGAGCCCAGCGAAGCCGAGGAGGTTGACGCCGCCGCCTGCCCCAATCCAACTCCAGAAGCGCTTCGACTTCAGCAACTCGGGCAGCGACCCTTCATCATCTCCTTGGGCCTCCGACTTCTTCGCCGGGATTCCGACATCGGCCCTTGCCGCCCTCACCTTGTCGAGCACCGCCTCGACGCGCTCCGGTGCCACCAGCGCCCTGTTGAGCCCGTCGCCGTCATAGAAAGGACTGTCCGCGTGCCAATTCGCGTTTCTGGCCCTTGGTGGCCGCCAGTACCGGCAACGAGGACCATTCCTGCGCCAGCCGCCTGCCGAACTCAGCGCGGCCGATCTTGCCGGCCATGAACTCGTCATGGCCGCGGCGCTTGAGCAGGTGATAGCCGAGCCGGTCCTGAAGGTCGCGGCTGAGTATCTGCCCGTCGCGTAGACCAAGCTCCTTGCGCAGGTCGATCAAGGTGGCGCGCATGAACTGGTAGCGGCCGGCGGCCGACGACTTGAACTGCTTGGTCCATGAGGCTTTGGCGGCAATGACCTCGCCGAGTGTCAAGCTGGTGAGCGGGATCGGCAATTTGCCCTGGTTATTGCCGTAGATGGTGCCGTAGCCCTGCGGAGCCTCGATGTCTCCGATGAAGTCGAGCAGCATCGCCGCTCCGGCCGGAACGGTTTTGTCCATGGCAGTTCCTTTCCCGCCGTGAGGCGTGATTGAAGATTTCAGGTGATTGCGTGCAGGATAGGCTTTACGACTGGCGTATGAACGCCGGCAAGTGGTGGACTAAGATCTGATCAGCCTCTATGCCTTCCCGCGGCGGGACCAGCTAGCTGAGAATGAGCCATGAGAGTTTTTGTCGTCGGTAGTTGCGTCAGCCGGGACGCCTTTAATTTTACCACTCACGCGTCGTTGGCCGACTATGTCGCCCGAACATCATTGGCGAGCGCGTTTAGCGATCCGTTTCCATGGCTCACGAAAGAGCGCATCGAGAACGAGCTAGAGAGCAAATTCCAGCGTCGCCTCGTACATGTGGACGCTTCAAAGCGATTGCGCCGGCTGCTTGAAGAAGCGGATTATGACCTTTTACTTCTCGATATGATCGATGAGCGTTTCTCACTCGTGACAATCGGATCTGCACGATGCACGTACTCATCGGAGGCCCGAAAGACTAACGTCGCCAAAGCTCCAGGCGCCAGACTGATCAAGCCGTCCGATCCGGTCAGGCACCGGTGGTGGAAGGATGGCTTGGTCAATCTATTGGATATTGCCGCGAAGCGACGGGCGCGTGTTGTGTTGAACGAAGTCTGGTGGGCAAAGATTGACGATTCTGGCGCTGATTTTGACCCCGCTGAGGTATCCGTGGGCAACGAAAATCTGGCGCGCCTCTACGATGAAATTCCACCATCCGTTGAACGAGTGCGCTATCCAAGGGATGCGTTTATAGGCAGCACGTCGCATCGTTGGGGCCGCTCGCCTTTTCATTACACCGATGACATCTCGCGAAGACTGCTGAGCACACTCGGCATTCAAGCAGATTAGTCGCGGCGCTATCGGAAATAAGAGATGTTCAAACGCTTCTTTGCAAAGTTTGCAGCTTCTGACACGGCGCCAATTCGCGTCTCAGATTGGCATAGATCCCGGATGACGCAGATCGCAAATGAGGCAGAAGCAGGGCTGGGTATCATTCATTCTGGCCAATGGGTTGTGCCCGGATTTCAGCCTGTCGTAATCAATGAGGAAGTCTGGCCTATCCCTGAGCAAGTACCAAGAACGCTCGCTTGGAAATTGCACCAGTTTGCGTTCTTGCCGAGCCTGATTGCCTACGACCGCAAAATGAACTCAACGCTCGGGAGCGAACTTGTCAGCAAACTGATCAGGAGATGGTGGAGCATTTATCGCAATACGTCGCGCGTGAAAACGAACATGGCATGGCATGATCATGCCACCGCACTACGGCTTAGCAATTTCCTCTTGTTGCGATCCTCAACAGGGCAGGCCGACGCATTCCTTGATAGAATTTGCGCCGAGCACGCCGAGCTTCTGGCTACCGAACGATTTTATGAGCGCGGCAATAATCATGGATTCGATCAAAGCTTAGCTCTCTTCGAATATGGCCACGAGATGGGCCGCAGCGAACTGCACGCCCTCGCGGCAACGCGAATAAAGGAGGAAATACAGACCGCTTTCGCCGTTGACGGTGGTCACGTCGAGAATAGCACGGGTTACCATCATTTCGGGATCAGCCAGGTTCAGCGCGCTAATGATCTCTCTATGGCCTACACCGGCAAACCTCTTGAAACGACTGGCCTCGTGGAGAAGGCAGAGAACATTTTAGCCCATATGACAAGGCCGGATCGAAAGCTTCCGCATATCGGGGATACTCAAGATTTTGTTGTCCGCCGGCTCCCGCAACCAGCTATCGACGATATCACTCTGACTAAGAGCGGCTGGTCCTTTTTCCGCAGCGGGTGGGATACGAAAGCTGTCCATGGCGCATTTAAGTGCGGGTATCTAAGTCAGTCACATCGGCAAGACGATGACTTGGCACTGTCTCTATTCGCGCACGGTGAAGAATGGTTGATCGACGGTGGGCTCTATGCTCATCAACCAAAGGACCCCATGCGCATCTACATGAGGTCTGCCCATGCGCACGGCCTTCCGTACGTCTTCGGGATGAACGCAACTCGGGAGATTGCGACGATTGGGCGACAATCGCGGATTATCCAGTCCGTCTCAACACCAGAGGCGTTTGAGGTGACCGGGGGGACGCGCATGTGGGCAGGCTTCGAAGCTCGGCGGACGATTAAATTCGACCGCCTCACTAAGTCTATCTCAATTCGAGACACAATTTCCCCGCTAACCGACAAAGCTCGAAAGCACGCGTTGGACCGTTCGGCTAAAGGGTATGCGGTCTACGGGACGCGCTTTCTGGTGCCCGCCGATAAAGCGGTCTCCCGGTCTAACGGCAAAGTCGTTATCGGCGGAACGAACGTCGCTTTAGCAATTGAAACATCGCTGCCAAGCAAGATCGTAAAAGGCCAGGAGCAGCCCAGTCTCGTTGGCTGGCGCTCGACGAAAGCGAACGCAGCTTCGCCAGCTTTCGATATTTCGTTTACGACAACCGCCGAAGCGATGGATGAGACATTTGCGCTATGGTGGGTCTAGCCCATTAGGAATACGTCATAACCCTCGATAGTGAGGCTGTCGGCAGCGTTCGCAAGCGTTGCGTCAACCCTCACGGCATGTGCCCGCACCGTGTCCACGGTCGGCTGATCGAACATGGCAATTCCTTTCAGGGGATTGGACTGCCCTCAGCCGCGATGCTTGGATGCCAGCGCTTATGGGAGCGAATATGAATGCTTGGGATACCCCCAATGGGGCGATGGACGGCGCCAACACGTTTTGCGCCCTGTGAAAAACAACGTGAATTTGTCGACACGCACCACTGTGCTATCGACTTACCGACTCTTCTATGGTTGAAGGCCGCATCATCTCTGGCTTTTTTGAGAGCGACCCTTGACTTATCGTTTTGATATTGAGGGGCTGCGCGCGATTGCAGTCCTGCTGGTTGTAATTTTCCATATCAATGAAAACCTGATCACCGGCGGATTCGTCGGCGTAGACCTTTTCTTCGTCATTTCCGGATATGTCATAACGCAGAGAATTTATAAGGATGGCATCAACCGGCCTTCTGATTTTCTGGAATTCTACCGTCGTAGAATACGGCGCATCACTCCGGTAATGCTGTTTGTGACCGCGGTGACGCTGATCGCGGGAGCATTCATTTTGCTGCCCGACGACCTTGTGGATCTGTCGTGGTCTGCCATTGCCGCCGCGTTCTCCGCATCAAATATCTATTTTACCTTTTTCCTCGACACTAGCTATTTCGCCAATGACAGCCATTACATACCGCTTCTGCACTTGTGGTCGCTTGGCGTTGAAGAGCAATTCTATCTGTTCTGGCCGATGCTGCTATTCTTCTTGATGAAGTGGCCGCGCGCCATTCTACCCACGTTGGCATTCATTATGGTCGTCAGCGTGGCTTGGGGAGAGTACTGGATCCGCGACGACAACTTCACTGCAGCTTATTACATGCTGCCATCGAGGGCATTCCAACTCTGCGCTGGCGGCTTCTGCCTTTTTGCCGCGCAAACTCGGATAGTCAAAGACACGTCACCAACGTTGCTTTTCGTTCTAGGCGTCACAGGTCTGATACTGGTAATCGGCAGTGCGTATATGCTGACCAGCCAAATGGCTTTCCCCGGGCGAAATGCAATTCCAGTTACTCTTGGTGCAGCCCTCCTGCTTATCGCGGGAACGAAAGTTCAGCCTCTCTCTCGGTTCCTCTCAATCTGGCCCGCCCGACAGATCGGCAACATCTCATATTCCATGTACCTTTGGCATTGGCCACTTCTAGCTTATTTGCGATACACTTATGTCGAGATCAATCTCGCCAATGGCGTTCTCGTCTTCGTCGCAATCATCGCCCTGTCAGTTCTCTCGACAAGATTTATTGAGGCACCGTTTCGGCATACGAAGATGCCATTTTGGCCGGTATTCAACCGCATGTTGGCCGCACCGGTAGCGGTGCTGGTAGCGGCCTGCATCGGAGCAATCTCCCTGAAGGGCTTCGTCCCGCTGGCGTCTCCAGATGGTTACGAAGAAAAGCTCGAGGCTTTAACTGAACAGACCAAGGCGGCATACAATTACGACTATGTGTGCCAGGGTGCCAAGTTGACAAAGGAGTTCGCTGAGCGCGGAAGCTGCTTAATAAACGGCGGCGCCTCACCGAAATATTTGCTATGGGGGGATAGCAATGCCGCCCATTACATTGGCGTGTTTGGAGAATTGGCAAAAAAATATGACTTCTCATTCAGAAATATTGAACACTCATCTTGTCCGCCACTTCTAGAAGGCGCCGCAAATTTTGCTGCCGCAAAAAACAAAAAAGGGTGCGCGATGTCAGCACCCATCATCTCCGAAATGCTAAATGAGTACGATCGCATTATTGTTGCTGCATCATATATGGGTTACCAAAATTTCTCAGAGCGCTTTCAGGATGGGCTACTTAAGACACTGAAGGCGCTCCGAGAGCGGGGGATGGAAGTCATCATCGTTGGGCAGGCGGCAAGATTTAACGGCTACGATCGTAATTGCGCGGCCAAGGCCATCAAATTGGGTTTCGATTGCGCAACCCAATTTACCAGCAACACTGGTGTCGCTAAGGTCAACAAGAAGATTCGGGAGATTGCCTCCCAGGTTCCTGGAGTCAAATACGTCGACTTTAACGATGTTATTTGCCCGAATGGAATTTGCTCCCCCTACAATAACGGGCGTCCCATGTACTTTGACGGCGGGCACCTTAGCATGAGCGGCTCGTGGATCATTGGCAAGGAGGCTGTCGCTCTGCGCGACTACAGATATCTCTTCCAAGCGCAAGCAGTTCTGCAATGAACGCGCCGCGCCGTCACCCCATCAGGAACACGTCATAACCCTCGGTAGTAAGGCTGTCGGCAGCATTCGCAAGCGTGGCGTCGATCCGTATCTCGCGGTCTACCGTCATACTCGCACCGCGAACTGATGCTGGGTTCACAAGCGGATTGGCACCGTCGAGCCAACAAATAGAAGATTGCTTCTGTGCCGCAAAGCTTGTCGGAGATATTTCAAACTCGATCATGTAAGCTCCCGCGACCGTTGAGAGGGAGCCCGACGCGATAGTCTGTTTGTTCGTGCTCGTGCCGGCATTCGAGACCGCCACGAGGAGGGTTTTGGACCCAGCGGCGCCGATCTTGTTTCCCCATACACGTAGGCGAAGTTTCTTGCTCCGTGTCCTGCCGGTAACCCTGGCAAGCGTTGTTTGTGTGGTCGTTCCCGTGTGGGTGATTAAAGTCCGGTCGTAGCCGATGCGGTGCTCCGTCTGCGACTGCTGACCGTAAAGGCGGGTCTCGATCGCGCCCCCACTATGGCGGTAAGCGATACCGCAGGCATCTGGCGTCCCCATGTTGAAGTTGTTCGCTGTGGGGCTTCCATCCAGCTCATTAAGCCATTCGCTGTTGCTTTGCGCCTCGACGCCAACGGCACAGCGGCGGAAATCGGAGCCGACCAAATTGACGCGAGGGGCGCCGGTATCTAACCACAGCCCAGCACTAATAGCGTCATCAACCACCATGTAATCGACGTGACCGATAGCGTTGCGAGACACAAACACACCGATGTCGCACTCCATCGCCCGGTTGAAATTCTCGGCGGAGTTGCCAAACGTCATCTTCATCCCGTAGTGGGCGCGGAAACCTTGATCACAGCTCTTCGCTAGGCAGTTGGAAGTCTTTATCCGACGCCCGTCAATAGCAGCGAGACCGAGCGACACATTCTTCGCGCGGCAGTTTATCAGTTCGCAGCTACCATCGCCTTGCTGCAACCAGCCGTATGTGGTTGTCGATCTGCCGCCACCGGCAAAGGCGATATTTTCAACTAGGTAATTTCCGCCGTCCGCCCACGCAACCGCTGTCGCCGGCGAGGTTAGGCCGTTGAAAACAGTTATCGGGCCGCCTTCTCCAGCTGCAGTTATCTTTTTGACGCTGACGCTCTTGAGCCCGCCTACGAATGATCCCCCGGAAAACTTGATCTGGTCACTGGTGCCATTGGCGACGAGGGTCTGTGTGTATATGCCGTTCGCCGTTCGTTGCGTCCCCAGCACATCGGTTCCACCGGACGCGCCGAGGCGAGGCGTCAGGCCTCCACTTACGTAGTTAACGATTTCAAATTTGACCTCATAGCTTGCACCCGCAGTAAGGCTGACGAGAGGCGGCACCGTCTGGATGAGTGTATCGAAAGCCCCGCCAGAGAAGATCGCTTGCCCACCAGATATCGTCGGGGCGTGCTACCCCCCCGGGCTGCCATGCTGTCGCTAGGCCGCCCCCCATACGAGACTATTTCATGCGATCTATTACCGCGCTCGCCGACGAGGCGAACGGGGTAAATGGACGAGATCTCAAAATTAATTCTAAGTTGCGTGCTGTTCCACGAGCCTGCACCAAAATGGAACGCCCACTTCCCTCCTCGCAGCTTTCCTTGCTGGTCGTACCGACGCAAATCTTCTCTGAATTGCGAAAGATCAGCACGTGGCTCTGACATAGAAAGCCCGTCGTTCGCGGCGGCCCCAGACAGGCAATAATAGACATGGTTTTCTTGGATAACGCCCCAAAGAGCCGGGGGCGTAATGTAGAACAACTCAGCGCCGCGCTTGACGACGCCCGGCCCGACGTGGCGCACGTCGTGGAAATTCGGGATACTCGCCGTCGTCAGCGCTGTCCCGTCTGGCCAATGAATGTCTGTACCGAAGGACGCATATGCAACAGCGGCTGTGACTGGCGCTGTGTCGTTGACCACGCCGTTCATAACCGCGCCGAACGGCAGTGCTTCCGCCAATTCCCACCACGCGCCGTCCTTCGACTGGAGCTTCCCCGCGTGGGCAGGCTCCGATGCAAGGCGCTTATATTGCGCCCCGCCCCCGTCCCCATCGACTCGATAGCCGCGCGTATAAAAGCCGCCGATGCCAGGCTGAATATTAAGCCCTGCAATGCCATCCGCAGTTGCATAGATCGCAACATTGCCTTGGCTGACGGCATCGCTGGCGTAGCCTGCGGCTGTGTCGCGCGCGGCTTCAGCCCCTGCTTTCGCCCCCTCGGCCGCGCAAGCTCGTCGCCTCCGATGCCCACGAAGGCATCAAGGCCGCCGTTTCCAAGGTTCTATCGGCCACTTGGCAGAGGTGCCGGGTCCACTTCATGCGCAATGCCCTGGCCCATGCCGGCAAGAGCCGACGGCGCGGCGTCTCGGCCTTCATCGCAACAGCCGTCGCCCAGGACACGCCGGAGGCCGCCAGCCAGCAATGGCGCAACGTCGTCGACCAGATCAGGCGAAGCTGCCCCAGCTCGCCACGCTCATGGACAGCGCCGAGGAGGACGTGCTGGCCGACATGACCTTTCCCAGGCAGCATTGGACGAAGCGGCACAGCAAAGTTCGTAATACGCGCAAGGCGTGGCCCTGCCCCTGCACTGCCTCCCGGCTCGCGGGGGGACCCAAGACCGGGGTGGAGGTGGGCTCGAAGGATTGACGGTTTGTGAAATTCTGCGCACCATTTCCGCACACGGGGAGTGGAGTGGGGGAATGACCGACATTGTCGACGATCTTCGCGCCATGGCCGCGAGCCCTGGCGGCTACACAAGCGCCGAAGTGGTCGAGATGCTCACGAAGGCCGCCGACAAGATAGAAGGTGACAGGGCGGCGCTTGCCAAAGCCAGAGGTGGCATCATCGTAGCGATCGGTCACCTCGACAAAGTGACAGTAAGACGAACCGACGAGAGCTTTTGATAGCTGTCTAGCGAGAAGACGGCCCGCACTTGGAATAAAAAATAAATGAGTCCGCCTCCTGTGTGAGACGCCCGGCACTGTACAGGCGCCACAATATTGGCGTGGGGGATGCAACGTGAACGAGACCTTCAAGGTACTGGACCTCATATACGAGGCAGCCTTCGTCCCTGAGCAATGGAACAAAGTTCTCGATGCAATGGCGCATGGCGCGGACGCGCACGGGGCTGCGCTATTCAATGCAAGCAGTACTTCGATGCACGCCCTCAGTTCCGCTTCGCTCGATGATCTTAGCGCAAAAATGCTGGGTGAAGGCTGGCTCAGTCGAAACATCCGCGCAGCAAAGGTGTTGACCCTGGAGTACGATGGCTTCGTCGACGAGGCGGAGTTTTTTACCCAAGAGGACTACGACACGCTTCCCATCTTCACGGAAGTGATGAAACCTCTCGGTTACGGGTTTGGAACCGCTACTGCGATCTTCACACCGAGCAGCGATCCCATTGTCTTCGCCGTCGAGAAAAAGAAGGTGAAAGGTCCCATGACTGCTGCCGCGATTTCCTACCTGGACCAGCTTCGTCCCCATCTTGCCCGCGCCGCGATGATGTCGAGCAGGCTTGAATTTGAGAAGGTCAACGCTGCTATGGAGGCGCTGCAAATCAGTGGTGTTGATTTCCGCCAGGAACTGACCCGGGATTTCCGCCGAGAATTGACCCGCCTTTCAGGTATGTTTCGGTTCGGTGGTGGTGGTCAAGGTCCTGCTTTTCTCCTTCGTGGTTTTGGTCTC
>NZ_JBDZDS010000009.1:0-256090 GCF_040045035.1 Mesorhizobium sp. KR1-2 | reverse complement strand
CTGTTCTCCTCGCTGGCTCAGGCCCGCGCGGCGCTGAACATCTGGCGGACGGACTACAACGGCGCGCGCCCGCACTCGCAGCTCGGCTGGCAGACGCCCGACGAGTTCGCACTGACCTTCCACGCGCCTCGGGCCTTGGCGCTGCGCAATGCGAAAGGCTCCGCGCCAACGCCCGCCGTTTCACCCGCCCATCAGGGCAAAACCAACGCCGGAAACGAACTCAAAACTGGATAAAACCTGGGGGCAACGTCAGAGGGGCTGACGCCAGCGCACAAGGCGCTCTTTGCAGAGTGGTCGCGCTTTGACCCCGGAATGGGCTACAACTTCAAGTCGCTCGAACGCAAGACTGGCCTGCCATACGCGCAGATCCGTGCGCTCGTCCGCGATTTGGCGTCCGAAGGCTACCTCACACTCATGCGCGGGTGCTTCACGGAAGACGGCGAGCCCTACGGGTCGGCCTACGTGCTGACGGACGACGGATTCCGCGCTCTCGAAGCAGGAGGGCGTGATGCCTAAGCTGACGGAAGCGGCGAGAGCCCATCGCAATCTCCATCCGCATACTGAGGCGCGGCTTGCCATGGCTCTCTGGGACCATGAATACGCATTTGGGAAGCGTGCTGGCTCGATGGACTTTTGGGATAGCCGGTTTCCATCGCAAAAGCGCCTTTGCGTCGATCTTGTCGATGCCATTCTCAAAGCCGCCACCGAGAACGGCCGCGCAGCCCTACAGGCGGAGGGGCGGGAATGAGTAGAGCGGACAACATCGCCTATGCGCCGCGCGGCCTATGCCGTGAAGAGACGGCCCGTTATGTCGGCGTCGGCTCAACCAAGTTTGATGAGATGGTCAAGGACGGGCGCATGCCGAAGCCGAAGCGCGTCAACGGGCGGACGGTCTGGGACCGGATCGCGCTCGACGCAGCATTCACCGACTTGCCAGATGACGGTGGAAATGTGCTCGACCGGCTCTTGTCACGTCGGAATCGCGCAGCATAACCTCTGGCATGAGCGACGATTACCCATTTGCCTCGTCATATCAGGACCGCCACGACAAAACTCGCTGGCGGTTTCGTCGAAATGGGAAGACAGAAGCCTTCCCGGCACTCCATGCTGCCGCCGGCACCTCAAGGACATCATCGCGGATCACTCCAGCACGCCTCACAAGGCCAAGCACCTCCTCGTTGCCATTCGGAAGATGATCTATGCCGCGATGGACGAGGAATGGATCGAGGTTGACCCATCCTACAAACTGAAGTGGCGGCCGGAATATGTCGGCTGGAAGGCTTGGACAATCGACGCCATGGAGGCGTTCGAGGCGCGGTGGGCGATCGGCACGACGCCACGGCTGACCTATGCGCTGGCCTTGTGGCTCGGTAATCGCCGCAGCGATGTCGTGACACTACGCTGGGATCAGCGTTGCACGCGACAGATTCAGCAGGGAGAGGCAAGCCGGAAAGTCGATGGGTTCGTTGTCATCCAGGAAAAGGGCGGCGCCGAAGTATTCGTCCCCATCACCCCGATGCTTGAGGAAGTGCTGGCGGCCACGCCACGGAAGGGCGAGACGATCCTGGTCACGCAGTACGGCGAACCTTTCTCGGCGAAATCGATCACTGGTCGCATGGCCGATTGGACTAAGGCGGCGAAGATCGACAAGGGCTACACGCTCCATGGTCTTCGCAAGACGCTCGGGAAAATGCTTGCGGAAGGTGGCGCATCAACCCGCCAGCTGATGAAAATTCTCGGCCATGACGACATCGAACACGCCGGACTCTACTCGCGTGAGGCCGAACAGGCGCTGCTCGCCACCGAGGGCATGGACAAGGTCACAAAGCTGGTGAATCGCCGTCGTGGCTAACCTTGTGGCTAACCTCAAAATAAGCCATTGAATTTAAAGTATATTTGGTGGGCCCGGAGGGACTCGAACCCCCAACCAAGCGGTTATGAGCCGCCGGCTCTAACCATTGAGCTACAGGCCCCACGCAAGGGCTGGATAGAGTCTTTTTGCGAAGCGCACAAGGCTTTCTGCCACAAACAGTTTGGACTTGCCGCAATCGCCCCATAATCGCAACATAGTGCGGCTCGGATAGGGACGACGACATTGGAGATTTACATGACGAGATATTATCTGCCGCTGGCGCTTGCCGCCGCAATCGCCCTGCCCGCATTTTCCGCCCACGCCCAGAATCAGCCGTCCCCGCGCATCATCGTGACGGGCGAAGGCGAAAAGGCCGTCGCGCCCGACCTTGCGCTGCTGTCGCTCAGCGTCATGCGCGAGGCCAAAACGGCGCGCGAGGCGCTCAACGCCAACAACGACGCCATGGCCGCCGTGATCTCGGCGATGAAGGCCGCCGGCATCGAGGAGCGCGACCTGCAGACCTCCGGCATCCAGATCTCGCCGCGCTACAACTATGCCAGCAAGCCCGACGGCAGCCAGGTGGCCGAGCTGGTCGCCTACCAGGTCACCAACACGCTGTCGGTGCGCGTGCGCGACCTCGCCAAGGCCGGCGACATCCTCGACAAATCGGTCTCGCTCGGCGTCAACCAGGGCGGCGGCATCACCTTCACCAACAACGACCCGTCGGCGGCGCTGACCGAGGCGCGCAAGGCGGCCGTGCAGAATGCGATCGACAAGGCCAAGGTGCTGAGCGAAGCCGCCGGGGTGGAGCTCGGCCGCATCCTGGAGATTTCCGACCAGACCTATCAGCCCCGGCCGATGCCGATGGCCAAGAACGTGGCCTATGACAGCGCCGGCTCCGTGCCGGTCCAGGCCGGCGAGAATTCCTACAACGTCCAGGTCAACGTCACCTTCGAGATCAAGTAGGCCGCCTGCCCGCGCGTGACACCGCGGCCATATCCAATGCGAAAAGCCCCGGGGGATCGCTCCCTCGGGGCTTTTCGTTTGACCCGCTTGCGGGTGCGGTCAGCGCAGGATCGGGCAGTAGGGCTCGCGGCCGAAGGTCACGATCATGCGGTCGCCCCACTTGCGGCCGGCCACGGTGATCGAATAGCGGCCCATGTCGACGACGCGGGCGCGGTGCATGCCCATCCGCTCGGCCTTGTCGAGGGCGCGGTCCGGGGTGCAGCCGCGCTCCCAGCGATCGCGGCGCTCCCAGCGGTCGCGGCGGTCCCAGCGATTGTCGTTGTCGCGAACGTAGAAGCCGCCGCCCGCGCCGTCGCCGCCGAAATTCAGATACAGGCCGTCGGCCTGGGCGCCGGCCGGCATCGCGGCCAGGGCGCCGAGCCCAACCAGGGCAGAAAGGGCGGCGGACTTGAGCATGCTGGACATGAATATCTCCTCTTGGGCTGAACCTCGGCGGTTCCTGCCGAAGCGTTGTGGCGACATTGCGCCACGCCGCCTGAACCGTTCTCGAACCGGGCGTTCATTTTCGGTTCATACGGTAAATCATTGAAAAATATCTGTAATAATGCGTGCGCAAGAGGCAGTCGCCTGCCGCGACGGCAGCCCCTGCGTCAGCCCTCAGGGCTCTTCGGCCAGCATGTGCTCGAAGAAGTCCTCCGGCTCCGCAAGCTCGCTCTCCAGCGCGGTCACGCGGCCGCGCATCGAGATGCCCGCCTCGTGCACCGTCTCGGCGCTGCCCGAAACCAGCGGATGCCACCAATAGAGGTCGTGCCCCTCGGCAACCAGCCGATAGGCGCAGGTCTGCGGCAGCCAGGAGATCGTGCGCACGTTCTGCGGCGTCAGGCCGATGCAGTCGGTCACAAGGGCGAGCCGGTTGTGGTAGTCGGCGCAGCGGCAGCTTTCCGGGTCGAACAGCCGGCAGCCCACGCTGGTCCAGTAGATGTCGCCGGTGTCCTCGTCCTCCAGCTTCGACATGCAGCACTTGCCGCAGCCGTCGCACAGCGATTCCCACTGGGTCGGCGTCATCGCCTCGAGTTCGGTAGTCTTCCAGAAGGGTTCGCTCATGCGGTGCATGTGGCCCGCGCGCGCGGCAAAATCAAGCGAAACCGGGCCGGCGGCCGCCGGCGGCGGCCGGATTTTTCACGCGTCCGATTCGCCCGGCAATCGCCTTACTGATGCCCTGATTACGGCCTTCCTGGAACAAATTTCAGTGTCTTTTCTTTCGCCCAGACGGGACCTTATGCATTCACAGGAGAAATTTCGGATGAAACGCCAACCCAGGATCTTGGCGGGGACCGCCCTTAGTCTGCTGATGGCATGCCAGCCGCTGATGGCGGCGCCAATGCCGGTCGGCGGCATGGGCGAACCTGCCCGCGCGCCGCTCGGCGCACGCGCTTCCGCCCCGATTGTGCTGGCGCAGGCCGAGGAACTGCCGGTGGATCAGCCGCAGGACCAGTCCTCGGAAGAGCAACTGCCGAAGAAGAAGCATCGCAAAGCGGACCAGGCCCCCGCGGAGCAGTCGGCCCCAGAGGCGATGCCGCGCGCGCAGGAGGCCGCCCCAGCCGAGGCCGCACCCGAGCAGCCGCGAAAGAAGAAGCACAGGGAGGAGCCGGCTGCCGAGCAGCCCGCCCAGCAGGAATTCGCGCCCGCCGAGGCCATGCCGGAGCGGCCGCGCAAGAAGAACCACAACGAAGCGCCAGCCGCTGAGCAGCCAGCCGCGACCCAGGAGTTCGCGCCTGCCCCGGCCGAGGCCGCGCCGGAGAAGCCGCGCAAGAAGAACCACAAGGAAGCACCAGCCGCCGAGCAGCCAGCCGCGCCGCAGGAGCTGACGCCCGCCCCGGCCGAGGCCGCGCCGGAGAAGCCGCGCAAGAAGAACCACAAGGAAGCGCCGGCCGCTGAGCAGCCAGCCGCGACCCAGGAGTTCGCCCCTGCCCCGGCCGAGGCCGCACCCGAGAAGCCACGCAAGAAGAACGGCAAGCAGGCCCCCGCCGCCGAGCAGCCGACCGCGCCCCAGGAGCTGACTCCGGCACCTGTAGAAAAGCCGGTCGAAATCGCGCCTACCCCGGCCGAAGCCGCGCCGGAACAGCCGCACAAGAAGAACCGCAAGGAAGCGCCTGCCGCCGAGCAGCCCGCCCCTGGCGAAACGACAGCGCCGACGCCCACCGAAAAGCCGGCCGAGGTCACGCCTGTCCCAGGCGAAACCCCTGCCCCGACTGAGGCGGCTCCCTCCGGGACGACCCCGGCCGAGCAGCCCGCCGAAGCCAAGCCCGAAAGGCCCAGAAAGAAGGGCGACCAGCAGGCGCCCGCCGCATCCGAGCAGCCCGCGGCTCCGGGCGAAGCCGTGACGCCGGCACCGGCGGAGACGGAAGGCCAAGCCAGGCCGGTTCCCGGCAAGGAGCGGCCGGCTCGGGGCGAAGCCACCGGCGAAGGCAAGACCCTGCCCGCACCCGACAGCCAGAAGGCCGCTCCGGTCGAAGGCCAGGAACAGGGCGCGCAGGATCAGGGCAAGCGCGGCCAGCAGGGCGGCAACCGTCGTCCGCAGCCGGCCGAGGCCGGCCCGCCGCCCGCCGACGACAAGGCCGCCCAGCAGGAAGTGCAGCCGGAGAAGATCGTTCCGGTGACGGCCGAGCAGGGCAAGCGCGTGAAGGAAAGGCCGGTCGACCTCAGCCGCCAGGAGCGCCCGAAGGGCACCGAGGTTCTCAAGGAGATCGGCGACCGCGTCATCATCCAGCTCAACAACCAGGTCATGGTGGAGAGCAACGATCGCCCGCGCATGCGGCACGGCGCCCGCGACGTCTACTATGAGGACCTGCCGCGCGGCCGCACCCGCGAGACCATCGAGCGTGGCGACGGTACACGGGTGGTCACCATCCGCAACGCCTATGGCGACGTCGTCCGCCGTTCACGCATCATGCCCGACGGACGCGAATACGTGCTGTCCTATGTCGACGAGGGCGACTACGACCGCGTCCGCGACTGGCGCGATCCGGGTCGCGACCTGCCGCCACTGCGCCTGGACATCCCCGAGGACGACTATGTGCTGACCCCGGAGCGCGTGCGTAATCCGGATATGTACTACGACTTCCTCGAGCAGCCGCCGGTGGAGCGCGTGGAACGCCTCTACTCGATCGACGAGGTGAAGCGCTCGGCCCGCATCCGCGACAAGACGCGCCGCATCGACCTCGACACGATCAACTTCGAGTTCGGCTCGGCCGCGGTCGCCGAGAACGAGATCTCTCACCTCGAAGGCGTGGCCAAGGCCATGGAACGCATTCTCGAGCAGAACCCTGCCGAGACGTTCCTGATCGAGGGCCACACCGATGCCGTCGGCTCCGAGCTCGCCAATCTGGCGCTGTCAGACAGGCGGGCCGAATCGGTGGCTGCCGCGCTCACCAACGTCTTCGGCATCCCGCCGGAGAACCTGGCGACCCAGGGTTATGGCAAGCAGTTCCTGAAGGTGAAGACCCAGGCGCCCGAACGCCAGAACCGCCGCGTCGTCATCCGCCGTATCACGCCGCTGGTGGCCCCGGTCGCCAGCAACCGGTGACGCCGAGGCCGTGGATCGAATCCAACGAAACCGTGATCGGCAAAAGCGATTGATCACGGTTTCGCGAGTTGAGGCCAAAGGTTATTGACTCGACAGATTCGTCCTGCAGCCTGACGACTTCCCTGCCCCGTCCCCCTAGCCGGGGGACAGGCGAAAGCCCGGTCGATACCCCCCCTCGGCCGGGCTTTTTATGTTCGGAATAATGCGCCGGCCGCGGCCAAGCCTCTGGTAGGCCTGCCGCCCCGCCATCGTCGCGCCGGCGCAAATATCAGTTCCCGTAAAATCAGGCTGATAGCACCGTTTCCTGAATCAGGTCGGCAAGCGCGCCGGCCTTTTTTGTCACAGGAAGCCGGTCACCTTCGTGTCGGTCTGGGCGAATATCTCGTCCGGCACGAAGAAATCGCCGGCTAGCGCGCCCTTTGCGCCCGGCGCATATTTCGAGAAATCCGTCACCCCGGCTTCGCGCAGCACCAGCTCGTCGATGAAGAAGTTGCCCGTCGTCTCGCGCGACGGACGGGTCAGGACCGCATGCGCCGCATCGGCCATGATCTCGGGCGACCGGCTCATCGCCGCCACGGTCTCGCCGCCGAGCAGGTTGCGCACGGCCGCCGTGTCGATCGCCGTCAACGGCCACAGCGAGTTCACCGCGATGCCCGCCTTGGCGAATTCCGCGCTCATGCCCAGCGTGCACATCGACATGCCGAACTTGGCCATGGTGTAGGCAACGTGGTTCTTGAACCATTTGGCGTCCATGTCGAGCGGCGGGGCCAGATTCAGAATGTGAGGGTTTTGCGCCAACTTCAGGTGCGGAATGCACATTTTGGAGACGAGGAACGTGCCGCGCGTATTGATCTGGTGCATCAGGTCATAGCGCTTCATGTCGGTTTCCAGCGTGCCGGTCAGCTGTATCGCGCTGGCGTTGTTGATGCAGATGTCGACGCCGCCGAACTTTTCGACAGTTCTGGCGACGGCCTCGGCAACCTTAGTTTCCTCGCGGATGTCGCAGATCACCGGCAGCGCCTTGCCGCCCGCCTTCTCGATCTCCTCCGCCGCAGTGTAGATGGTGCCCGGCAGCTTGGGGTGCGGCTCGGCCGTCTTTGCCGCGATCGTCACATTGGCGCCGTCGCGCGCGGCGCGCAGCGCGATCGCCAGTCCGATCCCGCGCGAGCCGCCAGAGATGAAAATGGTCTTTCCTCGCAGGGACATTCGCTGCGCTCCGTGGTTTGTAGAACTTTGAACCAATTCTTGCCCCGGAGCGGAGACACTTGCAAGCCGGGCGAGTTCGCCCGGGCTGGTGCGATTGCAACCTTCCATATACCTCGCCAGCCCCGCCAAAATCGTACCCGAGCACAAATTGCGATGTTTCTCCGTCGAGTCCCAGGAACTGGATACGAAGTCTTTACCCTGCTCTGTTTGATGGGAACCGGTCTGGGAACATTCGTGAGTTCCCAAGGTTTGTTGCCGATCGGTCGGATCGGGATAGGGGGCAGCACAGAATGCTTTTGGGCACGTTTCGCCTGCAACATCTTTACGGGCTGGCCGGCTGGGCGGCCGTTGCCGGATCTCTCGTCCTTGGCGGCGTCCTGTTTATTCTCAGTCTGGAGGACTATCGGCGCTACAGCCTGGGGCTTCAGGAATTCAGCCGCTTTCATCTTGCCCTGCTGGCCGCCAACGCCGTTTCGGCCGAGCGCGGCCCCAGCAACGGCCTGATGGGCTCCGCCGCTGAGCAAATGCCCGAATTCAGGCAACTGCTCGCCGAGCGCCGGGCCGCCAGCGATCGAGCCATCGCGACGCTGGAAGCGGCCTTTGCGGACGAGGAGCCGAGCTTCGGGCACGACCATGAGGCAGTGGCGCGCCTCGTCGGCAAGCTCGCAGCCGGCCGCAAGGCCGTCGATGCCGTTGCCGCCATGCCGACCTCCATGCGGACCGGAGACCAGATCGCCGACGCGATCAACAGGATGTTCCAGGCCGCCGACGCAGCTGTCAGCGTGACCGACCATCTTGGCGAGGAAATCGTCGCCGTATACCCGCAGGTCAGCACCGAGATCGTCATGGCCAGCGCTTGCGGCCGCCTGCGCGAGCATGCCGGGCGCTTCGGCTCCTACGTTGTGATGATGCTGACCACCCCGAAGGCGAGCGACACCGAGCTCAGCCTGATGCTGGCCAATACTGCCGGCCGGATCGAGACGCTGCGGGAGCTCGTCTCGGGCTACGGCGCCGCCTATCTCACCGACCCTACCGTCGCCGACATGCTGCGCAACGTGGACCAGGAATATTTCGGCGCCGCCCTGCCCTATGCCTGGAGCATCGCGCTCAAGGCAGTCCAGAAGCCGGCGCAGATGACCGCCGGCGAATTCACCGCCAACTACGTGCCGGGAATGAAGCCGGTCGAGCAACTGCGCGATGTCATCATCGAGCGCCTGGCCGGACGCATCACCGCCTCGCGCGACCATGCCGCCATGCTGCTCGCCATCGCCGGCGCGCTGACGCTGTTCGTCGCCACGCTGTTGATCGTCATCAGTTCGGCCCTGCGGCGCTTCCTATTCCAGCCGCTACTGTCGGCGAAGGACCAAATCATCCAGATTGCGCGGGACGATCTCACCGAGCCGCCCCTGCCCCGGATCGTCAGCCGTGAAATCAAGGACATGTTCAACGGCCTGCAGACGTTGCGCGAGAGCCAGCGCCAGCATCGTGCGCTGGAGGGCGAGCGCGATCGCCTGACCGCACGCCTCAAGACGCTCTCGGAGACCGACGGCCTGACCGGCCTGTTGAACCGCCGGACGATCGACGGCGTCGGAACGAAGGCTCTCAGCGAGGCCGCGCGCACGCGCGAGCCGGTCGCCCTGCTGATGTTCGACATCGACCACTTCAAGCTGGTCAACGACACGTTCGGGCACGGCGTCGGCGATCTGGTGCTGCAGCGCGTGGCCGAGACGGTGCGGGCCGAGGTGCGCAGCGGCGACGTCGTCGCCCGCTTCGGCGGCGAGGAATTCACCGTTCTTGCGCGCTCGACCTCTTCCGACGGCGGTCAGCGACTGGCCGAAAAGCTGCGCAAGGCGCTGGCGGAGATGGTGGTCAGCCCAGAACTTGAGCTGCGCATCACCGCCAGCTTCGGCGTGGCGTCTTGGCGGCCCGGAACCGAAAGCTGGCCGGCGCTTATCGCGCAGGCCGACCGGCATCTGTACCGGGCCAAGCATCTCGGCCGCAACCGCGTCTGCATCGACGACGACAAGGAAGACGGCGACGCCGGCCTGGCCTTGGCCGCGCCCAAGCTCTCTCGCTGACCGGCAACGGGTGGCGGCCGGCGCAGCCGGCCACCGCCGAACCTACTTCTTGACGCCGAACACTTCCGCGCAGCGCGAGAGGCTGAGGCCTTCACCGTCAGTGTCGCGCGTCGCCTCGACATTGGTGATGATGCCGTTGCCGTCGACCGAGATCTGCGCCTCGCAGAACAGGTGTTCCACGCGCGGCGGCTTCACCATCACCTGCTGCGGCATGGCGCCGAAACTCACGCCCGAGCTCGTCGTGCGGGTTTCGGTGACGGTCGTCGAGCTGTTGGGCTGCGTCACGGTCGTCGTGGTCTGGGTCGTCCTGCTGCCGGCCATCGGATCGCTGGGGGCGCCGATGGTGGTATACTCAGCCGGCAGCGTGCGCGTGGTGTCACCGCCGCGCCAGCGATAGATCTTGCCGCCGCTGTTCAGCGAAAACTCCGAGATCGGCGCGCCATATTGCGAAAAGAACACATCGCTCGGCTGGCCGATGAAACGCGACTTGATCGCCTTGTTGGCTTCCTCGGTCGTGGTGCATGCGGCCAGCGCCGGCGCAAGCAGCGCAATCGTCAGCCCAATTCCCCGGGCCGCGCCAGACACATGCGGAACATTCTTCCAGAACAACATCATTCCCCCTTCGGCACTTGTCGGCGCGAAACTCGTCCAGCCGAGCCTCGCTTGCAAGAAGAATGCGCGGCTTGCGGCCGGCAAAACACAGTTTCGTAAGCAGACTCTTACGACGACACTTGAACCTGACCTGCCTTGCGGTTCTGATAGACCTGCGCGGGCGCATGGGCGCCCGCAACGCCTGGCCATGCAGAGGCTCGTCAAGCGGACCGCCGACAAGGCAACGACCGGAGGAGCAAATGGCCCGTGAAGCGCTGAACGATCCCGCCGAGATCCCGGCCGAGCTCAACCGCTGGAACTGGGGCGCCTTTTTCCTCAACTGGATCTGGGGCATTGGCAACAGCACATACATTGCCCTTTTGGCGCTGATCCCGCTGGTCAACATCGTCATGATGATCGTGCTCGGCGCACGGGGCAGCCGCTGGGCCTGGCGCAACCGCTACTGGCGCGACGCGGAGCATTTCCGCCGCACCCAGCGCAACTGGGCCATCGCCGGCGCGATCATCTGGGCGGCCGTCATCGGCCTCTTCGCAAGCATGTTCGTCGTGGTGCCGATCTCGATGAGGAACAGCGACGCCTATCGCATCAGCATGGAGGCAGTGCGCGCCGATCCGCAGGTGAGCGAAGCCCTCGGCGAGCACATCTCGAGCAAGTTCTGGATATTCGGCACGATCAGCGTCCAGCCCGGCGGCACCGGCGCGGCCCAGATGGAGATCCCGGTGCAGGGCGACAAGGGCACCGGTACCGTGACCTCTCACGCCGTACGCACCGAGGGCGAGTGGGTCATGCGCCTGCTCGTCGTCACGATCGACGGCGTCGACGCGCCGATCGTGCTCGTGAACAAGGATGGGCTTTCAATTCCCAGGGCAGCGATCGGAACCTAGGGGCAGGACCCGAAGGGCGCTCAGCGGAAAATGGTCTCGCCCTGCTCGTCGATCAGCTGCTTGCCCTTCCTGAAGGACACGTCCACGGCATCGTCGAGCGAAGCGAAACGGTCGGCGCGGATGAAGCGATGCTCCTTCACCACGCCGTCGATCTCCTTGGAGATGACGCCGCAGGTCTGGAACTGGCCACCCTCCTTGAAGGGCGTGGCCCGGATGTGGAAGCCGTTGTGCTCGATCTCCTTCGAGGCCGCTTCCTTGGCCTGACCGGCGCTCTCGCCACCGCCGCCGCCGAAAAGACGTTTCAGAAAGGACATATGCACCTCGCTTCCGATTCAACGGCAAACTAGCCGTTTCGGACCGCCCCGTCGAGGCGGTCCGGGCACAGGCGGATGACATAGCTGTTCCAGCTGCGCCTCCGCCGGCCCCTGGCCAAACCTATCCCAGCGACGCGATGATTTCGCGGTAAGCTGCCTCCGGGAATGCCTTCAGCGTTTGCGTGCGCACATTGCCGCCCATTCCGAGCTGCAACGCAAACCGCGCCGCCACCGCATCGTCAGGCGCCTCGCCGATCAGCACCATGTCGTACTTGCCCATGGTCAGGTAGAAGGCCTTGAAGCCGCCTCCCATCTCCTCGAGCTGCTTCTTCACCGCGTCGAGCCGCTTCGGCGACTCGCGTACGTTCCTGATGCCCTGCTCCGTCCAGTTCACAAGCATGATGTACGTCGTCACGGTAGACCTCCCTCCCGTTCCGACACCGTGTCCGGCGCCGGGATGAATGCCCCACATCTGGCCCGGCAGGGAATATGGGGCTGCCGCCTGCGCCGACAAGCTGGCCTTGTGGTGGATGAGAGCGAACGGCATTGCGGGATCGAGAGCAGCCCTTGCTGCCGCCCTTCGACGCTTATCGTGGTCCGTGTAAGCCGGTCAGTCCTTGGGCGCCACGCATGCTCCGTCGCGGAACAGCGCCCACTCCTCGCAGACCCGCCCGTCGGGCATCTGGCAGACGCCAGATTGGTTGCCAGCCGCGTCCGACCGGATTTCCGACCGCCCACCGATCTCGCCGCAATGGACGGAGGCCGGATTGGCCATGGCGACGATCTCGGCGCGCGGCTTCAGTGGCGAGCAGGCCGCCGGGGCAGCCGCAGCCAGTGCGGCAAGAACGCCAAGCTTCAGCGGGATGATCGACATCGTTCTTCGCTTCCGGAGCATTCCATGGCGACCTCGCCATAAGCAAAAAAGCCCGGGACATGCCCGGGCTTTCTTTGTTTCTCAGCTGTCGAGGAAGCTTCTCAGCTTGCGCGAGCGGCTCGGATGCTTGAGCTTGCGCAGCGCCTTGGCCTCGATCTGGCGGATACGCTCGCGCGTGACCGAGAACTGCTGGCCGACCTCTTCGAGCGTGTGGTCGGTGTTCATGCCGATGCCGAAGCGCATGCGCAGCACGCGCTCCTCGCGCGGGGTCAGCGAGGCCAGCACGCGCGTGGTCGTCTCGCGCAGATTGGCCTGGATCGCCGCGTCGATCGGCAGGATCGCCATCTTGTCCTCGATGAAGTCGCCGAGGTGCGAATCCTCCTCGTCGCCCACCGGCGTTTCGAGCGAGATCGGCTCCTTGGCGATCTTCAGCACCTTGCGCACCTTCTCCAGCGGCATGGCCAGCTTCTCGGCCAGTTCCTCCGGCGTCGGCTCGCGGCCGATCTCGTGCAGCATCTGGCGCGAGGTGCGGACGATCTTGTTGATCGTCTCGATCATGTGCACCGGGATGCGGATGGTGCGGGCCTGGTCGGCGATCGAACGGGTGATCGCCTGCCGGATCCACCAGGTGGCGTAGGTCGAGAACTTGTAGCCACGACGGTACTCGAACTTGTCCACCGCCTTCATCAGGCCGATGTTGCCTTCCTGGATGAGGTCCAGGAACTGCAGGCCGCGGTTCGTGTACTTCTTGGCGATGGAGATCACGAGGCGCAGGTTGGCCTCCACCATCTCCTTCTTGGCGATGGCCGCTTCGCGCTCGCCCTTCTGCACCTGGTTCACGATCTTGCGGAACTCGGCGATGGAAATCGCGGTCTCGGTGGCGAGATTCTGGATTTCCGAGCGAATGTCGCGGATCGTGTCCTTCTCGTTCTTGGTGAACTCCTTCCAGCCGCGGCTGGTCAGGTTGCCGATGCTCTTGGTCCAGTTCGGGTCGAGCTCCGAGCCCTGGTACTCCCTCAGGAACTCGTCGCGGCGCACGCCATAGCTTTCGGCCAGGCGCAACAGCTTGCCTTCGTTCTGCACCAGGCGCTTGTTGATGTCGTAGAGCTGCTCGACCAGCGCCTCGATGCGGGCGTTGTTGAGCGACAGCGACTTCACGGCCTTGATGAGCTGGTCCTTCAGCTCCTTCAGGCGGCGGTCCTGGCTGGGCGACAGCGTGCCGGCGGCAGCCAGGCGGTTTTCCACCTGCTGGTCCTGCAGCTTGCGCAGCTTCTTGTAGGTGTCGGCGATGACGTCGAGGGTTTCCATGACCTGCGGACGCAGCTCGGCTTCCATGGCCGCCAGCGACAGGTTGGTCTCGTCCTCGTCTTCCTCGTCCTCTTCCGGACGGATCTCGCCGCCGACATTGGTGATGTCGTCTTCATCGCTGCGCGAAGCGCGGCGCGGCTTGCTGTCCTCCGGCGTCTTCGGCCGCTCGAGTTCCTCGCGGTCGAGTACCGGCGCCTGCTTGCCCTCGGGGCCGGCATAGGTGGCTTCGAGGTCGATGATCTCGCGCAGCAGGATCTTGGCTTCGTTGAGCTCGTCGCGCCAGATGATGATGGCCTGGAAGGTCAGCGGGCTTTCGCACAGGCCGGCGATCATGGTCTCGCGGCCAGCTTCGATGCGCTTGGCGATGGCGATTTCGCCTTCGCGCGACAGAAGCTCGACCGAACCCATCTCGCGCAGATACATGCGCACCGGATCGTCCGTGCGGTCCGTCGGTTCCTTCTTGGTGACGGTCGCAACCGCGGTGCCGGTCTGCTCGGCCAACTCGTTGGCGTCGTCCTCGGCATCTGCCGCGGCGCCCTCGCCTTCCTCGCCGGCCTCGTCGTCCTCGACCACGTTGATGCCCATGTCCGAAAGCATGGCCATCGTGTCCTCGATCTGCTCGGAGGTCACTTCCTCCGAAGGCAGCACCGAGTTCAGCTCGTCCATGGTCACATAGCCGCGCTTCTTCGCGGCCTTGATCATTTTCTTGACAGCATCATCGGAAAGGTCGAGCAAAGGGCCATCGGCGGCGCCTTCGCGTTCGTTCTCGACCTCTTCCTTTTCCTTTATCGCCATTCTTTTGCTTTCTCCAAGCGACCGGGTAATGCGGGGGCTTCAGACTCCCGGACCGGGTATACAAACCACCTGCGCTGACTTGCGTCTGTTCATGCCGTTAGCAGCGTGTGAGTTACGTCTTGATTAACCCTAATATCTGGGGCGGCTTGCGCACGCCGTCCAGATCAGCATTCCATCCTGCCAAATGTCGGGCGCGGGCCGCGCCGCGTCCACAATTCGAATCGTTCTGATTCCGTCAATCAGACCGAAGGTCAAGCGCCTCTCGCATGATTCGCGCCAAAAAAGCGAATCAATTGCGAATCATCCACTCAAACGACACGCCCCAGCCTCACGCCTATTAGCCGCGATCGACACGTCCCGACGATATACCGAAGCCTTCGATCAGCGCTTCGGTCGCTTGCACGTCGCGAAACTGTGCCTGGATGTCCACCAGATGACGATAGTTCTCGTCGGTGGGATCGGTTGCCAGAGCCGCCTCTGCTACTTTCAGCTCCTTATGTAGAGTGCGAGCGCTGCGGTGCAAGTGCAGCACCTGGCCGAAGGCGTCGCGGGCATCCTCGATCGCCGCGTCCTCCAGCGCCGGCCACTGCCGCGCCTTGCGCACCAGCGCGGTGGCCCGCTGCCAGATCTCGCCCAGGCCCGCCTGTTCGATATGGGCGATCACCGCCCCGCGCTCCTCGGCATCGTGCGCCACCGCGTCGATGAGCGCCGAGTGCAGCAAGCGCAGGTCCTGATCGGTCAGATCCAGATCCTCGACATGGTCGAAATGCTCGTCGACCAGCACAGGGTGGTTGATCAGCGACACCACGAGGGCCGCCTCGCGCAGCGGCATGATGCCGCCTGCCCGCTTCACCATGGCCGAACGCGCCAGGCTCTCCGACACCGCCAGCCGCCCCGCCGCGGCGCCGGGCCGGCCGCCGCCGCGCTGGTCGCCGAAGCGCTTGCCCCCGCCGCCCTGCTTCTGTGACCGCGCCCGCTGTGAGCCGAAAAAATTCAGCACGCGGTCGCGCATCTCCTGCGCGTAGTGATAGCGGACGCTCTCGTCCTTGATGCGGCTGGTAAGCTCCCGCAGCGTCTTTTCCAGCTCCGCGCGGCGCTCGGGCGTGTCGAACACGCCGCCGGAGGTTTCGCGCATCCACAAAAGGTCGGCCAGCGGACGCGCCTCTGACAGCACTGCCTTGAACGCGTCCGGCCCCTCCGCCTTGACCAGGTCGTCGGGGTCCTTGCCTTCCGGCAGCAGCGCGAAGCGCGCCGTGTGCCCCGCCTGCACCATCGGCAGCACCAGATCGGCGGCGCGCCAGGCGGCCTTCAGGCCGGCCTTGTCGCCGTCGAAGCACAGCACCGGCTCGCCCGACATGCGCCACAGCAGCTCGAGCTGATTCTCGGTCAACGCCGTACCAAGCGGCGCCACGACATTGTCGAAGCCCGCCTGCGCCAGCGCGATCACGTCCATATAGCCCTCGACCGCGATCACCGTGCCCTCGCGGCCCATACCCTTGCGGGCGCGGGCGAAATTGTAGAGCACGTTGCCCTTGTGGAAGAGTTCGGTGTCGGGCGAATTCAGATACTTGGCCGAGACGTCCGGCGACAGCGCGCGCCCGCCGAAGGCGATCACCTTGCCGCGCGCATCCTCGATCGGAAACATGACGCGGTCACGAAAACGGTCATAGGAGACGGGGATGTCGGGACCCGACACCACCAGCCCGCACGCCTCGATCTGCGCCCGCTCAACGCCCTTGGAAGCCAGAAACTCCTTCAGCGCGTTGCGGCTTTCGGGCGCGTAGCCCAGGCCGAATTTCTGCTGCGTCACCGAGGTCAGACCGCGGTCGCGCAGATAGGCGCGCGCCCTGGCGCCGTCGGCCGCCTGCAGCCGGTCCTGGAAGAATTTTGCCGCCATCTCCATGACATCATGCAGCGAGGCGCGCTCGCGCTCGCGCCGCTCCTCCACCACGTCGCGCGCCGGCATCGGCACGCCCGCCATGTCGGCGATGCGCTCCACCGCTTCGGGGAAGCTCAGCCCATCGAGTTCGGTCAAAAACTTGAAATGATCGCCCGAAACGCCACAGCCGAAGCAATGATAGCGCCCCTTGCGGTCCTCGCAGTGGAAGCTCGGCGACTTCTCGCCATGGAACGGGCAGCAGGCCCAGAAATCGCCGCGTGGCGCATTGGTCTTGCGCCGATCCCAGGTGACGCGCGTGCCGATCACGGCCGAAATCGGCACGCGGTCGCGTATCTCGTCGAGGAAGGAAGGCTGGAAGCGCATGGAACAGGCTCACTTTCGCCCCCATATACACACGACCACCGCGCGATACGACTCCCGGTGGGGAGAATGCCCGCTTTTCACAGGCCTACGCTCCATTTCCGACACTTTGCGTCGGCCTGGAATGTACTGGCGCTGTGGACGAAAAATATTATCCGGCTAATCTATAGACCAGACACAAAATGACCCTGATTCGCGAAGACAGCCACCACCGCATGCACCCTCTGCCGGCATCATTGGCCGGTCGCTTCGGGGGCCTGTCGTCATGAGCGGCTCGGTAGTCCTCCTGCATCTGGCCGGGGCGGTGGCGCTGCTGCTCTACGCCACGCGCATGGTGCGCACCGGCGTCGAGCGCGCCTATGGCGACGTGCTGCGCCAGAGACTGCGTGCCACCATGCGCAACCCGCTGATGGCGGTCATCCTCGGCACCGGCCTTGCCATCGCCCTCCAAAGCTCCACGGCGGTCACGTTGCTGGTAGGCTCCTTTGCCGGTGCTGGCATCGTCAGCGGCATGGCCGGCCAGCTCGCCGTGCGCGGAGCTGAGATCGGCTCTGCGCTGGTGGTCAAGGTCTTGTCCTTCGACCTGTCGCTGCTGGTTCCCGTGTGCCTTGCCGCCGGCACCGGAATTTTTCTTTCAACGGAACGGCGCGAATGGCGCCAGCTCGGCCGCATCCTCGTCGGCATCGGCCTTCTGCTGCTGTCGCTCGAAATGATCGGCCAGGCCTCCGAGCCTCTACGCGACAGCAAGCTCTTGCCGGTCATCATCGACTATTTCTCCACCGACCCGGTGACCGCCTATCTGCTGGCGGCCCTGATCACCTGGCTGTTCCATTCCAGCATCGCCGGCGTGCTGCTGGTGGTCCAGCTCGCCGGGCGCGGGCTGATCCCGCCGGAGCTCGGCATCGTGCTGGTGCTGGGCGTCAATCTCGGCAGTTCCATCATCGCGCCGCTGCTGACACGCGGCGCCGCCCCCGAAGTCCGCGTGGTGCCCATCGGCAACCTTCTGATGCGCGGGCTGGGGTCGCTGGTGATGCTTGTCCTGTTCCTGACCTTCAAGCCCTCGCCCGCCCTCATCGGCGCGACGGTGCCCGACCAGATCATCAACGCGCACATCCTCTTCAACGTCATCGTGCTCCTGGCGGGCCTTCCCTGCTCGCCGCTGGTCTACCGCGCCTCGCAGCGCATCGTGGCCGCCCTCACGCCGACGAAACCGGCCGAGTCGCTGGAGACCATCGAACTCAGCGCCCTCAACGAGGCCGACCTCGGCACGCCCAGCCAGGCTCTGGCCAGCGCCACCCGCGAGGTGGTGCGCGTGTGCGAGACCGTCGAGATCATGCTGAAGAGCATCATCGAGCTCTACGAAAGCGCCGACGCCGACAGGATCAAGGCGCTCGCCGCCCTCGACGACCGCGTCGACAGCAAGACGGCCGCGATAAAACTCTATCTCGCCAAGGCGACGATCCAGCAGATGACCGAGAACGAGGCGCTGCGCTGCCAGGAACTGCTCGGCGCCTGCGTCAAGCTCGAGCAGGTCGGCGACATCATCGTGCGCAACATGCTGGTCCACGTTCAGAAGAAGGCACAGCGCAAGCTGGAGTTCACGCCGGAGGGCTGGCGCGAACTCTCCGCCTTCCATGCCACCGTGCTTGCCAATGCCCGGCTTGCCTTCAACGTGCTGATCTCGCGCGATCCCGACTCCGCGCGCCAGCTCGTGGTCGAAAAGGACCGCCTGCGCGATTTCGAGAAGGCGACCAGCAACAGCCATTTCGAGCGCCTGCGCGAGGGCGCGGCCAAGAGCGTCGAGACGAGCTCGATCCATCTCGACACCGTCCGCGACCTCAAGCAGATCAACTCGCTGCTGACCTCAATGGTCTATCCGGTGCTGGAGGAACAGGGTCTGCTGCGCGGAACGCGGCTCCGGGCAAGCTGAGCCCATCCCGCGCCTTTCAAAGATCGATGCGGAAGCGCACGCTTTCGGCCCGTCCATAGGCCGGATCTTCCACGAAGCGCCCCATCAGCACCCCGCCATTGGCGAGGATGACCTTGTGCGAGATGATGTTGTGGGGTAGGGCGGTGATCTGGACGTACTGCAGCCCCCGCGCCCGTGCGTCCTCCAGCATCAGCGCCAGCGCCTGCGTGGCATAGCCGCGGCCACGCTTCCAGGGCACCACCGCATAACTGATATGGCCAAGCGCATGCGAGGGCAGCGCAGACGTACCCTCCTGCCAGCGGAAGCCGATCGAGCCGGCCACTTCACCGTCCCAGATGAAGCGGCGATAGCCCGGCAGACGCGGCACCTTCGCGCCGTCCGGCAGGGTCAGCGGCGGGCCCTTGGCTTCGGGGTCGTCCAGACTTTCAAGGAAAGCGGCCGGGTCGGCCTCAATCGCCGCCAGATGCTCGCGCGCAGTGAATTCGGGCCGCACATTGTCCGGCGACCAGCCGCGCTGCAGCGCATCCACATAGGACGGCAGATGCTCCAGCGCTGGCTTTACGATCTGAATCGTCATGGCTTCACGCAGAACTGTCCGGTGGTGGTGTCGAGACGGACCGGCGTCCGCCCTATTGCAGCGACGCCTTCACGATAGCACCTGCCTTGCCGAAGTCCATCTGGCCGGTGAAGCGCTCCTTGAGCAGGTTCATCACCCGGCCCATGTCGCGCAGGCCTTCCGCGCCTGTCTCGGCGATCGCGTCGGCCACGGCCTGCTTCACCGCGCCCTCTTCCATCTGCTTGGGCAGATACTCGCGGATGATCCCGATTTCCTCGCGCTCCTGCGCGGCCAGTTCCGGCCGGCCGCCATCCTCGAACGCCTTGGCCGACTCCTCGCGCTGCTTGACCATCTTGGCCAGGATCTGCCTGATGTCGTCGTCGCTCACCGGGTCCTTGCCGGCGCCGCGATTGGAGATGTCGCGGTCCTGGATGGCCGCGTTGACCAGCCGCAGCGTCGAGATGCGAAGCTTGTCCTGCGCCTTCAGCGCGTTTTTCAGGGCCTGGGCAATGGTCTCGCGCATGGCGACAACTCCTTGGGGATTGGCGCCGACAATAGACCACGATCCCGCAGGCGGGAACTGGTTTTCTATGGCCGCACCGACAGATGGCTTGATCCCGATTCCCTCGGGAAGGGCACCCCGTCTAGAGCATCGGACCGAAAAGGGGAATCCGGTTTTCGGATAATCCGATGCTCAAACGATGCCCGCCGGCCGGGAAGGCAAAACCGTCCACCGGCCCGGCTTCCGCGCCATATTGCACTGCGAAATTTTTGGCCGCCGCGGCCCGCGCGCAGATTGACCCTGCGCGAGCCTTCCCCTATTGTCCGTGCCTTGCATGGACTTGTTTTTGGGTGATGCACGGGGGTTTGCGAGCGACGCGGGGCCCCGTGTTTTTTGCTGCGCCTTTGGCCCTGCCGGCCTCTACAGGGCGCCGCACGAGCCGCGCCGGCCTGCCCGCTGACGAAGCCGACCGCGACAAATTGGATATGGAGTAGCTGACATGGCCACGAACACCGCCCCCTGGGCAACCGAAGTGCCGACCGCAGTGCTGGTTCTGGCCGACGGAACGGTGATCGAAGGCCGAGGCCTCGGCGCCACCGGCTCAGCCGTCGCCGAAGTCTGCTTCAACACCGCGCTCACCGGCTACCAGGAGATCCTCACCGATCCGTCCTATGCCGGCCAGATCGTCACCTTCACCTTCCCGCACATCGGCAACATCGGCACCAATGACGAGGACGCCGAAGACCTGAACCCCGCCGCCCGCAACGGCGCGGTCGGGGCGGTGTTCAAGGCCGATGTCACCCACCCGTCGAACTACCGCGCCTCGGGCGACCTCGACGAGTGGCTGAAGCGGCGCGGCGTCATCGCCATCTCCGGCATCGACACCCGCGCGCTCACCGCGCTGATCCGCCAGAAGGGCGCGCCCAACGCCGTCATCGCGCATTCGCCCGACGGCAAGTTCGATCTCGACGATCTCAAGGCCCGCGCCGCCGGCTGGCCCGGCCTGGTCGGCCTCGACCTCGCCAAGGAGGTCACGTCCGGCCAGTCCTCGGTCTGGCGCGAGACGCCGTGGGTCTGGAACGAGGGTTTTGGCGAGCAGGACGCGCCGACCATGCACGTGGTCGCGGTCGACTACGGCGTCAAGCGCAGCATCCTGCGCCTCATCGCCGGCCTGGGCGCCAAGGTCACGGTGGTGCCGGCCAAGACCAGCGCCGACGACATCCTGGCCATGAAGCCGGACGGCATCTTCCTCTCCAACGGCCCCGGCGACCCGGCCGCGACCGGCGAATATGCCGTGCCGGTCATCCGGGAACTGCTCAAGACCGACATTCCCGTCTTCGGCATCTGCCTCGGCCACCAGATGTTGGCGCTGGCCGTTGGCGGCAAGACCGAGAAGATGCATCAGGGCCACCACGGCGCCAACCACCCGGTCAAGGACCACACCACTGGCAAGGTCGAGATCGTGTCGATGAACCATGGCTTCGCGGTCGACTCCAAGTCGCTGCCGGAAGGCGTTGAAGAGACTCACGTTTCGCTGTTCGACGGCTCGAATTGCGGCATCGCGCTGACCGGCAAGCCGGTGTTCTCGGTGCAGCACCACCCCGAGGCCTCGCCCGGCCCGCAGGATTCGCACTACCTGTTCCGCCGCTTCGCCGATTTCGTCCGCGCACGCCAGGCCGAGCCGGCGCTGGCGGGGCAGTGAGCCGCCCCGACTGATCGAATGCTTCGAGGAGCCGCCTTCGGGCGGCTTTTCTTTTGTTTGCGGGATCCTGTTCGTAGCGTCTTGCAGCGTCCAAGGGGTGGTATCGGCTCCCCTTTTTCGCCCGCCATCTCACGGCGAATTGCTGAACGTGTCGCAATCCTGCAGCTTGCCGCTGTCGAAACCGCGCTTGAACCATTTCATGCGCTGTGCCGAGGTGCCGTGGTTGAAGGTCTCGGGCACGACATAGCCCTGCGAACGCCGTTGCAGCGTGTCGTCGCCGATCTGCTTGGCGGCGTTCAGCGCCTCTTCCAGGTCGCCCTTCTCCAGCAATCCCTTCTGCCCCGTATAGTGCCCCCATATGCCGGCGAAGCAGTCGGCCTGGAGCTCGACGCGCACCGACATGGCGTTGGACTGCTCCTCATCCATCGACTGCCGCATCTGGTTGACCTTGGGCAGGATGCCGAGCAGGTTCTGCACATGGTGGCCGACCTCGTGCGCCAGCACATAGGCTTGCGCGAAATCGCCCGAAGCCCCGAACTGGCGGCTGAGCTGGTCGTAGAAAGCCAGGTCGATATAGACCTTATGGTCGTCAGGACAGTAGAACGGTCCGGACGCCGCCGAGGCGAAGCCGCAGCCCGAGCGCGTCTGCCCGGTGAACAGCACCAGCTTCGGCTCCTCATATTTCCAGCCATGTGCCTGGAAGATGCCGCTCCAGGTGTCTTCCGTCTCGGCTAGCACCGTGGCGACGAACTGCTTCATCTCGTCGTTGGATTGCGGCGCGTTGCGGCTGATCTGGGTGCCGCCCGGCCCCATCCCGCCGCCACCGTCGAGAACCTCCATCGGATCGATCCCGACAGCCCTGAGCCCGAAGAACAGCACCACAAGGATGATGATGCCCGAAAGAGAGAGACCGCCGCCGGCGCCGCCGACCGGGAAGCGGAAGCCGCCGCCCGGTCCCATGCCGCCGCCGAAGCCGCCCTGGTCGCGCTCGTCCTCGACATTGTCGCTTTGTCGACGGCCTCTCCAGAGCATGATGCCAGCCTTATTTGTTCAGATCCGGCCGCGCTCGCTGCCACAGGCCGTCACATCAATCCGGAGTCTACTCCAACGGTTGCATCGGGTCACACGGTTTTGACGGCAGCGGCCCGCCCCACCCCGCATCGGCACGCAGTGGCAGCGACGGCCCGGGCTTCCGGCCAAGCCGCAAAGCGGGTAATCTGCCGCCGGGTTTTCCGAAAAAAGCGTTTCAGACGAGGCTTGGCCATGACCACCGAACGAGACGTCGCCCGGCATTACAGCCACGGCGCGCTCGAACGCGCCATACTGGACGCGCTGCGCAGTGCCGGAAAGGACATCGACAGGCTTCAGCCGTCCGACCTTTCCGCCGCCGACGAATTCCACCTCGGCTGGCTAGCGGCAACAGCCGAGCTCGCCAACGACCTGGCGCTTTCTCCGGGCATGCGGCTCCTGGATGTCGGCTCCGGCATCGGCGGCCCGGCCCGCTATTTCGCCGAGCATCATGCCGCAAGCGTCATCGGCGTCGATCTCACCGCGGAATATGTGAGCGTTGCCACCGCGTTGACGGCGCGCTGCGGGCTCGCCGACCGCGCTTCGTTCGTCCAGGCAAGCGCGCTTTCCCTCCCCTTCGGGGATGGGGCCTTCGAGCGCGCAACCCTCATCCATGTCGGCATGAACATCGCCGACAAGGCCGGCGCGCTGCGCGAGATCCATCGCGTCCTGGCAAAGGACGGCGTCTTCGCCGTCTACGACATCATGCATATGGATGGCGGCGAACTGCCCTACCCCATGCCCTGGGCGGAAACGACCGCGACCAGCTTTGTCGAAACGCCCGACGCCTATCGGCGATTGCTGGAGGACGCCGGCTTTGCCATCGAAGCCGAAAGGAACCGGCGCGACATGGCGCTCGAGCTCGGCCGCCAGATGCGCGAGGACGCGGCCAGGAACGGTATCCCGCCGCTCGGCCTGCACACGCTGATGGGCCCGGCGACACCGCAGCGGATCGGCAATGTCATGACGGCGCTTTCCGCCGGGACGATAGCCCCGATCCAGATGCTGGCGCGGAAACGCTGAATCTAGCGTCCGACCACCAATTTATCCTCCTGCCAGCCACAATTCAGCGGCATTGAAGCTGCTGGATCGCACGAATGGCCCTGTACAGTTCGCCGCCTCCAGTCGCGCGGTGCTGGCGGCATTCCAGCCCGCAACATCGAGCCTGGGCGACCGTGCTGCCTGCGGTCAACGCTCCCTCTCGTGCTCGCCTACATCTCGAAGCCACCCGTTGCCTCAAAAAAATCGACTCTTCGGTTCTTGCTTCCTCCTTGATCGTGCCTAGGTTTTGTTGCTAATGATTTTCAATTGCGAATAAGCGAAAAAGTCAAAACATGGACCTATCCAGCCAAACCGCTACTGAAACAGTCGAAGGGTGGCGCCAACCTAGAGGCGAAGCATCTCTCTCAGATGTCCACCGCTCCATTACAGTTAGAACCACCGGCCCGACCTGGCGTCGGGCCGCTGCTTTTATAGGGCCCGGCTATCTCGTCGCCGTCGGCTACATGGACCCCGGCAACTGGGCCACCTCGCTCGCCGGCGGCTCGAAATTCGGCTACACGCTGCTCGTCGTTGCGCTGATTTCCAACATCATGGCGGTCGTGCTGCAGGCGCTGTGCGCCCGGCTCGCCATCGGCTCGGGCCGCGACCTCGCCCAGGCCTGCCGCGACGCCTATGGCAAGCAGGTCTCCTATGTCCTGTGGATCATGGCCGAGGTCGCCATCATCGCCACCGACCTTGCCGAGGTCATCGGCACGGCCATCGGCCTCAACCTCATCTTCGGCATCCCGCTGGAACTGGGCGTCGTCATCACCGCGCTCGACGTGTTCCTGATCCTCTATCTGCAAAAGCTTGGCTTCCGCTGGGTCGAGGCCCTGATCATCGCGCTTCTTGCTGTCATCGCGGCCTGCTTTGCCATCCAGATCGCCCTGGCCGATCCAGATTGGGGCGGCGTGATCCGCGGCTTTGCCCCCACCACCGAGATCGTAACCAATCCGGACATGCTCTACATCGCGCTCGGCATCATCGGCGCGACGGTCATGCCGCACAATCTCTACCTGCATTCAGGCATCGTGCAGACCCGCGCCTACGGCGAGAGCATGGAGCACAAGCGCGAGGCGCTGAGATTCGCCACCTGGGACTCCACCATCGCGCTGACCTTCGCCCTGGTCATCAACGCCTCGATCCTGATCCTGGCCGCGGCCACCTTCAACAAGGTCGGCCAGACCAATGTCGAGGACATCGCCGAGGCGCATGCCCTGCTTGCCCCGCTGCTTGGCCTGTCGATCGCCCCGGTGCTGTTCGGCATCGCGCTGATCTGCTGCGGCATCAATTCCAGCGTCACGGCGACGCTGGCCGGCCAGATCGTCATGGAGGGCTTTATCCAGATCAAGCTGGCGCCCTGGCTGCGCCGGCTCATCACCCGCGCCATCGCCATCGTGCCGGCCGCCGCCGTCACCATCTGGTACGGCGAAGGCGGCACGGCGAAGCTCCTGATCCTCAGCCAGGTGGTGCTCAGCCTGCAGCTGTCTTTCGCGGTGTTCCCGCTGGTCTTCTTCACGGCCAGCAAGACCAAGATGGGCGCGCTGGTGGCGCCGCGCTGGCTCACCGCCCTCGCCATGGTCATCGCCGTGGTGATCGCGGTGCTGAACCTCAAGCTGATCTACGACTTCGTGGCCAGCTGACCGATCGTGCGGCGCGAGCCTGTCTCGCGCCGCGCACTCTCCCGCCGCTTCCGGCTCAGGAAGCCGCCCGCCAGCGGCGCCCGCGCACGAAATCCTTGAAGTCGTTGGCGCTCATCGGGCGTGCGAAGGCGTAGCCCTGCAGCATGTCGCAGCCCAGGTCGCGCAGGATGCGGGCATGCTCCATCGTCTCCACACCCTCAGCGACGACCTCGATGTCGAGCGACTTGCCGATTTCGATGATGGACTGGACAAGGCTGCGCTGGGCGGGCGACGAAACGATCGGCATGACGAGCTGCCGGTCGATCTTGAGCCGCCGCGGCTGGAGCTTGAGCAGGCTCACGATCGAGGCGTATCCGGTCCCGAAATCGTCGATCTCGATATCGATGCCGAGTTCCTTGATGCGCGCCGCATTCGTCACGACGCTCTCGTCGTGCTCATCGAGGAAGATGGACTCGACGAGTTCGAACGACACGGTGCCCGGGCGGATGTTGAGCTCGCCAAGGCTGCTCATCAGCTCCTCGTCCTGCAGGCGCCGGGCCGAGACGTTGACCGAAATTCGCGGCACGCCCAGGCCCATCAGATGCCATTGTTCGAGATGGTTGAGCGCCTCCGCGAGGATCATCTGGTCGATCGTCGCGACCACGTTCAGTTCCTCGGCGATCTTCAGGAAGACGTCCGGCGAGAGTATCCCCGCGGTCGGATGGTCCCAGCGCGCAAGCGCCTCCACACCCACGATATCCAGCGTGCGCGCATCGAACTGCGGCTGGTAGTAGGCCAGGAATTCGCGACGCTCGAGCCCGCTCAATATCTCGTCAGCCGTTCGCTTCGTGCTGATGATCTCCGCCTGCAGGTCCTCGGTGAAGAACTCGAACCTGTTCCGCCCCCGGCTCTTGGCGCGATAGAGCGCAATGTCGGCGTTCACCATAAGCTGCCGCGGGTCGAAGTCCTTGCCGGAATCCGTGGCGATGCCGATGCTGACGCCGAAGCGGCACTCATGCCCCTCATAGGAAACCGGCTGCCGCATCTGGGTGATGATGCGGTCGGCCAGCGCGGCCAGCTGCCCACCCTTGCATCCCACATGACAGACCACCACGAATTCGTCGCCCCCGAAGCGCGCGACGAAGTCGTCCGCGCGCACATTCACAGTCAGCACCTGTGCAGCATGGATCAACATGGCATCGCCGGCGGCGTGGCCCAGCGTGTCGTTGATCTGCTTGAACCGGTCCAGATCGACATGAAGCAGCGCAATCTCGTCCCAATCGCGATCGAATGCGGCGATGCGATCCAGCGTCTCGTCGAGATAGCGCCGGTTCGGCAGGCCGGTGAGAGGGTCGTGCAGCGCGATGTGCTCGATGCGCGCCTTTGCCGTTTCCAGCTGGGCGTATCGCGTCTCGGCCAGGTTCTTTGCCCTTTCGAGATCCGTATTGAGCTCGACGTCGGACGTCACGTCCCATTCGGCGCCCACCATCTTGGGAGAAGCGCTATTCCGGTCGAAAATGGCGGCTCGCGCCCGGATATGGCGGATCTCGCCGTTTGGAAGCACCACGCGATACTGCGAAACATAGCGCTCACCCGTTGCAAGCGCCCGCGCATAATCATGCTCGGCTTGCGCCCGATCACCCGGATGGACGGCGCCGTACCAATCCTCGAAGCCGCGCGGCGTACCGTCGTTCTCCAGCCCGAATAGTTCATGGAGCCGATCGTCCCAGGAGGCCTCGTTTGTGTTCAGGTCGAGCTCCCACACGCCGATCTGCGAGGCGTCGAGCGCCATTTCGAGGCGGCGCGAAAGCCGCTGCAACTGGCCCTCGCTGCGTTCGAGCTCATGGAAATGCGTCTGCCGTTCGTGCACCAGCCGGCCGCCGATCAGGATCGGGATCACCACCAGGGCGCCCGCGATGGCGACAAGCCCTCGCAGCAGCCACGCGTCGCGCGGCGTCCTCTCCCAGCCGGACTTCGGCACGGCGGCGATCTGCCAGGCCCCCGAAGGCACCATGACGTCGGCGGTTACCGGGCTGTCGTCGAGAAGCTTTTCACTGCCGAAGAAGAGCCTGCCGTCGCCTCCGAGCGCGTCCTTCCCGACCAGGGTCACGTCGATACGCAGATCGGGGTCGTACAGCCCGCTGTCCCGATAGAGCCGGTCGGTGTCGACGAGGGCCGAAACGATGCCCCAGAACTGCTGCTTGCCCTGCCGATCGGTGAGGAACACGGGAAAGCGCGCTATGAAGGCCCTTCCGCCCTGAACCAGATCGACTGGCCCGGCCAGCACCATCTGGCCGGTCAGACGCGCCCGCGACGCGGCTTCGCGCTGCGCCTCATTGTTCCTGTAGTTCAGGCCGATCGCCCGCTCGTTACCCTCCAGCGGATAGACGAGCGAAACGATCAGGTTCGGGGCAGCAGCGATGCTCCGTAACTGGGAGTCCTCGCGAAATATGTTTGCGCCAAGCTCGGAAAAGCGCGCCTGGGTCATATTCGGCTCGGTCGTCACAGTGGCGACAAGGCCGCGCACCAGCTGGATATTGCCGTTGATATTGCCTTCGAGCTTCGCGCGCAAAAGACTGACCTGAGCAGATACGTCGGCACGCAGCGACTGCTCGAAAAGAACCCTGTTCTGATAGTCGGCATAAAAGCCAAATATCGCCACCACCACCAGCGCGATTGCCGCCGGCAAGTTCGTCCACGACAGCACTACACTTCGCAACCTTTTGAATTTGAATCTCAAATTCAAGCCGCCCCCGACCCGACTGACACACACGTCAGCTCCCGATTAGGCCACGGTAATACAGAGTGCTTAACTTTGGCTTTCTTGGCAGGGTTCGAAATTCATCTAATTGGCAAGGTCGCTTGAAAGAAAATCCTCGCGCGCTCGCCGCCGAAATGCCGAACCCGGGCCCGTTTTTGGACCCTCAGACCGCCTACCTCCCCTCAAGCCTCGGCGAGACGGCGCGACCTCAGCCCCGCCACCAGCACCCCGACGGCCGCCAGCGGAAACAGCGCCGCCACGAGGCCGAGATCGGACGGCGTGGCGAATTCCAGCACGCGCCCGCCGATCACCGTGCCGAAGGCGATGCCGAAATAGAGCGCCGAGGCGTTCAGCGACAGCGTCAGATGCGCCACCTCGGGAGCATATCCGACGATGCGGCTCGCCTGCGCCGGCGGGAAGGCCCAGCCGATGACGCCCCACGGCATGATGCCGATCAGCATCGGCCCGGCGATGTGCGACCGCGCGAATTTCAGCGTCACGACGATGGTGAGACAGATCATCATCGTAAAGAGCAGCGACAGCACCACCACCCGCGTCGCGCCGATGCGGTCGGCGAGATAGCCGCTCGACAGGTTGCCGATCACAGCGCCGGCGCCGAAGGCCAGCAGCATGCCTGGCAGCGCCAGGCTGGGCAGCCCCGCCCCCTCGATCGCCAGCGGCGCGATATAGGAGATGACGACGAAACCGCCGGTCTCGCTGCGCCGCGAAGACCTTGACAAGCTCTTCCCGTGCCTGCTCGATTCGGTCGTGGCCTCGGCCGAGGATCTGCCCCTGCCGGTCGAGCTGGAAGACTGACAGCGTCCGCACCGGACAAGAAATTGAATTCCATGAATGTCGGGATCGCGGCTTGCCGTGCGTCCTCGGTCCATCAGCGGCCTCAAGCCAATTCGGGAGACACATCATGAGAACCATCAATGCCACAGTCTTCGTCAGCCTCGATGGCGTCATGCAGGCGCCCGGAGGCCCGCAAGAAGACCCCACCGGCGGCTTCCAGCATGAAGGCTGGGCGGCGCCCCATTTCGACGAGGCAGTGGGCGGCGTCATGGGCAAGCTGTTCGAGCGACCCTTCGACCTGCTTCTAGGCCGGCGCACCTATGACATCTTCGCCGCCCATTGGCCCTATGCGAAGGACGATCCGATCGGCCCGCTGTTCGATGGCGTGACCAAATTTGTCGCCACCCACGAGCCTGAGAGCCTCACCTGGCAGAACACCACATGGCTCGGCGAGGACGTCCCCGCGTCATTGCGCGCGCTGAAGCGGAGCGACGGGCCGGACCTCCTCATCCAGGGTTCCAGCCAGCTCATCCAGCAGCTGCTGGCGCACGACCTCATCGACCGCTTCCAGCTGATCGTCATGCCGACAGTGCTCGGCAGCGGCAAGAAGCTGTTCGGGTCCGGCACCTTGCCGGCGGCGCTCAAGCTGACCGACAGCCTGATCACTCCGAAAGGCGTCATCGTCGCGTCCTACGAGCGCGACGGCGAGGTCGAGACCGGCGACTTCGGGCTGGAAAATCCGAGCGAGGCGGAACTGGAACGCCGGCGCGGACTGGCGGAGATGGAGAGGAAGCTGAAGTCGGCGTGAGCTCAATTCCCGGCCCATTCCTGACAAGCATTTCGCCCTTCTCCGCCGCCATTGCCCGGGAGAAGACCTTCGCCACGTATATTGAGGCCGGTAGCCAGAAGCTAATAGTCTATTGAATGGGGGCGCAGGTTATGGAGTCGCGATTGTTGGACTCTGCCGCCGAGATCCGCGGATCTAAGTGCAGTGTGAGCCGCCAGCTTAAGCAAGCATCGTTTTGGCTTAGAGCAGCCCGAACGACCTATAGGCATCATCGTTGTAGAACCCGAGCCCTCCGCCCAACGGGAGATTGTTGTGACTGAACTGGCCGATGGCGTCCTGAATTGCCTTCTGATTGAAAGGGATGTGGATGACGCTAGCCGCGCCGTTGTCTATCCTGGTCCGCAGCGCCTCGGGCCACAGCGATCTCAGGGCGTTGGGGACCCGAATGACAGACTGACCCGGGTACGTAGCAATAATGGGGATGCGACAGGTGTCCACCGCGTAGGCGATCTCATAGGGCACGAAGTCCATATCGAACCTAGTCCGCTGGCCGATAATGAGGACCATGTTCTTTGAATTATCGAGTCTCGCCCTCAGGCTCCGTTTGATCGTCGCTGCCTGACTTGTGTCCCGCACTGCGGCCACTTTCTCGTGGCTGTTCACCAGCTTGAATTCGATCTTGTCATTGGCGTGCCACATCATCAGCGCGCGGTAGTACTTGATGTCTGAAGCGGTAGGGTCAGGGTTGCCTTCTGCGTGGAACGCAATGTAGGTGCCGTTGCGATAGGCCATTAGCGCTTCATCCAATCTCGCCTGATTTCGCGGATATCGAGTTGTTCAAAGCATCCCTCAGGCACCACAATAGTCACTTGCTTGGGCAGACTGTCTTTTCGCCCAAAGTCCACCAAAGCTAGTGTGATAAGCCTGAGCAGGTGTTGCGGTTCTATGTTGACGCAGGAAAGGCCGTTGCCGATCAGCGGCAGCGCAAGAGGCTCGCCGTTGCCATAATTCTTTACTGATTCAAGCGCGCCCTTCATCGCGCACCAAAGCATGGGCACCGTTGATGCAGCCTTGTGCGTTATGAGGTCGGTTCGGGACATAGCCACGAGGAACGCCTTCTGTGACCCGTTAGCTACGACGGCCGTGGTGCCAATCTTGTAGGAGTGCGCTGGCAAGTTCACCCTGGCAGTGTGTGTGTTAGGCACGCCGGCCAGCGCTGCTGTCACTGCGTCTCGAAATCGCGTCTCGTCACCGTGAAATACGTTAGTGATGAACTGCCCGTGTACTGTGGTCTTTGCAACCACTTGTCCAAGACGGCCGTCGAAGAACTCATTAACGCCAATCAGCCAGTCCGACCTCTCTTCAAAGAGGTTACCGAACTTGATTGTGATGTAGCTGTCTGTGGTCGGAACCTGAAATTTCACCTTTCGCTGTTCGTAGGAGTAGGCGACAAACCACACAGCCCCTACGAGCAGGACGCCGCCCAAGTAAACGTCTCCGTTGGCGGTCAGCCAATCGTCTGCCGAACTGGAGACGCGAGTCACTATTTCAGTGACTAGCCAGATCGCTCCGGCCACACCAAAGGCCTGCGTCAGTCCGGCTCTCCAGCGTCGTTGAAACCCGACAGTTAAAGATTTGATGAGATGATTCGCCATGTCGACTGCCAGATTGGCCGGTACTGTATTTTGCTTCAATGGATTGTGGCGGCACATCCACAAGGATCGTCAGAAGTGGTGAAATTCGAAACCACGAACGACTTGAATCGTTGCTGACTTCCCAGACCCTATGCCCGTGGAAATCGGATAGGTGGCATTCCCACGATAACGGCAGCTATGCCGTAATTTCGCAACGAAGCCGCCGTTGTACTAACAGCTTACTCTAATCGTTCAGCTCGGCATTTCGAACGTCGTAGTAGGGTCGCAGCTGCTTCCCATGCCGACCGGCAAGCAAGAATGCGCCTGCGTCGCCATGCGTCCTGCAAACGCCGAACGGCCGAAGCAGAGCTGCGATCGAGGCCCCCTCCCCGCCCGCATGGCTGCCATGCCGAAAAGTCGCAAAGATTCACGCATATTTGGGGTTACAAGCGCGGCGGCATTTGCCTATAAGGCGCCCTTAGCCTGACAACAGACTCTGCACCCCCACCGGCCGGGCATTTCCCGCGCCGGGGTTTTGCGCAGAGCCAACGACGAACGGACCCGACCATGCCAAAACGCACCGACATCAAGTCCATCCTGATCATCGGCGCCGGTCCCATCGTTATCGGCCAGGCCTGCGAATTCGACTACTCCGGCACCCAGGCCTGCAAGGCGCTCCGAGAGGAAGGGTTCCGCGTGATCCTGGTCAACTCCAACCCGGCCACGATCATGACCGACCCGGAGTTGGCCGACGCGACCTACATCGAGCCGATCACCCCCGAGGTCGTCGCCAAGATCATCGCCAAGGAGCGCCCGGATGCGCTTCTGCCCACCATGGGCGGCCAGACCGCGCTCAACACCGCGCTGTCGCTGCGCCGCATGGGCGTGCTGGAGCGCTACAATGTCGAGATGATCGGCGCCGACGCCCATGCCATCGACAAGGCCGAGGACCGCGCGCTCTTCCGCGAGGCCATGGCCAAGATCGGCCTGGAGACGCCGAAGTCGATGCTCGCCAACGCCACCGACGTGAAGGACGCCGACCGCAAGAAGCATGAGGCCGAGCGCGCCGCGCTCAAGGCATCGGGCGCCTCCGACACCGAGCTCGACGCGCTCGAAACGAGCTGGAACCTCGGCGAAGGCGACCGCAAGCAGCGCTACATCAACCATGGCATGGCGATTGCCGTCCAGGCGCTCGACCATGTCGGCCTGCCCGCCATCATCCGCCCGTCCTTCACCATGGGCGGCACCGGCGGCGGCATCGCCTTCAACCGCCAGGAATTCTTCGAGATCGTGCAGTCGGGCCTCGACGCCTCGCCGACCACCGAAGTGCTCATCGAGGAAAGCGTGCTGGGCTGGAAGGAGTATGAGATGGAGGTCGTCCGCGACAAGGCGGACAACTGCATCATCGTCTGCTCCATCGAGAACATCGACCCGATGGGCGTGCACACCGGCGATTCCATCACCGTGGCACCCGCGCTGACGCTGACCGACAAGGAATACCAGATGATGCGCAACGCCTCGATCGCGGTGCTGCGCGAGATCGGCGTCGAGACCGGCGGCTCCAACGTCCAGTTCGCCGTCAACCCCGACGACGGCCGCCTCGTCGTCATCGAGATGAACCCGCGCGTGTCGCGCTCCTCCGCGCTCGCCTCCAAGGCCACCGGCTTCCCCATCGCCAAGATCGCCGCGAAACTCGCCGTCGGCTATACGCTCGACGAGCTGGAAAACGATATCACCGGCGGCGCGACCCCGGCCTCCTTCGAGCCGACCATCGACTACGTCGTCACCAAGATCCCGCGCTTCGCCTTCGAAAAATTCCCCGGCGCCGAGCCGACGCTGACCACCGCCATGAAGTCGGTGGGCGAGGTCATGGCGATCGGCCGCACCTTCCAGGAAAGCTTGCAGAAGGCCCTGCGCGGCCTCGAAACCGGCCTCACCGGCCTCGACGAGATCGAGATCCCCGGCATCAGCCATGGCGACGACAAGAACGCCATCCGCGCCGCCCTCGGCACGCCGACGCCCGATCGGCTCCGCATGGTCGCCCAGGCCATCCGCATGGGCACCTCGCTCGAAGACGTGCACGCCATGTGCAAGATCGACCCGTGGTTCCTGGAGCAGATCGCCGGCATCATCGCCATGGAAGAGCGCATCCGCGAGCACGGCCTGCCGGAAGACGCGGTGAACCTGCGCATGCTCAAGGCCATGGGTTTTTCCGACGCGCGCCTTGCCTCGCTCACCGGAAAGACCGCCAAGGCGGTCGCGCAGCTGCGTAATTCGCTCGGCGTCCACCCGGTCTACAAGCGCATCGACACCTGCGCGGCCGAGTTCGCCTCCCCCACCGCCTATATGTACTCCACCTATGAGGTGCCGTTTGCCGGCCAGCCTGCCAACGAGGCCGGCGTCAGCGACCGGAAGAAGGTGGTGATCCTCGGCGGCGGCCCGAACCGCATCGGCCAGGGCATCGAGTTCGACTATTGCTGCTGCCATGCCTGCTTCGCGCTGGCCGAGGCCGGCTACGAATCCATCATGATCAACTGCAACCCGGAGACGGTCTCGACCGACTACGACACCTCCGACCGGCTCTATTTCGAGCCGCTGACGGCGGAAGACGTGATCGAGATCCTGAAGATGGAGCAGAGCCGCGGCGAGCTCGTCGGCGTCATCGTGCAGTTCGGCGGCCAGACCCCGCTGAAGCTGGCCGAAGCGCTGGAGAAGAACGGCATCCCGATCCTCGGCACCTCGCCCGACGCGATCGACCTGGCCGAAGACCGCGACCGCTTCCAGAAGCTGCTGCAGAAGCTCGACCTCACCCAGCCCAAGAACGGCATCGCCTACTCGGTGGAGCAGGCGCGCACCGTGGCCGGCGAGCTCGGCTTCCCGCTGGTGGTGCGCCCGTCCTACGTGCTGGGCGGCCGCGCCATGCAGATCATCCACGACGAGAGCATGCTGCAGACCTACCTGCTCGACATCGTGCCCGGCCTGGTGCCCGAGGACATCAAGCAGAAATATCCGAACGACAAGACCGGCCAGATCAACACGCTGCTGGGCAAAAACCCGCTGCTGTTCGACACCTACCTCACCGACGCCATCGAGGTGGACGTGGACTGCCTGTGCGACGGCTCGGAGGTCTTCGTCTCCGGCATCATGGAGCACATCGAGGAAGCCGGCATCCATTCGGGCGATAGCGCCTGCTCGCTGCCGGTCCACTCGCTGCCCGCCGAGATCGTCGAGGAACTGGAGCGCCAGACAGCAGCTCTCGCCCGCGCGCTAAAAGTCGGCGGCCTGATGAACGTGCAATACGCCATCAAGGACGGCACCATCTATGTGCTGGAGGTGAACCCGCGCGCCAGCCGCACCGTGCCTTTCGTCGCCAAGACCGTGGGCAAGCCGATCGCCAAGGTCGCGGCCCGCATCATGGCCGGCGAGACACTCGACGCCGCCTTCGCCAATTACGGCGCAAAACCCGACGCGCGCACGCCCGGCCACATCGCGGTCAAGGAAGCGGTGTTCCCGTTTGCGCGCTTCCCGGGCGTCGACATCCTGCTCGGACCCGAAATGCGCTCCACGGGCGAGGTCATGGGTCTCGACCGCGACTATGCGCTGGCCTTCGCCAAGGCCCAGCTCGGCGCGGGCGTCGACCTGCCGCGCTCGGGCACGCTGTTCGTCTCGGTGCGCGACGACGACAAGCAGGGCGTGCTCGCACCCGTCAAGCGCCTGGCCGGCCTCGGCTTCAAGGTGCTGGCCACCGGCGGCACCCAGCGTTTCCTGGCCGAAAACGGCATCGAGGCGGAAAAGATCAACAAGGTGCTGGAAGGTCGCCCGCATATCGAAGACGCCATCCGCAACCGCCAGGTGCAGATCGTATTCAACACGACCGACGGCCAGAAGGCGGTGTCGGACTCGAAATCGCTGCGCCGCGCGACCCTGATGCAGAAGGTGCCGTACTACACCACGCTGTCGGGCATGGGCGCGGTGGCCGAAGCCATCGCCGCGCTGAAGGCGGGCAGCCTGGAGGTCAGGCCGCTGCAGGAGTATTCTAATTAGATTTGCAAGAAGATTAATTGGCACGCCATAGCCATTACACACAAAGTAGACAAAGGTGGGAGGATACCAAATGGGGGATCAGCTTAGCATTCGCAGGCTCATAGATCGTGCCACGAGTGGCGATATTAGAATTCCGGCATTCCAGCGAGATTTTGTCTGGGAACCTGAGCAGGTTTCATTCTTGCTTGACAGCATATATAAGGGATTCCCCATAGGGACTGTCATTCTTTGGCGTACAGACACAAGACTAATCACCGAAAAGAATCTTGGTTCTTTTCAGCTTCCAGAGCCAGCAAAAGATTATCCCGTAAATTATGTATTGGACGGACAGCAAAGATTAACTAGTCTATTCAGCACATTTCAAAATGAACTAAAACCAATCAGCAGTGACTGGATAGACATCTATTTTGATGTATATGCAAAAGAGAATATACAAGAATCATTATTCATGGCGCTGGAAGACGGAGAAGTCGACCCCAATCGACATTTTCCGGTCAAAACGATATTTGACCCGCCTTCCTACCGGAAAGCTATGCTGCAGTTTCCAGACGAAATACTGGATCGCATAGATAATATGGCATCACGCTTTCGTGAATACTTAATTCAGAACGAAACGTTTGAATCGAGCGATCGAAATGCAGTTGCAATCGTATTTGAACGCATTAATCGATCCGGAACAGAACTTAACGTCTTTGAACTACTTTCTGCGTGGAGCTGGTCAGAAGACTTTGATTTGGTCGAAAAGTTTGGGGAACTACAAACCAAAATCGCATCGCATGGTTACGACGATCTGATCGTAGATAAAGATCTTCAGCTGAGAATATGCGCAGGCGTGATCACAGGGGAAACTACGCCAAGCAAAATTCTTGACTTACAAGGCGCTGATATCCGTGGCCGATTTGTTGAGATCGAGAATGGCATTCTGGGTGCAATCGATTTCCTAAAAAAGCAGCTACATATTACACACTTCAAGCTTCTCCCATTCCCTGGCATATTGGTACCTCTAAGCTGCTATTTTGCGACAACTTCGGCAGATGGCGTAAGCTACAATGACAGGCAAAGAAGCATTCTAGAGAGGTGGTTCTGGCGCTCAGTCCTCGGTCGTCGCTTCTCGTCAGATGTGAATGAAAGACAAGCGACAGACATATCCGAGATGATTGCCCTTAAGAACGATCCGAACTACGAATTTAAACAGCCAAAGGCTGAAATTCGAGTGGATTTCCGGAGCGGGAATTTTTCATCGGGAACAGCGAACTCTAAGACGCTGATAATTATGTTAAATAGGAATGACCCTCGTTCCTTCATCAGCGGGGCGCGGGTTGATACCGATTTGGTCCTGAAGAAAGGAAGTAAGCACGAATATCATCACATCTTCCCTCAGGCGCACCTAGAGCGCAAAGGATTGGATAAACGTGAAATAAATGTGCTTTCAAATATTTGTTTTTTAACGAGATCTGACAATAACAATATAAAAGATAAAGCGCCAAATTTGTATATAAACGAAATACCCAATGAACAGCGCCCTGAATATCTTGACCGGGCACTTTGCCCCAAGGATACTGCGGACCTTGATTATGATATTTTTATCAATAAGCGAACAGAGATGCTGGCGCAGTATGCAACAACGCTAATGGCATAGCGTACTTCTATCGCTGTCCACCATATTTTTTGACCGCCAATTGGAATGATCCTCGGGTTAAGCCCGAGGACGGCGAAGGCGCCGAGTTTTTCGGCAATGGCGACATCCCTTGGGCCGATCACGTTGCCCGGATGTCGCGATGAGGGCCACACCTGGGCGCCGGCACGGAAGCCTCCAACGCGAATAGAATCCACCACGCCTTTGGCGCAAGCCGTTGATTTTCCGGTCATCAGCACCGCCAATAATGCTTTTTCATCCCCCACGTTCACGCCTCCCTCATAATCCTCCCCCATCGGCCTCACGGGAACACGGGTCATGAACCGGATGCACGTGGAGGCAGGCGATTGTCCGGGCTGGTGGCGCTACGGTGGCGCTGCTGGGTGATGAGCCCCCAAGCCCGGGCCTTGGCGGCGGCTGGCCACGCGAATGTGGAGGCGACTGAGCGGGGGCAAGAGCATCGAACGGGCGGTCGAAGGGCCGCAGATAAAACTTAGATGAGCGCGTCCGACGACCGCCCGTCTTCCCAGGTTCTTTGAAATGGCCAGACGGTGAAAACCGGGCGTGGCGATGAATAGGCGCGTTCTTCGAGACGACGCTTCGCGCCTCCTCAGAATGAGGGAGGTTGGCGCCGCCGTTAGCCCGCCAACGCCACGCGGCGCATCCCGAGCCGTTCATAGAGCCGCACGGCGTCGCGGTTTTCGATGAGGTCGGTCTTGAGGTCGACATGGGCCGCGCCGCGCGCATGGAAGGCGTAAAAAACCTGCCGGAGCAGCGCCTCGCCCAGCCCCAGCCGGCGCGCGTCGGGCCGCACGGCAAGGTCCTTCAGATAGGCGCTGGTCCAGCATTGCGCGGCGGCCACGAGCCCTCCCGCGGCGTCAAACACCAGAAAGCACAGCGCGGGGTCGAATTCGTCGTCGGTCGAGAGCTTTTGCCACCAGGCATCGAAGGGTTCGTCCCGGCGCTCAGGGAACACCTCTGTCAGCAGCGCGTGCAGGGCGGCCGCGTCGGCGGGAGACAAAAGCGTGCGCAGGGCAAAACCGGCCGGCCAGACCGGCGCCTGCAATGTGCAGTCGAGGTCGTAGCGCAGCCGCACCACCTGTTGCCCAGCTGTCGCGCCGGCCTCAGGCATGGTCATGCCGCTCCCTTGGGGTTCCGGAGCGCGGGCCAAAAGCCGGGTCAGGCGCCCACAGTCGCCGCACCGGCGGGCGCGGCGGTGGGCACGGGCGCGGTGGCAGGCGTGATCACCGGCATGTCGGCCGAGGGGGCAGCAACCGGCGTCGCGCCCAGCGCGGCGGGCGCCGGCGTCGCATCAGGCGCGGCGGGCGCCGGCGGAAATTCGCCCTGCACCGAGGCCGGAATGACCTCCGCCACCGGCGGGAATTCGATCTGCGGCTGAGCTGCCTCGGCAACCTCTTCCCTGCTGCGCATGCGGTGACGGTCGGCGCCCATGCCGGTCTCGGTCAGCAGGCCCTTGCGCTTGGCATCGTAGTAATAGCCGCGCCGGTAGAGGTTGTCGGCGCGCGCATAGTCGCCGTCGGCAACGAGCAGCGCGCCGCGCAGATACTTCACCGCGTATTTCAGGTTGGTCTCGGCGTCGAGCAGGCCGTTCGGCGGGCCGTCATAGCCGAGGCCGCGCGCGGTGGAGTGCTTGATCTGCATCAGGCCCCAATGGCCCTTGTTGTAGGCGCCGGGATAAAAATTGCTCTCGCGCTTGACCACGTGGCGCACCAGATCGACCGGCACCTCGTAGACGGCGGCGTATTTGGCGATGAGCTGGTCGACCTTGCCGGAGGATGCGCCGGCCTCGGGCGTGGCATAGGCGCTGGGCGGCGCCACCGGCTCCAGCGAGGCCACCTGCACGGTGGCCGGCTGCTGCTGCGGCTGAGCGGCCGCGATCGGGTCGCCCGGCCGGGACGGCGGCGGAAGCGTGCCTTCGGGCAGTGCCGCCTCGGCCACCAGCGCGGTGGCGTCGGCCGGAGCCTCGGTCGCCTCGGCCACCAGCGGCACCGGCGCGCCATCGACCGGCGCATAGGCGGTCGGCAGCACGGCAACCGTTTCGGGCAGCGGAAAGTCGGCGCTCTCTTCTTCCTCGACGGGCACGGCGGTATTCAGCGCCAGATCGGGCGAAACACCATTGCCGGTGGAAGTACAGGCCGACAGGCTCGCCGCAGAAAGCGCAACGCCGACAGCCAGGAAAATCCGCAAATTGGGCAAGCCCACTCTCACTGAAATCGTTTAAAAATACCCGTCCCGCCCGAAAATCTCTACATGACCCACGCCGTGCCGGCAACCTGCCGGGTCAAGATCGCAATAACGAGGCCGATCAACTGGTGTTTCAGAAGGTAAGAAATGCACCTGTTCTGCATTTGTACCAATTCGTTAACCGTGCTATAAGCGGCAGAAGTCCGGAAAGCGCCTCATGTCTTCTCCCCTTCCCTATCATCTCTTCGAAACCGAGCTGGGCTGGATCGGCATTGCCTGGAGCGGGCGCGGCCTGACGCGGCTGCAACTGCCCGAGCACGACCGCGCCACCACGCAAAGGCGGCTGCTGGCCACCCTGCCCGGCGCCGATGGCGGCCGGCCGGTGGAGTGCGCGGCCGAGGAGTTACCTCCGCAGGTAACCGAGGCAGTGGCGCCGATCCGGCGCTATGCGGCCGGCGAGACGGTAGATTTTTCTGGCGTCGCGGTCGATCTCGGCACCGCCGACGCCTTCCGGCTGGCGATCTACGACGCCGCGCGCCGGCTGGGGTTCGGCGAGGTCACGACCTATGGCGAACTGGCAAGCCGCGCCGGCCATGCCGGGCTGGCGCGCGAGACCGGCCAGGCGCTCGGCAAAAATCCGGTGCCCATCGTCGTGCCCTGCCACCGTATTCTTGCGGCCGGCGGCAAGATCGGCGGCTTTTCGGCGCCGGGCGGCTCGTCCACCAAGGAGCGGCTGCTCGAGTTGGAAGGCGTGCGGGTCGGCCCGCCGCCGCCGGCGCAGGCGTCGTTCGGATTCTAGTAGTGGCGGCGCAGCAGCTTCGGCCGGCGCTCCGGCTCGACCAGGCGGCATTCGCGCACCGGGCAGGCCTTGCTGTCGGCCGTCGGCACCATGGTGGTTTCGGCGCGCTCATTGTGCTTGCAGAAGCGCCGGTCGCACACATAGCGGTCGTAGCGCTCGATGGAAGGATCACGCGGCGAGCGATAGCGCAAGATCACCGCGCCCTCGAGATCGATGCTGGACTGAACCTGCGCGCAGCCCATGCTCGTTGAATCGTAACGGGAAATTGCCTGCGCTTCGGACGCGAGCGTCAGCAGGCAGAGAGCAAGCACCACAGATTTCACCAACACCTCCATGAAAGCCGGCACATCCCCGCCCGGCCTTCTCGCGCTATGGGCGGAAATGGCCGGAAGAATGGCAGGATCGGTACGGAGCGTTTGAAAGCGGTGAATTGATCGGCACGCCCCCCTCTTGTGCTTGCAACCGAGAAGCTCTATATCGAGCGCGTTGATATTTCGGCCGATTGATCTTGTAGTCTCGCGACTTTTGTCGCGTTTGCTTACGTCTATCCCCAAAATCTCGATACCCACGACTGGATGATGCCAGTCAAACAACGTTGCAAACGCAAGGAATACAAGCACATGGCAACCGGCACCGTAAAGTGGTTCAACGCAACCAAGGGCTTCGGCTTCATCCAGCCCGACGCTGGCGGCGCGGACGTTTTCGTTCACATCTCCGCCGTTGAGCGCGCTGGCATGTCCACCCTGACCGACGGCCAGAAGATCAATTTCGAGATCGAGCAGGACCGCCGCACCGGCAAGTCCGCTGCCGGCTCTCTCTCCAAGGCCGGCTGATTTGAGGCGCGCGCCGGACCGGCGGTTCGGAGCGCTCAGCAAGTCACGGATGTACTGGCGGCTGCGCGACAAGCGCGCCGAAGGTCAAGGCTAGGGGCCGACGCGGCAGATTGCCGCCGGACCTGGTCGGTGAACTCCAGATCAGCCCGATCGGGCATGGAAGGCGGGGCAACACCCCGCCTTTTTTTCATCGAAAGTTGAAAGCCGGCACCGACAGCGATTGGCTGCCGGGAACACAGGCTCAGGGCAGCCACTCGATCGGCACGTGGCCGGGCTCGGCCCGCACACGCGCCAGCCAGTCCGTCACCGCCGGATAGGCAGCAAGATCAAAGCCCCCCTTCCCGGCCTCGTGGGTGTAGGCATAGAGCGCAATGTCGGCCACGCTCATGGCGCTGCCAGCGAAAAAGTCGTTCTGCGCGAGATGCTTTTCCATGACGCCAAGTGCCTTGTTGCCACGCTCCAGGGTCAGAGCTAGGCGCTCGGGCGTCGCATCCTTAGCGCGTCCCGGAACGGTCAGCAGCGCCTTGCGCACCGCAATGTAAGGCTCGTGGCTGTACTGCTCGAAGAACAGCCATTGATAGGCTAGCCCACGCGCATAGCGGTCGGCCGGCAGCAGCGGCGTTCCTTCGGCGAAGTAGAGCAGGATCGCATTGGACTCGGCCAGCAACCGGCCGTCCTCCAGTTCCAAGAGCGGCACCATGCCGTTGGGATTCTTTGCCAGATAGTCGGGCGTCCGCGTGGCGCCGCTGTGAGAGCTGACCTCGACATGCTCGAACGACAGGCCGAGCTTGGCCATCAGCAATCGCGGCTTGTAGCAATTGCCGCTGTCGACCATTCCATAAAGCTTGATCATGTGCACCCCTTTCCGAAAGAGGCGACTATCGCCCTGGTGCCGGTGCGCATCCAGTGATTTGTTTTGGTCGGTAGATCATTTCGGCTGATGGATCCGGCGCAGCCGCGAGGCAAACCTGCGCCAAGCCGATGCTCAGTTCGTTTCCCTGCGGCCGAACCGTTTTTGGGGCTTCTTCGCTGCCTTGGCGTCGGGCTCTGGCGCCGCCAGCTCTTTCGTCGTCTCCTCCGCCGGCTTCGGCTGGAAGCTGCTTTGGACGATTTCCGGCCGCGCGAGAACAAAACCCTGCACCATGGAAGCGCCGGATTTTTCGGCAAGCTCCAGTTGCCAGCCTTCCTCGATGCCCTCGAACACAGTGGTGATGCCCTGCTCCGCGAATTTTTCGACCATGGCGGTCAGAAGCGCAAAGCCCGCACCCGTGGCCATCAGTCGGCCGATCCACTGGGCGTCAAACTTCACGATGTCGGGGCGCAGGGCCTTCACCCGCTTGATGTCGGAATCCTCCGCACCGTAGTCGTCGATGGCGATCCGCAACCCACCCGCCCGCAGTGCCTTGACGAAGGCTTGCAGCGCCTCGGGCGACGCGGCCTTCTGCTCCGTCACTTCGCAGACAACCCGGCACGGATCGATCCCCACCTCGCGCATCACCTTGCGCATGTCGTCCAGCGCACCGGCGGCCACCGACCGTTCGGTGAAAAGCGACGGATCGAAGTTCACGAAGATGGTAGCGTCTGGCGCCAGGCAGGCTGCGGCATTGTGCAAGTGCAGGGTGCGGGTGAGTGTCTCGACATCCAGTCGTTCGGACACCGCGATCGCGCTGAAGAAGATACCGGGCGATATGCGCTCGCCACCCAGCGAGGGGCGCACCAACCCTTCATAGGCAACGATCTTGGGCTTGCCCCCAGGTTGGAAGGCAAAAATCGGCTGAAATGCCGTCTCCAGAACAAACGCTCCCCAGGAGGCCCTGGAGGTTCCGGCGCTCTGTCGGATTATCTGGGCGGGCCCGACAGTGCGAGACACGATTCTTGTTGGCTCCGATATTGATGCGAAACATTCGCACATAAGTTTTTATCGCACGTTAATGAACCGCCCGGCCCGCGAATTATCTCGTGTCCTGCTATGCGACGCTTGCGATTTGCCGCACAATCCGACATGAAAAGCGCCGCCAATCCCAGGCTGCCCATGAAATGGAGATGAACTCATGGCCTTCCTTGCTGACGCACTTTCCCGCGTAAAGCCTTCTGCGACGATCGCCGTCACCCAGAAAGCGCGCGAGCTGAAAGCGAAAGGCCGGGACGTTATCGGCCTTGGCGCGGGAGAGCCTGACTTCGACACTCCGGACAATATCAAGAATGCGGCGATCGAAGCGATCCGCCGCGGCGAGACCAAGTATCCGCCTGTTTCGGGCATTGCCCCGCTGCGCGAGGCCATCGCCAAGAAGTTCAAGCGTGAGAACAATCTCGACTACAAGCCCGAGCAGACCATCGTTGGCACCGGCGGCAAGCAGATCCTGTTCAACGCCTTCATGGCGACGCTGAACCCCGGCGACGAGGTCGTGATCCCCACCCCCTACTGGGTGAGCTATCCCGAGATGGTGCTGCTGTGCGGCGGCACGCCGACCTTTGCCCAGACCACCGACGCCAACGGCTTCAAGCTGACCGGCGCGGCGCTGGAAAAGGCGATCACCCCGCGCACCAAGTGGCTGGTGCTCAACTCGCCCTCCAACCCGTCGGGCGCGGCCTATACCGAGGCCGAACTCAAGGAACTCGCCGAGGTTCTGCTGCGGCATCCGCAGGTCTGGGTGCTGACCGACGACATGTATGAGCATCTGACCTATGGCGATTTCGTCTTCAAGACCATCGCCGAGGTCGAGCCACAGCTTTACAGCCGCACGCTGACCATGAACGGCGTGTCGAAAGCCTACGCCATGACCGGCTGGCGCATCGGCTACGCCGCAGGCCCCATCGAGCTCATCAAGGCCATGGACATGATCCAGGGTCAGCAGACCTCGGGCGCCTGCACCATCGCGCAGTGGGCCTCGGTCGAGGCGCTCAATGGTCCGCAGGACTTCATCGCCAAGAACAAGGCGATCTTCCAGGCGCGCCGCGACCTCGTGGTGTCGATGCTCAACCAGGCACGCGGCATCTCCTGCCCCTCGCCGGAAGGCGCGTTCTACGTCTACCCGTCCTGCGCGGATCTGATCGGCAAGAAGGCCCCGTCCGGCAAGGTGATCGACGGCGACGAGAGCTTCTGCTCGGAGCTGCTCGAAGCTGAGGGCGTTGCGGTGGTGTTCGGCTCGGCCTTCGGCCTTGGCCCGAACTTCCGCATTTCCTACGCCACCTCGGAGGCGCTGCTGGAGGAAGCCTGCACGCGCATCCAGCGCTTCACGGCTTCCCTGACCTGATCCGGTCAGTAGCCCTGAAACGAAAAAAGCCCGGCGGAGACGCCGGGTTTTTTATTTCAATGCCATGAGAGCTTGATGCCGTCAAAGGAGGCCGGCGAGCGGTGCCGCCAGCCGCCAGATGATCAAGCTTCCAACCAGCACTTGGTCAGTGCGTGGCTGCCCATCAGCTCGCCGTTCGGATCGTCGACCCAGCCGCCGACCTTTTCGCTGGTGGCGTCGACGTAGTTGTTGAACATCGGGATGATCACGCCGCCCTCGTCGCGCAGCATCACGCCCGCCTGGCGATAGATCTCCTTGCGCTTGGCCTGGTCGAGCTCGGCGCGGGCGGCGAAGATCAGCTTGTCGAAGTCCGGACGGAAGAAGCGGGTGTCGTTCCACTCGGCGTTGGACAGATAGGCTATCGAATAGACCTGGTCCTGCGTCGGCCGCCCCGTCCAGTAAGACATGGAGAAGGGCTGCTTGTTCCACACCTCCGACCAGTAGCCGTCGCCGGGCTCGCGCTTCACCTCGATGTTGATACCGGCCTTGGCCGCCTGCTGCTGATAGAGCTGGGCGGCATCGACCGCACCGGGGAACGCCACGTCCGAAGTGCGCAGCAGCACCGGTCCGTCATGGCCCGACTTCTTGAAGTGGAACTTCGCCTTGTCGGGATCGTACTTGCGCTGCTCGATATCGTCCGAGAACAGCGCATAGGCGGCGGTCACCGGCATGTCGTTGCCGACCGAGCCGTAGCCGCCGAGGACTTTCTGCACCATTTCCTCGCGATCGACGGCATATTTCAGTGCCAGCCGCAGGTCGTTGTTGTCGAAGGGCGCGGTGTTGCAGTGGGCGATGAAGACATAGTGCCCCTTGCCCGGCACGTTGCGGATCTGCACGCCCGGCACGCGCTTGAGCATCTCGATGATCTTGGGCTCGATGCGATTGATCATGTGCACCTGCCCGCCCTGCAGCGCCGACATACGCGCGGTGGAATCGTTGATCACCACGATCTCGATCTGGTCGGCATGACCGCGCGCTTCGGGTGCCCAATAGTCCTTGAAGCGCTCGCCGACATGGCGCACGCCAGGCTCGTTGGAGACGACCTTGTAGGGGCCGGTGCCGATACCGGCGGTCGGATCGTCCTTGCCGCCGTTCGGCTGGATCATCAGGTGGTAGTCGCCGACGACGTAAGGCAGGTCGGCATTGGGCTCCTTGAGCACGATGACGACATTGCCGCCGTCGACCTTGACGCTCTCGAAGCCGCTGACGAAGGGCAGCGCGGCGGATTTGGAGTTCTCGTCTGCGTGCCGCTCCAGTGTGGCCACCACGTCGGCCGGCGTCAGCTCCTTGCCGTTGTGGAAGGTCACGCCCTTGCGGATCTTGAAGGTCCAGGTCTTGGCGTCGGCTGAAGCGTCGTACTCTTCGGCAATGCGCGGCTCGATCTGGCCGGTCGGCGAGACCTCCAGAAGCTGCTCGCCCCAGCAGCGGCCCAGCGTGTAAGGCACCTGGCTCGCCCAACTGCCTGGATCGAGGCTGTTGGTGGACTCGCCGCCCACCATGCCGGCCTTGAGCACGCCGCCCTTGACCGGGCCTGCAGCGCGCGCGGCGCCGCCGATCAGCGTGTTGGCGAACGCCGCGGTCACGCCAAGCGCTGCGGCGCGGCCGAGAAAGTCGCGCCGCGACAGGCGTCCGCGCACGACTTCGCGGCTCAGGAATTCCAGTTCATTCGACATGTTTCGATCTCTCCTCCTCGATCGGGTCGACTGTTGCCGTCGTTGTTCCCCTATCGGCATGGATATTGACCGCGGGGGTGGATGGCTCAATAGGCCGGCTGCGACATCGGATGGCGCAAACGGCATCTGATTTCCTGTCGCTATTCTGGCGTTCAAGGGAGGCGCCAGAGCGCAATTCCCTTGCCCTCGGCCCCTGCCCGTGTGACGATGATTTTGGCGGATCGGACGGTTCCGCCACGCGACGGCCGGAAGGCCGGCCGCCGCCTGAGTGTTCTCGCATCAGGAGGAGGTCGCATCATCATGGGCAATCGCGCTGGAGGAAGACGTACGGGACCGAAATGCATCGCCATCGTCGGTCCCTTTTCAAGCGGTAAAACCACTCTTCTTGAAGCCATTCTCGCCCGCACGGGCGCCATACCTCGCCAGAATCCGATCTCTTCCGGAAACACCGTATCCGATTACTCGCCCGAGGCCCGGGCGCACGCCATGAGCGTGGAAGCGACCTTCGCCACGACCGACTTCATGGGCGAAAGCCTCACCCTCGCAGATTGCCCCGGCTCGATCGAATTCGCCTTCGAGGCCGAGCCGGTGCTGGCGGCCTGCGACCTTGCCGTGGTCGTGGCCGAAGCCGACGAGAAGAAGATCCCGGCCCTGCAGCTCATCATGCGCAGGCTGGACGAACTCGGCGTGCCGCGCATCCTGTTCCTCAACAAGGTCGACAAGACCGAGGCCGGCGTGCGCGAGACGCTGAAGATGCTGCAGTCGACCAGCCGGACGCCTCTGCTGCTGCGCCAGATACCGCTGCGCAAGGATGGCGTCGTGGTCGGCTCGATCGACCTGGCGCTGGAGCGCGCCTACGTCTATCGCGAATATGCCGAAAGCCAGATCGCCGAAATCCCGAACGACGAAAAGGCGCGCGAGATGGAAGCGCGCTTCTCCATGCTCGAGACGCTGGCCGATCACGACGACGCGCTGATGGAGCAGTTGCTGGAAGAGATCGAACCGCCCAAGGACGCGATCTTCGACGATCTTTCCGCAGACCTGCGCAGCGGGGCGGTGACGCCGGTGCTGATCGGCTCGGCCGAAAAGGGCAACGGCGTGCTACGTCTGCTCAAGGCGATCCGCCACGATGCGCCGGACGTGGAGACGACCCGGAAGCGGCTCAACGCGCCGAACGGCGGCCAGACCGTGGTCCAGGTGATGAAGACCATCCACACCGCCCACGGCGGCAAGCTTTCGGTCTCCCGCATCCTGTCCGGCTCGGTCGCCGATGGCGCCGAACTGTTCATGCCCGGCGGAGCCAGCGCCAAAGTGTCCGGCATCTACCGGATGTTCGGCAAGGATCAGATCAAGCAGGCGTCGGCGGACGTCGGCGAGACGGTTGCGCTCGGCAAGCTCGACAATGTCAGGACAGGACAGACGCTGACGGCCACGAAGGGCGGCATGCAGCCGCTCGTCACCTTCGAGCTGCCCGAGCCCGTATTCGCCTTCTCCGTGCACCCGAAGGAGCGCAAGGACGATGTGCGAATGTCGACCGCCCTCCAGCGGCTGGCCGAGGAAGACCCCTCGCTGTCCCTGCGCCACCAGCAGGATTCGAGCGAGACCGTGTTGTCGGGCCACGGCGAGATGCATCTGCGCGTCACCGTCGAGCGCCTGGAAGGCAAATACCAGATCCCGGTCGAGGCAAGGCCGCCGGCAGTGCCCTACCGCGAGACGATCCGCAAGGCGACGCAGCAGCGCGGTCGCCACAAGAAGCAGTCGGGCGGGCATGGCCAGTTCGGCGACGTGGTGCTGGACATAAAACCGCTGCCCCGCGGCACAGGCTTCGAGTTCACCGACACGATCACCGGCGGCGTGGTGCCGAAGACTTACATCCCCTCGGTCGAGGCCGGGGTGCGCGACTTCCTCCGCTCCGGTCCGCTCGGCTTTCCCATCGTCGACATCGCGGTCAATCTCGCGGACGGCTCCTACCACACCGTCGATTCATCGGACATGGCTTTCCAGATGGCAGCCAAGCTCGCCATGAAGGAAGGCCTGGCCGCCTGCTCGCCGGTGTTGCTGGAGCCGATCATGAAGGTGGAGATCTTCACCCCGTCGGACGCCACCGCCCGCATCACCGGTATAGTGCCGCAGCGGCGCGGCCAGATCCTCGGCTACGATGCGCGGCCGGGCTGGCCCGGCTGGGACGTGATCGAAGCGACCATGCCCCAGGCCGAGATCGGCAATCTCATCATTGAGCTGCGTTCGGCCACCGCCGGGGTCGCCAGCTATCGCGCCGCCTTCGATCACATGGCCGAATTGACCGGCCGTCTGGCCGACGAAGCGATGAACGCTGGCGGAAAGGCGGCGTAACCTCCCCGCTGGCAGGCCGCGAATGAAAATCGGCGTCCGGATTGGGTCCGGACGCCGATTTGCGGACCGTGCCGCCCCGGATGGATGTGGGAGGAAAGCAGCACGTCAGGCCCGCCGCAAACTCGCTTCCCCAAAATGCGCCGCGCATGCGCCAGAGGTTGGACGCGGCAGCTGCCTGGGCCTGGTCCGAGCGGGTGATGCCCCCATCCCCCGACGATCCAGCGCCGCGTCCTCAGACTGCCTAGCAGAGGCGGCTCATTCCGGGCAGGTTACGAGAGGTTACATGTCACGGTTACGTCGGCAAAAACCGAGCCGCTGAGGCAGGCGTTGTATTTCACCGCATATGGCGAGCGCCTGTTCCGATCGATCGTTGGGTTGCTGGTAGGCAGCCCAAATTCCGGGCACAAAAAAAGCCGGATCAAATTGACCCGGCTAAGTTTGATTGGAAGTGCCGATTAAGGCTAAACCTCCAGAGGGGAACACTCTAGGGCGCTAATGGGAGGAGGAACGCGCCCAGGAGATGGCTGTTATATGGGCTACCCCTGCTCAGGAAACAAGCACCTTCATTGCAAGGCACCCATGCAAAATGACGCAGGCTGTGGTCCAACCGTGGACCATTCAATGGGGCCAGGGAAATCCGCCACTTTTCCGCCACGGCGGATGGACTTCCATATCGAAGCCCGTTGAATGTCTGGCGCATAATTAGGCAGGTTAACCGCGAATCCTTAACGCGAGCCGAAAAGGGGAAGATGCATGCGCAGACCCCTCGCGATTGCCGGCACTGCCGTCTTCCTGATAATCGCCCCCGGCATCGTGGCCGGGGTTGCACCCTGGCTCTTGACCCAGCGTTATGGTCGGCCGTTCTCATCCGCGGCCGGAGTGCTGCCGCTCGGCGTTCTCCTCATCGCCGTGGGCGTCGGGGTGCTCCTCCATGCCTTCGCCCGCTTCGCGCTGGAGGGCTCCGGCACGCCCGCCCCGGTTGCGCCGACCGAAAGGCTGGTCGTCGGCGGAGCCTATCGCTATGTGCGCAACCCCATGTATCTGGCAGTGCTGTCGATCATCCTTGGACAGGCGCTGCTGTTCGCCTCCTGGACGCTCGTGGTCTATGCCGCTTTTGCCTGGGCGGCGACTTTCGCCTTCGTGCGCCTCTACGAGGAGCCGACGCTGGCGCGGCGCTACGGCGACCAATACGAGGCCTATCGCCGCGCGGTTCCGGGTTGGGTGCCTAGACTCACGCCGTGGCGCGGCGCGTGAAAGATTTGGAGAAAAGGCGCAACCGGCTCAGTAAGGCCAGTTGCGCGCCTTGGCGATGACGAAGTCGCGGAACACATGCAGCTTCGCCTGGTTCTTCATCGCATCCGGATAGCAGAAATAAGTGTCGAAGGACGGCACCTCGGTTTCGGGTAGCACCTGGACCAGCCCGGAATCCTTGCTCACCACATAGTCGGGCAGCATGGCGATGCCCGCGCCGGTCTGGACCGCGCGCTTGATCGACAAAATATCGTTGATCTGGAGATTGGCCACGCGCTGGCCGCCCTCGAAATCGCCGACGGTCTCCAGCCAGTTCAGCTCGCTCAGATGCGAGGGCACCGGCACGCCGAAGGTGACGATGCGGTGATTGCGCAGTTCGGCGATGCTTTCCGGCTTGCCGTATTTGTTCACATAGGACGGCGAGGCATAGAGGTGGAAATGCACCGTGAACAGCCGGCGCTGGATAAGGTCGGGCTGCTGGGGCTGGCGCAGGCGCAGCGCGCAGTCGGCCTGGCGCATGGTCAGGTCCAACTCCTCGTTGGCGAGGATGAGCTGGAGGTTGATCTCCGGATAGAGTTCGAGGAATTCCTGCACGCGTTCGGTCAGCCAGCCGGCGCCCAGGCCGACCGTTGTCGTCACGCGAAGCACGCCGGACGGCCGGTCCTTCGCCTCGGTCAGCCGCGTCTTGATCGATTCCAGCTTCATCAGCACGTCGTGCGCCGTGCGGAACAGCATCTCGCCCTGCTCGGTCAGCACCAGCCCGCGCGCATGGCGGTGGAACAGCGGCACGCCGACATCGTGCTCCAGCGCGCTCACCTGACGCGAGATCGCCGATTGCGACAGGCGCAGTGTCTCGGCCGCATGCGTGAACGAACCCGCTTCCGCCGCGGCGTGAAACACGCGTAGCTTGTCCCAGTCGAGTGCCATGTTCCCCTCGTTGCGCCGGCCTGTTCGGGTACCGGTCTGTTCTGCCCTATTCCGCGGCTTCACGGAGCGCTTCGACGCCAGCGAGATATTTCTCCGCTTCCAGCGCCGCCATGCAGCCAAGGCCGGCCGCAGTCACGGCCTGGCGATAGATGTCGTCGGTGACGTCGCCGGCGGCGAACACGCCCGGCACGTCGGTGCGGGTCGAGTCCGGCGCGGTCCACAGATAGCCATTGGGCTTCTGCTTCAGCTTGCCGGCGAAAAGCTCAACCGCCGGCGCATGGCCGATCGCCACGAACAAACCGTCGATGGGCAGTTCGCTCTGCGCGCCGGTCACCACATTGCGCAGCTTCAGGGCGTTTGCCGAGGACGGCAACGGCGGCTTGCCAGGAATACCGACAATCTCGTCCACCACCGTGTTCCAGATGACCTTGATGTTTTCCTTCTGCGCCAGCCGCTCGCGCAGGATGCGCTCGGCGCGGAAATCGTCGCGCCGATGGATGACCGTGACGCTCTTGGCCAGGTTCGACAAATAGAGCGCCTCTTCGACGGCGGTGTTGCCGCCGCCGACGACCGCGACATCCTTGCCGCGATAGAAGAAGCCATCGCAGGTGGCGCAGGCCGAAACACCGAAGCCCATGTAAGCCTGCTCGCCGGGAATGCCCAGCCACTTGGCCTTGGCGCCCGTGGCGATGATGAGCGCATCACACGTATATTGGGTGCCAGAGTCGCCCTTCAGACGGAACGGCCGCACATTGAGCTCGACCTCGGTGATGACGTCGTTGACGATCTCGGCACCGACATGCTCGGACTGCTTGAGCATCTCGCCCATGAGCCAAGGGCCCTGGATCGGGTCGGCGAAGCCGGGATAGTTCTCGACATCGGTGGTGATCATCAGTTGGCCGCCCTGCTCCAGCCCGGCGACCAGCACCGGCTTCAGCATGGCGCGCGCGGCGTAGATGGCGGCCGTATAGCCGGCCGGGCCGGAGCCGATGATGAGGACGGGCGCATGTTTGATCGTCATGGAAAGGCCTTCATGAACTGGAAGCGGCATGTGCCGATGCGGATTTGATATTTCGCGCTAATCTAGGTGTTGGGGTCAGGACCAGCAAGGCGGCGAATCGACCATCCCCGGAAAGCTTTGCATCGCACGGATCATGCCGCCGCGAAGCGGTTCGACACGTAGCGCAAAATTTGGCATTTCCGGGGCCTGACGCCACGCCGCTTATAGTTTAATTACAAGATCGCGACAGATTCTTGCGCCCACCACATCGGAAAGACAACAATGCCGCTCAAGGCCGACCTCGACGCGATCGACTGGAAAATCCTGCACGAGCTCCAGAACGAGGGACGCGTCACCAATGTCGAATTGTCGCGCCGCGTCGGCATCTCGGCCCCGCCCTGCCTGAGGCGGGTCAAGCGACTTGAGGATTCCGGCATCATCCGCGGCTATCGCGCGTTGCTGAACGCGCCGGCGCTGGGCATGGATGTGGTGGCCTTCTGCATAGTGGGGCTGCACCACCATGCCGAGACGGAACTGAAGGCCTTCGCCGACCGCACAAGGCTTTGGCCGATCGTGCGGCAGGCATGGATGGTCTCGGGCGATTCCGACTTCATGCTGCATTGCGTGGCGAGCGACCTCACCACCTTCCAGAACTTCGTCATCGAGGACCTCGCCTCGGCCCCCAACGTCGACACCGTGCGAACCGCCCTGACCATCCGCCAGGTCAAGGATGAAGGCCTGGTGGCGATTGGGTAGAGTTTCTCGATTCCTGACATCCTGATCGCCAGCACTGACGACTACTTTCCAGAAGCTGGCTGGCAGGTTGCGGTCGCGAAACCGTTTGTCCCGACATTCTGTCCGAGGCGCGATCTGGACCACCATCGCAGCCTTCTTTAATAGTCTCATCCACACAGTCGTGCCGCAGCTGGGGGATGAAAGCATGCCGCGCAAAACCGTGCCGATCTCGGCCTTCATCATCTGCAAGAACGAGGTTGCGGTGCTCGGCGCCTGCCTTGAGAGCCTCGACATCTGCGATGAGATCGTCGTCGTGGATTCCGGTTCCACCGACGGCACGCTGGAACTGATCGAGGATTATCGGGCGCGCGGCCTCCCCATCCGGCTTGTCCACCAGGAATGGCTGGGTTTCGCCCGGCAGAAACAGTTCGCGCTGGAGCAGTGCACGTCCGCCTGGTGCCTCAACCTCGATAGCGACGAGCGGCTCGACGACCGGTTGAAAGCTCAACTACTCGACCTGGACCTCGACCAGCCCGGCGTGGCCGGCTACGCCATCCGGCGACCGGAATACCTGCCGGGCTACGGCTATCCGCCGGCCGCCGTGCACGCCCGCTATCATGTGCGCGTCGTGCGTAAGGACAGCGCACGCTACGACACGGACCTCGTGGTGCATGAATCGCTGATCGTCGACGGAGAGGTCCGCAAGCTGCCGCGCGGGCGCATCCTGCATTTCCGCAACCTCTCCATCCAGGAGGACTGCAGCAAGATGAACGGCTATTCGAGGCTGAAGGCTTTCGAAGGCCACCGGCGGGGCAAGACCTCCGGCCTCTCCAAGATCATGCTGAAGCCGCTGGCGCAGTTCCTCAAATTCTATCTCGGCCAGCGCTATTTCCTGTGCGGCACGCCGGGCTTCATCTATTCGATCATGCTTTCGAGCTATGTCTTCATGACCGAGGCAAAGCTCTACCGCCTGTCAAGAAACGGCATGCCGTCCGAATAGCCGACCTGGAGCGGGATGGCCCGAAAAGTCTGGAGCTTTTCGGGGCCTGCTCTACCCTTTCGCCCAGACCCGGTCGTAGACCTTGCGAATACCCTCGGCCTCGCGCCGCAGCGGGAAGTCCGCGCGCGCATGCGCAAGGGCCGACTCAGCCGCGGCCCCGCGGGCGGCTTCATCGTCCATGAAGCGTCCAGAAGCCGCGATTATTGCAGGAAGGTCTTCGCGGGCAACGACATTGCCCGTCACGCCTTCGATGACCAGTTCGGAAAAGGCGCCGACATCGGTCGCCACCACAGGCACGCCGCTCGACATGGCCTCGAGCGGGGTCAGCCCGAACCCTTCCCAGCGCTGCGGCGCGATGTAGAGCGACATCGCACCGAACCAGGGCGTGACGTCCGGAACCTCGCCGACGAACAGGATGCGATCGGCAAGTCCCGCTGCCGCGGCCTTCTGCTTCAGTTCCTGCTCGAACTCGACATGCTGGACGGTCGTGCGCCCGGTTATCACCGCCGACCAGTTGGGCCGGCTCGGCAGAAGCTCGATCATGGCGTCGACGAAGAGATCGACCCCTTTCTGATGACGCACGCGGCCGAAGCAGCCGACATAGTTCCGCGTCGGATCGAGGCCGAGCGCCGTCAGCGCCGCGGCCTTGTCCTTCGGCGGCGTGAACCTATCGGTGTCGACGCCGTGCATCACCACGGTGCTGGGCACCTTGAGATAGGCGGCCGCCTTGCTGCTGGTGGCGATGACGGCATCCATCCGGCGGATCAGGAATTTCGTCCAGCGCGTGTGATCGCGCTGTCCGGCAGAGGTGAAGACAAGCGACATCGGCGCCCGGAAGATCGCCTTCAGGACCAGGCCGGCCAGCATCTCGATGTTGCGCCTTGCATGCCAGATGCGCTTGCGCCCGGAGCGCGGCCGCTTGAGCAGGGAAAACACCTGCCACCAACGCATCTTGGGCAGGCTGTCGGGCAGGCCCGGCCCGATCGTCGTGATGCCAAGGCTCCGCGCCTGGATGGGCACGAGCTGGATGACGGTGCTAGTGACGCCCGAAAGGCGCCGCTTGATGTGCGGCGCAATCACCTCGACCTGGGCCATGTCGGGCACAGCTGCATGCGTGGTCGCGGCGCCAGGCGTCACGGCCACATCTCGGTCGGCCACTGCAGAAGGTCTCAAATGAAATTGACCTCGACCACTTCATAGCCGCGCGGGCCACCGGGCGCATTGACCTCGATCGTCTCGCCGACCTCCTTGCCGATCAGCGCACGCGCGATCGGCGAGGAAATGGAAATGCGCCCGGACTTCACGTCGGCTTCCTGGTCGCCGACGATCTGATAGGTCTTTTCCTCTTCGGTCTCTTCGTCCACCAGCTTGACGGTGGCGCCGAACTTGATCTTGTCGCCGGAGAGCTTCGAGATGTCGATCACCTCGGCGCGGGCGATCAGGTCCTCGAGCTCGTGCACGCGGCCTTCATTGAGGCTCTGCGCCTCCTTGGCGGCATGGTACTCGGCATTTTCGGAAAGGTCGCCATGCGCGCGCGCTTCGGAGATCGCCTCGATGATGCGCGGACGCTCGTCCTGTTGGCGCCACCGCAGTTCTTCCTTCAGCGTTTCGAATCCGGCGGCGGTCATGGGGACCTTGTTCATGATAGTCTGCCTTTCCTCAAAACACCTTCCCCCCGTTGCAACTCATGCGTAAAAAACGCGGGTAGGCACAAAAAGAAAACGGTCCAGCGACAAAAGCCGCACGAACCGTCTGATGCATTTCTGCCCAATATAGCAATCTTGGAGGATTTTTCACCTTAAAAAGCAATCCCCGGAAATTCGTGCACCGTTCGATGGGCGCAAGCGGTGACTTTCCCCGGTATTCCGGAATCTCAACGCCATCACGGAGGCGCTTGCCGGATGGGCCGCGCCGCCTATGTCGAAACCATGAACACGACCAAAGCGCATGTCGGAAGAGTGCTGTTCCTTTGCTTGTGCGCAAGCCTGCTCACCACCGGCTTCGCCATCGCGGCGTCGAAAGTCTTCGACACCCAGAAGGTCAAGGTCACTGCGGAAGTCGTGGCGAAGGGGCTGGAGCACCCTTGGGCCATCGCCTTCCTGCCGGATGGCGATGCGCTGGTCACCGAACGGTCGGGGCGCATGCGCATCCTTTCGCATGGAAAGCTGTCCAAGCCGGTTCCTGGTGTCCCGGAGGTAGCGGCAATCGGTCAGGGCGGCCTGCTCGACGTGGTGCTGTCGCCGCATTTCGACACCGACGGGCTGATCTTCTTCACCTTCGCCCAACCTGGCGAAGGTGGCGCCGGGACGGCAGTGGCGCGGGCGAAGCTGGTGCGCGAAGGCGAGAGTGCCCGCCTGGAGGATGTAAAGGTCATCTTCTCGATGGCCCGCAAGACCGCCTCGCCGCTGCAATTCGGGTCGCGCCTGGTATTTGCACCCGACGGCACATTGTTCGTCGGCACCGGCGACCGCGGCGACGCCATGCGTGCGCAGGACATGCATGACAGCGCCGGCGCCGTGCTGCGCATAGAGCCGGACGGTTCCATCCCGCCCGACAATCCCTTTGCCGATGGCAAAAAGGGGCTGCCCGCGCTCTGGTCCAAGGGGCATCGCAACATCCAGGGCGCGGTGTTCGATCCCCTCACCCATGCCCTGGTCACCACCGAGCACGGCCCGATGGGCGGCGACGAGGTCAACCAGCCCGAGGCCGGCAAGAACTACGGCTGGCCGATCATCACCTATGGCCGCGACTATTCAGGCGCCAAGATCGGCATCGGCACCGCAGCGCCCGGCTACGAGCAGCCGCTGTACCACTGGACCCCGTCGATCGCGCCGTCCGGCCTTGCCGTGTATGAGGGAACCATGTTCCCCGAGTGGAAGGACGACCTTCTGGTCGGTGCGCTGAAATTCGAGCTCGTCGCGCGGCTGACACGCGACGCCCATGGCAAGATCACTGGCGAGGAACGCATGTTCAAAGGCGCCTTCGGACGCATCCGCGACGTGCGGCTGGCGCCCGACAGCTCCGTCTGGCTGCTGACCGACGAGGAAAATGGTGAGATCATTCGTCTGTCGCGGGCGAAATGAAACTCGCTGTTGCGCTGAAGGCGCGGGCGGCGTCCTAGCCGCCGCCACCCCTGCGACAGGCTCGCCTATTTCTTTCCCACAGGCCACTGCGCCGGCCAGTTTTCCGGGCCGCCGGCATAGTCGCCGTCGCAATCGCCCTTGGAGCGCGCCTCCAGAAGCACGAAGGCAGGGCCTTCCCCTTCCGTGCGCAGCCGCCATTTGTCCAAGCCGCCGCAGTCGCCGATCCCGCGCCCCTTGAAGAAGCCGGTCAACACACGTGCCGGCTGGTTCCAGTCGATGTTCCAGGCCTGCGAAACCGTGGTGGGACCTTCGTCCGACATGGCCGGTAGCGCCAGCGGATCGATCTCGCCGTCGCGGTCGATGAACAAGGCGAAGGGCTGGTTGTAGGCGCCGCCTTCGCCGCAGGGCAGAGCCAGCAGGTGAACGCCCTCGCCGACATCGGCATCGAAGCCGCCATAGCCGAAGCGACTCTCGTCATCGAAGCTGCAGCTGCCATCGCCCTTGAAACGGCCACGGATCGCCTCGGGAATGTCGTCGATGGCCGAGATCTCCCGAACCTGCGCCGCCGGGCTCGTGCCCTCGCCCTTCACCTGCAGCGCATCCTTCGCCTTCAGACGGCCCTGCGTCTCATCGGTAAAGATCAGCGCCCCGACCAGCCCCGAAAGCGAAAAGGAACTGCGCCCCTCGCCCGCCTTGGAGGCGTAGGTTAGCTCGAGCTTGCCGGCGTTGCGCAGCGCGTCGAGCAGCTTCTGCGTGTCTGCATCGCCCGCAAAGCTGTATTCGCCGCTGTCCTCGCTGTGGCTTGCCTTGGCGAGCGGCAGGGACAGGACCGTCTTGCCGTCGACGACGAAGCCGAGATCGGTCCCCGAAGACAACTCGTCCGCCGATACCACCACGTCCAGCGGCGCATCCGGTCCCGCCTTGCGCATCAGCGAAAAGGCGGTGACCGCTGGGTGCTCCGGCGACTTCGCGAGCGTCTGGATGCGGCAGGTCTGCGCCAAGGAGCAGGACACCTCGAAATCCTTGATCTGCTTGTAGGCATCGGCCGAAGCGGCCGATAGGCCGCAAAGGCCGAACAATGCCGTGACAAGAAACAAACGCATGCGAAAAAAACCCTCTCCATTGCCCTCGGCGATTGTCGCCCGTGGCCCTTGCCGCCACGCGCGGCGATGCTATGACAAGCGGCCTTTCATCTCCAGCGGTCCATCCCCTCCAAATGACACGTATCCAGGCCAATCTGCTCCTTTTGCTCGCCGGTGCCATGTGGGGCATGGGCTTCGTCGCCCAGTCGTCCGCCATGGACTCGGTCGGGCCGTTTGTGTTCATCGGTTTGCGCTTCGTGCTGGCAACGCTGGCCGTGCTGCCTTTCGCGATCCGCGAGGGACGGCGTGCCGAGCGCGCACTGACGGCGCGCAACTGGCTGGCCTTCGTCTGGGTGGGGCTGATGATGCTGGGCGCGATCGCCTTCCAGCAGATCGGCCTTCTCACCACCACCGTCACCAACTCCGGCTTCCTGACCGGCCTTTACGTGGTGATGACGCCGCTTTTCACCGTCGTCCTTTTCCGCAACTGGCCGCATCCGATCGTCTGGCCGGCTGCGCTGACTGCGCTTGCCGGCATCTGGTTCCTCTCGGGCGGGGCCGTCGAGGCTCTGAACCCGGGCGATTGGCTCACGGTCCTTGCCGGCGGCTTCTGCGCGCTTCAGGTCATCTTCATCGCCCGCGCCGCCTCCGGCACCGGCCGACCCATCACGCTCGCGGTCACGCAGTTCGCCGTCTGCGCCGTTGCCGGACTGGCGGTCGCGCTGATCCATGAACCGATCGACTGGGGCGCGATCCGCATCGCCGCGCCCGAGATCGTCTATGCCGGCGTGTTTTCCGGTGCGATGGCATTCACGCTCCAGGTGATCGGCCAGCGCTACACGACCGCCCCGCAGGCGGCGATCTTCCTGTCGTCGGAAGCGCTGTTCGCAGCGCTGTTCGGCGCGCTCATCCTCGGCGAACGCCTGCCGGCGAGCGGCTTCCTGGGCTGCGGCCTGATCTTCCTGGCGATCGTCGCCGTCGAGGTCCTGCCGATGGTGTTTGCGAAGAAGTCTGCCGTCACCCTCTGAAGATCAGCGTCGCTCCACCGGCAATCAGCGTGAAGCCGAGCAGGTGGTTCAAGGTGAACGACTCCTTCAGGTACAGCACCGAGAACACCGCGAAGACCGTGAGCGTGATCACCTCCTGCATGGTCTTCAGCTCGGCCACCGAATAGGTCTGGCTGCCGATGCGGTTTGCCGGAACGGCGAGCCAGTACTCCACGAAGGCGATTAGCCAGCTCACCAGTACCGCGACGTAGATCGGCGAGGTCTTGAATTTCAGGTGTCCGTACCAGGCGAACGTCATGAAGACGTTCGAGGCCACGAGCATCAGAATCGGTATGACTTTGGGCGACAGGAGGGCCATGCGGGAACCCGTTTGGTGGGAGGAAGCGCCATTTCAAGGCTTCGCCCTGCGCTGTCAATCCTCACTCAATCGAGTCGCGGCCTTGCCGTAACATCGCGCGTGACGTCGGCTGCAAAAGGTCTATCATCCGAAAAGGCAGCTCAGGAGAAGCTCCGTGCGCCAGAAGGCCGACAGGGAATGGGACTTGACCATAGGTCCCGACACCGTTCGCCTCTTCATCGAGAAGGCGAAGGTGATCAGCGCGGCCATGAACGACGACTATGTCGACGGCGGCGAGCACGAGATCGAACTCGATGGCAGCGACAAGGGCGACACCCACGCGCATGCCGGGCTCGTCGAAGAGGAGTCCGAAGACCTGACCGAGGAGGAGCTGCGCGAGCTCATCGACGACCTGAATGTCGACGAAGCGGCCGAACTCGTCGCGCTGGCCTGGATCGGGCGCGGCGACTACGACGCCGCAGAATGGTCCGAAGCTGTGGCGGAGGCACGCCGGCGCGGCAACAGCCGCACCGCCAAATATCTGCTCGGCATGCCGATGCTGGGCGATTGGCTCGAGGAAGGTCTGGAGGCGATCGGCGCATGAAAGCCTGTCACCCTTCGTGATCGGCGCTCGGCAACCGGACAGCCCAGCTGGCCGTTGCAGTGCCGATGAAGCTTTCACCGTTGGGCATGCGGGCAAAATTCCTGCCTCTGACGGCAGCGGCGCTGCTGTGCGTGACTGCGACCGACGCAAAGCCGCCCAGGCTGCCTAACAACGTTCCGGTGCCTGAGGTCTTCTCGCCACCGGCTGGCAACATCCTGCCCGAGAAGCTTGGAGATACGCCATTGCCGGAGCCTCGCCCGAAGCTATCCGGCGATCCTGACAACTCGACCGTCGCAGGCGAAGCTTCAAAACCCGATGCAGGCGCCCCTGTGACGCCCGAGAAGGCCCCACTTCCAGAGCAACGCCCCGCACAATCCCCTCCGAGTGAAAATGGCAAGGAATCCCCGGGTTCCGAAGACAACAGCCAAGAAAAGAGAGCACCTGCGCCGCTGCCGGCCCCCCGCTCCAGCGCCCGACCATCGGCAACAATGCCGGCCGAAGAAATCGCTTGCCGGAAGCGGCTTGTAAGCCTCGGCGTGAGCTTCGAGGAACGCCCCTCTGAAAGCGACCCGGAAGGCTGTGCCGTTCCCTATCCGCTCGCCGTCAAGACGCTCGGCAAGGCGATCGACATTGCGCCCGATGTGGTGATGAACTGCGCCATGGCCGAAGCTGTCGCCCGTTTTGCCACCGACAGCATCTCGCCTGCGGCCCAGGCGGCCTACGGCGAGGAGCTGAAATCCGTCTCGGATGCTTCAGGCTATGCCTGCCGACCGCGCAACGGTACGACCACGCTTTCCGAGCACGCCTTTGGCAATGCGCTCGACATTGGCCGCTTCACGCTTTCCAAGGGTACCGAGGTCGACGTGGTGCCTGCGCCGGAGGAGAAAGCCGCCAAGTTCCTGGCCGATATTCGCAAGGCCGCCTGCGGACCCTTCAAGACCGTGCTTGGGCCCGGCAGCGATGCCGACCATACCCGCCACCTTCACCTGGATCTGGCCCCGCGCAAGCATGGCGCCACGTTCTGCCAATAGTCCGGCCGAAGGATGCAGGGCGCAGCGGCGCGTTCGGACCGCCGACGTAACGCCGGTGCTGACCATTCATTTACCATGGCGACCTATCCTGCCTGCTGCAAGCACAGGAAGCCGCTCATGGCCCAGAAATTTCAAGCCTCGCCAGGGCCGGCACGGCGAATCGGCACATCGCGGGCCCTCGCCGGCGTCGGTGCGGCATTGCTCGTCATCGTAGTTGCCTCCTGCAGCACCGACGGGGTGATGGCGCTGAGGCCGGAGGTGGATGTCGGCATGCAGACCGCCGCCGTACCTCCAAGGCCGGTGCAGCCCGCCCCCACCTTCGCTTCGCTGGAGCCCGTCCAAGCGCCGTTCGAGCCCGCCCTCGCCCCGACGGACGCTGAAACCGACGAGCCGGACGAGACATCCATTCAGTCGTCGGGCATGCCCGCGCCGGCTCCCTTGGAGCCTCCGATGGTGGTTGCCGCGGTCATCCCGCCCGCCTCCGTCAAGCCGAGCGGCTTGCAGACGCTGGTCCCCTCCAACCCGATGATGGTCAGCTATCCGCGCATGAACACGCCGATGGCGCCCAGCGCGGCGATGCCGTCAGACGAGGTCGCCTGCCGCAACGACCTGAAGCGCCTCGGCGTGACTTTCCGCAATCTCGCGCCCATCAACGATGGCGGAGCCTGCCGGGTGGACTACCCGGTGCTGGTGTCGGCCATCGGCAGCGTGGAGATGAAGCCTGCCGCGACGCTGAGCTGTCGCATGGCGGCCACCTTCGCGCGCTGGACCCGCAACGAACTGGTGCCCGCGGCGCGCTGGCGCTACTGGTCCGGCGTGAAGACCATCCACCAGGGCTCGAGCTATTCGTGCCGTCGCATCGCCCGCACCACCGTCCCGTCCGAGCACTCGAAGGGCAACGCACTGGACGTCATGCGCATCGAACTCACCAGCGGCAAGGACATCGACGTGCGCAAGCCGGGCTGGTTCGCCTTCCGCGAAAAGGGCTTTCTCAACACCGTGCGCTCCGATGGCTGCGACTATTTCACCACCGTGCTTGGCCCCGGCTACAATTACGATCACCGCAACCATTTCCACTTCGACATCAAGCCGCGCCGCAACGGTTACGTCGCGTGCCGATAGGATCGGGAGCGGACCTTCGAGAGCAGAAATAGATTATCCGGGCCCTGACTGCTGTCGTCGGACGGAAAAACGCAGTGCCCTATTTGCCGTCAATCGCCGGGATGATATGGACCGGCGATGCTATACGTCGAAATCGCGATAGTTCTCGTTCTCATCTGTGTGAACGGCCTTTTGGCCATGTCCGAGCTGGCCATCGTCTCGTCGCGGCCAGCACGCCTCAAGGCGATGATCGACCGTGACGTGAAAGGAGCCGGACGTGCGCTTGAGCTCGGCTCCAATCCCGGCCGTTTCCTGTCCACGGTGCAGTTCGGCATCACGCTGGTCGGTGTCCTGTCCGGCGCCTTCTCCGGCGCCACGCTCGGCCTGCGCCTCACCCAGCTCCTCTTGGAAAACGGCATGTCGAATGGCCTTGCCAACGCGCTTGGCGTGGGCCTGGTCGTAGCCGTTATCACCTATGCGTCGCTGATCATCGGCGAGCTGGTGCCCAAGCAGATTGCCTTGCGGAACCCTGAAACCGTCGCCGCCCGCGTGGCACCCGTGATGAGCGTTCTCGCAATGATCGGCGCGCCGCTGGTCTGGGCACTCGACCTCTCCGGACGCGCGGTGCTGTGGCTTCTTGGCCAGCGCGGCGAGAACGAGGAGAAGGTCACCGACGAGGAGATCAAGATGCTGGTCGCCGAGGCCGAGCATCACGGCACCATCGAATCCGACGAGCGCCGCATGATCGCCGGTGTGATGCGACTGGGCGACCGCGCCGTGCGCGCCGTGATGACGCCGCGCCCGGAGGTCGACTGGCTGAACCTCCATGGCGACGAGGCAGCTATCCGCAGGCTCCTGATCGAGACGCACCATTCGCGCCTGCCGGCCGGTGAAGGCAGCGTCGATGCCATGGTAGGCGTTGTGCAGACACGCGAGATCCTGGCCGCCATTCTTGCCGGCCGCGCCTTCGACCCCGCCAAATATGTGCGCCCCGCGCCCATCGTGCATGACCTGTCCGACGCGCTGGACGTGCTGGCGATCCTCAAGGAATCCGATGTGCCGATGGCGCTGGTGCACGACGAATACGGCCATTTCGAAGGCCTGGTCACGCCCGCCGACATTCTGGAGGCTATCACCGGCGTCTTCCGCGCCGACGCTGACGAGGACGAGTTCGCACCAGTGCAGCGCGACGACGGCTCCTGGCTGCTGGCCGGTTACATGCCGGCCGACGAGATGGCCGACCTGCTCGGCGTCGACCTGCCGGAACACCGTGACTACGAGACCGTCGCCGGCTTTGTGCTGGCCCATATGCACCACCTGCCCGCAACCGGCGAGAGCGTCGACGCGCAGGGCTGGCGCTTCGAGGTGGTCGACCTCGACGGCCGCCGCATCGACAAGGTTCTGGCAGCGCGTCTGTCCGGCGCGTAAGCCGGGCTCGAGGGCGCATTTCGCGCGAGAGAACAGCAGGTTGCGGGATCGGCTTGAATCGGGCTGACATTGCGAGAAGTCGCACCTGAAGGTACTCCCGGATCATGACCGAACCCCGGGCGGCTTCGTCCTGAACCGCATCTGGCTGCCGCCGGGTCGAGGCATGGATTCTCGACACTCTCCGCTCACTGCGTTCGCTCACAAGGTCGGGAATGACGGAGGATGTTGATCGGCTCCGCAAATCCCCAACGTCAAAAAATCACCGACGTCGAAGGACTGGCGACAGGCCCGGTGCAGTCGTCATTCCCGACCTCGTGAGCGAGTGAAACGAGCGGAGAGTGTCGGGAATCCATGCCTCGCCACAGGTGACATCGACAACGGTGCAGGCACCGCAAAACGCACTCCGACAGAACCAGGCGGATTCAGGACACCACTCACGACAGCGGAGAGCGAACCGACAAAAAAGGGCGGCATCGCTGCCGCCCTGCCCGTCCCTGGGAGGAAATGTCTTTGCCGCTCAGGCGGCCTTGGTGGCGGCAGCGGCCGCATCGGCCTCGCGCGCGGCCTTGAGCGCCCTGGCCCACCAGATTGTCTCGTCCAGCAACGCCTTGCCGGCCTGGTTGATGTGCTCGAATTCCTCGATCTTCTTGCCTTCCCTGATGGCAAGGAAATCGCCCCATACGATGTGAACCGCGGTCTTGGTCGGCGCCATCTGCAACTCGACGGCATGCATGCGCAGCTGCTCCACGGCGCGCGCACCACCGACGCCGCCATAGCCGATGAAGCCGGCCGGCTTCTTGTTCCACTCGTTGTAGGCGTAGTCGAGCGCGTTCTTCAGCACGGCGGTCGGGCCGTGATTGTATTCGGCGGCGGTGAAGACGAAACCGTCGAGCGAAGCGACCTTCTCCTGGAACTTGCGTGCGACCTCGCTCTGCGAAGGGCCCCACGCCGGAGAAACGGCCTCATCGAAGAAGGGCAGCGGATAGTCGCGCAGGTCGATCACTTCGACCTCGACATCGCCGCGCGCCTTAGCCAGACTGACGAACCATTCGACGGGCTTGTCAGCGAAACGCGTCGGGCGCGTGGAGCCGACGACTACGCCGATCTTGGGCTTGGACATCTTATTTGTCTCCATTCGAAATCTAGTATCCAAAAGATACCGACACTATATAAGTGACCGACTGAACGCCTTACAAGGAGGCACTTTTTTGAAACCGAGGCACCTGCACCAAACCGAGGACTGCCGGGCCGTCAGCGACATCCTGCAGCGCGTGGGCGACAAATGGACCGTGCTCGTCGTCAGCCGACTGGGGGACGGTCCCATGCGCTTCAACGAATTGCGCCACATCATCGGCGGCATCTCACAGAAGATGCTGACGACCACGCTGCGCGGACTGGAACGCGACGGCTTCGTCACGCGCACCGTGTTCCCCACCATCCCGCCACGGGTCGATTACGAACTCACCGAGCTCGGCCACGAACTGCTGATACCGGTCAACGCGCTGGGCGAATGGGCGCGCAAGAACACCGCGCGCGTGACCGAGGCGCGGATGAAATTCGACGCCGCCTGTGCTGAACGTGCGCCTGGGCGAGTGGCGGTCGGAACGAAGTAATTCTCTATTCCGTCGGCACTGGCTTGGGTGTGCCCTCGCCATCCAGTGCCACCATGACGAAATCTGCGTCGGTCACCCGCTCCATCAGGTCGCTGAGATAGCGCTGCGCCCAGGCCTCGACCTTCAGCGTGATCGAGGTGCGGCCCACGCGCGTGACATGGGTGTAGATGCACAGCGTGTCGCCGATCTTCATCGGCTTGGCGAAGGACATTTCCTTCACCGCCGCCGTCACCACGCGGCCCTTCGCGCGCTCCGCGGCCCGGATGCCGCAGGCAAGGTCCATCTGCGCCATCACCCAGCCGCCAAAGATGTCACCGGCGGCGTTGGCATCGGCCGGCATCGCCAGCGTGCGCAAGGTAAGCTCGCCGGTCGGCTGGCCGTCTGCGAAATGGGGCATCTGGAATCTCCGAAAACATCTCCTGCATGGATGGCAGTTGCAGCCGCTTAGGGCAAGTTTTGGGCACTGGCGACATTTTCGTCCGTCGCTTTTTTCACAGGCCATGCCGGTCGCCCATAGGCCGAGGCGGTGAAACGGGGTCTAGGCTTGAATCGATACTTCAGCCAGTTCGCGGACGGTCTTTCGTTTCCCATGCAAGACTATGATTTCATTGTCGTCGGTTCCGGCTCCGCAGGCTCGGTGGTGGCCGAAAAACTGTCGGCCAGCGGGCGCTTCTCGGTGCTGGTGCTGGAGGCCGGCGGGACCGACCGCAGCTTCTTCGTGCAGATGCCGCTGGGCTACGGCAAGACCTTCTTCGACCCGGCGGTAAACTGGAACTACAAGACCGAACCCGACCCGGGCCTTGCCGGCAATGCCGACCACTGGCCGCGCGGAAAACTGCTCGGCGGCTCCAGCTCGATCAACGCCATGGTGTGGATCCGCGGCCAGCGCGAGGACTTTGATGGCTGGGCTGCGGCCGGCAATACCGGCTGGGGTTTTGACGACCTCCTGCCCATCTTCAAGGCGATCGAAGACAACGAGGCCGGCGCCGACGAATGGCGCGGGCGCGGCGGCCCGATACACGTGACCGACAACCGCAGCCGTGTGCATCCCCTCACCCACCGCTTCCTGAAGGCCGGTCAGCAGGCAGGCCTCGCCCTGAATCAGGATTTCAATGGCGCCGCCCAGGAAGGCGTCGGCGTCTACCAGATCAACACCAAGAACGGCCGCCGCTGGTCCGCCGCCCGCGCCTTCCTGCGCCCGGCGATGAAGCGCGCCAACATCCGCGTCGTCACCAACGCGCTGGCAACAAGAATCCTGTTCGAGGGCACGCGCGCCGTCGGCATCGAATATCTGAAGCATGGCCGCACGATCAATGCGCGCGCCGGTCGTGAGGTGGTGCTGTGCGGCGGCTCGGTCAACACGCCGCAACTCCTGCAGCTTTCCGGCGTCGGCCCGGCCGATCTCTTGAAAAACCTCGACATCCCGGTGGTACATGCCAACGCCCAAGTCGGCGCCAATCTGCAGGACCATCTCGGCATCAACTACACCTACAAAGGCCGGCTGCCGACGCTGAACCAGACCTTGCGTCCCTGGTGGGGCAAGATGCTGGTCGGCATGCAGTATCTGCTGCTGCGCACCGGGCCACTGTCGATGAGCATGAACCAGGGCGGCGGCTTCTTCCGCACGGATGAAGGCCAGCTCCGTCCCAACATGCAGCTCTATTTCCAGGCCTTTTCGACCGTTCTGCCAAAGCCTGGCGAACGCCCGATCCTGACGCCCGATCCCTGGCCGGGCTTTTCCATCGGCCTGTCGAACTGCCGGCCTTCGAGCCGTGGCTCGATCATGATCTGCTCCAAGAACCCGCTCGACTATCCGAAGATCGTGCCCAACGCCTATTCCACCGAGACCGACGTTGAAGAAATGCTAGCGGCCGTAAAATTCGTGCGCAAGATCGCGTCGATGCCCGCAATGAGCGAGGTCATTACGGAAGAGGTGCTGCCCGGTCCGAAATGCGTGAGCGACGACGAGCTGATCGCCGATTTCCGCAAGCGCAGCGGCACGGTCTATCACCCCGTTTCCACCTGCCGCATGGGGCCGGATGCCTCGCAGTCCGTGGTCGATCCGCGCCTGAAGGTGCACGGCCTTGCGGGCTTGCGCATTGTCGACGCCTCGATCTTCCCCGACAACATCAGCGGCAACACCAACGCAGCTTCCATCATGACCGGCTGGAAGGGCGCGGAGATGATTTTGGAGGACCACCCATGAAAATCACCGACGTAAAGACCTTCGTCGTCGGCAATCCGCCGCCGGGTATCGGCGGGCGCTATTTCATCTTCGTCAAGCTAACGACTGACAGCAACGTGGTCGGCTATGGCGAGGCCTATAACGCCACCTTCGGCCCGCATGTCACCGCCCACATGATCGAGGATCTCGCCGAGCGCTATCTGGTCGGCCGCGACCCGCACGACATCGAAACCTTCTTCCGCCGCGCCTATTCGTCGGGTTTCTCGCAGCGCCCCGACATTTCCGTCATGGGCTGCTTCTCGGCGCTGGAAATCGCCTGCTGGGACATCATCGGCAAGGAGGCGGGCAAACCGGTCTACAAACTGCTGGGCGGCCAGGTGCATGAGGCGCTGCGCTCCTACACCTATCTCTATCCAACCACCGGCAGCGCCGTTCCGGCCGAGGCCGACAACCCGCACAAGAACGTCTACAACGATCCGGTCCTCGCCGCCGAATGCGCGCTCGCCTATGTCGAGCAAGGCTTTAGCGCGGTGAAGCTCGATCCCGCCGGCCCCTACACCGCCTTTGACGGCCATCAGCCGCGCCTTATCGACATCGACCTGTCAGCGCGCATGCTGAAGGTGATCCGCGAGGCGGTCGGCGACCGCGCGGACATTCTGTTCGGCACCCACGGCCAGTTCACGGCCTCCGGCGCGCTGCGTATGGCCAAAGCCATCGAGCCCTATGATCCGCTGTGGTTCGAAGAGCCGGTGCCGCCGGACATGCCGGAGGTGATGGCGCAGGTTGCGCGTGGAACGTCGATCCCCATCGCCACCGGCGAGCGACTGACGACCAAATTCGAGTTCGCCCGTGTCATAGAGAACCGCGCTGCCACCATCCTGCAGCCCGATCTCGGCCGCTCGGGCGGCATACTCGAAACCAAGAAGATCGCGGCCATGGCCGAGGCCTACCACATCCAGATCGCGCCGCATTGCTATTGTGGGCCGATCGTAGGCGCTGCCAACATCCAGCTTGCGACGACGCTGCCCAACTTCCTCATCCTCGAGTCCCTGAAGCAGTGGGACGGCTTCCACGAGAAGCTGCTGAAGAAGAAGATCGAATGGCAGGACGGAAACGTCATCCCATCCAAGGAACCGGGCCTCGGCGTCGAGCTGGATGAGGCGGTGTGCGAGGCATACCCCTGGACCGGCACGGAGCTGCACCTGCAAATGACGCAGGAGCCATTGTTTCCCTGACTTGGAAAAGTGTTCCGCACCAGCGGGTTGGCGGAAAGATCAGACTCGGTTCACGAAATCCGATCGAAAAGGCCGGCCTGCAAACAGGCCGACCTTCTGAAATCGCAGCAAGAATTATTGCATCTTCTCAACCGAAGTTGCCATCTGGTCACTATCGGTCATGATCTTGACATGCTCGCCGGCCTTCAGGTTGTTGAGCTTCACTTCGGGCTTCGCCTGGATCGACATGCCGTCGTCCATCATGAGCATGTGCTTCTTCATATCGATCGACTTGATCGTGCCTTCCATTTCGCCGGCGAATGCAGGCGCCACGATCAGCATCGACATGAGCATGGTTCCGAGGATGGTCTTCATGAGATATCTCCCGTTTATGGGCCGAAGATGCGACCGCTCATCGGCGCATCTTTCGGCGCGCGACCACGCGGTAACGCGTCAGCGCCGAATGGGTTGCCGGCATTCGGAAGGGACTACCCAAGATTTTACCCGTCCTGCACGCAGGAAGGGCCGGTCCTGGCAGGACCGGCCCCATGTCACCAGTAACGGACCGGAGGTTACTCCACGATTTCGACGGCCGTCGCGCTGGTCGCGCCTTCGTCAAGCGTCACCTTGACCTTGGTACCGTCCTTCAACGCGTCGAGAGTGTCGGCAGTCACGTCCGCGCCGGCGACGACCTGCTTGCCGTCCTCCAGCGTGATCGTCTTCGTCGTCGTGTCGACCGACTTCACGACACCCTCGAGGGTTCCCGCATAGGCGGCGCCCATGAAAGCCAGCGAAGCGGCAGCGGCGACAAGAATCTTCTTCATGACAAGTACTCCGTTCTGTTTTTCGTCCGGCGCTTGCGCTCGCTTCAGGGAAGGCGAAAGCCACACCGGACGTGATTGAGATAGGAGGCGCAGGCCGCTTCCGGCAAATCACAAAGAATGAAATTACTCAACAAAAACATATACTTATTTGCGCCACATTTGGCGACACAAAAGCCGGATCGACTGCTTCGCGAAGCTTCATGACGCGAAATATTTCAAGCCGCTGCCTTCGAAACCATGGAAAAAGGTGAAAAAGGCAGCAGCCGTGTTACAGCCATCCCAGCGCCCGATTTGGAGCAGTCGTCGATCACGCAGAGCCGCGGAAAGCCCATTTCCACAGCAAGGGGCAAGAGCCACCGCCGCCCCTCACCGACATGATAGCTTCACACGAATCGGGCTTTCTGGCATGAATCACCCTAAAATCCTCTCCAGTTTCGAAAGCCGCTTCCTTGCCCGCCTCCATCGAACTCATCGGTTCGGTCGCCGCGACCATCACCACATTCGCCTGGCTGCCGCAGATCATTAAAATCCTTCGCGACAAGCAGACCAGTGACATTTCATGGGGCACCACAGGCACGCTCGCCGCCGGCGTGCTGCTTTGGATCATCTACGGCCTGTTCATCGGCTCGTGGCCGCTCGTGCTCGCCAATGTGGTGACGTTCCTCTTCATAGCCACCATCCTCGGGTTGAAGCTGCGCTACGGCTGAGCGATCCAGGCCGCTGGACGCTCTACCCAGCCTGGCCTCAACCTATCGCCCACGGTCGGGTATCCAGCGATCGGCCGGATTCTTGAAGTGCTTCCAGCCGCGATCGTGAGCACGGCCGAGTGCGGCACGGTAAATCTCCTCGATTTGCGGCAGGATCGCCCCCGGGGCCAGCTTGTCTATCACCGTTCGCCGGTCGCGGCGTCCATCGCTGGCCCGCGCCTCCGCGTCGCGGCCTCGGCTTGCGGCGGCCTGTGCCATGCCGTCGACGTCGCCGATCGCAAAGATGCGCTCGGGCGGCAGCAGGTCCACCATGTTGCCGACATCCGTGGAAATCACGGGGATGGACTGTGCCATCGCTTCCAGCGGCGCGATCGGCGCCTCCTCGCGAACCGACGTGCATAGAAACACGTCCATGGCCGGGACCAGCGCGACCGCGTCGGTCCTGTGCCCTGCCAGGTGCACCTTGCCGCGCAGAACCGGATCGGCCAGCAGTTCCTGCCAGCCCGGCACGCTCAGCCCCTCTTTCTCCACCCCGCCGACCAGCAGCAGTTCGGCATCCAGTCCTGCCGAAACCAGTTTCTTGAGGATACGCAGCATGTCCACTTGGCGCTTGCGCGGGCCGATCAGTCCCACCGCGCCGAGCAACAGCGTCGACTGGCTAATACCGAGCCTCTCGCGCGCCTCGTGCCGCAACTGCGTCGAGACCGGCTGAAGCGCCTCGGCGTCGAACATGTTCGGCACCACATGCATCCGCCGCGGCGAGACCAGAAACCGCCTGGTATAGAAGTCCGCCGTCTGCTTGGAGAGCCCGACAACCGCATGGGCAAACCGCCAGGGAATCTGGAACTGGCGCGCATGCGCCGTCATCACCGCCGGGGCGCCGTCGGCCAGGGTAAAGATCATCAGGAACTTGTTGGCCCGGCTGCCATGCGCATGCACCAGCGTCCGCCCCCAATCGCGGATCGGATAGCCTGTGCTTCGCAGATCTGCCGGCAGGGTCTTGAAGCTGCTTTCCAGCATTTTGACCGGCCCGGCGAAGCTCTGCTTCTCGATCCAGGAATTGTGCGCGTGCACCAGCATCACCTCGTGCCCGGCAAGAATCTGCTGGTCGATCAGTGTCTTGGTGCTGGTTGCGACGCCATTCAGCGCCGGATGGCTCATCAGATGGGCGATCTTCATTGGCGTCGATCATCCGTGCGGCGCAGGGGCCGCGCTCGTTGCACGCGCGGGGAGGCCTCCAGCAAGAAGTACCACCCGCTTCCCCCAATTCCCCGGAGACATGTCGAAGCCCACCGAACCAAGCCCAACAGGAGCATAGGCGCCCCTGACACCGCCATGTCAGCAGCCACGATCAGCAGCTGTCTTTTGCCTGCCTCTCGCCCTTTTCATTTTCCTGGACTCCTACCATATTCCCGGGCATGGCCAAATCCCCCGAAGACAAATCACCGCGCCCGGCGGGCACTCGCGACGACCAGCCCAAGAAGGGCACGCGGCGCAGCGCGCTCACTGATTTTCTGGATGCCGCCGAACCACTCGAGCGCAAGGGTTTTGGCGAAGCCCCGCAGTCCGAGCTGTCGGGCAAGCCCCTGAGCGGCTCCATCTCGGATTGGGCACAGGAGATTTCGAGGGAGGCCGAGAAGGCCAAGCCGAAGGCCGTCAAGAAGGTTCCCGAGCGCTCGGCCGCCCCGACCAGGTCGGCGCGCGGCACTTCGATGGGCGGCGCAGCCACCGCCAAGGAGCGCGCCGCAGCCGGTCTCAATCCGGTCGCGGGCATGGACATCAGCCTTGAAGAGGCAGAAACCCTCGCGCCGGCCGGCGTTACCGCCACGGTCGCAGCCCTGTCCGCGCTGATCGAGAGCGGTAACCCGCTGCACAAGAACGGCAAGGCCTGGGTGCCGCACAGGCCGGAACGCCCGGAAAAATCCGAAGGCGGCGTCGCCATCAAGATGGTCTCCGACTTCGAGCCAGCCGGCGACCAGCCGACCGCGATCAAGGACCTGGTCGAGGGCGTCGACCAGATCGAGCGCACGCAGGTACTGCTCGGCGTCACCGGTTCGGGCAAGACCTTCACCATGGCAAAGGTGATCGAGGAGACGCAGCGCCCCGCCCTGATCCTGGCGCCCAACAAGACGCTGGCCGCGCAGCTCTACGCGGAGTTCAAGAAATTCTTCCCGGACAACGCGGTCGAGTATTTCGTCTCCTACTACGATTACTACCAGCCGGAAGCCTATGTGCCGCGCACCGACACCTTCATCGAGAAGGAGTCGTCGATCAACGAGCAGATCGACCGCATGCGCCACTCGGCCACCCGCTCGCTGCTGGAGCGCGACGACGTCATCATCGTCGCCTCGGTGTCCTGCATCTACGGTATCGGCTCGGTGGAGACCTATACCGCCATGACCTTCCAGATGCAGGTCGGCGACCGGCTCGACCAGCGCCAGCTTCTGGCCGACCTCGTGGCCCAGCAATACAAGCGCCAGGACATCAACTTCGTGCGCGGCTCGTTCCGAGTGCGTGGCGACACGATCGAAATCTTCCCGGCCCACTTGGAAGACTCGGCCTGGCGCATCTCCATGTTCGGCGACGAGATCGAACAGATCACCGAGTTCGATCCGCTCACCGGCCAGAAGACCGGCGACCTGAAGAGCGTGAAGATCTATGCGAATTCGCACTACGTCACGCCGCGCCCGACGCTGAACCAGGCGATCAAGTCGATCAAGGAAGAGCTGCAGCATCGCCTCGCCGAACTTGAAAAGGCAGGCCGCCTGCTGGAAGCGCAGCGACTGGAGCAGCGCACCCGCTTCGATCTCGAGATGCTTGAGGCCACCGGCTCCTGCGCCGGCATCGAGAACTATTCGCGCTATCTCACCGGCCGCGCGCCGGGCGAGCCGCCGCCCACGCTGTTCGAATATATTCCCGACAATGCGCTGGTCTTCATCGACGAAAGCCACGTAACCGTGCCACAGATCGGCGGCATGTATCGTGGCGACTTCCGCCGCAAGGCGACGCTGGCCGAATACGGTTTTCGTCTCCCCTCCTGCATGGACAACCGCCCGCTGCGCTTCGAGGAATGGGACGCCATGCGCCCGCTCACCGTCGCCGTGTCGGCCACGCCCGGCGGCTGGGAGCTGGAGGAATCCGGCGGCGTCTTTGCCGAACAGGTCATCCGCCCGACCGGCCTGATCGACCCGCCAGTCGAGGTGCGCCCAGCCAAGAGCCAGGTCGACGACGTTTTGGGCGAGATCCGCGAGACGACCAAGGCTGGCTACCGCACGCTGGTCACCGTGCTGACCAAGCGCATGGCCGAGGACTTGACCGAGTACCTGCACGAGAACGGCATTCGCGTGCGCTACATGCACTCCGACATCGACACGCTTGAGCGCATCGAGATCCTGCGCGATCTGCGCCTAGGCGCATTCGACGTGCTGGTCGGCATCAACCTGCTCCGCGAAGGCCTCGACATTCCCGAGTGCGGCTTCGTCGCTATCCTCGACGCCGACAAGGAAGGTTTCCTGCGCTCGGAGACTTCGCTCATCCAGACCATCGGGCGCGCCGCGCGAAACGTCGACGGCAAGGTCATCCTCTATGCCGATAACATCACCGGCTCGATGGAACGCGCCATGGCGGAGACCACGCGCCGCCGCGAAAAGCAGGTGGCGTGGAACGAGGCCAACGGCATCACGCCCGAAAGCGTCAAGTCGCGCATCTCGGACATCCTCGAGTCCGTCTACGAGAAGGACCACGTCCGCGCCGACATTTCGCAATTCACCGACGATGCTGGCGCCATGGTCGGCAACAATCTCAAGGCGCATCTGGAAGCGCTCGACAAGCAGATGCGCGACGCCGCCGCCGATCTCGACTTCGAGCGCGCCGCCCGCATCCGCGACGAGATCAAGCGCCTGCGCGAGCTGGAACTCTCCATCTCCGACGATCCGCTGGCCAAATATGCCGACATGGAAAGCCCCGTCTCCGGCCGCGAGAAGGGCAAGCACAACAAGGGCGTTGCCAAGCATCGCACGGTCGACGACGCCGGTGGCAAGTCTCTGTTCCAGAAGCCGCACATCGACGACATGGGCCCCGGCACCGACATGGCAAAACCTGCCGGCGCGGTTTCACGCTCGCTGTTCAAGAAGCAGTCTGCGCAGGAAGCACATGGCGCCGACTACGGTCTGCCGGATGGTGATGGGCCGTCCCTGTTCCGTAAGAACAGTCTCGATGAAATGACCGTGCGCCGCACCGAACAGCCGATCGAAGGCACAAAGCCGATCAAGCGCGCCAAGATCGGCGCCGGTTCCTATGAGGACCCGGCCGACGAGAGCGCGCGCAAACGGCGTCCGGGCAAGACCGGCAGGCCCGGCCACTGATTTCGCGGGCAGGCCGGCTCCTCGGCAAGCCTGCTCGCCAGTAGCTCAACAATACCCCAAGACAAAGCCGCCGTGCCCCCATGACAACGGGCACGGATGCCCTAGCTTCCTCCTGCGCGGCCTGTCGCCGGCACTTTCAGACTTCCTTGCAGACACATCGGCGTCATCAGCCGCCAGTCAGACAACAGGGAGGAAACCATGTCTGTCGCCAAGATCACGGAAATCAGCGCCTCGTCCGACAAGAGTTTCGAACATGCCGTCCAGGTAGGAATTGAGCGCGCCAGCAAGACGCTGAAGAACATAGCCGGTGCCTGGGTGAAGGAGCAGCAGGTGTCGGTCAGCGGCGGCAAGATCACCCAATACAGGGTCAACCTGAAGATCACCTTCGTCCTCGAAGATTGACGCAGTGCCGGCCAATGACCGCAACCGCACCAGCTCCACCTAGAAGCTGATGGCGGAGCGAAGGTGTGGCGCCGGATCAGAGTTCCAAAAAGCTCTCGAACCCGCCATAGATCATGCGCTTGCCGTCGAAGGGCATGTCGCTCATCTGATGCTTCAGCCGAGGGTCGGCCATGACCTTTGCGTTGATAGCGTCGCGCTCCGCCCGCGAGGCGTAGACGATCCAGGAGAAAACGACGACCTCGTCCTCCTTGGCTTGGACAGCACGCGGGAACGACGTCAGTTCCCCATAAGGCACGTCATCGCCTATGCACTCCACATAGGCGAGCGCGCCGTATTCCTTCCAGATCTCGCCGGCCATCCGCGCCAGGGATTTGTAGGCTTCGATATTCTTCCCGGGGACCGCAACTACAAAGCCGTCGACATAGCTCATTCCGGTTCTCCTCTCATCGATTACCCGACAAGGACGTGCCGGCCGGGGCCTATCCGACAGCCGGCCGGATTTTCTCCCTCGTTCAGCCCGGACTGCAAAGCTCCGGAAAAATACCCCGAGCGATTGTATCCCGGCTCCGATGCGCGAGCTTGCCCTATGTTTCCGGGTCGCCCCACAATTTGCGGCTCAGCATCCAGTCGCGCCGGAGCATTCCGTCCAGCTTGTCCACTCCATAGGTCTCCACGAGATTTGGCTCCTTGGCGAACAAGGAAACGCCAAGCCCGGCGCGCCCACCAGGCAGTTCCATTCCCAGTTCCTGCAGCAGTGTCGGGAATACGTCGAACATGGCCGCCTCGCGCTTGAGGACGGCAGGTGCGATACCATCGCCGGAAATGCTGAAATAGTTCATGCGCCGCTTGCTGTTCAGCTCGCGAGAGTGTTCGTTTTCCATGATGAGATGATCGCTTTGTATGGCGACCAAGGTGTTTTCCAGCAGCCCCCTCTGCTTCAGATGGGCCAGGAAGGCCTTGATATGATAACCGGTGCATTTGATGGCGAATTGCATCTCGCTCAACTCGCCTTGCAAGAGGTTTTCGCGGCAAGTCCGCGTTGCATGGCCCGTGGCTGCATGCCCTCCAATGGTGGCCATGGAAAAGGCGAAAGGTTTGTCCTGCTTTTGCAGGACGTCTATGCGCTTCTCCGCCAGCTCGAACAATGTGTCGTCGTAAAGCCCCCATGTGTTGAGGTAGTCGCCCGCAATTTCACGGTAGTCGGCAAGCCCGCTTCGGAAGCTGTATTTATGCTCGTCGAGGAACGACCCAATTCCAGCGAATGCGGCGTCACCGCCATTCATGTACTCGGTGTGATACCCATTCGCACCCAGAATATCACTCAAGCATTCAATGCCGCCGAAGAAGTTGACCTGGTGAGAGAAGTTGTTCTCGCTGAACAAGCCGCGCGGCTGAAGCGGCACACCACATTGCGAGGATATGAAACCGGCCATGGTCCAGCCGGTATTCGTAACCTGGCGTATCCCCTGAACATCGATGCCGGTTGCCGCGACTTCCAACATTTCTGCAAATGTCTCGGAGCCGTGACTGATCTCTGCAAACGTCCGCTCCTCGCTCTCCGCATAGATGATGATGATGTTTTTCTTTTTCACACCTTCCGGCAAATGCTTCGGAGGAGCGGCATAGAAATTGGTCAGTGTCGGGTCAGGCGGGCTCAGATAAAAATCGGCTGCGGTCCAGAATATGGGATTTGCGGCAATGAGGGCCAAGGCAAGGCTGATATCCACATAGTGGAAGCGTCGATCTTGACGCTTGAGATAGAGCAGCGACAGCAGGAATCCGACGAGAGAGAGAGCGACATAAAATATCTTGGCGCCGCGAACTTCGGGGTGCCCGCCGTGCATGCCGGACTGCAGATGGTAGACGACCGCACCGAAGTCGAAAGCGCCAAAAATAGCGTAGACGAAAACATAAACAGAGATGAATATGACCGGAATTAAACTCCAGAGGAACAATGATTTCTTCCGCCCATCGTTCTTGTCATAAAATTTGAAAACAAAAGCGGCGAACAGCGCAGAAATAATATAGATAATTCTCTGCCGCCCGTGAAAATCGAAAATCATCCTTAACGGATAGAAAAACGACATCAGGAAGAGAAATAGAACAATACGCTTGCTTCTGATCACAGCGTCCCCCAAGTGAATCGGGCCGGGAACCATGCTTCCAGACTACTCCGGGCCTCCGGCCTGACATAAACCGTTCACAAAACTGTCACAATAAGGACATCGGGAAAAGCGCGCCCTTTGAAAAAAAAGCGGGATTATCAAGTCGACAAGCCAAGCGGCCAAAGCCCTGGTCTCTCTCGCGCTGACCAAGCTTTCTGCCCCCAGACGCAAGCTTGCGACTCCCTCTCACGGCTTACGCCAAAAAATTTGAGCTCATTGTCGGACCGAAGCATTCCCATTCGTCATACCGGCAGCGATCCACTCGAAAACAGGAGAGTTCAACATGACCGACGCGAGTGCCCAGCCCCACCCGGCTCCGAAGGCTCTGAGTGGCCTCGTGGCTTACCTGCAGGTCGATGGCGCTCACAAGGCGGCCGAATTCTACGGACGCGCCTTCGGCGCCGAGACCGCGTTCGCCTATCCGCCGGATGACAAGGGCCGGACCATGCATGTCCACCTCCACATCAACGGAACCTCCTTGATGCTGGGCGACCCGTTTCCGGAACATGGTCACCCGAGCATCCCCCCTCAGGGCTACACGATGCAGCTCATACTGGGCGACGACATCGATGCCTGGTGGAAGCGAGCGGTAGATGCCGGCTGCGAGGTGATCGTGCCGCTCGACGTGATGTTCTGGGGCGATCGTTGGGGCTCTCTCCGCGACCCTTTCGGCGTCAACTGGGCCATGAACGCGCCGGTCTGAGCCTTCTCTTTCCTACTGATTGGTGTGCTCAGCGGGCAGCCCTTGCCGCCGCCCGCTGGCCGCCCACGAGCCCCTCTTCCTGCAGGTGGTCTCAGGCTATACCGGCAGTGGCCAGCCGCCTTCTGGAGAAGATTGTGCGAATTGCTTCGCAAAAGAGTGATTCAATTATCCTTTGGAAGTAAACTTCTGCGCGATGGATGTCATCATCTTGCAATTATCACATTTTCATGCGATAGAATAAGCGTTCGGGCATTTGCTGGCCCGGAGATTGGAACGTTTTTGTACGAGCCCTTTCCCCGACACCGTGAATCTCTGACAGCCCCGCCATATGGTGGGGGGTTTCACCATGCGCCAATGCATGAGCGCCAAGCAGCTACCGAACCTTGTCTCCGGCGCCAGACGGACGACAAGGACAACCAACGAAACGGGTGAAGGAGTTCTCCCAGTGTCCCAGAGCGGTACCGTAAAGTTTTTCAATGCAACCAAAGGCTTCGGCTTCATCACGCCCGACGGCGGTGCCAAGGACGTGTTCGTGCACATCTCGGCCGTAGAGGCCTCGGGCATGCGCACGCTCGTCGATGGCCAGAAGGTCACCTTCGACGTCGAGCCCGACCGGATGGGCAAGGGCCCCAAGGCGGTCAACCTCAGCGCCGCCTGAGCCGAGACCGCATCCACGCGGCTTCCCGGTAGGGCAGTTTGGAAAACCTGAAGATGGCGCAACTGTAACGGTTGCGCCTCTTTGCTTTCTTCCGGCGCACAGACCGTCCGGAAGGGCCGTGTTTTGTGGTTACAGGGTCTTTGCCGGGTAACTTCTTCATAAGACCAAAGCACCACAGAAAACTTTTACTTGCCCCTCTCGTTAAAATATGGAGAAACTTGCTCTTCGGGCATTATGGGCCCGGAGACTGGAATGGCCTGACCCGGGAGGCGCTATTGGGTTTTCCCGGCTGGAATCGTGAAAAAAGAGGACGCACAAAGTCCCGGCACGATGACTATTTCTTCTCCCCCAGAAGCGACCGAAATGGCGCGGATGTTCCCGCCAAATATGGACTATGAGGGGATTACAAGGAGTTTCCCATGCCGCAGACCGGCACTGTCAAATTCTTCAACCATGCTAAAGGCTTCGGTTTTATTACGCCGGACGATGGTGCAAAGGACGTCTTCGTCCACATCTCGGCGGTTCAGGCCTCCGGCCTTCCGGGCCTCGAGGACGGACAGAAAGTCACGTTCGAGACCGAGCCGGACAAGCGCGGCAAGGGCCCCAAGGCAGTCAATCTGACGGTAGGCTGAGCCACCGTCACCGGATATTTACGGCGGGCGGACAACAGAGCTGCCCGTCGTAGTGCCTTTTCGTTTCGCCGTGGCGCAAGAGCGGCGCCTGCCCGAAAATCGGCGTCGATTTTCGGAAGATATCAGCTGTAAATCCAATCACTTGGACCGCTTCTCGCCCACTCGCGAGGGTCGCGCGGCATGAAGGTGCGGCAGAAGCCCACCGGCGCTCCGCCTCAATCAAAATCAAATCAAATCACCTCGGCGTTCCCGAGGCTTGCCTTCGGGTCCGCCGCCCTATCTCTCCTCTCGACGCTTGGCCCATTCCCCTGGAACCGGGCTTGCGAGATGGAGTTTGTCATGAATTATTTTCTCAAAACTACTGTTCTCGCCGCAGCCATGACCGCAACCTCGCTGGCTTGCCTGCCGGCCGCAAATGCCCAGGACTTCACTATCTACCCAAACTACAGTCTCTATCCGCTCCCCAACGGCTCTCTGGCGGTCAGTCCGGCCGCCTTGGCGGCACTGGCTCCTGCGGCTCCCCCCGCCGCCTATGGGATCACGGCACCGGCCGCTGTTGTCGGCACCACGACCTACGGGATCACCGCACCAGCTGCTGCTGCAGGCACCTATGGGATCACGGCACCCGACTATGCCAGCGGGACCTTTGGAGTGACTAACTACTCCTCCCAGAGCTTCATCAGCCCGCTCTATGCCGGCCGCGTTGGGGTAGCGTTGGTGGCACCGCAGCCGTGGTCGGCGCAGTGGCTGGCCTACTGCCAGACCCGCTATCGCACTTTCAATGCATCGACCGGCACCTTCATCGGCTATGATGGAGTGGCGCATTTCTGCGGCGGTTGAGCCGCGATGTCGGGGCAGCCGGTCCAGTGGCCGGCTGAAGCCCGTTCTGTTTGCAGCAGGCGGACAATAAGCCGCCTGCTTGCAGCCGTGAAGCGGCAACGACCGGGATCCGATATCCCGGAGCAATTTCAGAATTCGACTGAGGGCGAAAAATCGAGCCCGAAATGCTCGGCCCGTTTTAGCCCATATCTGCCCTCTTGATGATGACCCCGCGCCTCCTGGAAGCGGGGTAGCGAGAAGGAGTTTGTCATGAACTGTTTTTTCAGGACCGCCGCCGTTCTCGCCGCCGTGACCGCAACCTCGCTGGGCTGCTTGCCGGCGGCGTATGCCCAGGAACCCGTCACCAGCGACGGCGGCCCCCCCTTTGCGGGCGTCGTTGGCATCCAGACCGGTGGGGTGGCGTTCGATCTATCGGGAGGCTCCCGCTACTATCAAACCCCCGTGGTCTCCCCCGATTACTCCTATATCGGGCCCGACGTCGAAGAGCCTGGCTTCACCTATGTGCCGCCACTTGCATTCGCGACCACCTACTCTTCCGTTAGCTTCATCAGCCCCGTGCCCGTCCATACCAACGCGGCGGCGGTGGGGCTGCAGCCGTGGTCGCCACAATGGTACACCTATTGCCAGAACCGCTATCGCAGTTTCGATCCGGGTTCCGGGACCTTCACCGGCTATGACGGCCGCAAGCATTTGTGCGCCGGCTGAACAGCGCCGCGATAGGCACCCGCTCCAACGGCAGACAGAACCGTGCCCCTGAAGCGCAGAGCGCACTGCACCGCATCCCCCATACCATTCGGTGTCCCGGGCTGTCAGAACCGACATCGCAGGCAGTTCACAATTTCGAGCGAGTGTCTCCTCGGCCAGTTCTGCGCCCTATGTTCTTGTAAAGCTTTGTCCGTCTCCCCAGGCGGACTCGCGAGAAGAAGGAAGAAGGAGACAGTTATGAAACAGCTTCTCAGGACTACTGTTCTCGCAACGGCCGTGGCCGCAACCACGTTGGCCGCTATGCCGGCAGCCGATGCAAACCCGGCAGCAGCGTGGTGGATTGTTGGAGGTGTCGCTGCGGGCGCATTGCTGTTGGGTGCGGCCACCTATCCCAACTGGGGATGGGGGCGCAGCTACGGGATATCGCCGGTCTATTCAGGTGCGGCCCCGCTCTATGGTCCCGGCTACGCGGCGGCAGCGCCGATGTACGCTACTACCAACGTGTACGGCCCCAACCCCAACTACGTCGGAACGGCTCCGCTTTACGCGCCTGCAGTTGCAGCCGCGGTTCCGGTAGTCCGGTCGGCCGGTTGGCTCGAATATTGCGCGACCCGCTACCGTACGTTTAATCCCAGCACCGGCACTTTCATCGGTTTTGATGGCCAGCCGCACCTCTGCGTCCGTTAATCCGGCAGGTGCAAAGGTCCCTCGGGCTATCGAGGGACCAGCCGGGGGCACAATTTTCGCTCAGTCTCTCCAAAATCTGCTGTGATAGATGGGCTTGGCTTCGCTTTAAGAAGCCGGGCCCATCAGAGCACGATCACCGGAGTGCCGATCCGCACGCGGTCGTAGAAATCCTCGACATGCTCGTTGACCATGCGGATGCAGCCGTTCGAGACGGCGTGGCCAATCGTCCAGGGCTCGTTGGTGCCATGGATGCGATAGTAGGTGTCGTGCCCGCCGCTGTAGAGATACAGCGCCCGTGCACCGAGCGGGTTGTGCGGCCCACCCTCGACGCCTTCTGAATATTTGGCGTATTTGCGCGGATTGCGGCGGATCATATCGTCGGTCGGCCGCCAATGCGGCCACTCCTCCTTGCGCCCGATCACGGCATAGCCGGACCATTCGAGCCCGGCCTTGCCCACGCCCACCCCGTAACGGCGGGCGATCCCCGGTTGCTCTACAAGATAGAGAAACCTCTCATGCGGATCGACCACGACGGTTCCCGGTGCGTAACGTCGGGAATACCCGACCAGATGCGGCGCATATTTGGGATTGGGGGCGAAGTGCTTCTTATACCTGGCAAAAGCAGCCTGGGGCGCCAGCGCTGCAAAGGCCAGCCCGAGCATGAACGAACGGCGACTGAACATGAACTGCCTCTTCGAACATGGAACATGCTTGAAAATCGACAGCTATTTGTTTCGAAGATAGGCGGCTTGGCCGGTGTGTCCAGAGGCCGAAAGCCGACCCGCACACCTTTGCGCCTGCCCTCAGTTGCCGGGAGCGCCCTGATCGGCCGGCAACACCGCGTCCGGACGGCTGACGGGCACCCGCGTGCGCGAAGTCTTCTTCGCCAGTTCCTTCGCGCCGCTCTGTTGCAGCATAGCGCGGAAGCTCGGATGCATGCCGCCATCGGCATAGGCGTGCATGGACATGGCGGTTCCGCCGGTCGAGGCCGCTTCGATGGCACGCTCATCGGCCTCGCGCTTGGCGATCAGTGCCGGATCGGAGGCAATCGTCATCGGCGGGCAGGCCGCGAGCGGGTCGCTCGGCTCCCCACCCTCGAACTGGGCGTCGAACACATAACGCCGCGCGCAAGCCGAAACCTTGGGCTGCCGGCGGGCGACGTCGAAGATGTCGTAGCCTTCCTTGAGGTTCTTCCAGAACGCCATGTTCGGATCGTTGCGATGCCGGACCATGTTCTGCGCCGTCATCCTGAACGGGAACGCCTGCACCTGGAACGAAGTCTGGCCGCCGCGCAGAGCTTCGCGCGCGATCGCATAGATCTCGGCCACTCCGTCGTCGGTCATCGCATAGCACCCCGACGACGAGCAGGCGCCATGCACCATCAGCGCCTCGCCAGTGTAGCCCAGCGCGCTCTCGAGCCGGTTGGGGAAGCCCAGATTGAACGACAGGTAGTATTGCGAAAGCGGATTCAGCATATTCGCCGAAACCTGGTAAAAGCCCTCGGGCGCCTGGCGGTCGCCGCTGCGTTTCTTGGGGCCGAGCTGCCCCGACCAGCGGCACATCGGATAGGTTTTCAGGAGCGCGTAGCGTCCACTGCGGTCGCGCTTCCAGATTTCCAGCTCGCTTTCTTCCTTGAAGACGCGAACCACGATCGGGTCTGACGGCTTCATCTGCCTGGCGGTCATCTGGCTGACGAGCTTTGCCGGGATGGGCTTGATTCCCCGGTCAGCGTCGAGCACGCTCGACACGCAACCGGCAAGTGCGGCCGAAAACGCCAGCACCGTCAAAGGAACAGCAAGTCTGCGCAGCAGTTTCAAATCCGGTTCGTCCCCGAAAGCCCGTCACCCGATTCCTGCTTGCCAACGATCTGTGGCGGAACTGCGGGCGTCAAATCATGTTTGACGCCTATTGTTCGCAATCATGATTAACGAAACCTTGCCAGTCAGGCGCCATCGGTCTTGCCATCGAGCAGGCGCAGCGCATTGCCCACGACCAGCAGCGAAGCTCCGACATCCGCAGCAATCGCGCCCCACATGGTGGCGATGCCGATCGCCGTCAGCGCCACGAACAGCGCCTTGACGCCCAGCGCGAAGACGATGTTCTGCCGGATGACGCCCATGGCGCGCCTGGAATGGCGGATCAGCCACGGCACCTTGGACAGGTCGTCGGTCATCAGCGCGATGTCGGCAGTCTCGATCGCCGCGTCGGAGCCGATCGCCCCCATGGCAATGCCGAAATGCGCGCGCGCCATGGCCGGGGCGTCGTTGACGCCGTCGCCGATCATCGCAACCATCGAATGGCGCTTCGCCAGCTCGTCGATGGCCTCGACCTTCTGGTCAGGCAGCAGCTCGGCCTTCACCGTGTCGATGCCGACCTGCCGCGCAACGCTTGTCGCCGCCGCGCGGTTGTCGCCGGTCAGCATGACGACCTCCTTCACGCCCTGCGCCCGCATCGCCGAGAGTATGGCCTGCGCCTCGGGACGGACGGTATCGGCGAACGCTATGACCCCGCACAGATGCCCATCCGAGCCGACGACGACGGTGGTGGCGCCGTTCTTTTCCAGTTCGGCAACCTGTGCCGCGACCGCATCGTCGGCCTGGCCCCGCTCCACGGCGTAGCGCCAGGAGCCCAGCCAGTAGGTCTTGCCGTTGAAGACGCCCTGCACGCCCTTGCCCGGCAGAAGCTTGACGTCTTCGGCGGCCACTGCCTCGACACCGCCATCGCCGAGATAGCGCATGACGGCGTCCGCCAGCGGATGCGAGCTTCTCGCCTCCAGCGCCCCGGCCCTCTCCAGCAGTTCCCGCTCGTCATGGCCGGAAAGCGGGATGACATGCGTCACCTGCGGCTCGCCCTTGGTCAGCGTGCCGGTCTTGTCCAAGGCAAGTGCAGTCAGCTTGGACGGCAGTTCGATGAAGGTGCCCCCCTTGATGAGCACACCGTTGCGCGCGGCCGAGGCAAGCGCTGCGACGATGGAAACCGGCGTGGAAATGACCAGTGCGCAGGGGCAAGCAATGACCAGCAGCACCAGCGCATTGTAGAACCAGGCATGCCAAGCCCCGCCGAACAGCAGTGGCGGCAAGGTGAAGACAAGCAGCGCCAGGACCATCACCGCAGGCGTATAGACGCGCGCAAAACGCTCGACCCACTGCTCAACTGCAGCCCGGCGGCTGTGTGCGTCGGAAACCATGCGGATGATGCGCGCCAACGTCGTATCTGTCGCGGCCCGGGTCGATTCCACCTCCAGCAGCCCTTCGCCGTTGATCGTGCCAGCAAAGACCTCGTCGCCCACTTCCTTGGCGACCGGAAGGCTCTCGCCGGTGATCGGCGCCTGGTTGACGGCGCTGGCGCCCGAGACGATGCGGCCGTCGAGCGCGATGCGGTCGCCGCCGCGCACGATGAAGCGGCTGCCGACGGGCACGTCCGCCGCCTTCACCTCACGCTCGCCGTTTGCGTCCTTCACCCGCACCAGCGGCGGCGCCAGATCCAGCAGAGCCGAAACCGCATTGCGCGCGCGCCCGACACTCCAGCTTTCGAGCATGAGCGAAAGGGCAAACAGGAAGGCGACGGTAGCCGCCTCGAACCACTCGCCTATGGTCAAGGCGCCAACGACGGCGACCATCATTAAAAGGTTCATGTCCGGAGACAGGCGCTTCAGCGCATACCAGGCCTTGATCACAACGAAGCGGGCGCCGGTGATGACGGACAACAGCAATGCCGCCTGCTCGGCCAGGGGCGTTCCGGCCGGATGATGGAAGCCGAAGATCTCGAGCCAGGATTGCCCCGGCGAGGTCATGACATGGATGACGAAGCCGGCGAGCAGGAACAGGCCGCTGAGTGTGGCGTAGAGCTTCTGCTCCGCCAACCGCGAATCCTTGGCCGGCGGCGCGCCCTCCTGCCATGGCTCGGCCCGCATGCCGGTGGCCGCGATTGCCGACATGACCGTATCGCTCTGAATCGATCCCGCGCTGGGAAGGACGGTCATGCGGCCGTTGAGCACGTCGAAGGCGAGATGGCTGTCGCCGCCCACCACCGGGCCAATGGCGGACTTCAGCGTTGCCACTTCCTCGGCGCAGTCCAGGCCGAACACGCGAAAACTGCGGCCAGAAACCACCGGCGCCGCGGTGATGTCAGCCGCAGGCGCACCGTGATCATGGTCATGTTGGCAGCAAGCGTGGCCATGATCGTGCTTGTGCGAATGGTCATGCCCGTGGCCATGCGCATGACCGTGGGCATGGTCATGCCCGTGATCGTGGCCATGAGAATGACAATGGCCATGCGCATGGTCGTGAGGGTGCTCATGTCGCGCCGCCGTCGTTCCAGCATGGTCATGGCCGCAGCATGCGGCATCAAGCTTGACGATGTTGGAATGCGCGTGGCTCCGGGCGGACATGGCTTGCTCCTGATGGTATGGAACCCGCGTAACACCTCTAGCAACTAGAGCTACAAGGGGTCTTTTGCGGCTTTTAGGCCGAAATTGGCTCTGCCGGGTCCAATTGTCGCGTCCCGCCGTCCTCCGGCTTGATCTGCGCGCCGCCTCGCCCCACATCTCTAGCGACTAGAGCTTTATGGAGAAGACCATGCTGACCATCGGCGACCTGTCGCGCCAGACTGGCGTCAAGGTACCCACCATCCGCTATTACGAGCAGATGGGGCTCATCGAGGCCGCCGAGCGGTCGGAAGGCAACCAGCGCCGCTATACGACCGAAGAGAAGGACCGGCTGTCCTTCATCCGCCACGCCCGCGACCTTGGCCTGACGCTCGAAGCCATCCGCAAGCTGATCGACCTCAGCGCCCATCCCGATCGCCCCTGCGCCGACGCCGACCGCATCGCGGCCGAGCAGTTGCGGGCCGTCCGCAAGAAAATCGAAAAGCTGAAGCGTCTCGAATCCGAACTCGAGCGCATCACTACCCATTGCCACGGCGACCAGGTGAAGGACTGCTACGTCATCCGCGCGCTCGCCCATCACGAGCTTTGCGACGGCGAGCATTGAGACGTCGCTGTTGCGAAGTTCTGCAACTGCTTGGACTTCAGATCGGTCGAGGCATGGGTCCCCGGAACCCTACGCCCCTGCGGGGCTTCGGGCCCGAGGACGACGGATTGAGGGGCTCGGCTCGTTCACTCGCTCACGATGTCGGGGATGACGGCTGAGGTTTGCATCGATCTGTGGGACGCGAACCTCTCAATCCGTCGTCCTCGGGCCGGAGCATGAGCGGAGCGAAATGCGGAGGTTCCGGGGACCCATGCCTCGGCGGTCCAACGGCCACAGCGGCGCCAGAACGCCGCTAATCACCGCCTAAACAAGATCTCCCCGGTCCCCGCCACGGCATTGTCGCCGCCGAACTTGCCCGGCGCGGAACCCAGCAGCGGGCGTTTCAAAATGCCCTCAGCCACCAGATAGCGATCGAACACGGCGGCAAAGACACTGTCGGGGGCGCCGCATTCGACGAAGCTGGGCGACAGTTTTTCCGGCATGCGATCGAGCAGGATCGAGCCGCGCCGCATCAGATAGCCCGGCACGCGCCCTACCCCGCCGGTGACGGCCAGCGTGCCGGCAATCATGCGCGCGCCGGCATAATCGCCGCAGCCCTTCAGCACGGCTGCCACGCCGCGCCGCATGCGGTCGCCCGCATAGTCGCCGGCGCGGCCGCGCACGATCAGCACGCCGCCATTCATGCCTGCAAGCTCGCCCGCCAGCGGCCCGCCAAGGTGGTCGCCAGCATCGCCAAGAACTTCCAGCCGGCCCTTGCGCATGCAGGAGCCGGCATGGGGTCCGGCGCTTCCCTCGACCAGAAGCTGGCCGCCGCGCATCTTTCGGCCCGCCTGCGCGCCCACATCGCCGGCAACGCGGATGCTGCCTTCGCCCATTTCGGTGCCGACGCCGTCGAAACGGGAACTCCCGCCTTCGAATACGATGTTCTTCACGTCGCTGCCGGACACACGGAAGATGTCGCCCACTTTCAGCCCGCGCTTCGACATGCCAAGCCGGATCTCGCTGATTTCCTTCGCTGACAAGCCCGCCAGCCCCTCGGGTGTGAGTTGCGAAAGGTCGAGCCGTTCCGGCGGGGTCTCTCGCAAGGTGAAGGTGAGCAGCTTCACGGCAGCAAATCCTTCAGATGATAGTGGAACTTGCCGAGCTTGCCGCCATAGTTGCCGGCACTGATGCGCGAGGCGCCCTTCTCGGGTCCTAGCGCCGTGACCCCCGCGATGCCGGCCTTCATGGCAGCCGCCACCGCATCGCTGGTCTCGCCGTCGATGACGATTTCCAGCACGGCGTTGTCCTCCGGGCCGAGTTCGCTCTTCACCACACCGCGCAGCGTGGGCGCGAAGGCATCGTTGGTCGAGGCCATCATGCCCTTGTATTTGCCGCCGACCTTGGAACCCGAACGAACGATGCCGCCCGGAAACGGCATGATCGCTCCCGGCACCTTCTCGATCGCCTCAACCGCCGCTTCCGCCGCGACCAGCGCCTTGGCATTGGATGAGGCTACCAGCAGCAGATTACCGCCGCCGACGGCTTCCTTGGTCAGCCCCGTGGTGGCCTCGCACAGGAACTCGCCGTCCATCACCGGCACCCGCCAGAAATGCTTGCCGCCGAATTTTTTGGACACCTGCCAGCCGTCGCCGAAATAACGCAGCGCCGCGCCGAGCTTGAGATCGGCCGTGCCGTTCAGCCCGGCAAAGCAGGCGCTGCCTGGCGAGGTCAGCACGCATTGGCCGAGCCGGTTCTGCAGCTGCTTCTGCAATTCGTCGGTGCTGACGGCAAAGATCATCACCCGGCAGCCGGGCCGACCATCCGGCGTCTCCGAAGCAGGCAATTCCACGTCGATCGCCGCCTCGCAGCCGCAGCCGATCACCGAGGTGGCAAAGCCGGTCATGGTGATTGCCGCCTGCCGCGCCCATTTGCGGTTGGGCCCGGTGATGATGATGGCCGTGGCGCGCATGCCGAAGGCTTCGGCAAAAGTGTCGTCGATGGCGACGCCGTTGACCGTCAAGCGTTGCATGACACCTCGCTGAAGGGCTGCTCGCGCTGTATGGCGGAATCGGGGAAGTCGAACCAGTTCAGCGACAGGCCGCAGCGTTCCTGGTGGTAGGCCTCCAGCCGCTTCACCATGGCCTTGTCCGGCTCCGGCTTCAGCCGCAGCGTCTTGCCCCAGCGATAGTTTTTGACGATGCCGTCCTCCACCACCAGCTCGCCGTTCTTCAGCACGAAGGCCGCCGAGCGGAACATCCGCGCAATGTCGTTACCCTTGCGATAGACCGCCACATCGGCCAGCGCCCCGGCCCCCAGATGGCCACGATCCTTCAGGCCCAGCAGCTTGGCGGGGGCGGCCCGCGTCATGATCGCAATTTCCTCAAACGTGTATTCGCGCGTCAGCGAGGGCAGCGTCGAGAAATTCAACGCCCTCTGCGAAAGCCCCTCCATCGCCTTCGCGCGCACCTCGCGGCTCATCAGCAGCTCGAAAATCTCCGGATAGGCGGTAAAGGGCGCGCCATTGGGATGGTCGGTTGTGAAGAACACGCGCCACGGGTCCTGGATCAGCAGGAACAGTTCCAGCCCGATCGCCCATTGCAGCGAGCCGTAGAAATCGTCGCGATAGCGGTGGGGCACGATGCCGCCGCCATTGGCGTCGCCGTCGATGATAACCGACTTCCTCGGATTGGCGGTGCCACGCGCGGAAAACTGGCGCAGCACGTCGGAGGAGATGGTTACCGTCTGGCCGAACATCACCTGCCCGACGTCGATGGTGATCTCGGGCGTCGAATTGACCAGCTCGGCGAGCCGCGCGGCCCCGGAGGAGAACCCGCGCTTGCCCTCGGTGCCGTAGCCATAGAACTGCAGATGCGCCAGATGCAGCGGCAGCCCTTCCGCTGCCGCCATGGTCTCCGCGGCTGTCTCTGGCGCGCCGGGCACGCCGAGATTGTTGCAGTGGACATGCAGCGGATGCGGAATGCCGAGCGAGGTCACCGCCGCCTGCAGCGTCTTGACGATGCTGCGCGAGCTGGTGCCGTAGAAAGGCACGACGTCGTCGAAGGAGAAGGTGCGCACATTCTCCTTGAAGGCCGCTGCCGCGCCAGCATTGATGACCTTGACCCCGAGCGCGCGGCTCGAAGCCACCGTCCAGGCGACATAGTCCTCGATCATCCGGGGCGAGGCCCTGTCGCGGATCATCGAGAGCAAAAAGTCGTCGTTGCCGAGGATCGCCAGCGTCGCCTTGTCGATGATCGGAATGTCGGCGAGTTCGAGATGGGTGTGCAGCGCGGCATCCGGCGACATGGCCGGCTCGACCACCGTGGTAAAACCCATTTGCGCGTAGAGGCGGCCGGTCTCGAACGTCGTCCAGCCGACCTTGGAGAGCGGGGTCGCGGCCGGGCGCAGCGCATGCGCCTTGTGCTGCTCGGGCAAGAGCAGCCGGGCCGTATTCACGTTGCCGCCGCCGATATGCGAGTGGATGTCGATGGCGCCCGCCATCACCACGCAGCCAGTGGCGTCGAGCGTCACATCGGGCTGCCTGCCGGAAGGCTCCGCAACGATGGTCTCGTCCTCGATCCAGAGGTCGCCCCTGCCGATGCGGCCGTTGACGGGATCGACGATTTCGCCGCCGGTGATCCTGGTCAGCATGGCAGCGCCTCTTCATGCGGCAGGTGTTCGGCGATCTGGCGCAGCACGGTCGCGGCGGAAGGCAGTTCGCTTGGCGCTTTCGCTTCCACGGCCGCCAGCGTGCCGACGCGGCTCGAATAGACGACCGCGTCGTGGTCGATGCCCGGTTCGCCGATGGCAATGGTGACAGCGGCTCCCGCGACCGGCTTGTCGGTCCTGGCGATCGCGATCAGGGCGAGCCCCTTATGGGTGGGCACCTGCCCGGCATCGGCCGAGACGACCAGATGCAAATCGGCTTCACCGTCGGCGATCATTCGCGCCACGTCGAAGCGCCATGGATCGAACTCGGCAGGGCCGCGCGCAAGCCCGGTGCGCAGCGCAAAGCCGGTCGTCCAGGTCGAGGCCTGCGTGCTGCCCCAGCCGTTCTCGCTCGCAGGCAGATGCAGCGCGGAGGCGCGCTGCTTGCGGTTGATGTCGGCGATCAGCCCCTGCACCATCTCGAGCCCGAGCGCCCCGAGGGACTGGCCGCAGAAGGTGAAGACCGGAAATTTTGCTTCCGCCAGCGCCTTGGCGAAGCTGTCGAAGTGGGCCACTTCCCGCGCGGTCTTGCGTCCTGCGCATTGCGCGCGTAGCGCCGCCAGCGTGGCGTCCAGCCCGCCGTCGCAGGAAAGCCGCGTGGCCTTGATGTTGCCGGGCGCGGGCGTGTCCGCCCCGATCAGGAAGAACTGCCGCTTCCCGGCCCCGCCGTCGAGATCGGGCGCAGCGTTCGCAAGCTCGGCGATCAGATCGTAGTGGGCTGCCGGCAATTCGCCTGCGATCACGACGACATCGGCGCGCCGCCGCGCCTCGCCCGGCGCGATGAACATGCCGCCCTTATCGGTGTACTGCGCGGTTTCCCGCGCCACCGCCTCGCCCTCGAGCTGGTCGTAGGCCGCGCCCGTGCGCTGGGCCAACGCAATCGCCGCGCGCGTGCCGTGGACATCCGTATCGAGGCTGAAAACGGGACAGAGACTGGTTACCAGAAGCCCGGCGGCATGCTTTGCCGCCTCAGCTACAGGCACGCCCCGGTCGCCGATCCATGCAACCGTCATGCTATGCAACTTTCTGGTGCCGATCTGACTTTAAACAAAAATTTTCCGGCGAAATATTCGCCTGGAACCGATTAAGGCGGACAATGCGCATTGCGTCAATCGTATTTGATGTAGGCAAAGCGCTGGTCCGTCGGCGGGGTGCCTTCCAATGCACCGCCTTCCTGTGCCGGTTGCCACTGCACGACCGACTCGATCTTCTTGGCGAGTTCGAAATCCTTGTCGGTGACGCCCTTGGCCGCGTGATTCATCAGCTTGACCTCGACCCAGGCATAGGAAGCCGCGAGATCGGGATGGTGCCAGGCGGCTTCGGCCAGGTGGCCGACAGTATTGATCACCATCAGCGTGGATTTCCAGCTATGGGTCTTGTATTTGCGCCTGATCCAGCCATTCTCGTAGTACCACTTCGGCAGCTCCTTCTGGAGCCTCTCGACAATTTCGGCCTCGGAATAGACATGTTCCTTGGCAGCTTGCTTTTGGTCACTCATGGTCGCCTCCACCTATCCCACAGAGTTTTGCAGGCGCGCATGTGATTCCTTTCCTCCCGCTTGCTCCAATGACGAAAGCAGTTATCATGGAGCCGGGCACCTAAACTACTGTGATGCATGTATGATGCACCCACATGGGGGCAGATGTCTAACTCCGTAACCATAAAAGTGCCGGCAAGGCTGCATCTCGGGTTCCTCGACCTGAGCGGCGATGCTGGACGCCGTTTCGGCAGCCTCGGCCTGCCGCTGAGCGAACCGGAAACGGTGGTGACGCTGTCGCGCGCCCACGAGGCCAGCGCCCACGGCCCCGATGCCGCGCGCGCGGCTGAACATCTGAACCGGCTTTCGCAGCATCTCGGCATCGGCACGCCGCACCGGCTGGTGGTCGAGCAGGCTATTCCGCCCCATGCCGGGCTCGGCTCCGGCACGCAGATCGCCATCGCGGTGGCCGCGGCGCTGCGCACCTTGCACAAACTGCCGCTGGACACCGCCGCCGACGCCATATTGCTCGGCCGGGGCGAGCGCTCCGGCATCGGCATCGCCAGCTTCGCGAGCGGCGGGTTGATCGTCGACGCCGGCAAGGACGACAGCGGCAAGCAGCCCCCGGTGATCGCCCGCCTGCCCTTTCCCGACGATTGGCGCGTCATCCTGATCCTGGACAAGGACAGGGACGGCATCCATGGGACGGACGAGATCGAGGCTTTCCGCGACCTGCCGCCCTTTCCTGCCGCCAGCGCCGGAGAAATCTGCCGTCACGTGCTGATGGGTGTGATGCCGGCCCTGGTGGAGCACGACCTGCCCGCCTTCGGGGCGGCCATCACCGCCATCCAGGCCCTGATCGGCGCCTATTTCGCGCCGGCCCAGGGCGGTATTTTCACCAGCAGGCGCGTCGAGGCGATAGCGCATCGCCTTGCCGAGGGCGGCGCGGTCGGCATCGGCCAGAGTTCCTGGGGACCGACGGGCTTCGCCTTCGCGCCGGCTGCGGAGGCGGAAGCGATCGTCGGCGAGGCCGGCCCGTTGCCGGAAGGGATCGAAACCAGGATCGTGCGGGGTCGAAATGCGGGGGCCGGAATAAGCACATCGGTGCTGAATCTCGTCGGCAGTTAGAGCAACGGATACCCGGCCACACGCCGGCATCCTCAATCACAGCCAGGAAGACACGTCATGGCCCGCAAACACATCCTGCACATGATCACGCCGCTCAAGCATATGAGCCCGTTCGACGTAAACATGGCGGTCGACGCCGGCTTCGATGCGGTCGTCCCCTATGTCGGCGTCACCCTTGCCGAGGTCACCGGCCTCGTGCAGGACGCGATCTTCTCGCGCCCGCCGGATGCCGGCGTCGACACCGGCATCTTCATCGCCGGCAAGGACGCGTCGCTGGCGATGGACATGTTCGACGCGGCGAAGAAGGCCATGGTGCCGCCCTTCAAGATCTCGGTGTTCGCCGATCCAGCCGGCTCCTTCACCACCGCCGCCGCCATGGTCGCCAAGGTCGAGAAGCTGCTTCAGAAGAAGTTCGAGCGCGGCCTGAAGGACACCCACATCGCCGTGTTCGGCGCGACCGGGGTGGTCGGCTTCTGCACGGCGGTCATTGCCGCACGCGAAGGCGCCAAGGTGACAATCGTCGGTTATGATGGCATCGAGCGCGTGGGGAAGATCGCCGACCAGATACAGGGCCGCTTCGGCGTAACGGTCACACCCGTCGACGGCTCGACAGACGAAAAGAAAGCCGCAGCGGTCGGCGCGAGCGAGGTGGTGCTTTGCGCCGCAAAGGCAGGCGTGCAGGTGCTGTCGCACGATGCGCTCGCCGCAACCCGCGACCTGCTCATTGCCGCCGACGTCAACGCCGTGCCGCCGGCGGGCATCGAAGGCCTGGCGGTCAACGCCAACGGCGACCCGATCGAAGCGACAAAGGCTGTCGGCATCGGTCCGTTGGCCATCGGCGGCGTCAAGTACAAGACCGAATTCGGTTTGTTTCAAAAGATGATAGAAGCCGATAAGGCGGTCGCATTCGATTTTCAGGACGCATTTTCCCTTGCCCGCGAGATCGCAAAATAAATCCGGGGCCGTTCTTATCGCGGCGATATCCGGCCGTGCGCTGGCCGCGGCGGCACGGCGGGCCGGCTACCGTGCCCTCGTCGCCGACCTTTTCTGCGACGACGACACGCGCGCGCTCGCGGACCGCGCCGTCGTGCTGCCCGGCGACCTGCACAACGGCATAGAGGCGGCCCGGGTCGTGGAGACGCTGGCTCAGCTTGCCGGGACGGAGCAGCCGGCCGCGGTCGTCTGTGGCTCCGGCTTCGAGCGCCAGCCCGACCTCATAGATGCCATCGCCCGACGCTTCCCGCTCGCCGGCTGCGGCGGCGAGGCGATCCGCCGGGTGAAAAATCCCGAAGCCTTTGCCGCCGACTGCGCCGAACTCGGCATCCCGCATCCGGCGCTGCGGCGCGAGCCGCCCGCAGACCCGGAAAACTGGCTGGTGAAGCGAGACGGCGGCGCGGGCGGAACCCATGTTCGCCCGGCCAATGGCGACGCGGCGCAGCCCGGCCGCTACTTCCAGCGCCGCATCGCCGGTGCTAACGTCTCGGCCCTGTTCGTGGGCGACGGCGATAGCGCCCACGTCGTCGGCTTCAGCCGGCAGTTCCTGTCGCCTGCCCCGAATGCGCCCTACCGCTATGGCGGGGCGGTGCGCCTGCGGCGCTTCGACCGCGGCGACGCGGCGACCATCGGCGGCTGGCTCTCCGCGCTCACCCGCCGCGCCGGCCTTGTCGGCCTGTGCAGCGCAGACCTGATCCGCAGCACGGACGGCTATCATCTGCTCGAGATCAACCCACGTCCCGGCGCCACGCTCGACATATTCGATGCCGACGACGCCCCGCTCATCGAGGCGCATCTTTGCGCCGCGCGCGGCGAGCCCTGTCGGCTGCCCCGCTTTACGGATTGCATGGCCTCGACGATTGCCTATGCCGACCGGCCGGTGGGCAGCTTTCCCGCAATCGCATGGCCCGACTGGGTCGCGGACCGCCAATCCGCCGGCACCGCACTCCAGGCGGGCGATCCGGTCTGCACGATCTTTGCCCGCGGCCCCAGCGCCGAGGCGGCGCGGCGGACCCTGGCCGAACGCACTAGAACATTGCAGCACAACTGGGAGGGAGAGCGACCATGAAAGACGGTTCCGCGTTTCTCAATGACAACGCCGTCCGTATCGCCCAAAGCATGGTCGACGATGCCGAGCGACTGCGCGTCTCGATTTCCACCGGCCCGCTAGGCGAACGCCTGATCGATGCGGGCGCCAGCGCCCTAGGCAGCATCGAGGCCGGCCTGCGCATGGCCGAAATGACCATGGGCGGGCTGGGTACGCTTTCGACCGTCATGAACCGCGCGGCCGGCAAATGGCCGCTCAACGTCGAAGTCCGCTCCTCGCAGCCGGTGATCGCCTGCCTGGCCAGCCAATATGCCGGCTGGAACCTGTCGAGCGGCAATTATTTCGCCATGGGTTCGGGGCCGGTGCGCGTCCTGGCGCGTGTCGAGCCGCTGTTTGCGACGCTTTGCTACCACGAAAAGGCGGCGCAGACCGTCATCGTGCTTGAGACCGGGAAGCCGCCGCCCGCCCCCGTGGTGGAAAAGGTGGCGGCGGCGACAGGGCTCGCGCCGGAAAACCTCACCTTCGTCTATGCGCCGACGCAAAGCATCGCCGGCGCAGTGCAGATCGTCAGCCGCGTGCTGGAGGTCGCAATGCACAAGGCCAACGATCTCAAATTCCCGCTCGACCATATCGTCGACGGCGTCGGCACCGCCCCCATCCCCGCGCCGCATCCGGATTTCCTGACCGCGATGGGCCGCACCAACGACGCCATCATCTATGGCGGGCTGGTGCAGCTTTTCGTGCGCGGCTCCGCCAGCGACGCCCGCGACCTGGCCGAAAAGATGCCGAGCAGCGCCTCGCGCGACCATGGGCGCCCCTTTGCCGAGGTCTTCAGGCACTTCAGGGGCGACTTCTATGCCATCGACCCGCTGCTGTTCAGCCCGGCCGAAGTCATCGTGACGGCGGTCGAAACCGGCGATACGTTCCGTACCGGCAGCCGCGATCTGACGATGCTGGAAAAGAGCCTGGGCTAGAAGCGCGTGAAGGCAAGGATACTCGTCGTCAACGACAATTCCGGCGCGCAGTCCCGGGGCCTCGTCGCGGCCATCCAGCGACGCGGCTGCGAGACCGTAACAGCATCGCTATCGGCCATAGGCTTCGACACGGAAAGCTCCTCCGGCCTCGCCGTTCCCGGCTTCGAGGACGGATCGTTGCCGGACGCCGTGCTGGTGCGCTCGATCTCGGCGGGATCGTTCGAGGCGATCACCCGCCGGCTCGGCGTGCTGCACGCTCTGGGCAGGCTCGGCGTGCCGGTCTGGAACTCGGCCAAGGCGATCGAGAACTGCGTCGACAAGTCGACGACGACCTTCCTGTTGCACCAAGCCGGCCTGCCGACCCCGGCCACCTTCGCCGTGGAAGGACTGGCGGCGGCGCAGGCCGTCGTGACCCGCGAGGCAGCATCGGGGCCGCTGGTACTGAAGCCCCTATTCGGCGCCCAGGGCCGCGGCATCCGGTTGGTCCGCGAGATGGCCGACCTCCCCGCCGAGGAGGAGATCAACGGGGTCTATTACCTCCAGCGCTATGTCGCGCGCGCGGGCCCGCCCTTTCGCGACTATCGCGTCTTCGTCTGCGCTGGCCGGGTGGTGGCCATGATGGCGCGGCGCGGCGAGGACTGGATCACCAACGTCAACCGCGGCGCCACGCCCGAGCACATTGCGGAAGCCGATACCGAGCTTGAGGCTCTGGCGCTGGCGTCCGCTTCGGCGGTTGGCACCGCCTTTGCCGGGGTAGACATTGTGGCCGACGCCGAGGGCCGTTTCTTCGTGCTCGAGGTCAACAGCATGCCGGCCTGGTCGGGCCTGCAATCGGTGGCGCAGGTCAGCATAGCCGACGCCATCGCCGAGGCGCTGGTGGAGGCCGTAGACGGCCGCCCGGCGCTGAAGCTGGTCGAAACAGCGCCTGAGGCCGAAGGCGCGGCGGCACTGCGCGGATGACGGTGTCCCGCGAAATCATCCGCGCCGCCTATGAGGACGCCTGCCGGCAGGAAATCGACGCGCTGAAGCCCGGCAATGTGCATCGCTTCGCCGACGGGCATCGCATGACGACGGAGCAGTTTTTGACCAGCGCGCGGGTCTCGTCGGCGCCGCTTACTGATTCGGAGCTGTCGCTTGGCTCGCGTATCCGCGAAGCGGTGCGCGCCACGCGCGACGCCGTCGGCACCAACACCAATCTCGGCATCGTCCTGCTCTGCGCGCCGCTTGCCGCCGCGGCCGCAATGGAAGGTGCTGACCTGCGCGCCAATCTGCGGCGGGTGCTCGATGCGATCGACCTAGACGACACCGCCGCCGTGTTCGAGGCGATCGTGCTCGCCTCGCCGGGCGGGCTGGGCGAGGCACCCAAGCACGACGTGCATGAGCGCCCCACGGCCGGGCTGCTCGAGGCAATGCGCGAGGCCTCCGGCCGCGACCGCATCGGCAGCCAATATGTCACCGGCTTTGCCGACATCTTCGAAGCGGGCTTGCCGGCTGTTTGGGCGGCCGTGGCACGCGGCGAGCATGGCATGTGGCCGGCCGTGCATGCCTATCTGGAATTCCTGACCGCCTTTCCGGACAGCCACATCCTGCGCAAGCACGGAGCCGAGATCGCCGAGGCGGTGCGCGCGGAGGCCACTTCCGTCCGGCGCGAATTCCAGGCCGCCGGCGACGAAAAAACGCGCATCGAAGTACTTTTGGCCTTCGATGCCCGGCTCAAGGCCAGAGACATCAATCCCGGCACCTCGGCGGACCTCACCGTTGCTTGTCTTTTAGTCCACAATCTGGGGGCTCACCTTGCGAAAGCGCCGGGTTGATGTTTGAATTTCCGCGGCGGAAGCAGTGCTTTCGCAGCTATCTAGCCAACCGGTCCGGGTTTTCCGGACGCTGCCAACAAGGATAGCTGCCCATCGGGCGTGCTCGAGAGCGGCATCAGTGGGCACCATAATTGTGTCTTGGAGGAGAATTGGCATGGCAAAGATCAATAAGGTAATGGTCGGCGAGTCACTTGTCGGCGACGGCAACGAGGTCGCTCACGTCGATTTGCTGATCGGCCCGAGAGGGAGCCCCGTCGAATCCGCATTCTGTCACGCGCTCACCAACAACAAGGACGGCTTCACCACGCTTCTGGCGGTGCTTACGCCCAACCTTCCCTGCAAACCGAACACCGTCCTCTTCAACAAGGTCACGATCAAGGGCGCCAAGCAGGCGCTGCAGATGTTCGGGCCCGCCCAGTTCGCCGTGGCGAAGGCGGTCCAGGACAGCGTCGCGGAAGGCATCATCCCGGCCGAGGAAGCCGACGACGTCTTCATCTGCGTCGGCGTCTTCATCCACTGGGAAGCAAGCGACGACGCCAAGATCCAGCAATTCAACTACCAGGCCGTGAAGGAAGCCATCCAGCGCGCCATCGCAGGCACGCCTTCGGCGGCCGAGGCGACTGCGAAACGCGATTCCGTGAAGCACCCCTTTGGAGCCTCATAGACAAGAGACAGCCCCGCCCAGGCAAAACCCTCTGCGAAGCCGGAAGGTCTGTGGCGCCGGTTGATGAAGTCTCTGGGGTTCTGAAGCTCGTATCCGCAGGATCATCGTGACCCTTCGGAAGGCGTTTTGCCCTCCGCTCGCCGCGAAAGGCGAGCGGGACGGGTAGGTGCATGTCTGCTCGGCCGGTCTCTGCCGTCGGCTGAGGTTTCATGCTCGTGCCGCATGTCCCACCACCGCCGCGATCTGCGCTGGCGTCAACGTGCCGTCATGCAGCGACGTTGCCACCAGCGCGGCGGCGATGCCAAGGCGAGCCAGTTCGCGCAGGTCCGCTTCGTCGCGCACTCCGCCGGCGGCAATGACCGCGCGTCCGCCAGCCCTGGCCTTGATCTCGCGGAGCCGCGCGAAGTCTGGCCCTGCCCCCGAGCCCACCTTTGCCAGCGTCATGACGATCACCCGCTGCGGCCATAGGTCTGGCTCCTCGAGCAGGCTGGCGGGTCCGCGAAAACCATCCGCGAAGAAATCGAGCGACAGGATAAGGTCCGGATGCCCGGCGAAACGGCGCAGCAGCGACGCGTCGGTCTGCGATTCCGAGCCAAGCACCGGACACAGCCCCGGCGTTTTGAGGGCGGCTTCAAGACCGGCCGCGTCGGCAAAGCCGGCATCCACCCAGAGCTCGGGCGCGTCCTGCATCCCGGCCAGCCGCGCCAGCGCCTCGCGGTTAGGGCTCCGACCCTCGATGGCATCGAGATCGGCGAGATAAAGGGTTGGGAACGGGTGCAACCGCCGCAGCCCTTCGGCCACAGCCACCGCATCCGAATTTGCGCTGAGCGGTGTGACGATCGGCTGGTAGCGGTCGCGCCGTCCCTGCTCGGCGCGCACCACCTGTCCGCCTTTCAGATCGAGCACGGGAATGATACGCATCTGCAACCCTTGGTTCGGCAATTCCAGCCCATGAAAGCGTGAAGCGTGAGCAAAGAAAAGAACATCGTGGTTGGCTGCGACATCGGCGGCGCGCATCTCAAGATCGCCCGCGCCGAGGACGGGCGCATCGTCGAGGCCCTGACGCTGGCGACGCCGATCTGGCTAGGCCTTGACCGGCTCATCGATGCCGCCCGAGCCGCACAACCCCTGTTCGCCGGCAGCCGCCTTAACGTCTTCACCATGACCGGCGAGCTGTCCGACATTTTTCCCTCCCGCGAGGCCGGCATCGCCTCGCTGCTCGGGATCGTCACCGAGCATTTTCGCGGCAAAGCGCTGATCTATGCCGGCCGCTCCGGCTTCGTCGCGCCCGACAAGGCGGCCGCGCTTGCCGCCGACGTCGCCTCAGCCAACTGGCACGCGAGCGCGGCCTTCGTCGCCAAGCATGCCGGTGATGCGCTGTTCGTCGACATGGGGTCGACCACCACCGATCTCCTTGTCGCGCAAGGGGGCCGGGTCGTGCATGACGGCTACACCGACGCCGAGCGGCTGGCCACCGGCGAGCTGGTCTATACCGGCTTCACCCGCAGTGCCCTCATAGGCGTGGCCTCGGCTGCGCCGGTCAAGGGCGTGATGTCGCCCTTGATGAACGAATATTTTGCGACCATTGCCGACGTGCATCGCATCCTCGGCGTGCTCGACGAGAATGACGACAAGCAGCCTGCCGCGGACGGCCAGGCCAAGACCGCTGCGGGCTCCATCGCGCGCCTCGCCCGCATGGTGGGGCGCGACGCCTCCGACCTCACGCGGCCGGAATGGCGAGAGCTTGCCCGCTGGTTCAGCGAACAGCAGCTTCGCACCGTCCACGACGCCGCCTTCCGCGTGGCGGGCAGGCTGGCGGCCGACAGCGCTGCCCCGGTCGTGGGCGCCGGCATCGGCCGCTGGCAGATCGGGCGGTTGGCGGAACGCATGGAGCGGCCCTTCATCGACTTCGCCGAACTCATCGCAGCCAGCGACGATGCCCGCAGCGAGGCGAGCAGCGCCGCCCCCGCCGCGGCGCTGGCGCTGCTGGCGCAGGATAAGGACTGAACCCACAGACCTGGCTGATCTGAAAAAAGTCAGCCCCGACAGACAGTTGGGGCTGCGTTCCGATTCAAAACGTCAGCTTTCGGGAGGAAGGCTCCCTTCGGGCCGGGCGTGCACATCCCGCCCCTTGGCGTCCAATGCGGCGAAATGCTCCGTCACCTTTTCCATCAACCAGCCCCAGGCTTCCTTCTCGGCCGGGCCGGCGGTCTTATCGATGGCGATGGTGAGATAGGCGATCTCGGACTCGATCTTCTCGCGCGGCAGCATGCCCAGCCGGCTGACGAGGATAGCCAGTTCCAGCACCGCTGCCTTGGCCCGATTGAGGCCGGTGAAGGGCGCGTGCATCTCCTCCGCCACCACGCGGCAGAAATGGCGCGGGCGCACGCCGTCATCTTCGACATGCACCACCTCGAGCACCGAATGCGCCAGCGCCGCCTCGAGGCGCGGAACCGGATATCCCGCCAGCAGCACGGTACCCCAGTCCTTCCGTCCGGTCAGGCAGCCCGCGAAGATGCGGGCATCGTCGGTGTAGTTGGCGACCGCGAAGGGCACGTGCGCCAGATTGTCGAGCGTGACCGAGGGCCGGAACGGCGCGACGATCCAGCCGTCCTTCTCGGCGATGATGCCGAGCGGCGCGACATGCACCTTGCCGCTTTTGTCCACGGTGGTGATGATCGACTCGCGGATGTAAGGCATCACCTGCCCTCCTTCTTGGCCTTTAGCGTGTGGCCGACCTCGGCCAGCCGCGTTCGATCGGCCTCCGGCGCGGGTGCAGCCACGCCCCAGGCCAGCGGCTCGTCCTGAGCGTAGCGCTTGCCAAGGCGCCAGGCGATCTCGGCCTTCATCAGCTCGGCGCCGAGATAGAAGGCATGCGCGCCATCCTTCTCGACCCCGAGCCCCGGAAACAGCTCGAAGGCGTCCGTCGCCACGGCATGGCCCTTGCTGTTGAAGATATGGATGCCGTCCTCCGCGGTCACGATGCGGAAATTGGCGTCGCGCACATCGGCGGCAAGTGCCGCGATGTCCTCCAGGCTCGCCGCATAGGGCTTGCGGTCGTGGATCTGCAGCAGCCCGGGGTGATAGTCGCGCGGCAGCGCCCCATCGGCGCGGGCGGCATAGAGGATACGGCGGGCAAGGTCGTGCTCCTCCACCGTGCGCACCGTGTGCGGGCTCACATGCACGGTCAGCACATTGCGCACGCCGAGTTCCGAGCACAGGCCGGCCAACACGGCGGTGATGCCAGAAGTGTCGGCGTCAGTCAGTTCGGTCAGGTTGCCGGTGCCCATCAGAAGCTCGATACCCGGCCAGCGCCGCCGCGCCTCGATGAATCGGCCGAGCGAAGCCGCGAAGCCGAAATGGATCGGGTCGAGAACCGGGTCGGCGATGAAGGCGATGCCCGCGCGCTCTGCCGCCTCTATGGCACGGCCGAGCGAATCCAGGTCGCCGGGAACCGAGGGGATCAGCACCGGCACCGCCGGATGGTCGAAGGCGAGCGGCAGCGTCTCCTCGTTGAGGCTGAGGAGATAATCGGCGCCAGCCTCCGCTCCTGTCTTCAGCTCCTCGATATTGGCCGAGTCGACGCTGACCGAAATGCCCTCCGCCTTCAGCGCGCGCACTGCCTCGCCCAGCAGCGGAAACGGCGTCTCGGGCAGGCAGCCGAGATCGACCACGTCGGCACCCGCCTCGACCAGGACACGCGCCCGCGCCAGCAATCCGGCGATAGAAAGCATCGGCGCATCAACGATTTCGGCGAAGATGCGCATGTCGTGGCGCGACAGGTCCGGCGGCTCGCCCGCGCGGCCGAGGAAGGCCGGCAGATCCGCGATCTCGTCCGGGCCGCGCACGAAAGGCACATTGAAATGCACCGCCAGCCTATCGAGATCGCCGCGATACCGGCCGGGCACCATGACGCGGTCCGTTCCTTCCGGCATCTTCAGCCGGCGCTTGATGATTTCCTCCGTCATCAGCGCTGCAACCTTCACGCCGATGTCGATGATCTCCCAGGAAAACTCGGTCTCCCCCAGCCCGGCCAGAAGTCGCTCAAGCCGCGCCCTGGCGAGATGGCCGGTGAGGAAGACGAGCCGCTCAGCCATGGCTTGCCAGCTCGGCCCGGCGCGCGGCCACGGCTGCCTCCAGATCGGCCAGCGATTCCACGACCTTGGTGTAGTGGAAGCTCTTCAGCCGCTCGGTATGTTCGAGATCGATCGGGCGCGGATAGACCTTGACCATGCCGTGCGGCGCCATGGTTTCCAGTTCCGGCGCGGTGTCGCAGGCAAAGACGATCGACGGCACGCGGCACTTGCCCGCCTGAGCATAGACATTCGTGGCGATGGTGTCGGAAATGCCGAGCACGCATTTCGCCACCGTGTTGGAGGTAGCGGGGGCGATCACCACCGTGTGGTAGACCCCGTGGTAGAAGCCGCCGACAGGAATGGAGCTCGCCGTCTTGTCGTGGATCACCCGCATCGTCTTGGGGAATTCGAGCTTCAGCTTGTACATGCGCAGCACTTCCTCGGCCGCCTTGGTGACGAAGATGTCGCAATGCTCGAGTTGGTGGATGAGCGCAAAGCTCTCCGTGAAGAAATGGCCGGAGCCGGTCAGCACCCATGCCCAGCGCGGCGTGTGCAACTTGACCATGCCTATGCCGCTCCTCTCTCCGCCGCGCGCGCGGCAAACTCCGTTCCCGGCATGCCGCCGGCAGCAAGACGCTGAGACACCGTCGCCAGCGAGCCCGGTCCGGCCAGGTAGAGCTCCGTGGTCGAGGGCAGCATTGTCGGCAGCAGCGGATCGACGAAACCGGCGGCCACCAGACCGCCGATGTCGACCTGCGCCTCGAAGGTGTCGGTCTGCTTGATCAAAAGCAGCGCTTCGGCGTCGACGCGACCTGCAAGCCAGGCCGCGAGCGAATCCGAGGTCACGTCCCATGATTGCGCGATGTCGGCCGCGGCGTAGCACATCTGCGAGGGCAGCCAGACCGGCGACGCCCCACGCGCCAGCGCCGCATCGATCTCCTCGACCGTGCGTGCGGGCAAAAACCGCTCGTTCATGTCGAGCAAGGCCAGTGCCATCTGCTCCATGGCCAGGATCGCCATGAAGTGAGCGGAGGCGTCGGAGAACCCCATCTGCGCCTGCGCCTCGCGCACGCGGTTGGCGAAGGGGCCCCCGCCCGGCACGATGACAAGCGGTGCGGGCGCTTCGGCCAGCACCCGGACCCACTCCCGCATTTCGGCATGATAGGCCGTGCTGCCGCCAAGCTTGACGACAATTCGCCTCATGAAGACGTGCCCTTCTGGCCGCGGCCGGCCGCCAAGCCACCCTCGCCTGTGGCCGCGCCGTGGCGCAGTGTCAGTGCCCGTTCCGTCGCCCGCCTGCGCTCGATCTCGACGCCGACGCCGCCCGGCCCGAGCTCGAGCTTCTCCACCCGCACCGTCACCTGCATCACCCGCGGATCTTCCAGCACCAACGCGGCCACCTGCTCGGCCAGCGCCTCGCTAAGCTGGACGTGGCCGCGTGCGACAATGGCGCGGATCCCGTCCATGATGACGTCGTAGGAGAAGACGTGGCGCATGTCTTCCGGCGCGTGGGTCACACGCAGCACGTCGGCCACGACGTCGAAACGCACCTTCTGGGTGTGGCCGTGCTCAAAGCTGTAGGCGCCGATCTGCACCGGCAGCACGAAGTCGCGCACGAAGATCTTGTCAGTGCCGAACGCCGGGTCGGCCGCACCGGGCGAATAACCGCGCGCGGCGAGCAGCCGGTAGTCGATGCTGGCGGTGGCGCCGGCCGGCCGCGCGTCGGGAATGAGAGCGCGGATCTGCCGGACAGCCTCCAGCTCGATGGCGCCGGTGCGCTGCGACTGGTCGCACAGGGCGCCCCGGAAGCCGAGGAAGTCGGGCATCATCGGCAGCAGGCGCGGAATGTCGGGTGCTTCCAGCGAGCCGGCCAGCCCGACCGCAAGCTCGTGCGAGCGGCAGCGTTCGACGAAAGAAGGCAGATGCTCGGGAGGAATGTGGTTGAGTAGGCGGCGACCATCCTTCTTGGCCGTGTCCAGCATGGCGCCGTGGAAGCCGCGACGAGCCAGAACCGGCAGCAGGCCAAAGTCCGGCTCGAGGTCCGCGAACAGAACGCCGATCAGTTTCGTCCGCCCCGCAAGCTCCGCCAATGCTTCGGCACAGGCGGCCGCGTCATCCGACGGGAAGAAGCCGACCTTGACGTAGTCGACGCCCGTGGCCGCGATCTCCTCCGCCTTGGCGCGGATGACCTCTGGCTGCATCGGCAGGTCGCCGGCCACGGCGCTGACCGGCAGCCTGCCGCCGACCGCCGCGACCGTCTGTCGGATGACCTCCGTGGTCGCCGCGCCGAGCGCCCCTGCCCTCGGGTTCTTCAGGTCGATGATGTCGGCGCCGCCCGCAAGGGCGATCTCCGCCTCCTCGACGCCGTTCACGCTCGCCAGCATTTTCGTCATTTCGTCAATTCCTTCAGGCGCGAGGCCAGTATGTTACAGTATGGGCGGCCAGGACACCCAGCGATGCCGCCGAGATGTTCGTCTCTTCGTGCGTCACCGGCCTCGATATAGCGCCGTTCCTCGGCGCGGTCATTCGGGTTTGCGATCGGCCGTGCGAGCTTGTCCACGTCTCCAGCATAGTCCGCGCCGACATTGCGGGCAAAACCGCCGAAGCGGTTTACGAGGACCGACTGGCGCGCGGTCCTCCCGAAGCGCCTTAAAACATGAGAAATTGCGACATGAATTGCGCCAGCCACGATGAAATCCTGGCTCGAGCCCTTTGAAAATATATGGCTCTGGGCTAAGTTCATTTCGGCACCGAACCTTGGCAGCACTTTCTCCCGACCTTTGGCCGGGCGACAATGGGTGAGTCACTATGAAGAGTATGGTGCCGAACTCTCTGTGGATGTTCATCGTTCTTTTTTGGACGGCCGTCAATGTTTTGCCGGCTCTCGCCGAGGAGGCGCAGCCGCAAGCCCAGCCGGCCAAGCCGCCGCAGCAGATGACCGAAATCAGGATCGGCTATCTGCGCGCCTACGAACCGCAGCTAGCCCTGTCGCTCCTCGACGTTCCGCCGACGGATATAGGCATAGCCGGCGCGAAACTCGGCATCAGCGACAACGACACCACCGGGTCCTTCCTCAAGCAGAAGTTCGATCTCGACATCGCCGAGATCAAGCCGGATGCCGATGCCGTTGCGGCCTTCGACGAACTGGTCGCCAAGGGCGATCGCTATGTGGTTGCCGATCTTTCGGCCAAGCAGTTGCTGTCGATCGCCGACATCGCCCGCGACAAGGGTGTGCTGCTCTTCAACGTCGGCGCCCCCGACGACATCTTGCGCGAGGAGGATTGCCGGTGGAACGTCTTCCACGTCGCGCCGACGCGCAGCATGCTGGCCGACGCCTTGGCGCAATACCTGATCTGGAAGCAATGGCCGCGATGGGTGCTGGTCTACGGCTCGCATGACAACGACCATCTCTTCGCCGACGCTCTGCGCCGTGCGGCGACACGCTTCGGCGGCAAGCTCCTGGCCGAAAAGGAGTTCATGGACACTGGCACAGCACGCCGCACCGACACGGGCGTCATCCAGATCCAGCAGCAGATGCCGGTGTTCACGCAGGACCTGCCCGACCACGACGTGCTGCTGGTTGCCGACGAGAGCGAGGTGTTCGGAACCTATGTGCCCTATCGCACCTGGCTGCCGCGCGTGGTGGCCGGGACCGCCGGACTGACGGCGTCCTCGTGGCATCCGGCGAGCGAGCAATGGGGCGGCTCGCAACTGCAGACCCGCTTCGACAAGAGCGCCGGCCGCCACATGCTGTCCAAGGACATGGACGCCTGGACCGCAGTGCGCTCGATCGGCGAGGCCGCCACCCGCACCAACAGCGGCGATCCCGGCAAGATCAGCGACTATCTCCATAGCGACCAGTTCTCGATCGCCGCCTTCAAGGGCCAGAAGCTCACCTTCCGCGCCTGGAACCTGCAATTGCGTCAGCCGATCTTCCTCGGCGACGACAAGATCGTCGTCTCCACCTCGCCGCAGCCGGGGTTCCTGCACCAGGTCTCCGAGCTCGACACGCTTGGCGTCGACCAGCCTGAAACGAAATGCGTCTTCAAGAAGTAGGAACGGAACGACGAACAACCGGGAGGGAGTTCCGGATGCGCAGACAACTGGCACTCATGGCCGCCACCCTGGCCACCTGGTTATTGGCCACACCGGCCTCGGCCTACATGGTCTATGTCTCCAACGAGAAGGACAACACCATCACCATCGTGGATTCGACGACGATGAAGGTGATCAAGACAGTGCCGGTCGGCCAGCGCCCGCGCGGCATCACCATCTCGCCCGATGGCAACTTCATCTATCTGTGCGCCAGCGATGACGACACGATCCAGGTGATCGACACCGGCACGCTCCAGGTCGTGGGCACCCTCCCCTCCGGCCCCGACCCCGAACTGTTCACGCTGTCGCCGGACGGCAAGGTCCTCTACGTCGCCAACGAGAACGACAATCTCGTCACCGTCATCGACCTGGCGACGAAGAAGGTGGTGGCCGAGATACCCGTCGGCGTCGAGCCGGAAGGCATGGGTGTCAGCCCCGATGGCAAGACCCTGGTCAACACGTCGGAAACGACGAGCATGGCCCATTTCATCGACACGCAGTCGCATGAGATCATCGCCAATGTGCTGGTCGATGCCCGGCCGCGCTACGCCGAGTTCAAGCCGGACGGCTCCGAGGTCTGGGTCAGCTCGGAGATCGGCGGCACCGTCTCGGTCATCGACAATGCAACCCACGAGGTCACGCACAGGATCACCTTCGAGATCCCGGGGCTGCGCAGCGAGGCCATCCAGCCGGTCGGCGTGAACATCACCGCCGATGGCAAGAAAGCCTATGTCGCGCTCGGGCCCGCCAACCGCGTGGCGGTGATCAACACGCAAACCTACCAGGTGGAGAAATACGTGCTGGTCGGCCAGCGGGTCTGGCATCTCGCCTTCACGCCCGACCAGAAGACGATCATCAGCACCAACGGCATTTCCAACGACATCACCTTCATCGACGTGGCCAGCGACGAGCCGATCGAGTCGGTCACCGTCGGCACGCTGCCCTGGGGCGTGGTGGTGTCGCCGAAGTAAGGCATTTCGAAGCAAGCAGGAGGAGACGACAATGAAGGCCTACCGCACTGTTGCTTTCGCAGCGCTGGCCGGCGCGGCACTGCTGCCGTCCCATGTTCTCGCACAAGAAACGGACGACGACGAACAGCCCAAGCTCACGCGCACCAGCCAGACGGTGCCCGAGCTCATGCTTGGCACGGCCGAAGACAACCTCGCGGTCAACCAGAAGGATTTCAACCTTCTCGCCGGACAGGGCTATCGCTGGAAGATCAGCTCAGGGACCGGGCTGGAATACAAATTCGTCACCGACCTGTTCCGGAACGTCTGGATGAACCAGATCGTCGTCAACGGCCTCGAAATCCACATGAACGGCGGGCCGGCCTGGCTGGAGTACGACAAGCCGGGCACGATCCTGGTCGAATTCAGCACTGTGCGGCCCGGCACCTACACATGGTCGGTGCCGGACCTGGCCGACAAGGGCATGAAGGGCACGATTACCATCAAATAGGCCAATGGAGGCCGGCCGGTAACCGGCGTTATGGTTAGGCCGCAAAGGAGCGATCCGGCTTGCAGCACGTGAAGACCGACGGACATGGCGGCGTGGCGGCCCTCGAAGTCGCCGCGGTCAGCTATTCCTACGGTTCGAAGCGGGCTTTGTCGGACGTGTCCTTTGCCATCGCGCCGGCGACCTTCACCGTGCTGCTCGGCCTCAACGGAGCCGGCAAGACGACGCTGTTCTCGCTGATCAGCCGCCTCTACAACACGCGCGACGGCTCGATCCGTATCTTCGGGCACGATGTCGCCCGCGCCTCGGGCGAGGCGCTGAAACGCCTCGGCATCGTCTTCCAGGCACGCACGCTCGATCTCGACCTCAGCGTCTACCAGAACCTCTCCTACCACGCGTCGCTGCACGGCATCGGCGCGCGCGAGGCGCGGGAGCGCATCGAGGACCTACTGCAGCAGGTGGGCATGAGCGACAGGCTGCACGACAAGGCGCGCAGCCTCTCGGGCGGCCAGATGCGCCGCATCGAGATCGCCCGGGCGATGCTGCACCGTCCGCCCCTGCTGCTGCTCGACGAGGCAACGGTCGGGCTCGACATCCAGTCGCGCGCGGGCATTCTCGCCACCATCCGCAAGCTGGTTGCGACCGAAGGCATCGGCGTGCTGTGGGCCACGCATCTGATCGACGAGGTCGAGGACAGCGATCATGTCCTGGTGCTGCGCGAAGGCCGTCTCGTCGCCGCCGGCAACGTCGTCGAGGTGGTGCGAGCCACCGGCATGAACACCATCCGCGAGGCCTTCTCGCGGCTCAGCGGCCTCGACGACCAGCAGATCACGGACATGCAGCCATGAGCGACCTGCCTGCCCGCACCAACGAACGCGGGGTCGTGCCGATGCGGTCGCCGCATTTCGGCCTTCGCCAGTACCTGATCTGCATGAAGGGCATCCTGGTGCGCGAGAGCCTGCGCTTCGTGAACCAGCGTGAGCGCTTCATCTCCTCGCTGGTCAGGCCGCTGGTGTGGCTGCTGATCTTCGCCGCCGGCTTTCGCCAGGTGCTCGGCGTCTCGATCATCCCGCCCTACAAGACCTATGTGCTCTACGAGGTCTACATCACGCCCGGCCTGTGCGGCATGATCCTGCTGTTCTCCGGCATGCAGTCGTCGCTCTCGATGGTCTATGACCGCGAAATGGGTAACATGCGCACGCTGCTGGTCAGTCCCTTCCCGCGCTGGTACCTGCTCGTGTCCAAGCTGTTCGCAGGCGTCGCGGTCTCCATCGCCCAGGTCTATGTGTTCCTGTTCGTGGCCTGGTTCTGGGACATCAAGACGTCGGTAATGGGCTATCTGTTCGTGCTGCCGGCGCTGTTCCTGGCGGGATTGATGCTGTGCGCTCTCGGCATGTTCCTGTCGTCACTCATCAAACAGCTCGAGAACTTCTCCGGCGTGATGAACTTCGTGATCTTTCCGATGTATTTCGCCTCGCCGGCGCTTTACCCGCTGTGGCGTGTCCAGCAGTCGAGTCCCATCCTCTACGTCATCTGCCTGCTCAACCCCTTCACCTACGCCGTCGAGCTGATCCGCTTCGCGTTCTACGGCCAGGTCGACTGGCTGTCGCTGGCGGTGGTGGTCGGCTGCACGTTGCTGTTCCTGGGCGGCGCAATCGTCGCCTACGACCCGTCGCGAGGCCTCATGAACCGCAAACAGGATACCGGAGGAAACGCTTGATGAGACCCACGCGGCCGATCTTGAGCCTTGCCGGCGTCCTGCTGGCCTCTGCCCTCGCCCAACCCGCGCATGCCGCCAACACCGAGCCCGACTGGCCATGCATGCAGCGCAAGGTGCCAGAACTGTCGCTCGCCCAGGTGTGGAACGGTCCGAACCTGCCCGACTCGGCCAAGAACTGGTCGGACGACGAGGACATCGCCAGGCGCGTCGAGGACCTGGCCGCCCGCCGCCTACCGCTGGAGGACGCCGAACAGCAGATCAAGGACTTCGCCGCCAGCCTGCCGCCGGACAAGCTCACCCCCAAGATGACGATGCTGGAACAGGGGCTGTTCGACCACATGGATGCCGAGCGCTCCCGCGTCATCTCCGGCATCGGCCGCTATGCAAGCAAGCAGATCGATCTTGCCGCGCAGTTGCGCAAGGAGCAGTCCGAGGCCGATAAGCTGCGCGCCAAGCCCGACGCCGACCCCAAGCAGGTGGCCGCGCTGACCGATCAGTTGACCGTTGAGACGCGGATTTTCGACGAACGCGTCAAGTCGCTCACCTATGTCTGCGAGGTGCCGACGCTGATCGAGCAGCGGCTCTACCAGCTCTCCAAGACCATCGCCGAGATCCTTGCCCCTAAGAAATAGGCTCGGCCGGTGCCCGTGGACCCGGCGCCGGGTACAGCTTGCCGAACAGCGGCAGATACATGGCGCCCTTGCGCATGAGGAAATCGTGGAACGTCGCCATCGCCGGCGAAATCGCCCGGTCTGCCCGGATCACCGCGAACCATTGTCGGCGGATCGGCATGCCCTGCACGTCGAGTATCACGAGACGCCCCGTTTCCACCTCGAAGGCAACCGTGTGCGCCGAGATGAATGCGATGCCCAGCCCCGCCATCACCGCCTGCTTGATGGTCTCGTTGGAGTCCATCTCTACGCCGAGGTCGTCGAGCCGGCCGGGAATCTCGCTGAGGAAGATCTCCAGCGAGATGCGCGTGCCCGAGCCCGGCTCGCGGACCAGGAAGTTTTCGCGCGCGATGCGCTCCTTCGAAATGTCGCGGGCCGTGGCCAGCGGGTGGTCTGGCGGGGCGATGATGACCAGCGGATGATCGCCGAAGGCCGAGGCCCGCACCGGCACGTCGCGCGCCGGGCGCCCCATCAGCGCGATGTCGACGTCATGGCTTTTCAGGTTGGCGATCGTCTCGGCGCGATTACCGATCTTCAGCCGCATCTCGATATCGGGATGCTCCTTCATGAAGGCGGCCATCAGCCGGGGCGCGAAGTATTTGGCGGTGGAGACGACGCCCAGCGTCAGGCTGCCGGTGCGCACGCCCTTGATCGCGTCGATCTGGTCCTCCAGCAGCCGCAGGCGCTCTTCGATCGCCTGCGCGGCATCGACAAGAGCTAACCCTGCGGCAGTCGGACGCATCCCGTCCGCGGTGCGGTCGAAGAGAGCAATGCCCAGCTCTTCCTCGGCCTGCCGGAGCTGGATCGTCACCGCTGGCGCAGACAGTCCCAACACCTTGGCAGCATTGACGATTTTGCCGCTGGCGAGGATCGCCTGAACTGCCCGGAGCTGCCTGAAGGTGAGGTTTCTCATGGCTGAACTAAACAATTTTTACTCGAAAAGTAAAGTTATTAAAATTTACTTATTCACGCCGCTTTGATCTCATCTCCCTCGGGCCTGGTCACACCAAGACGACCGGCCCGGAGGATGACGATGACGGCGGCGACACTCGATGCAGTTCTGAATTCCTATGTCGGCAACGGCGGCAACGGACGCCGCGCCGCAATCGTCGCAACGATCCATCAGCTCGCGCAGGCAGCCGTCAAGGTGCGCAACACCATCAACCAGGGCGCGCTCGGCAGGGCCTTCGCCGGCAGCCGCGGCGCCAATCCCGACGGCGACGTGCAGAAGGATCTCGACGTCTTCGCCGACGACATCTTCCTGGACGCGATGCGCCATGCCCCTGTCGGCCTCTACGCTTCCGAAGAACTGGAGCAGCCGGTGCTGCTCGACAAGGATGCCGACCTCGCCATCGCCATCGACCCGCTCGATGGCTCCTCCAACATCGACACCAACGTGTCGATCGGAACGATTTTCTCGCTCCTCCCTGCAACTGGCGTGCCGGACGAAAATCCGGCCGCCTCCTTTTTGCAGGCGGGAACGAACCTGCTCGGCGCCGGCTTCTTCATCTACGGACCGCAGCTGGCGCTGGTCCTGTCGCTGGGCAGCGGCACGCATGTCTTCGTCCAGTCGGCCCGGCTGGGCACCTTCGTGCAGGCCTATGAAAGCCGCATCGTGCCGGCGCGCGCCCATGAATTCGCAATCAACGCCGCCAACTACCGCCATTGGGACGAGGCCGTGCGGCTCTATGTCGACGACTGCCTGAAGGGCACCGAGGGCCCGCGCGAGCGCGACTTCAACATGCGCTGGATCGCCTCGCTGGTCGCCGACTGCTACCGCATCCTCATGCGCGGCGGCGTCTTCCTCTACCCGGGCGACACGCGCCGCGGATATGCGAACGGCCGGCTGCGCCTCGTCTACGAGGCAAACCCCATCGCCTACCTGATCGAGCAGGCCGGGGGCGCGGCCACCGACACCGTCGAGCGTATCCTGGAGATCCAGCCGCAAAGCCTGCACCAGCGTGTTCCGCTGGTGTTCGGCTCGGCCCGCGAGGTGGCCAGGATCGCCCGCTATCACAACGATCCGAGCAGCATCGGGGAGCGTTCGCCGCTGTTCGGCCATCGTGGCCTGTTCCGCGCCTGAGGGGGAGAAAGCGTTTCATGTCGGCAAAGCACCCGATCATTTCCATTACAGGCTCGTCCGGCGCCGGCACCACTTCGGTGAAGCGCATCTTCGAGCTGATTTTCCGGCGTGAGAAGATCGAGGCCGCGTTCATCGAGGGCGATGCATTCCATCGTTACGACCGCGCGGCGATGAAGGTGAAGGTCGCGGAGGAAGAGAAGAAGGGCAATCCGAACTTCACCCACTTCAATATCGACGCCAACGAACTCGAAATCCTCGAATCCGTCTTCGAGGAATATGGCCGCCGCGGAACTGGCAAGACCCGCACCTATGTCCACGACGAGGAAGAGGCCAAGCTCTACTGCCAGCAGCCCGGCACCTTCACCGACTGGCGCGAGTTTCCGGCCAGCGACCTTCTGTTCTACGAGGGTCTGCATGGCTGCGTGGCGACCGAGCAGGTCAACCTTGCTCGCCACGCCGACCTGAAGATCGGCGTCGTGCCAGTCATCAACCTCGAATGGATCCAGAAGATCCATCGCGACCGGACCACGCGCGGCTATTCGACCGAAGCCGTCATGGACGTGATCCTGCGGCGCATGCCCGACTATGTGCGCTACATCACGCCGCAATTCACGCAGACCGACATCAACTTCCAGCGCGTGCCGATCGTCGACACGTCGAATCCGTTCATCGCCCGCTGGATACCCACACCGGACGAGTCGATGCTGGTCATCCGCTTTGCGCGGCCGCGCGGCATCGACTTCCCCTACCTGCTGTCGATGATCCAGAACAGCTTCATGTCGCGGGCGAATTCCATCGTTGTGCCGGGCAACAAGCTCGACCTCGCCATGCAGCTCATCCTGACCCCGCTGATCCTGCAACTCATCGAGCGCAAGAAGCGCGTGTCGTGAGGAGGAACCCATGAACCTGCAAACGTCCGCAAAGCAGAGCCCCGCCGCCGGGACCGTCTCCGAGCGCGACATGGCCAACGCCATCCGCGCACTGGCGATGGACGCCGTGCAGAAGGCCAATTCGGGCCACCCCGGCATGCCCATGGGCATGGCCGACGTGGCGACGGTCCTGTTCCGCCGCTTCATCAAGCTCGACCCGTCGAAGCCCAATTGGCCCGACCGCGACCGTTTCGTGCTCTCGGCCGGCCACGGCTCGATGCTGCAATATGCGCTGCACTATCTCATCGGCTATCCCGACATGCCGATCGAGCAGTTGCAAAACTTCCGCCAGCTCGGCAGCCGCACCGCCGGCCACCCCGAATACGGCCACGCTCTGGGCATCGAGACCACCACCGGCCCGCTCGGCCAGGGCATCTCGACCGCCGTCGGCATGGCGATGGCCGAGCGCATGCTGGCCGCGCGTCACGGCGCCGATCTCGTCGACCACTACACCTATGTGATTGCCGGCGACGGCTGCCTGCAGGAAGGCGTCAGCCACGAGGCGATCGACCTTGCCGGCCATCTGAAGCTAGATCGCCTGATCGTCTTCTGGGACAACAATTCGATTTCCATTGACGGCCCGACCTCGCTGTCGACCTCGATCGACCAACCGGCCCGCTTCAAGGCGGCAGGCTGGGACGTGCAGGAGATCGACGGCCACGACACGAATGCGATCGCCGCGGCAATCGAGCACGCACGTAACTCAGACCGCCCCTCGCTGATCGCCTGCCGCACCATTATCGGCAAGGGCGCGCCTCACCTTCAGGGCTCCGAAAAGACCCATGGCGCGCCGCTCGGCGAAGCCGAGGTCACCGCCACGCGCGAAAACATCGGCTGGTCGTGGCCGCCGTTCGTGGTGCCAGATGAAATTGTGGCTGCGTGGCGCGAGGTTGCCGGCCGCGGCGAGGCCGCGCGCCGCGAGTGGGAGGCACGGCTTGCTGCTTCGCCGCGCCGCGATGGCTTCCAGGCTGCAATCACGGGAGAGATCCCCGCTGCCGTGTTCGAGGCGCTCGACGCCTTCCGCAAGGAGCATGTCGAGAAGGCCACCAAGGTCGCCACCCGCAAGGCTTCCGAGATGGCGCTTTCCGTCATCAACGGTGCCACCGACCTCACCGTCGGAGGCTCGGCCGACCTCACCCACTCGAACCTGACCATCACCAAGGGCATGAACCGCCTCGTCGCCGGCGACTATTCCGGCAGCTACGTTCACTACGGCATCCGCGAGCACGGCATGGCCGCGGCCATGAACGGTATCGCGCTGCATGGCGGCTTCGTGCCCTATGGCGGCACGTTCCTGTGCTTCACCGACTATGCGCGCGGCGCCATGCGGCTGTCGGCGCTGATGGGCCAGCGGGTCATCTATGTCATGACCCACGACTCCATCGGTCTCGGCGAAGACGGCCCGACGCACCAGCCGGTCGAGCACCTGGCCATGCTGCGCGCCACGCCGCATCTCAACGTGTTCCGCCCCGCCGACATCATCGAGACGGCGGAGTGCTGGGAACTGGCCCTGAAGACGAGAGACCGGCCGAGCGTGCTGGTGCTGTCGCGCCAGAATCTGTCGATGCTGCAGCTCTCCCATTCGAGCGAGAACCGTTCGGCGCGCGGCGCTTACGTGCTGCGCGAGACGGAGGGCCCTCGCGCGGTAACCCTCATCGCCACCGGCTCCGAGGTCGAGATCGCGGTGGCCGCTGCCGAAAAGCTGAAGGCCGAGCGCGGCATCGAGGCGGCCGTCGTCTCCATGCCCTGCTGGGAGCTGTTCGAGGCGCAGGACGCGGCCTACCGCAAGTCCGTCCTCGGCACCGCCCCGCGCGTGGCGGTTGAAGCCGCCGCTCGCCACGGCTGGGACCGCTGGATCGGCGAGAACGGCGCCTTCATCGGCATGACCGGCTTCGGCGCCAGCGCACCGGCCTCGGACCTCTACCGCCACTTCAACATCACGCCCGAAGCGGTCGCCGGCGCGGCCCTCGAGCTCATCGACTGAACGGGAGGAGCAATTGGCAGTTCGTGTCGCAATCAACGGCTTTGGCCGCATCGGCCGCAACATCCTGCGCGCCATCATCGAGTCGGGCCGCACCGACGTCGAGGTGGTGGCGATCAACGATCTCGGCCCCGTCGAGACCAATGCGCATCTGCTGCGCTACGACAGCGTCCACGGCCGCTTCCCCGGCACGGTGACCGTCAAGGGCGACACGATCGAGGTCGACGACCTGTCGCCGATCAGGGTGACGGCGATCCGCAACCCGGCCGAGCTGCCGCATGCGGAGCTGGACGTCGACATCGCGCTCGAATGCACCGGTATCTTCACCTCGAAGGAGAAGGCCTCGGCGCATCTCGCCGCCGGCGCTCGCCGCGTGCTCGTCTCCGCCCCCGCCGACGGCGCCGACCTGACCGTGGTCTACGGCGTCAACCACGACAAGATCGGCAAGGAACACGTCGTCGTCTCCAACGCGTCCTGCACGACCAACTGCCTGGGGCCGGTCGCCAAGGTGCTGCATGAGGCCATCGGCATCGAGCGCGGCTTCATGACCACGATCCACTCCTACACCGGCGACCAGCCCACGCTGGACACCATGCACAAGGATCTCTACCGCGGCCGCGCCGCAGCCCTCTCCCAGATCCCCACCTCGACGGGTGCCGCCAAGGCCGTCGGCCTGGTGCTGCCGGAGCTGAAGGGCAAGCTCGATGGCGTCGCCATCCGCGTGCCGACGCCCAACGTCTCGGTGGTCGACTTCAAGTTCGTACCCTCTCGCCCGACCACCGTGGAGGAGGTCAACGAGGCGATGAAGGCAGCCGCCAACGGCAAGCTGAAGAACATTCTCGCCGTCGTCGACGAACCGCTTGTCTCGATCGACTTCAACCACAACGCGGCCTCGTCGTCCTTCGCGCTCGACCAGACCAAGGTCATCGAGGGCAACCTCGTCCGGGTCATGTCCTGGTACGACAACGAATGGGGCTTTTCCAACCGCATGGCCGACACCGCCGCGGCGATCGGCCGGACGCTCGAACCCCGCAAGAAGCAATTGAGGACGAAGGAGGAAGCCTGACCATGGCGCGCATCACGCTGAGGCAATTGCTCGACCACGCCGCAGAACACGGTTACGGCGTGCCGGCATTCAACATCAACAACATGGAACAGGGCCTCGCCATCATGGAGGCGGCCAAGGCCTGCGACGCGCCGGTCATCATCCAGGCATCGCGCGGCGCCCGCTCCTACGCCAATGACATCATGCTGGCCAAGATGATCGACGCGCTTGCCGAGATCTATCCCGAAATCCCGGTCTGCATGCATCAGGACCACGGCAACAGTGAAGCCACCTGCCTCACCGCCATCCGCCACGGCTTCACCTCGGTGATGATGGACGGCTCGCTGGAGGCCGACGCCAAGACGCCTGCCAGCTATGAATACAACGTCACCATTACCGAACACGTGGCCCGCATGGCCCATTGGGTCGGCGCCTCCGTGGAGGGCGAACTCGGCGTGCTCGGCTCGCTGGAGACGGGTCATGGCGAGGCCGAGGACGGCCACGGGGCGGAAGGCGCGCTGTCGCACGACCAGTTGCTGACCGACCCCGACCAAGCGGTCGACTTTGTCACCCGCACCAAGGTCGACGCGCTGGCGATCGCCTGCGGCACCTCGCACGGCGCCTACAAGTTCACCCGCAAGCCCGACGGCGACATCCTGGCCATGCGCGTGATCGAGGAGATCCACCGCAAGCTGCCCAACACGCATCTGGTCATGCACGGCTCCTCCTCGGTGCCGCAGGAGCTTCAGGACGTCATCAACAAATATGGCGGCCAGATGCCCCAGACCTACGGCGTGCCGGTGGAGGAGATCGAACGCGGCATTCGCCACGGCGTGCGCAAGGTCAACATCGACACCGACTGCCGCATGGCCATGACCGGCCAGTTCCGCCGCATCGCCATGGAGCATCCGAGCGAGTTCGACCCGCGCAAATTCCTCAAACCGGCGATGGACGCCATGCGCGACCTGTGCCGCGACCGTTTCGAGCGTTTTGGCACAGCCGGCAACGCCTCGAAGATCAAGGTCATCGCCATGGACGAGATGGCCAAGCGCTATGCCGCCGGCAAGCTCGACCCGCACATCGCCCCCGCCAAGGCCGCCTGAGGCGGTCCAACCCAAAGGAAGAAAGGACCAGAGCCATGGCCAACAAGTCCGAAACCGTCACCGGAGCCGAACGCTACAGATCCGGTGTCATGCAGTACAAGAAGATGGGCTATTGGGAGCCCGACTACGAGCCCAAGGACACCGACATCATCGCCGTGTTCCGCATCACGCCGCAGGATGGCGTCGATCCGATCGAGGCGGCGGCGGCCGTGGCCGGCGAGAGCTCGACCGCGACCTGGACGGTGGTGTGGACCGACCGCCTGACCGCATCGGAAAAATACCGGGCCAAGGCCTATCGGGTCGATGCTGTGCCCAATACACCCGACCAGTACTTTGCTTACATCGCCTATGACCTCGACCTGTTCGAGCCGGGCTCGATCGCCAACCTGACGGCCTCGATCATCGGCAACGTGTTCGGCTTCAAGCCGCTCAAGGCGCTGAGGCTTGAGGACATGCGCCTGCCCGTCGCCTACGTAAAGACCTTCCAGGGCCCGGCCACCGGCATCGTGGTCGAGCGCGAGCGCCTCGACAAGTTCGGCCGCCCGCTGCTCGGCGCAACCGTGAAGCCCAAGCTGGGCCTGTCGGGCCGCAACTATGGCCGCGTGGTCTACGAGGCTCTCAAAGGCGGGCTCGACTTCACCAAGGACGACGAGAACATCAACTCGCAGCCCTTCATGCATTGGCGCGACCGCTTCCTGTGGTGCATGGAGGCCGTCAACAAGGCGCAATCCGAGACGGGCGAGATCAAGGGCACCTATCTCAACGTCACCGCCGCCACCATGGAGGACATGTACGAGCGCGCCGACTTCGCCAAAGAACTCGGCTCCAACATCGTCATGATCGATCTCGTCATCGGCTACACAGCGATCCAGTCCATGGCCAAGTGGGCACGCAGGAACGACATGATCCTGCACCTGCACCGCGCCGGCCACTCGACCTATACGCGCCAGAAGAGCCACGGCGTCTCCTTCCGCGTCATCGCCAAGTGGATGCGGCTCGCGGGCGTCGACCACATCCACGCCGGCACGGTGGTGGGCAAGCTGGAAGGCGACCCGGCGACCACCCACGGCTACTACGACGTCTGTCGCGAGGACTTCAATCCGATGCGGCTGGAGAACGGCATCTTCTTCGACCAGAACTGGGCCTCGCTCAACAAGCTGATGCCGGTGGCCTCGGGCGGCATCCACGCCGGCCAGATGCACCAGTTGCTCAACCTGCTCGGCGAGGACGTCGTGCTGCAGTTCGGCGGCGGCACCATCGGCCATCCGATGGGCATCGCGGCGGGCGCCACCGCCAACCGCGTCGCGCTCGAGTGCATGATCCTCGCCCGCAACGAGGGCCGCGATATCGTCCGCGAGGGCCCTGAAATCCTGAAGAATGCGGCCAAGACCTGCCTGCCGCTGATGCAGGCGCTCGAAACCTGGAAGGACGTGACCTTCAACTACGCCTCGACCGACACGCCGGATTTCGTTCCGGTGGCGACGGCAGCCGAATAAGGAGACCAGATCATGCGCATCACCCAGGGAGCCTTCTCCTTCCTGCCCGACCTCACCGACGACCAGATCCGGGCGCAGGTGCAGTATTGCATCGACAACAAATGGGCCGTCAGCCTGGAGTTCACCGACGACCCACATCCCCGCAACACCTATTGGGACATGTGGGGCCACCCGATGTTTGACAATCCGGACGCGGCGGCCCTGCTTATGGAGCTGAAGGCATGCCGCAAGGTCTATGGCGACCGCTACATCCGCGTCGTCGCCTTTGACTCCAGCTCCGGCTGGGAGTCGGTGAAACTGTCTTTCATCGTCAACCGCCCGGCCGAGGAGCCCGGCTACCGCCTCGAGCGGCAGGAAGCGCCCGGCCGCGTGGTGCGTTACACCACCAAGCCCTATTCGGCCGACCGCCCGGCGGGCAGCCGCTACGACTGATACACATCGGCCGGCGCCTCTTCGCGCCGGCCCATCCCCCTAGAAGCGCATCACGGCGCGGGAGAGTCGCATGTCCGCAACAGCAACAGCCGAAACCGAAACCCCCGTCGAGGAAATCCCGACGGCAATCGACCTGCGCGAGGAGTTCGAGAGCTCGGGCGTCAAGGATGTGCTCGCCGAGCTGGACCGCGACCTGATCGGGCTCGCCCCTGTCAAGAAGCGCATCCGCGAGACCGCGGCCCTGCTGCTTGTGGAGCGGGCGCGCCGGCGCATGGGCCTCGCCCATGACACGCCCACGCTGCATATGAGCTTCACCGGCAATCCCGGCACCGGCAAGACCACCGTCGCCTTGCGCATGGCCGACCTGCTGCACCGCTTGGGTTACATCCGCAAGGGCCACCTCGTCTCGGTGACGCGCGACGACCTGGTCGGCCAGTACATCGGTCACACCGCGCCGAAGACCAAGGAGATCCTGAAAAAGGCGATGGGCGGAGTTCTGTTCATCGACGAGGCCTACTATCTCTATCGTCCGGAGAACGAACGCGACTACGGACAGGAGGCTATCGAGATCCTGCTTCAGGTGATGGAAAACCAGCGCGACGACCTCGTCGTCATCCTCGCCGGCTATGCGCCGCGCATGGAACGCTTTTTCGAGAGCAATCCGGGCTTCCGCTCGCGCATTGCGCACCACATCGATTTTCCCGACTATAGCGATGGCGAACTTCTCGATATCGCCAAGAAGATGCTCGACCACCAGAATTATAAGCTCGACGCGCCCGGCGTCGCCGCGCTCACCGACTATATCGCCCGGCGGCGCGAGCAACCGCACTTTGCCAATGCGCGCTCGATCCGCAACGCACTGGACAGGGCGCGGCTCCGGCAGGCCAATCGCCTGTTCGAAAACTCCAAAGGTCCGCTTGACGCGAATGCCCTTTCGACCATCTCTTCCGAGGACATCACCGCGAGCCGGGTCTTCGCAATGAAGACCAAGAGCGAGGAACCCAGCCAATGACCGCAAAAACCCTGATCGCGCCCTCGGTTCTGTCGTCGGATTTTTCCCGCCTCGGCGATGAGGTCGAGGCGGTAGCAGCCGCCGGCGCCGACTGGATCCACCTCGACGTCATGGACGGGCATTTCGTGCCCAACATCACCTTCGGCCCGCAGGTCATCAAGGCGATCCGGGGCCGCACTGACAAGGTGTTCGACTGCCACCTGATGATCGCCCCGGCCGATCCCTATCTGGCCGCCTTCGCCGATGCCGGCTGCGACATCATCACCGTGCATGCCGAGGCCGGTCCGCATCTCGACCGCTCGCTGCAGGCGATCAAGAACCTCGGCAAGAAGGCGGGTGTGTCGCTCAACCCGTCGACGCCGGAAAGCGTCATCGAATATGTGCTCGACCGGCTCGACCTGATCCTGTTGATGACGGTCAACCCCGGCTTCGGCGGCCAGGCCTTCATCCCGGCCGTGGTCGAGAAGGTGAAGCGCGTGAAATCCATGATCGGCAACCGGCCGATCGATATCGAGATCGACGGCGGCGTGACGCCCGAAACCGCGCCGCTGGTCACGGCCGCCGGCGCCAATGTGCTGGTGGCGGGCTCGGCCGTGTTCAAGGGCGGCACGGCCGAGGCCTATGCCCAGAACATCGCCGCGATCCGGGCCGCCGGCGATCGCGCGCTACGCAAGGCCGCCTAGAGCAAGCAGGGAGAAGCAACATGGCAGCCATTCCACCGGTCTGCAACTTCGGCTGGCGTGCAGTCGATGCCACCCTACCCGGTGTCGACGGGAACCAGCACCGCATCTTCGATCAAGCCGGCCCCAACGGCTTGGTCGTCGTTTTCATCTGCAACCACTGCCCCTATGTGAAGGCGGTGATCAGCCGCATCGTCCGCGACGCTGAGGACCTGAAGGCCGAAGGCATCGGTTTCGTCGCCATCAGTTCCAACGACGCCGAGGCCTATCCGGAAGATTCATTCGCCAACATGAAGCTGTTCGCCGAGGCGCACCATTTCGGCTTCCCCTATCTCTATGACGAGGACCAATCGGTGGCGCGTGCCTATGGCGCTGCCTGCACTCCCGACTTCTTCGGCTTCAACATCGAACTCAGGCTGCAATATCGCGGCCGGCTCGATGCCTCGCGCAAGGAAACCGGCGCCGCCGACCTGCGCCGTGATCTCTACGAGGCGATGAAACAGGTTGCCAGCACCGGCAATGGCCCGCGCGAGCAGATCGCCTCCATCGGTTGCTCGATCAAATGGAAGGAAGCGGCATGACCCTCGACCTAAATCCCCTGCCCTTCCCGAGGGCGATCCTGTTCGACCTCGACGGCACCTTGATCGATTCCGCGCCCGACATCACGGCTGCGGTCAACGAGCTTCTGGTAGGCCGCGATTTGCCGCCCTTCCCCGTCGAAACGGTCACCACCATGATCGGCGACGGCATGCCGAAGCTGGTCGAGCGTGCTTTCGAGGCATCGGGAAACCCTTTGGCAGGCAGGGCGCTCGAGCAAGTCGTCCAGGACATGACGCCGATCTATCTGAGGCACCTGACCGGCCGCAGCAGTCTGATGCCCGGCGTCCGCGAGGCGCTCGCCGAGTTCCACATGATGGGCATCGCGATGGCCGTGACGACCAACAAGCCGCAAAGGGCCGCGCGCGAGGTGCTCCTGCATTTCGGCCTGGTCGACATGCTCGGCGCCATCGTCGGCGGCGATGCGGTCAGCCACAAGAAGCCGGCGCCGGACGCGCTGCTTCTGGCGCTCGAGCGACTGCGGATCGGCGTGGAGGGAGCTTTGATGGTTGGCGACAGCAAGGCCGATGTGGGGGCCGCGCGAGCCGCCGGCCTGCCCGTCGCGCTTGTGCGTGGCGGCTACACCCAAATACCGGTCGAAGAGCTTGGTGCTGACCTGGTCTGCGACAGCCTGCTGCAATTGCCGTCAGCGCTTCAGGCATTGCGCAAGGCGGCGTGACGCCACCATCGCAAACCGCTCGAACTCCCGGAATCAATCCGGGAGCCCGTCATCGCAAGTTATTCTCCCCGCTTACTTTTTGGAGAACTGATCGAGATAGGCGATGACGTTGGCAATGTCCTTGTCATCCTTCAGGCCCGCAAAAGCCATCTTCGTGCCTTTGACCATCGCCTTGGGGTCCTTCAGATACTGCGTCAGGGTCTCGTTGCTCCACACAAGCCCTTTCTCTCCCGCCTCTTTCATGGCCGGCGAATACTGATAGTTCGGATGGGTTCCCGCAGTGCGCCCGATGACGCCCATGAGCGACGGGCCGACCCGGTTCTCGTCCTTGTCGGCCACATGGCAGGCTTTGCATTTGGTGAAGACCTTTTCACCCGCGGCGGCATCCTGCGCCTGGGCATTGGAAACCAACATGCCGGCAGCAGAAATGGCGAACAGAAGTGCGATTGAGCGCATGGCGTTTCCTCTTTGATCGTCAGGGTGCCCTTGACGACTGGGTATGATGTTGTTGTCCCGCCGGCACGCGCTTTGTTGGGCCGGTTGGGTGAGCGCGTCTCGCCGTTTCGAAGCAAGGCGCGCGTGTCTATCAAGCTAGATCGCGACACCGGGATGTCAATCGCAACCGCCGGTGTCAATCGGCCTGCCGCTACACCCGAAAACGCAAGCCGGTCGTTGGTTGACGCCATTCCGGCGAGCGCGTAGCCTCCCAAAGGTTTCCCCAACGGCACCCTGGGGAAGCCGGCAACGCTTGATCGGCATTCGGACGGACTGGTCTGGCCGACGTGCCAACTATGGACGCCGCGCAGCGGCGAAACGTGCAGACATGAATATGGTCGATCTTATCCTGACGGTCTGCCTGACCGCCAATCCGACCAATTGCCGGGACGAGCATCTCTATTTCGAAAGTAACGGCTCGCTTTGGGAGTGCATCTACACTTCCCCTGCCGAGATTGCGAGATGGACCGAGGAGCATCCCGCCCTCAGGGTTGTGCGCTGGAAGTGCGCCTTCCCCAACAAGGAGAAGTCGACTTAAACCCCGCCGCCGCCGCGGCAGATCCTGCAAGGAGACGCCATGCTGATTTCGCGACGCAGTGTCATCGGCGTGATGGGCCTCGCGCTCGCGGGAGCGGCCGTCACCTGGAATGGGCCGGCAATGGCGAACGGCAACGTGCGGATCGGCGTGCTGAAATTCGGCACCGTCAGCTGGGAACTTGACACAATCAAGCACCACGGCCTGGACGCAGCCAACGGCGTCGATCTTGAGATCGCCTATTTCGCAGGCGAGGACGCGACAAACGTGGCGTTGCTGGCCGGCGACATCGACATGATCGTCACGGACTGGCTCTGGGTGTCGCGGCAACGCTCAGCCGGCGAAGATGTGACGCTGGTTCCCTATTCATCGGCGGTCGGCGCCATCATGGTAAAAGACGACTCGCCGATCCGCGCTCCCGCGGATCTCGTCGGCAGGAAGATCGGCGTCGCCGGCGGTCCGCTCGACAAGAGCTGGCTGCTGCTTCAGGCCTTTTATCAGCGCGACCACGGCATCGACCTTGCCGCCCGGGACACGGTGGTGTTCGGCGCGCCGCCGCTCATTTCGGAAAAGGCGATACAGGGTGAGCTCGATGCGGCTCTGAACTACTGGCATTTCTGCGCCCGCCTAGAGGCCAATGGCTTCCGCCGCCTCGTCGGCGCAAGCGATGCCGCCATGGCGCTCGGCGCGAAAGGCCCGGTCGCGGCCATCGGTTATGTCTTTCATGAGCAGTGGGCGCACGACCACCCGCGGGCGATCGGAGGTTTCGTCAAGGCATCCGCCGCCGCCAAGCAGCTGCTGGCCACGTCGGATGACGAATGGCTGCGCCTTGCGCCTCTCGTCCAGGCCGAGGGCAAGGAGCTCGAGATCCTGCGCGATCGCTACCGCGAGGGCATCCCGACCCGCCCGGTCGCCGAGGAGGAAGCGGACGCCGCCCGGCTCTATCGCGTGCTGGCCGAGATCGGCGGAGAAAAGCTCGTCGGGCAGGCCCGCGAGATGGCACCGGGCACCTTCTGGCCGGGGCTGGGGACATGAGCGTGGAGCAAAACGGTCTGGCGCACCGTGCCGAGCCGTCGACCGCAGCCGGGCGGCGCGGGCGTGGCATCGTTTCCTCCATGGCGCCCGCGATCACTGTCATCGTCTCGCTCGTGGCCCTCTATCTGCTGTGGACCGTTGCGGCGACGCTGTGGCCGAGCCGCGCCTTCCCGCAACCGCACCAAGTCTGGGCCGTGCTGGTCAAGGACACCGTCAATGGCGAGCTTCCCTACAACCTTGCCATCACGCTTGGCCGCGTCATCGCCGCCTTCGTCGTCGCGATGACGATCGGCTCGGTGATCGGCATCCTGCTCGGCATTTCCCGTCGCGCCGACCAGTTCTTCAATCCTTGGGTGATCCTGTTCCTCAACATCCCGGCGCTGGTCATCATCGTGCTTGCCTATATCTGGTTCGGCCTGAACGAAGTGGCGGCCATCGGCGCAGTCGCGGTCAACAAGATCCCCAACGTCGTGGTGACCATGCGCGAGGGCGCCCGCGCGCTCGATCCGCGCTATGGCGAAATGGCGACTGTCTACCGCTTCAGCGCGCTCGACCGCCTGCGCCACATCCTGCTCCCGCAGCTGCAGCCCTATTTCGCCGCCGCGGCTCGCTCCGGCATCGCGCTTATCTGGAAGATCGTCCTCGTCGTGGAACTGCTCGGCCGCTCCAACGGCGTCGGCTTCCAGATCCATCTTTATTTCCAGCTTTTCGACGTCGCCGCCATCCTGGCCTACACGCTGGCCTTCGTGGCGATCATGCTTCTCATAGAACTCCTTTTGGTGCAGCCCTTTGAACGACATGCAACCCGTTGGCGGCGTCGCGCCGCTTAAAGTGGACATCGCCGAAAAGACCTTCCGCTCGACGGAAGGCGTGCCGCTGACGGCACTGCGCAACCTGTCGTTCGAGGTGCGACAGGGCGAGTTCGCCTGCCTGCTCGGCCCTTCGGGCTGCGGCAAGACGACGACGCTGCGCATCCTGCTCGGCCTCGACACAGATTTCTCCGGCTCGTTCCAGCTGCCCGAAGGCGACAGCAACCGCATCGGCGCCGTGTTCCAGGAGCCGACGCTGCTGCCCTGGCGCACCGTGGAGCAGAATGTGCGCCTCGCTTTGCCGAAGAGCATGCGCAACGCCAATCTCGACCAGCTCTTCGACAGCCTCGGCCTGTCGCAGATGCGTACTCTCTACCCGTCGGAACTCTCTCTTGGCCTTGCCCGCCGCGTGGCGATCGCCCGCGCCTTCGCCATCGAGCCCGCCGTCATGTTCCTCGATGAGCCCTTTGTCTCGCTCGACGAACAGACCGCCGAACGGCTGCGCTATCTCGTGCTCTCGGTGTGGTCGGCCCGCCCGACGACGGCGCTGATGGTGACGCACAATGTGCGCGAAGCGTTGATGCTGTCGGACCGGATCATCCTGCTGTCGGCGCGCCCGGCGCATGTGCTGGGCTATTTCGACATCCGCATCCCCCGCCAGAGCCGCAACCCGCAGGTGATGAGCGATCTCGCGCGCTCGTTCCGCCAGAAGTTTCCCGGCGTCGCACTCGGAGAGATAGGGCAGCCGTAAGCCTCGGCCTCACCAGCCCCGGCCGAGAGATCAGAAGCAAACGACGTCGGCCTCGGCCTGTGCCCGCCGCAGATCGCCGCCCGCCGCCTTGGCCGGGGCGCTCTCGCGGAAAAGCTCGGTGGCCTCGCCGGTCGTCTGCGCCATGCTCCGGAAGGTCTCGGCGGTCTCGTAGCGATCATAGGGCAGGATGGAGGCGATCACGTCGATCGAGCAGGAGCACCGATCGAGCATCTCATGCGTTTGGCCGTTGGCCTGCATGCAGGCGAAGACGTAGTCGGCCCGCGCCGAGGTCGGATAATCGTTTGCAGCCTGCGACGGACAGGCGCTTGCAATGAGAATGGCTGCGGTAACCGCGATCGGCAGTCTCGAAAACATGGTCTTTCTCCCATGGCATTTCGACTTCCCCGGCCCGAAGGGTGGCGCGGCAATGCACGACTGTCCAGCCGACTGCAGGCACCCAATGCACCGTCCTCATGATATTGGACCAAAGGATGATGCTTCTTCGCGACGCCAAAGGGCTCCTGATGCCTTCCCTGCCTCCATTTCCGGCTTCGAGTGATGACAACTGTCTTCGTTCGGAACCGTTCTGGCCGGGAATTGTTTCATGATAGCGGACTAACTCGACAGGATAGCGCCCTCTCCCGGCTTCGATATACAAACCGAGACAATATAAAAGAAGTAAACTAAATCCGTTTCATCTTAAGTTAAAATTCAAAAAACGAAGCCAATTCGCCTCAATTCACGAAAGAGGAAATTATTCACATACTTAAACTGGAATAAATATAAATCGACATATACTGTGAAAAAATCACAAACAATATTGCATCGCAATATGATTATGGACGTTTGTGCTTGCCTTGCCAAATGTTCTGACATAGCCTTTTGCCGTTTCCGGCTTCAAGGAAGTCGTTGTCATGGGAACGGCGACTATCTTTCGTAGTCCAGGCAAGGTGGGCGGCTTGGTGCCCTCCGCCCACGCTGACTTAGGGCGTGACACGCTGCCGGAAATGGTTCCCCGCCAGGTAGCTTGGGCAAACCCCTGTGGGCGAGGATTGATTGGGCGAAACGATTGCTTCCTGACCCTAACCCGGGAGGATTTCAATGCGTGCATTCAACAAAGCCGTTTGCCTGCCAATAGCCGCCGTATTGATGACTTGTGCGTCGGCCTATGGCGCATGGGCAAATGATGACCTGCAGAAACTTGCCTCGGACGCGAAGAACTGGGCAATGCCCACGGGTGACTATGCCAATACCCGCTATTCGAAGCTGAAACAAATCAACGCCGAAAATGTGAAGAACCTCCAAGTCAAATGGATGTTCTCCACCGGCGTCCTACGCGGCCATGAAGGCGCCCCGTTGGTGATAGGCGATGTGATGTATGTCCACACGCCATTCCCGAACATCGTCTATGCGCTCGATCTGAACAACGACGGCAAGATTCTGTGGAAGTATGAACCCAAGCAGGATCCGAACGTCATTCCAATCATGTGCTGCGACACGGTTAACCGTGGCTTGGCCTATGGCGACGGAATGCTGTTCCTGAACCAAGCGGACACGATGCTGACCGCGATCGACGCCAAGACCGGCAATATGGTCTGGTCGGTCAAGAACGGTGACAGCAGCACTGGCGGCAAGGGCGAATCTGGAACCTCAGCGCCCATGGTCGTCAAGGACAAGGTGATCGTCGGCATATCGGGCGCTGAATTTGGCGTGCACGGCAGTCTGACTGCCTACAACATCAAGGACGGCACGCGTGCCTGGCGCGCTTACTCGACAGGCCCGGATGCCGATATACTGGTCGATCCGCAGAAGACCACCGAACTCGGCAAGCCGGTGGGCGCCGACTCCAGCCTCAAGAGCTGGGAAGGCGAGCAGTGGAAGACGGGCGGCGGCACCACCTGGGGCTGGCTGTCCTACGACCCGAAGCTCAACCTGGTCTATTACGGCAGCGGCAACCCTTCGACCTGGAACCCTGTCCAGCGGCCCGGTGACAACAAATACTCGATGACGATCTTCGCGCGCGATGCCGACACCGGCGTCGCCAAATGGGTCTATCAGATGACGCCCCACGACGAGTGGGACTATGACGGCGTCAACGAGATGATCCTCGTCGACGGTATGGACATCAACGGCAAGAAGCACGACGTGCTCGTGCACTTTGACCGCAACGGCTTCGCCTATACGCTCGACCGCGAAAGCGGCGCCCTGCTCGTGGCGAAGAAATTCGATCCGGCCGTGAACTGGGCAACCCAGATCAACATGGACCCCAAGAGCGAGAAGTATGGTCGTCCGGAGGTGGTCGACAAATACTCGCCGCAGCACAATGGCGAGGATGTCAACACCGCTGGCGTCTGCCCGGCCGCTCTTGGTTCCAAGGACGAGCAGCCAGCCACCTACTCGCCCAAGGACAAGCTCTTCTTCGTGCCGACCAACCATGTCTGCATGGATTATGAGCCTTATCGGGTGAGCTACACCGCCGGCCAGCCCTATGTGGGCGCGACCGTGTCGATGTTTCCGGGGCCAGGCGAAAACGGCGACATGGGCAACTTCATAGCCTGGGATGCTGCCAAGGGCGAGATCGTCTGGTCGAAGCCGGAACTGTTCTCGGTCTGGTCGGGCGCACTCTCAACCGCTGGTGACGTCATCTTCTACGGCACGCTGGAAGGCTATCTGAAGGCGGTCGATAAGAACGGCAAGGAGCTTTACAAGTTCAAGACGCCGTCCGGCATCATCGGCAACGTCATGACCTATGAGCACAAGGGCAAGCAGTACATTGCCGTCTTGTCAGGTGTCGGCGGCTGGGCCGGCATCGGTCTGGCAGGTGGCCTGCTGGCGCCCAAGAACGCCCAAGCATGGCACGCCGCGGTCGATCAGGGCCATCCTGGTGGCAACGAGCAGCAAGCCGTCAACACGGCCGGACTGGGCGCTGTCGGCGGTTATGCCGGACTGGCTCAGTATACGACCCTGGGCGGCCAGCTGACCGTCTTCGGCCTGCCGGAGTGATCGGTTGAAAGTGAATGTCCTGCAAGGCAGGATCGAAAATGAGAGCCCGGAACGCTTCGTCGATCCGTCCCGGGCTCTTTGTGTGGAACACGACACAATATCCAAGGCAGACCAAACACAGAAACACGTCGTGTCGCTGAACGCCAGAACATGAGGTTTTGAATGTTCGCTCGCATCGCCCTGTCAGTGATGGCACTGTCCATCGTGCCCCTCGTAAACGCTCGTCTCGCCTGGGCCGACGACGCGCAAAAAGCAGCAGCGGCTTCACAAAAAGACGGCAAATATCTCGACGCGGACGGAAACCCGACATTCAAGATCCAGCCCGACGGCACGGTCGACTGGTACACTTTCAGCGGCTACCGTCGCTATCATTCCGACTGCCACGTTTGCCACGGTCCCGACGGTGTCGGCTCGTCCTATGCGCCCGCCTTGGCCGACTCTTTGAAATCGATGGATTACGGGACGTTCATTTCGACCGTTGCGGAGGGACGCAAGAACGTCAGCGGCGGCCAGGAAAGCGTCATGCCGGCCTTTGGCGACAACAAAAACGTCTATTGCTACATCGATGACCTCTACGTCTATCTGCGGGCGCGCGCGGTTGGCGACCTGCCACGCGGGCGACCGGCCAAGCATGAGGACAAGCCGCAAGCGGCGAAGGACTACGAGAACCAATGCATGGGTGGATGATCATGGCGACGAGCAAGATATCGGGGCTCAAGCAGATTGTAGCGGCAATGGCGCTGGCATGCGCCCTGCCCGCCGCGGCGCTCGCGCAGGGCGCCGGCCTGGGGGCTCAGGGCGAACTGGTCGACCGGGATGTCCTGCGCGTCTGCGCCGACCCCGCCAACATGCCCTTCTCCAACCAGAACGGCGAGGGCTTCGAAAACAAGCTGGCGGAGATGGCCGCAGCCAAGCTGGGCCGCAAGTCGGTGAGCTATACCTGGTTTCCCATGGTCACCGGCTTCGTGCGCAACACGCTCGGGGCCAATCGCTGCGACGTCATCATCGGCTTCGCGCAGGGCGACGAACTGGTGCAGAACACCAATCCCTACTACCGCTCGACCTACGCACTGGTCTTCAAGAAGGGCAGCGGGCTCGACGGCGTCGACACGCTCGAGGATCCCAAGCTGGCCGGCAAGAAGATCGGCGTTGTCGGCGGCACGCCGCCCGCCACCAACATGGCCGAGGCCAAGCTGATGGACAACGCCAAGGCCTATCCGCTGTTCGTCGACTCGCGCTCCACGCCGCCGATGGGCGAGGTCATGGTCAAGGATCTGGTCGACGGCACGATCGACGCCGCGGTCCTCTGGGGGCCGATTGCCGGCTACTATGCCCACAAGGCCAATGCCGATCTGGTCGTTGTGCCGCTGGTCAAGGAAAAGTCAGGCTCGCGCATGGCCTACCGCATCACCATGGGCGTGCGGCCTTCCGACCAGGAATGGAAGCGCAGCCTCAACCGGTTCATCCAGGAAAACCAGGACGAGATCAACAAGTTGCTGCTCGGCTACCATGTGCCCCTGCTCGACGAGCGCGACAACCTGATCACACAGTAGCGTAGGGAAAGGAGAGGTATCGTGCCGCTCGGGATCGGCCCTAGTCGCATTAGCCCGCGCCCGCCCCCGGACGGAAAAGGCCGAATTCCGCCGCGCGGCAGCAAATATTCCGACGGCAGGTGCTGAAAATGGGAAAACTTTACCTATATGCACAAGTTATACGATTGTCGTCTGCGGGAGGTTGGCAGACGAGCCGGCGAAAGCAGCTCGCGTCGGTCCTCCGGCACTTCCCCGGCTACGGCGGGGATGAGGCGGCTCTCCGCACTGGGATCGACGGTCCGCCCGGAATGCGGAAGAAATCTCATTAATACGTTGTTTTAATTATATTTTTCACGAAGATCCGGTTCATTTGTCCATTTAGACGATGGACGAGCCATTGCATCAAGGTGCCAAGGCAATGGCTGACTACAGTGACGGATCGCCCTCCTTTTCCAGGGGGCGGGCCGAAGGAGAAGATCATGAAGAAGAACTGGACAAAACCAAGCATGTGCCAGGTGGCAGCAGGCATGGAGATTTCGCGGTACCTGCCGGCTGAGATCACTCCGAAGAAGTAAGCTGCGAAAAGGCGCGTGCTCCTCAGAGCACGCGCCAAGCCTTCGTTTCCTGCAGTCGCGGTCGCAGTTCGCGACCAAGGGAGCTTGGATAGGTCGATAACAAACGGACTTTACCATGCGCGTGAAGATCGTCGGATCGGCAGCGGGCGGCGGTTTCCCGCAGTGGAACTGCAATTACTACCTCAGCCGCGCCGCGCGCGCCGGAGTGATTGGCGTGAGGCCCCGGACGCAGTCGAGCGTGGCGGCTTCGGCGGACGGGCAAAACTGGGTTCTGTTCAACGCCTCTCCCGACATCCGCCAGCAGATCGCCGATACACCTGAATTGCAGCCCAAGCCCGGCCACGCTCTGCGGTCGACGCCGATCCGTGCGATCGTGCTCACCAATGCGGATGTCGACCACATCGCCGGGTTGCTGAGCCTGCGCGAGCGCCAACCCTTCGCCATCTACGCCACCGAGCAGGTGCTGGCGGCACTGCGCGCCAATTCCATCTTCAACGTCCTCGACCCGGCACTCGTGCCGCGCCGCATGCTGCCGGAAGACGAGGAAATCGACATAGGCGACGCCGAGGGCCGAGAAACCGGCGTCCGCATCCAGGCTTTCCCGGTGCCGGGCAAGATCGCCCTTTATCTCGAAGACGCCACCCGGCCGGAAGACAATTACGGCTCCGAGGCTGGCGACACCGTTGCGGTGCGTATCGCCGGCAAGGGGCACAACGGCTCGGCCTTCTACATTCCCGGCTGCGCGCGGATCGAGCCGGAACTGTGCCTGCGGCTGGCCGGCGCGTCCTGCCTGCTCTTCGACGGAACCGTCTATACCGACGACGAGATGGTGGTCGCAGGCGTCGGCCCCAAGACCGGCAGCCGCATGGGGCACCTCGCCATGTCGGGTGACGAAGGCTCCATACGGCGGCTGGCCGAGGTGCCCATCGGCCGACGCATCTTCGTCCACATCAACAACACCAACCCTGTCCTCGACGAAAGTTCGGTGGAGCATCAGGCCGTCCGCGCCGCCGGCTGGGAAATCGGTCACGACGGCATGGAGATCGAGCTGTGAACGACATTTATCGGACAGCAGCTGTGAGCGATTTTCACCAGGCGGCCAGGGGTGGCCTGACGGCGTCGCAGCTTGACGCGGTTCTGCGGCAGGTCGGCGCCGAGCGCTACCACAACCGCCACCCCTTCCATCACCAGATGACGGCGGGCGCCCTCACCAAGGGGCAGATGCAGGCCTGGGCCCTCAACCGCTATTGCTATCAGGCGGTGATCCCGCGCAAGGATGCCACCATCATCGCCCGTGCCGAAGACCCCGCCTTCCGCGCCGCCTGGCGCAAGCGCGTCGAGGACCATGACGGCGACGATGGCTGGAACGGCGGCATCGCCAAATGGCTGAAGCTCGCCACCGGGCTCGGGCTCTCGGCCGAGATGGTCAAAAGCGAAAGGCTGGCGCTTCCCGCCACGCGCTTCGCCGTCAACGCCTATCTGTCCTTCTGCGCCGACCGCACCTTGCTGGAGGCCGTAGCCTCCTCGCTGACGGAGCTGTTCTCGCCCATCATCATCGGCGAGCGCGTGCCGGCGATCCTGGCCAAGTACGATTATGTGACCAGGGACACCCTCGCCTATTTCGAGAAGCGACCTGAGCAGGCCTCACGCGATTCCGATTTCGCGCTCGCCTATGTGCTGGAGCATGCCGACACGCCCGAGCGCCAGCAGGCCGTCATCGACGCGCTCGTCTTCAAATGCGACGTGCTGTGGGCGATGCTCGACGCCCTCATGCACGCCTATTGCGAACCGGGCCACATCCCGCCCGGCGCCTTCCGGCCGGAGGAAGACGCATGACGGCTCTGCGCGAAAGATACGTCGTCTCGCGGCAATCGAAGCCGTCGCTGCCAGGCCATGTCCGGCTGCAGTTCGATCCGGTGCGGCAAGCCTGGGCCGTGCTGTCGCCGGAGCGGGTGTTCTGGCCGAACGACGTCAGCCTCGACATACTGCGGCGCTGCGACGGCGAAACCACGGTCGCGGAGATCATTTCGGGGCTGGCCGCCGAATACGATGCGCCTGAGGAAGACGTGGCGGCCGACGTCCTCGACTTCCTCCAGGAATGGACCGACAAGCTGCTGGTGAAGCCATGAGCGAGCCCTTCCTCCCTCCCATCGGCATGCTGGCCGAGCTGACGCATCGCTGTCCGCTGCAATGCCCCTACTGCTCCAACCCCGTCGAGTTGATGAAGGGCAACCGCGAGCTCGACACGCAGACCTGGCTGCGCCTTTTCCGCGAGGCGGCCGACCTCGGCGTGATGCAGGTGCATCTCTCCGGCGGCGAACCGACGCTGCGGCGCGACCTTGAGGAACTGGTCGACGGGCTCGCCATGCGCGGCGTCTACACCAACCTCATCACTGCCGGCGTCCTGTTGCCCGAGGGGCGCATCCAGGCGCTGGCCGAGGCTGGACTGGATCACGTCCAGCTCAGCATCCAGGGCGCGCGGCCGGCCACCACCGAGCTCATCAGCCATTTCCACTCGGCCCATGAGCAGAAGCTGGAAACCGCCAGGCGCGTGCGCGCCGCGGGCCTCCCGCTCACCATCAACGCGCCGATCCACCGCCACAACATCGAGCAGGTGCCGGAATTCATCGAGCTCGCTCTGTCGCTCGGCGCCGAGCGGCTGGAGATCGCCAATGTGCAATATTCCGGCTGGGCGCTGGTCAACCGCGACGCGCTGATGCCGAGCCGCGAGGCCGTCGAGAAGCAGATGGAGATCGTGGCCGCAGCGCAGGAGCGGCTACGTGGCATCATGAACATCGATTTCGTCACGCCGGACTATTTCGCCACCTATCCAAAACCCTGCATGGGCGGCTGGGCGCGCGACGCCTTCATGGTTGCGCCGGACGGCACGGTGCTGCCCTGCCATGCCGCGCAGACCATCCGCACGCTGACCTTCGAACGCTTCGGCGAGCACTCGCTCAACGAGATCTGGACGGACTCGCCCGCGTTCAACGCCTTCCGCGGCACCGACTGGATGCAGGAGCCGTGCCGCAGTTGCGAGCGTCGGGAGATCGACTGGGGCGGCTGCCGATGCCAGGCCATGGCGATCGCCGGCGACCCCGCCGCCACCGATCCGGCCTGCATCAAGTCGCCGATCCATGCGCGCATGGGTATGCTGATCGAGGATGCCCAGGCCGCCGCGCGGACGGACAAGGGCGACGAGTTCATCTATCGCCGCATCGCCCCCGCCCGCGAGCCGGTGTGAGGCATAGCGCGAGCGGCTTGGAGAACTTCGTCAGGTCCCTACACCAGGAACGGATTGCTGCGGCGTTCCTCGCCGAAGCGGCCGCCCGGCCCATGGCCGCAGATGAAGCCGACGTCATCGCCCAGCGGCAGGAGCTTTTCCTTGATCGAATGGATGAGCGCGCCATGATCGCCGCCCGGCAGATCGGTGCGGCCGATTGAGCCGTGGAACAGCACATCGCCTACGTGGGCGAACTTCGCATCGCGATTATAGTAGACAACGTGGCCCGGCGCATGGCCGGGGCAATGCAGCACCTCGAACTTGTGGTCGCCGAAGGAAACGGTTTCGCCTTCGGTGAGGAAGCGGTCGGGCACGCAGTTGCGCACCGCGCCTGGCAGCCCGAAGCGCTGTGCCTGGGCTTCCAGATTGTCCAGCAGCAGCCGGTCGTCCTCGTGCGGGCCGACGATGTCGACGCCCAGCGCCTCCTTCAGCTCCATCGCGCCGCCGGCGTGGTCGATATGGCCGTGCGTCAGCCAGATCGCGGTGATGGTGATGCCATTGTCCCGGATCGCAGCGAGGATCTGCTCGACGTCCCCGCCCGGATCGACCACCACGCCCGTCTTGTCGTCGCCATCGAACAGGATCGTGCAATTCTGCTGGAAGGGCGTGACCGGCACGATCCCTGCATTGAGCTGGCCCATGGCATTCCTCTCGTTTGTGCGCGTTCATTTAGGCATGAACCACCGCGAGGTCCATCGCCGCCAACAAAAATGGGCGGCCAGAAGACCGCCCATCGGAACCGGAACTGTCTGGCCGCTCAGGCCTGCTTGTTCATCGCTCCCATGACCGCACCCACGATCGCCGTCAGCACGCCACCGCCGACGAGGCCGCCGATCCCGTCGCCGAGCGCGCCCGACATCGCGCTCGCGACATTGGGATCGGAAAGGACCCTGGTGACGATCTGGCCGCCAGCCACACCGCCAATGGCACCCGAGATTATCTTCACTGCCGCACTCATCGCCGCCTGCTTGAGCGCCGCACCGACGCCGAGGCCACCTATGGCGCCTGTTACGAGTTGTATGATGATCGGAAGAAGTGCTTCCATTCCACTATCCCTCCAACAGTAAGACCGACTCGTGCGAGCCGTCATCACCATCAGAACCTGAATTGAATGAAAGTCAAATTCGTTTCGGGCCAAATAAGAACGGGCGACCCAAGGGCCGCCCGTTGAAACAACGCCGGTATCCGCGTTGCGATACTACTTATTCCGCGGCAATCGCTTGCTTGGGCTGAACGGCGGCCGAATAGTCCTCCATCAGCGTCTTGGCGATCTCGCCGACCTGGAAGCGGTACTGCCCGATCTCGGAAACAGGCGTGACCTCCGCGGCGGTGCCGGTGAGGAAGCACTGCTCGAAGCCCTCCAGCTCTTCCGGCATGATGGCGCGTTCGATCACTTCGATGCCACGCGCGCGGGCCAGATCGATCACGGTCTTGCGGGTGATGCCGTTGAGGAAGCAATCCGGCGTCGGCGTATGGATCTTGCCGTCCTTGACGAAGAAGATGTTGGCGCCGGTTGCTTCCGCCACCTGGCCGCGCCAGTCGAGCATCATGGCGTCCGCGTAGCCCTTGGCCTCAGCCGCGTGCTTGGACAGCGTGCAGATCATGTAGAGGCCGGCGGCCTTGGCGCGCGAAGGCGCGGTGCGCGGGTCGGGACGGCGGTACTCGGCCATGTCGAGGCGGATGCCCTTCAGCTTCTGCGCCGGGTCGAAGTAGCTCGGCCACTGCCAGATCGCGATCGCGCAGTGGATGCGGTTGTGCTGGGCCGAAACGCCGAGCGAGTCGCTGCCGCGCCAGGCGATCGGGCGCACATAGGCGTCCTTGAAGCCTTGCTTCTTCAAGAGCTGGCGGCACGCGTCGTCGATTTCCGCAACCGAATAAGGGATGGTAAAGCCAAGGATGCGAGCAGATTCATGCAGGCGCTCGGTATGCTCGGTAAGCTTGAAGATCTCGCCGCCATAGGCGCGTTCGCCTTCGAAAACCGCGCTTGCATAGTGCAGCCCGTGGGTAAGTACATGAATCTTGGCGTCGGCCCAATTGACGAACTCACCGTTCATCCAGATGAAGCCGTCAAGCTGATCAAAGGGAACTGATGCCATAATAACCTCCGGCGGGCTTCGCCCGCACACGTTTACTGTTCGAAATGCGTCAGCCGACTAGGGCTGCTGGTAGTTTGAAGCGTAGGCCGATATGACCCTCAAGGCAAATGCAGGAAGTTTCGAAGAAAGCGCCCGCAAAACGCCTTTTAGTTCGCAATCGGCCGAAAAGCTTGGCAAAAATTACCATCGGCGCTAAAATATGTCAACAAGGCTGACATAAATTTGGAGTCTTGCAAGGAAAGCCATGACGGATCGTAGCGGCACGAACGCCTCACCCATTAGAACCGCGATCACCAACGAAGATGGCGTGGACCTGTCCATCATCGAATTGCTCTTCTTCGCCTATCGCGACTTCACCTCGGACCCAGACCAGATCCTGGCCGAATATGGCTTCGGCCGTGCGCACCACCGCGTCCTGCATTTCGTCAACCGCATGCCGGGCCTGACGGTCGCCGAACTGCTCGACGTGCTGAAGATCACCAAGCAGAGCCTGGCTCGCGTGCTGAAGCAGCTGATCGACACCGGCCACATCGTCCAGGTGCAGGGACCGCGCGACCGACGCCAGCGCGAACTCTATCCCACCGAGAAGGGCCGCTCGCTGGCCCTTGCCTTGGCTCGGCCACAGTCACGCCGCATCAGTGCAGCATTGGGGAATTCCTCAATGGCCGAACGCGAGGGGATCGAGCGGTTTCTCAAAGCGATGGTCAACCCCGAATTGAGAGCGCAGATTGACAACCTGCCCGGAACCACATCAGGGAAAAGCCATGGAGACGAGTGAGATTTCCGACAATCCATCCGCACCGGACGACGACGCCCCGCATCTCCTTGTCGTCGACGACGACACCCGCATCCGCAACCTTCTCAAGCAGTATCTGAGCGAAAACGGCTTTCGCATCACGGTAGCCGGGAACGCGGCGGAGGCCCGGCGCAAGCTCGCCGGACTGGAATTCGACCTGCTCATCCTCGACGTCATGATGCCCGGCGAGAGCGGCGTCGAGCTGACCAGATCGCTGCGCGCCGAAAAGCAGGTGCCCATCCTCATGCTCACCGCCCTGTCGGAAACCGATAGCCGCATCACCGGGCTGGAGGCCGGCGCCGACGACTATCTGCCCAAGCCCTTCGACCCGCGCGAACTGATCCTGCGCATCAACAACATTCTGCGCCGCGGCGGTCCACAGACGACGCCGAAGGTCGAGCAGCTGGTGTTCGGCCCCTACACCTTCCAGATCGCACGTCGCGAGCTGAAGAAGGGCGGCGAGCCGCTGAAACTCACCGACCGCGAACAGGAGATCCTGGCGATCTTCGCCGAACGTGCCGGGGAAACCATTCCGCGCCACGAACTGGTGGGCAGCGAATCCGAGGTGGGCGAGCGCACCATCGACGTGCAGATCAACCGGCTGCGTCGCAAGATCGAGCGCGATCCTTCCAACCCGGTCTGGCTTCAGACGGTTCGCGGCATCGGCTACCGGCTGAGCGTCGAATAGCGCATGCTTGCGCCGACGGCCGGACGTCGGTCTAGGCTGGGCAGGCATTTGTGGCTTGGAGCTCCACCATTCCGGCCTATATAGAGCAGGTCGCGCAAGGGTCGGAGACGCTTCAGCGATCGACTTGCGAATGGTGCGGCGGCGTGTGCGCCGCTTCGCGGCGGCATTTTCCAGCACCTGTTCCCGGCCGCACAGATATGGCATGGAGCATTCCTCGATACCCGCCTGCAACCGCGAGGCCACCGGGCGATGGAAGAGCAGATGGCAACCTCGGAAGTGAACAGCCCGGACAAGGACAGCCTCGCGGCGCGCACGCGCCGGGCTTTGGTGTCGGTGAACAAGCGCTGGCACAAGTTCTGGCGGCTGATTTCGCTTTATCTGCCAAAGCGCCTCTATCCGCGCTCGCTGATCATCATCATCACCCCGATGATCCTGCTGCAGTCGGTGGTGGCCTTCGTGTTCATGGAGCGCCACTGGCAGACGGTGACGCTGCGCCTGTCGCAGGCGGTGACCCGCGACATCGCCGCCATCATCGACATGATCGAGACCTTCCCGCATGACGACGACTATGCCAACGTCATCCGCATCGCCCAGGACCGGCTGGCGCTGAAGGTCGACTTGCTGCCACCCGACCCGCTGCCGCCGCCGGGACCAAAACCCTTCTTCTCCCTCCTTGACCAGACGCTGTCGTCGGAGATCACCAAGCAGATCAACCGGCCGTTCTGGATCGACACGGTCGGCAATTCCAACATTGTCGAGGTGCGCGTCCAGCTCAAGGACAAGGTGCTGCGCGTCTTCGTGCGCCGCAGCCAGGCCTATGCCTCCAACACGCACATCTTCCTGATCTGGATGGTCGGCACGTCGCTGGTGCTGCTGTTGATCGCCATTCCCTTCCTGCGCAACCAGATCCGGCCGATCCTGCAGCTTGCCGAAGCCGCCGAAAGCTTCGGCAAGGGCCGCTCGACCCGTGACTTCCGCCCGCGCGGGGCCGAGGAGGTGCGGCGTGCGGGCATTGCCTTCGTCCAGATGCGCGAGCGCATCGAGCGCCAGATAGAGCAGCGCACGGCGATGCTGACCGGCGTCAGCCACGACCTGCGTACAATTCTCACCCGCTTCAAGCTGCAGCTGGCACTGTCCGGCAAGAAGCCGGATCTTCAGGCACTGAACCAGGATATCGACGACATGCAGTCGATGCTGGAAGGCTATCTCGCCTTCGCGCGCGGCGAAGCCTCGGAAGATCCGGGCCTGTTCGACCTGAACGCCTATCTCGAAAAGACCGCCGAGGAAGCGAAGCTGCGCCAGCGCAGCCTGTCCACCTCGCTGACGGGCGAACGCATGATCCATGTGCGCCCGAACGCCTTCACGCGCCTGCTCGCCAATGTCGTCGGCAACGCCTTCCGCTATGCGAACGACGTGCGCGTCAACGCCACTCACACGCGCGGCTCGCTGACCGTGATCGTGGACGACGACGGCCCCGGGATTCCCGCCGAGCAGCGCGAGGAAGTGTTCAAGCCATTCGTGCGGCTGGACGAGGCCCGCAACCTCGATGCCAGCGGCACCGGCCTCGGCTTGGCCATTGCCCGCGACATCGCCCGCAGCCATGGCGGCGACATCACGCTGGACGACAGCCCGCTGGGCGGCCTGCGCGTCATCATCCGGGTGCCGGCCTGACCGGCACCCGGCCAACCCTCGGGCGGGATCCTACGCCGCCGCCGCGACCTGTTGCTTCCGCCCCCTGAAGAAGCGGGTGAGCGCAAACGTGATCGCAACCCCTGCGACCAGCACGCAAATCGCCGCCACCGGGCGATAGTAGAACCATGCAATCGCGATTGTCGTCGTCCCGACGACGATGGTGAAGAGGAACGCAGCCAGCCCCGTTCCCAGCCGCGCGATGTCGCCCAGGAAGGGAATGACATCGGCGATCACGGCAATCGGCTCCATGATCATGCCGAAGCCGACGGCCAGCAGAACCAGGCCGACCGCGCGAAGGATCCAGCTGAGCAGGTTGTTCTCGCTGACGGCATGGGCGAACATGTCGGCCGCCGACACGTTACCGCTCTCGACCAGCAGCAATTGGTCGCCGGCCTTGGTCTGGTAGCGGTCGAACGAATTGCCCGACTGCTTGGCGACGACGCTGATGGTGCCCAGCGGAACCAGCTTGTAGCTGATGCGGTAGTCGCCAACGGCCGGCTTCTTCGGATTATCGCCGAGATAGATTCCGCCATCGACGATCGACAGCTTTTCCGAGCCGGAATAGGCCGCTTCGATGCCGGACTTCTGCGCCGGCGTGAGCTTCATCGCCTGTCCACCGTTGACCTCGTCGAGCACCGTCTCATCGAGCGCGAAGCCGTCGAGCTGGGCCTCGGCGACCTGATGTACGCCCGACTTGAACTCCGCAGCCGGATTGCCATGCCCCTCGGGCTCTTCGAACCTGGAGGAATCGATGGGCTCGTCGGACCAGTCGGTCGAATAGCTATACGTCGTGACGGTCTCCTCGCCGCCACCGAGCTTGGTCTTGGTCTCCGTCTCTTTCTTCTCATGCCACTGGAACATCTCGACCGTCCGCACCAGCCGGATGCCTTTGGCCTCGATGCCGAACTCGTCATCCTCCAGCGTCTCGTCCGTGGTCACCCTGCCGCTGGTATGGACAAGCTTGCCATCATTGGCGGCATCGACTGTAGTGCTCGGCACCGTCACCACGGTGCTCGCGCCTTCCGCCAGCGACCGGGCGGTCGTGACGGCACGCCCCTCGTTCCAGAACAGGAGTACGATCGCGCCGAGGACCAGAAGGAAACCTATCAGCGCGCCAAGCACCGATTGCTTGATGCGCTCCAGCCACGAAACCGACGTCGTTTTGGTAATACTGTTGCTCACTTATCGCCCCCAAACAGCAAGAGGCAGCTAAACGACCGCCTCATTTCCCTGCCCTCGCCTCCCAAGTGTTTCGGCTTGGCAGGCAAATCGGTAGCTCGAAGGCATTTGAGGAAGTGTGAATACAGGCGGGCCGCGGCGATCTTGTCGCAATATTTGCGCGCGCACGCCGGCGCCGACACTTTCATCGTCGTAAAAGTGCCGTGGGCTTTGCCAAATTCAGAAGAGGCGACCGCCGTCCGGAACCCGGCGTTCGATTGCGCCGAGAACGACGTCGCCCTCGCCGTCGGGAAAGCCCAGCGTCAGCACTTCGGACATGAACTTGCCGATCTGGCGTGGCGGAAAATTCACCACCGCAAACACCTGCCGTCCGACCAGCGTCTCGATGGAGTAGTACTTGGTGATCTGCGCCGACGACCTCTTCACCCCGATCTCGGGGCCGAAATCGATCTTCAGCTTGATAGCCGGCTTGCGCGCTTCAGGGAAAGGCTCGGCCTCGACGATTGTGCCCGCGCGGATGTCCACGCGGTCGAAATCGGCAAAGGTGATCTCGGGCTTCCTCGAATTATGCGCGGTCATTTCCAAAAGTCTCAGGCGTTGCCGTGGGTCTCGAAAAGGACGCTGGCCAGTGCATCCTTGGCCGAAGTCCCCGACCAGACCACGAATTGGAACGCCTGGAAATAGCATTCGCAAGCTTCGAGGGCCGATGAAAGCAGCACCTCGACCTGCTGGCTGGTCGGCTCGACCCCACCGGCAAGCAGCAGCGACTGGCGGAACATGATCGCGCCTTCCTGCTCCCACAGATCGAAATGGCCGAACAGCATCTGTTCATTGATCAGCGACAGGAGCCGCATGATCTCGACGGCCCGGGTCTCGGGGACCTTGATGTCGAAGGCGCAGGCAAGGTGCAGCGCCTCGAAATCCTCCATCCACGAGAAGGAGACGTGGTAGTCGGTCCAGGCGCCAGTCACCGAGATGGCGATCTCGTCGTCGCCGGTGCGCTCGAACGACCATTCGTTATTGTTCGCGACCTGCTCGATCACGTCCACGGGATGGATTTCGCGTGCGAATTCCAGTTCGACAAGTTCCATAAAATGCTTCCTGACGTTCTCGGAGCACAACTGAAGGCTCCGCGGGACGGGCACACGCGAACACAATTTTTCTCGGATTTCAGTCGGCAGGACAGATCAACACTGGAACACTTGAACCGGACCCCCACCGCCCGGCGCACGACCCGGTCTCGAATCATGCAACAAATTCAGTGTATTGATGCAGAGTAGCGTGACCAGCCCCTTTTTGCGGGGCGGGCCATTAGGGTGTGGAAACTGGCTGACTCAAAATTTTATGCAAGCCGGATAAGCGATTCAGCCGACAGCGCTTTTTCGAATGAGGCTTTGTGGATAAGGTTAACAAATTATTTTTTGGATGAAGTCCTTGCCGGGCGCTTTGCAGCCGTCTCCGATGCTTCGTCCGAAGAATTCGACAGTTTCGCCTCGAGTTCCGCTACACGTGCGGCCAGCCGCTCGTTCTCGGCGCGCACCTTCAGCGTCATCTCGCGCAGCGCATCGAACTCCTCGCGCTGCACCACGTCCATCGAATTGAGAACGCGTTCGGCCTGGCTCTTGAAGGCGGTCTCGACCTCGCGCCGAACGCCCTGCGCGGCACCTGCCGCGTCGGTCACAAGCTTTGCAAATTCATCCAGAATGCGGTTCGGACCGTTCGACATGGCAGCACCTCGTTGTTGCCATTTCGACGTAGTGCCGCGGCGTCACGAATGCAAGACTGTTGGCCGGGACGCAGCCTTCAGCGCTTGCCGCAGTTAATAACAGTTATTAAATTCATCTCTATCCACGAAAGGAGCCAGCCATGGCTATCAGTGCCGACCTTGGCGCGCCGCTTGAGGAATTCGTCAATCAGCTGGTGAAAAGCGGCCGCTACAACTCCAAGAGCGAGGTGCTGCGCGAAGGCGTGCGCATAATCCAGGAACGGGAGATGAAGCTTGCCGCCCTCGACGCGGCCATTGCGCGGGGCATCGCTGATGCCGAAGCGGGGCGGGTCAAGCCTGCCGAGGAAGTGTTTGCCCGACTCGAGGCCAAGTACAAGGCAAAGACCGGTGAATGATGCGCGTCATCTTTACCGATGCCGCTGAAAGGGAAATCGAAGCGATCGGCGACTATGTCGCCGAGGAAAGTCCCGCTCGCGCATTGGAGCTTGTCCGCGAGTTGAGGGAAAAGTGTCTCAGCCTGTCCGACATGCCGAGGCGCTTTCCCCTGCTGGAACGCTATAGCTCAAGCGGCATCCGCCGCCGGGTTCACGGAAACTACCTGATCTTCTACCGCGTCGAAGACGACGCCGTTCAGATCGTCCACATCCTTCACGGCGCAATGGACTACGAACGCCTCCTTTTCCCGGAGGGTTGATCTGCGGCCCGCCGGCCGCGCGCCTCCCTGTCCAACTTGCCTTGACCCTGCCAAAAGCCTGCAGCATGGTCCGGCCCAAACCGTTCGCCCGACCGGGAGTACCACTTGAGCACATACCTTGCCTTGCCGCTGGCGGCCCTGCCCTTTCCCAACATCGACCCGGTCATCGTCCACATCGGACCGCTGGCTATCCACTGGTACGGCGTCGCCTATATCGTCGGCATCCTGTTCGCCTGGTGGTACGGCAAGCGGCTGGTGACCAACCCGAAGCTCTGGACCGATGGCAAGCTGCCGATGAAGCCGGAAGACCTCGACGACTTCCTCGTCTGGGCGGCGGCGGGCGTCGTCCTCGGCGGGCGCATCGGCTATGTGCTGTTCTACGACCTGTCGCGCTATCTGCAGAATCCGCTCGACATCTTCGCGGTCTGGCAGGGTGGCATGTCGTTCCATGGCGGCTTCATCGGCACCACCCTTGCCATGATCTTGTTCGCCCGCTCCCGCCGCATCCCGATTTGGACCATGTTCGACGTCATCGCCGCTGGCGTGCCGGTGGCGCTTGGCCTCGTGCGCCTCACCAACTTCATCAATTCCGAGCTCTGGGGCAGGATAACCGACGCGCCCTGGGCGATCGAGTTCCCCAATGGCGGGCCCTTCACCCGCCATCCCAGCCAGCTCTACGAAGCCGCGCTTGAGGGGCTGGTGCTGTTCTTCGTGCTGCGTGTCCTCACGCACCGCTTCCTTAAGCTGAAATCCCCCGGCTTCGTCTCCGGCGCCTTCGTGGCCGGCTATGGCGCCTCGCGCATTTTCGTGGAGTTCTTCCGCGAGCCCGACCCACAGCTCGGCTATCTGTTCGGCGGCTGGCTCACCATGGGCATGGTCCTGTCGGTTCCCATGGTGCTGATCGGCATATGGGCGATGGCCACGGCAAAGCCCGCCAGCCCGGCCCCCAGCGCAGCATGAGCGAGCTCAAGCAGCGCATCGCGGCGCAGATCGCCGCCGGCGGCCCGATTTCGGTCGCCGAATACATGGCGCTCTGCCTCTTCGACCCGAGGCACGGCTACTACACCACCCGCGAGCCCTTCGGCATCGCCGGCGATTTCACCACCGCGCCCGAAATCAGCCAGATGTTCGGCGAGCTCGTCGCCGTCTGGCTGCGCACGGCATGGGAAGCTGCCGGCCGGCCCTCCCCCTTCATCCTGGCTGAGATCGGCCCCGGCCGCGGCACGCTGATGAAGGATATGCTGCGCACCCTGTCGAAGCTCGATCCGGGCTTCCTGGCGCAGGCCTCCGTCGCCATGGTCGAGACCAGCCCGCGACTCGCCGAGGTGCAGCGCAAGACGCTCGCCGACGCCCCAGCGCCGGTCGAATGGGCCCAGGACATCGAGGCGCTGGCGCCCCTGCCGCTGTTCATCGTCGGCAACGAGCTGTTCGACGCCATCCCGATCCGCCAGTTCGTACGCGCGGCCGGCACCTGGCGCGAACGCGCCGTGGCTCTCGACGATGCCGGCAATCTGCAATTCGTCGCCGGCGCCGGCTCGCTCGATCCAGCCCTTTTGCCACCAGACCCCGCCGACGCCGCGGAAGGCGCGATTGTTGAACTCGCGCCCGCGCGCAGTGCGCTCATGGAGACGATTGCCGCGCGCATCGCATCGCACGGCGGCGTCGGCCTGTTCATCGACTACGGCTATCTGAGCCCTGGCGTCGGCGACACGCTGCAGGCGCTGAGAAAGCACCGCTACGAGGACGTGCTGGAAAACCCCGGCCTTGCCGACCTCACCACCCATGTCGATTTCCACGCTCTCGCCCAGGCCGCCCGCAGCCATGGCCTCGACGCGCGTCTTTCCACCCAGGGCGATTTCCTGCTCGGCCTAGGCCTGCTGGAGCGCGCCGGCCGACTCGGCGCCAATGCCGACGCCGCCGGCCGCGACAAAATCCACAGCGAAGTTGAGCGCCTTGCCGGCCCCGATTCGATGGGAAACCTGTTCAAGGTGCTGGCCGTCACACCGCCGGGGATCGCCGTTCCGCCCTTCGCGGACCCGGATTGACTCGACCCTTCGGCTGCCCCACTGTCCCATGCTCGCGAGCGAAGGTGCGGGGGGCCGAAGCGAATTTTCGCCTTGACGCAACCGCCTTCGCGAAGAACAAGGCGGGTCATGTCAGATCGATCTACGCTCTATCCAATCCGCTCCGCCCGCCTCGGCGAAGCTGAAGCCAGGGGCATCCGACACGGCTATTTTACCCGCGTCGGCGGGGTTTCCGAAGGCATCTATCGCGGCCTCAACATCGGCGCTGGCTCCGATGACGACCCGGTGAGGGTGCGCGAGAATCGCCGGCGCGTCGCCGAATGGATGGGCGTCGACGTCGATTCGCTGCTCACCGCCCACCAGATCCACTCGCCCGACGTCATCGTGGCGCGCGAACCCTTCAACGGGCCGCGACCGAAAGGCGACGCCCTCGTCACCGACCGGCCCGGCATCGCCATCGCCGCCTCGACCGCCGATTGCGGCCCGGTTCTGTTCGCCGATGCCGAGGCCCGCGTCATCGGCGCTGCCCATGCCGGCTGGAAAGGCGCCTTCGGTGGCGTGCTCAAAAACACCATCGCGACCATGGAAGAGCTAGGCGCGAGGCGCGAACGCATCGTCGCCGTGCTCGGCCCCTCCATCAGCCCGAAGAACTACGAGGTCGGTCCGGAATTCGTCGACCGCTTCCTGGCCGCCGATGCGGAAAACGAGCGCTATTTCGCGCCGTCGGTGAATGCCGGGCATTCGATGTTCGATCTCAACCGCTACACCGTGGACCGGTTGCGCAGGAGCGGCGTTGCCGCCGAATGCCTCGACCGCTGCACCTATGCGGAGGAAGACCTGTTTTATTCCTACCGCCGTTCGACGCACCGCAAGGAGGCGGATTACGGTCGACAGATTTCAGCAATTGTTCTGGAGGACATTTGATGGCGCTGCATTTCGAACGCTCCGAATTTGACGCACGTCGTGACCGACTGATCATCGAAATGGCCGAGAAGAAGCTGGACGCGATCCTGCTGTTTGCGCAGGAAAGCATGTACTGGCTGACCGGCTACGACACCTTCGGCTTCTGCTTCTTCCAGTGCCTCGTGGTGAAGTCCGACGGCACCATGGTGCTGCTGACGCGGTCGGCCGATCTGCTCCAGGCCCGCCAGACCTCGATCATCGAGAACATCGTGCTCTGGACCGACCGCGACGTTGCAAATCCGGCGCTCGACCTGCGCAACCTGCTCAACGACCTCGACCTCCTCGGCGCACGCATCGGCGTGGAATACGACACGCACGGCCTGACGGCCCACAATGGCCGCCGGCTCGACGAACTGCTGCAGACCTTCGGCCAGATCGCCGATGCCTCCGGCATCGTCTCGCGCCTGCGCCTGTTCAAGAGCCCGGCCGAAATCCAGAAGGCGGAGAAGGCCGCCGCGCTGGCCGACGACGCACTGGACGCGGCACTGCCGCTTATCAAGCAGGGCGGCGATGAAGGCGCCATCCTTGCTGCCATGCAGGGCGCCATCTTCGAGGGCGGCGGCGATTATCCGGCCAATGAATTCGTCATCGGCTCGGGCGCCGACGCGCTGCTGTGCCGCTACAAATCGGGCCGCCGCAAGCTCAACAAGAACGACCAGCTCACGCTGGAATGGGCCGGTGTCTACAACCACTACCACGCCGCCATGATGCGCACCGTTCTCACCGGCAAGGTGTCGAGGCGCCATCAGGAGCTGTTCGACGCCGCCCGCGATGCGCTGCTGGCCGTGGAAAAGGCGATGACGCCGGGCAACACCTTCGGCGACGTCTTCGACGCGCACGCCCGCACCATGGAGGCGCACGGCCTCACCAAGCACCGGCTCAACGCCTGCGGCTATTCGCTTGGCGCCCGCTTCGCCCCGTCCTGGATGGACATGCCGATGTTCTACCAGGGCAATCCCGAGCCCATCGCGCCCGACATGACGCTGTTTGCGCACATGATCATCATGGACGCCGAGACCGAGACCGCTATGACGCTCGGCCGCACCTATTTGACGACGGATACGCAGCCCCGGCCGCTTTCTCGCCATGATCTCGACTTGATCGTAAAGTGAAACCGTTGTGACCATGATGCGGCTGCAAGCGGGAGAAACCATGACGAAAAAGCGACTGCCTCAATCGGCTGCAGCCCTGCTTTTCGTCGCCCTGCTCTCGGCCTGCAGCACCAGCACCCAGGACGTGCTCGAGCCGTCGGCCGTCGCCGCCCAGCAACCGGACGGCAGCACCGCAGGGACTCAGGCCGCGTCGTCCTCCATCGGCGCGCCCGGCGCCCCGATTTCCACCAGTGCCCGCGTTCAGATCGCGCCGATCGTCGGCGCCAGCGTCGAAGCCGCCACGCCGCTCACCGAGAGGCTTGCCGTCCGGGCGCGCGAGCGCAGCATTCGCCTGGCAGGCTCCGCCGACACCACCGCTACCCATGTGCTGAAGGGCTATTTCTCGGCGCTGACCGAAGGCAAGGAAACCACGATCGTCTATGTCTGGGATGTCTACGATCCGGCCGGCACGCGCTTGCACCGCATAAATGGACAGCACAAGGTCCGGATCTCCGGCGGCGAGGGATGGAGTTCGGTCCCGTCGGCCGCGATGCAGACCATCGCCGACACGACCATCGATCAGCTTTCTTCGTGGCTGTCGGGCCACACCGGCTAAGCTCCGCCAGCCGAATATTAGCCAAAAATCCGCGACTCGGCTTGCAATAGCGGCCCAGCCCGCTAAAAGCCCGCTAAAATCCTCCTTCCGAAATCCTTCACCAGGAACGGTGCATGAAACTCTTCGCAGGCAATTCCAACCGGGTGCTGGCTGAAGCCGTCGCCCGCTATCTCAACATCCCGCTCGGCAAAGCCAGCGTCAGGCGCTTCGCCGACCAGGAGATCTTCGTCGAGATCCAGGAAAATGTGCGCGGCGAGGACGTCTTCATCCTCCAGTCCACCTCCTTCCCGACCAACGATCATCTGATGGAACTTCTCATCATGATCGACGCCTTCATGCGCTCCTCGGCGCGGCGCATCACGGCGGTCATCCCCTATTTCGGCTATGCGCGCCAGGATCGCCGCGCATCGGGCCGCACCCCGATTTCGGCCAAGCTGGTCGCCAACATGATCGCCCATGCCGGCGCCAACCGCGTCCTGACGCTCGATCTGCATGCCGGTCAGATCCAGGGCTTCTTCGACATCCCCACCGACAACCTGTTCGCCGTGCCGGTCATGGCCCGCGACGTGAAGGCCAAGTACAAGCAGATCAACAACGTCATGGTCGTATCGCCTGACGTCGGCGGCGTGGTGCGCGCCCGTGCGCTGGCCAAGCGCCTCGACGCCCAGCTCGCCATCGTCGACAAGCGCCGCGAGCGGCCGGGCGAGTCGGAAGTCATGAACGTCATCGGTGACGTGCGCGGCAAGGACTGCCTGCTGATCGACGACATCGTCGATTCCGGCGGCACGCTGTGCAACGCGGCCGACGCGCTTCTGGCCAACGGCGCCACCAGCGTCACCGCCTACATCACCCACGGTGTGCTTTCGGGCGGCGCGGTCGCCCGCATCACCGGCTCCAAGCTGCAGGAACTGGTCATCACCGACTCCATCCAGCCGACTTCGACGGTGGAAGCTGCGCACAACATCCGCACCATCTCCATCGGCGATCTGATCGGCGAGGCAATCTCGCGCACCTCGTCGGAAGAATCCGTCTCCAGCCTGTTCGACTAGAGCTGAAGTCAAAAACTGCAGCGCCGCGCACCCCTCGGGTGCGCGGCGCTTTTGCTTTCCAGAGCATCCAGGCCATGCCGGCCCTGCCCCCGCGACCCCACGGCGGCTTGCCGCTTTCGCGGCGAGGCATTAGGAAGACCCGAAAGATACGAACCGCGCGGCCTATCGCTGACGAAGCAGTCGCCTCCGCGCCGACCAAGAAAGCCTGTTTTGATGACCGACTTCGACATGATGGCGCCCGCGCTGGCGGCCGCACTCACATCGCGTGGATACGAGACGCTGACGCCCGTCCAGCACGCGATGCTGGAACCAGAGGCACAAGATGCCGACCTTCTGGTGTCCGCCCAGACCGGCTCCGGCAAGACGGTGGCATTCGGCATTGCCATCGCCCCTACCCTGCTCAACGGCCGCGACCGCTTCGAGCCGGCCGGCCTGCCGCTCGCGCTCATCGTGGCGCCGACGCGCGAACTGGCCATGCAGGTGCGCCGCGAGTTGGAATGGCTTTACCGCGAGACCGGTGCACGCATCGGCTCCTGCGTCGGCGGCATGGACATGCGCAGCGAGCGCCGCGCGCTGGCCGATGGTGCGCACATCGTCGTCGGCACGCCCGGCCGCCTGCGCGACCACATCACCCGCGGCTCGCTCGACATTTCGGAACTGCGCGCCGTCGTGCTCGACGAGGCCGACGAGATGCTCGACCTCGGCTTCCGCGACGACCTGGAGTTCATCCTCGCCGCCGCCCCGGCCGAGCGCCGCACGCTATTGTTCTCGGCCACCGTTCCTACCCAGATCGCGCAGCTCGCCAAGCGTTTCCAGCGAGATGCCCGGCGCATCACCGTGCAGGGCGAAAGCGGCCAGCACAGCGACATCGAATACCAGCAGATCTTCGTCGCGCCGGCCGACCGCGAGAACGCCATCATCAACACGCTGCTGTTCCACGACCAGCAGAACACGATCGTCTTCTGCCACACCCGCGAGGGCGTGAAGCATCTGACGAGCCGCCTCTCCAACCGCGGCTTCTCGGTGGTGTCGCTGTCGGGCGAACTCAGCCAGGCCGAGCGTACCAACGCCCTGCAGGCCATGCGCGACGGCCGCGCCCGCGTCTGCGTGGCAACCGACGTCGCCGCCCGCGGTATCGACCTGCCCAATCTGGGCCTCGTCATCCATGCCGACCTACCGAGCAACCCCGACACGCTTCTGCATCGCTCCGGTCGCACCGGCCGCGCCGGCCGCAAGGGCATCTGCGCGCTGATCGTGCCCTTGCATCGGCGCGGCGCCGCCAGCCGCGTGCTGAAGCTGGCGAAGCTCACCGCCACCGTCGTACCTGCCCCGACGGCGAGCGACATCGAGCACCATAACCGTCAGCGCATCCTCGACGATGCGGCGCTGAGCCTTGCACCGAGCGAGGACGAGATCGCCTTCGTGCGCGATCTGATGGAGGCGCACGGCGCCGAAAACATCGCCGCCGCCTATCTCAGGCTGCAGCTTGCCGCCCGCCCCGCGCCCGAAGATCTGATGGAAGCGCCGGTCTTCGCCGAGCGCGCACCGCGCCGCGAGGCCCGCGACGAGTCTCCGCGCGACCGCAGCGACTTCGACAACGGCGTCTGGTTCCGTGTCACCGTCGGGCGCAAGCACCGCGCCGAGCCGCGCTGGCTCTTGCCGCTAATCTGCAAGGCGGGACACATCACCAAGCGTGCGGTCGGCGCGATCCGGATCCAGGACGCCGACACCCAATTCGAGATCGCCGGCGACAAGGCCGACGCCTTCTGGGCGGCGGTGAAGGAAACCGGAACCGGCGAGAAGGGCGTGACCATCCAGCGCATGGAGGGCAAGGCGCCCCCTCGCGAAAAGCCTGCCCGCGAGGCTGCCGCACCGTCCTGGAACAGCGAAAAGAAGGGCAAGTTCAAGCCGAAGCCCAAAAGCAACGCCGGAAAGCACGCCGGTGATGCACCATACAAGAAGCCGAAGAAGAAGTTTGCGAAGAAAGCGTCCAACTGAAGACACGATGCCGGCCCGCATTCCAGCGTCAAAACCTTGCGCTTGCGGGCACCTTCCGCTATAGAGCCGCCACCCGCGTAGACACCCTTGGAGGCAACGCGGATGGGGGCGGCCAGCGGCCGCTTTCAACGTTTGAGGTTCGGGCCCTGCCCTCTCAAGCGCTCCAATCAACAAGAAAGGAAATGCCATGAGCGATACTTACGAGCTCAAGGCCGAGGCACGCGAACGGGTCGGTAAGGGGTCCGCCCGGGAAATTCGCCGCAACGGCAAGATTCCCGCAGTCATCTACGGTGATAAGCAGCCCCCGCTCGCGATCACCGTGTCCTACAAGGAAATCTTCTACAAGATTCACGGCGGCGGCTTCATGACCACCGTGGCCACGATCGACGTCGACGGCCAGAAGATCCAGGTCCTGCCCAAGGACTACCAGTTGGATCCGGTCCGTGACTTCCCGATGCATGTGGACTTCCTGCGCGTCGGCAAGAACACCGAAGTCAACGTCAACGTGCCCGTGCACTTCATCAATGAAGAGAAGTCGCCCGGCATCAAGCGCGGCGGCGTGCTCAACATCGTGCGTCACGAGATCGAACTCCACTGCGCGGCCAACTCGATTCCGGAGTTCATCGAGATCGACCTCACCGGCCTCGACATCAACGACTCGGTCCACATCTCGGCCGTGAAGCTGCCGAAAGGCGCGAAGCCGGTCATCACCGACCGCGACTTCACCATCGCGACCGTCGCCGCGCCTGCCGGCCTCAAGAGCGAGGAAGGTGCTGCTGCGGCCGAGGGCGAAGCTGCCGCGACCGAGGAGTAATCCTCAGGCGCCTGGAGGGTCGCAGCGATGCTGCTATTTGCAGGTCTCGGCAATCCGGGCGCCCAGTATGCCAACAACCGGCACAATGTCGGCTTCATGGCGGCGGAGGCGATTGCCCGCCGCCATGGTTTTTCGCCCTGGTCGAAGAAGTTCCAGGGCCAGGTCGCCGAGGGCAAGATCGGCGGCGAGAAGGTCATCCTGCTGAAGCCCCAGACCTTCATGAACCTGTCCGGCCAGTCGGTCGGCGAGGCCATGCGCTTCTACAAGCTCTCCCCTGCCGATCTCACCGTCTTCTATGACGAGCTCGACCTTGCCGCCGGCAAGGTGCGGGTGAAGACAGGCGGCGGCGCCGGCGGCCACAACGGCATCCGCTCCATCGACCAGCATTGCGGCAAGGATTACCGCCGCGTGCGCATCGGCATCGGCCACCCCGGCGTCAAGGAAATGGTGCACGGCCATGTGCTGGGCGACTTCGCCAAGGCCGACCGCGAATGGCTCGAAGTACTGCTCGACGCAATTGCTGACAATGCCGACCTCATCGCCAAGGGCGACGAAAGCGGCTTCATGAACCGCGTGACGCTGGCGCTCCGCGACAAGCTGCAACCGACCGGCGAGGAAGACACCCCGCCCCCGAAGCAGAAGCCCGCCAAGGCGCAGAGTCACATCCGCCAGGCGCGCCCGCAGGCACCGGCCGTCAAGGCGCCCGAGACAGGCCCCATGGCCGCCATGCTGAAGAAGCTGTTCCATAAGGAATAGGACGGCAGGCACTTTTCGCGCCATTCTTGCTTGAAATTGCCCGCAGGCCTATCTTGGCTATGCTTGAAGCGTATTTCATGGCGAGGCGATCCATGAAGAATGTCACGATCTCCTTGGACGAAAAGCTTTTGCAGCTCACCCAAGCGGAAGCTGCCAAGGCCGGCGTAAGCACGTCGGAATTCATCGCGGACATCGTTGAAACAGCCCTTGCGGCGAAGGCGGTCAAGACCGGCAAAAACAGGCAACTGGAAGCGCTGGAGCGTTTCTTTGCAGGGCCCAAGCTGAATATTTCGGAAAACGGAAGGATGCCTACGGCCGAGGAACGCAATGCCCGGCGCTAGGGTTTTCGTAGACAGCAACATCCTTCTCTATACCCGCGATCTGGAACTTTCGGAAAAGGCGCAATCAGCCCTCGACTGGATGCGAGAGGCAGCGAGGCGCAATTTGGCCTGCGCAAACTTGCAGGTCTTGAACGAAGTCACCAACGTCATGCTTCGCAAGCGTGGCGATCTCTCTCCGGAAGAGATTTTTGCTCAGATCGATGAACTGCGCTTCCTTGGCGTCAGCCCCATCGATCAGCAAACTGTAGCAACAGCCCGGCGCTTCCGACTCCAGACCCGCTATTCCTGGTGGGACTGCCTTCTCCTCGCCTCAGCGCTCGAACTGGGCTGCGAATTCTTCCTCTCGGAGGATTTGCAGGACGGTCAGGCCATCGAAGGCTTGACGATCGTCGACCCTTTCGCCCATAGCCCTGGGCAAGTTTTCGCTTCTCGATAAGGCTGATACACCATGGGTTTCAAATGCGGCATCGTTGGGCTGCCCAACGTCGGCAAGTCCACGCTCTTCAACGCCCTGACGCGCACCGCCGCCGCGCAGGCCGCCAACTATCCCTTCTGCACCATCGAGCCGAACACCGGCGAGGTGGCGGTTCCGGATCCGCGCCTGAAGAAGATCTCCGAGGCCGCCAAGTCCAAGGAGATCATCCCCACCCGCATCTCCTTCGTCGACATTGCCGGCCTAGTGCGCGGCGCCTCCAAGGGCGAAGGCCTGGGCAACCAGTTCCTCGCCAATATCCGCGAGGTCGACGCCATCGTGCACGTGCTGCGCTGCTTCGAGGATGACGACATCACCCATGTCGAGGGCCGCATCGACCCCGTCGCCGACGCCGAGACAGTCGAGACCGAGCTGATGCTCGCCGACCTCGAAAGCCTCGAGCGCCGCATCGTGCAGATCCGCAAGCGCGCCGCCGGCAAGGACAAGGAAGCAACGACCGTCCTGCCGATGATGGAACAGGCACTGGCGCTGCTCCAGGACGGCAAGCCCGTGCGCATCCTGCTCAAGGGCATCGCACACGAGGACCTCGTCATCCTGCAGGGCCTGAACCTGCTGACTTCGCACCCGGTCCTTTATGTCTGCAACGTCGCCGAAAGCCAGGCCGCGACCGGCAACGAGCACACCGCAGCCGTGGAAAAGATGGCGGCCGCCCAGGGCGCGGGAACCGTCATCATCTCGGCGGCGATCGAAGCCGAGGTGGCCCAGCTTCCCGACGAGGAGGCCAAGGAGTTTCTCACCGATCTCGGCCTCGATGAGCCTGGCCTCGACAAGCTTATCCGCGCTGGCTACGACCTCTTGCACCTCATCACCTATTTCACCGCCGGCCCCAAGGAAACACGCGCCTGGACCATCCAGAAGGGCACCAAGGCGCCGGGTGCCGCGGGCGTCATCCACACTGACTTCGAACGCGGCTTCATTCGCGCCCAGACAATCGCCTACAACGACTATGTCACGCTCGGCGGCGAAGTCGCGGCCAAGGAGGCCGGCAAGGCGCGCGACGAAGGCAAGGAATACGTCGTGCAGGACGGTGATGTGATGCTGTTCAAGTTCAACACCTGATCGCCCGACACGGCAGCGTCATCTCCGGCCGCCATCCTTGACGCGCCGAATCGCTGCCGTTAAGCGCGATAGGTATCCGCGCGCCCCGGCGCTCTTCCTCCCTCGATCACGGAGAACCGACGATGATCAAGGCATATGTGGTCGATGGCGATCGGCTGCGTTCGGTGGACGACCTGCAGCAGCACAAGGCTGCCGTGGTGTGGGCCGATCTGCTCTCCCCCACCAGGGAGGAAGAGCTTGCCATCGAGCAGATGCTCGGCGTCAGCATTCCGACCCGCGAGGAAATGGAGGAAATCGAGATTTCGTCGCGCCTCTACGTAGAGGACGGCGCCATTTTCATGACCGCCACCCTGCCCGCGCAGACCGAGGAAGAGCATCCCCTCATGTCGCCGGTTACCTTCGTGCTTTCCGGCAACCGGCTGGTCACGGTGCGGTATCACGAGCCGCGCGCCTTCCTTACCTTCCCCATGCGCGCCGAAAAGGCCGCCATGGGCTGCACCACCGGCGAAACCATCCTGGTCAGCCTGCTGGAGGCGGTCGTCGATCGCCTCGCCGACGTGCTGGAGCGCATCGGGCATGACATCGATGGCATCTCGCGCAGCATCTTCCAGCCGAGTTCCGACAGTCCATCTAAACGCGACCACGACTTCCGCCAGGTGTTCCAGACGATCGGCCGCAAGGAGGAGCTGACGTCCAACATCCGCGAAAGCCTCATGACCTTGCAGCGCCTTTCCGGCTTCCTCGGCAATGTCATGATGCAGAGCAAGAACAGGGACCTGCGCGCCCGCACCAAGATGCTTTCGCGCGACGTGGCCTCGCTCACCGATCACGCCTCGTTCCTCTCCAACAAGACCATCTTCCTGCTCGACGCCACGCTCGGCATGGTCAACATCGAGCAGAGCGCCATCATCAAGATCTTCTCGGTTGCGGCGGTGATCTTCCTGCCGCCCACGGTCGTCGCCTCCGTCTACGGCATGAACTTCGACATAATGCCCGAGCTGAAATGGAGCTTCGGCTATCCGTTCGCGCTGTTCCTGATGGTGCTGTCGGCGGTGCTTCCTTACGTCTACTTCAAGCGGCGCGGCTGGCTGTAGCAATGGGTGGCCACCCTGTGGCGCTTCTCCGGCGCTTGCCTATCGCGGGGCCAGCGGCCACAATGGAAGTTCAAGCGTGAACAGGATTCTGGCATGACAGGCAAGAAATGGGCCTATGAGGATTTTGCTGAAGGCGCCTCTATCGAACTCGGCTCCAAGCTCGTAACTGCCGCCGAGATCATCGAATTTGCCAGCGAGTTCGACGCCCAGCCGATGCATCTGGACGAAGAGGCGGGCAAGGCCAGCATTCTTGGCGGTCTTTCGGCCTCAGGCTGGCACACATGCGCGATGTTCATGCGGATGATGTGCGATGCCTTCCTGCTCGACTCCACGTCTCAGGGGGCTCCTGGGATCGAATATGTGCGTTGGAAGAAGCCTGTGCTCGCCGGCGACATGCTGACCGGCCGCAGCACGGTGGTCGGCAAGCGCCTGTCCAGGTCGCGGCCCCAGCTCGGCTTCGTCACCTGCCGCCACGAACTCTTCAATCAGAAGGGCGAGGCGGTGTTCGAACTGGAAAACACCTGCATGTTCCTGACACGCGAGGGCGCGGCATGACGCTCGACGAATTCTTCGACATCGGCGTCACCGTCACGCTCGGCTCGCACACCTTCACGCCCGAGGCAATCAAGGCGTTCGCGACGAAATACGACCCGCAGTCCTTTCACATCGATGAGGAGAAGGCGCAGAGCAGCGTCTTCGGCCGGCTTTGCGCTTCCGGCTGGCACACCACCGCAACCTGGATGCGCTACAACCTCGCCCAGCAGGTTGAGGCCGGCGACAAGCGCTGGCCGGGGCCCGGCCCGGTGCCGGAATTCGGCCCCTCACCCGGCTTCAAGAACCTGAAATGGCTGAAGCCGGTCTATGCCGGCGAGACCATCACCTTCACCCGTACGAGCCTTGGCCATCGCCCCATCGCCAGCCGACCCGGCTGGCGAGTCCTGACGCTGCGCGCGGAGGCCTTCGATTCCACCGGCGACAAGGTGCTGGAGTTCGAAAGTGCGGTTCTGGTGAAGGCGGACTGACACGTTTGCACCCGCCCTCGGTGGGGCGATCGCATACCCCCTCACCCGCTCGCTTCGCGCACATCCTCTTCCCCGAGGGGAGATGAGACGAGATCTCTGGCCTGCTCTCAGTGCCCTTCGAAAGCAACCAGCGTGCGCACCGGCACATCCAGTGCCTCGAGCTTGGCGCGGCCACCCAGGTCGGGCAGGTCGATGACGAAGCACGCCGCAACGACGTCGGCTCCCATCTGACGCAGCAGCCTGACCGCGCCTTCCGCAGTGCCGCCGGTGGCGATCAGGTCGTCGACCAGGATCACCTTCTCACCCGGCTCCACGGCATCCTTGTGCATCTCCATCTCGTCCAGCCCGTATTCCAGGCTGTAGGCGATGCGCACGGTCTCGTGCGGCAGCTTGCCCTTCTTGCGGATCGGCACGAAGCCGGCCGAAAGCTGGTGGGCAATGGCGCCGCCGAGGATGAAGCCACGCGCCTCGATGCCGGCGATCTTGTCGATCTTGGAGCCGGCAAAGGGGTGCACCAACTCATCGATGGCTCGCCGGAAGGCGCGCGCATTGCCGAGCAGAGTGGTGATGTCGCGAAACATCACGCCCGGTTTCGGATAGTCGGGAATGTTGCGGATCGACGCGAGCAGCGTGTCTTCTAGGGAAGGCTTCATGGGCGGGTTTTCCGTTACCAGCTAGTTATGCGCCGCTCGCGCGAAAAGAAAAGGGCGCCGTAGCGCCCTTCCTCAACATTCCGCCGCGGCGGCCGTTTCTGTCATCAGTGGGCGACGTTTGCCCAGACCTTGCGCTTGGTCAGATAGACCAGCGCGCCGAACAGCAGCAGGAAGGCCATGACGCGGAAGCCGGTCTGCTTGCGCGCTTCCAGGTGCGGCTCGGCCGCCCACATCAGGAACGACGCGACGTCACGCGAATACTGGTCGACCGTCTCCGGCGAGCCGTCCTCGTAGGTCACCTGGCCGTCCGAGATCGGCTTGGCCATGGCCAGCGACTTGCCGCTGATGAAGTACGGGTTGTAGTGCGTGCCCTCGGCGATCTCCATGCCTGCCGGCGGCTCGTGATCGTAGCCGGTGAGCAGCGCGTGGATGTAGTCCGGACCACCTTCGGCATACTGCGTGAAGATGTCGAAGACAAAGGTCGGGAAGCCGCGCTCCACGGCGCGTGCCTTGGCGATCAGCGAGAAGTCTGGCGGAGCCGCACCGTTGTTGGCGGCAGCAGCAGCGGCGGCGTTCGGGAACGGCGCCGGGAAGTGGTCGCTCGGAATGCCCTTGCGGGTGAACATCTCGCCTTCGGCGTTCGGACCGTCCTGGATGTCGTATTCGGCGGCGAAGGCCTTCACCTGCGCTTCCGAGTAGCCGAGGTCCTCGAGCGTACGGAAGGTCACCAGGTTCATCGAGTGACAGGCCGAGCACACTTCCTTGTAGACCTTGAGGCCGCGCTGCAGCTGGCCCAGGTCGTAGCGGCCGAACGGACCGGAGAATGTCCACTTCTCCTGCGTCGGCTTGATGATCGGGAAGTGCGTGGGCTCTGCCTCGTTGTGAGCTTCCTCGGCGGCGAGGGCGGCACCGAACGTGCCGGCCATGACCAGACCGAAAGCAGCCAATCCGTTGAGAATCTTTTTCATGCGGATATCCCTCTCAAGATTCTCGCTTAGCCTTTGGTTTCCGGCGATGCCGCAGCACCCGCGGGGTGAACCGACGCACCAGCCTTGTTCTTCTCGAGCACGGCTTCGGTGATCGAGTTCGGCAGGCGCCGAGGGGTCTCGATCAGGCCGAGGACCGGCATGATGACGAGGAAGAACGCGAAGTAGTACAGGGTCGCCATCTGGGCCATCGCCACATAGGTGCCTTCCGCCGGACGCGAGCCGAGCCAGCCCAGGAAGATGGCGTTGGCAACGAAGAGCCAGAAGAAGAGCTTGTACCAGGGACGATAGGCCGCCGAGCGAACCTTCGACGTGTCGAGCCACGGCACGAAGAACAGCACCGCGATCGAGCCGAACATCGCAATGACGCCGCCCAGCTTGGAGTCGATCGGGCCGATGTTGAAGGTGATGGCGCGCAGGATCGCGTAGAAGGGCAGGTAATACCATTCAGGTACGATGTGGGCCGGGGTCTTCAGCGAGTTCGCCTCGATGTAGTTGTCCGGATGGCCGAGATAGTTCGGGATGTAGAAGACGAAGTACGCGAACACCAGCAAGAACACGATCATGCCGAAAGCGTCCTTGATGGTCGCATAGGGCGTAAACGGAACCACGTCGGTCTTCGACTTCACCTCGATGCCGGTCGGATTGGTCTGGCCGGTGACGTGCAGCGCCCAGACGTGCAGCACGACGACGCCGGCGATCATGAACGGCAGCAGGTAGTGCAGCGCGAAGAAGCGGTTCAGCGTCGGGTTGTCGACGGCGAAGCCACCGAGCAGCAGCTGCTGGATCCAGTCGCCCACCAGCGGAATGGCGGTGAAGAAACCGGTGATGACGGTCGCGCCCCAGAAGGACATCTGACCCCACGGCAGCACGTAGCCCATGAAGCCCGTTGCCATCATCAGCAGATAGATGATGCAGCCGAGGATCCACAGCAGCTCACGCGGCGCCTTGTAGGAACCGTAGTAGAGGCCACGCATGATGTGCACGTAGACGGCGATGAAGAACATCGAGGCGCCGTTGGCGTGCAGATAGCGCAGCAGCCAGCCCGAGTTCACGTCGCGCATGATCTTTTCGACCGACTGGAAGGCCAGCGTCGTGTCGGACACGTAGTGCATGGCCAGCACGATGCCGGTCAGGATCTGCGCCGCCAGCATCAGCGAAAGGATGCCGCCGAACGTGTAGCTGTAGTTCAGGTTGCGCGGAACAGGATAGGAAACGAAGGAATCGTGGACGAGGCGCGGCAAAGGCAAGCGCGCATCCATCCAGCGTCCGAGGCCCGTCTTGGGCGAATAGGTCGAGTGTCCACCGCTCATGGAAGTAAGTCCTTCTGCCTCAGCCGATACGGATGGTGGTGTCGGAAATGAACGAGAATACCGGCACGGCCATGTTCTGCGGCGCCGGCCCCTTACGGATGCGGCCTGCAGTGTCGTAGTGCGAACCGTGGCAGGGGCAGAACCAGCCACCGAAATCGCCTTGCTGACCGAGCGGCACGCAGCCCAGATGGGTGCAGACGCCAACCATGACCAGCCAGTTTTCCTTATCCTTGCCGGCCGAGCGGTCGGTGTCGGTCGCCGTTGCGTCGCCGGAAAGGTTGGCATTGCGCGCAACCGGATCCTTGAGCTGGTCCAGCGGCACGTCCTGCGCGGCCTTGATTTCTTCCGGCGTGCGATTGCGGATGAACACCGGCTTGCCGCGCCACTTGACCGTCAGAGACATGCCCGGCGTCAGCGAAGAGACGTCCACCTCGATGGCCGACGCGGCCAGCGTCGAAGCATCGGGACGCATCTGGTCGATAAAGGGCCAGGCGACAGCCGCCGCGCCCACGACACCGGCCATGCCGGTCGCCACGTAGAGAAAGTCACGACGGGTTGGGTCGATCGTATCGTTTGCGCTCACGGGATTATGATCCTTTCGCCTTACCCTCACCGGCGGCAGAGCCAAACAAGTCCCCGCTCATTTGTCGACGGCCCGGCCCGCATAGCGGAACAGGCTGACGAAGTGTCCTCCGGCATTCGGGATCGGTTTATGCGTGAAGGCTGCTCTTGTCCAGACGGGACAAAGGGGTGAGGGCAGATTGTCGCGGCTGCCCACAGCAATGGCACCCCGGCCCAGGAAAGCGGCGAGATCATGGCTTCCGCTCAGTTACTCCCAACCGTACCAGTACTTCGCGTGGAATTTCGAAATCGCGGATCACGTCGTCGTGCCGGCGCAGACCGCAGAGTTCTCGCTGGATGAAATAGGCGTGCACCGATTCGGCCGCCGCCGAGAGCAGCTTCACCCGCTCCTGCGGGGTGCCCTTGTGCTCGCGCAGCCGCGACAGCGCCTGTTCGGCGATCCGTCCTGCCCTGCCGAGCGAGATCGCCATCTCTTCGAGCAGTTCGTGCCCCAGCACATCCTCGCCGGTTTCACGGCCGAGGGCTGCGGAACGACGGCTTGGCGGTCGCAAGGCCATGGCGCGCCCTCCCCTACTCCGCCGCCAGCCGGTCGCCGAGGAAGCCGCCGGACTGGCGCTTCCACAACTGCGCATAAAGGCCGTCGCGGGCAAGCAGTTGGTCATGCGTGCCTTCCTCCACGATCGCGCCGCCGTCGATCACGATCAGCCGGTCGAGAGCGGCGATGGTGGAGAGGCGATGGGCGATCGCGATCACTGTCTTGCCCTGCATCATGCGGTAGAGATTGTCCTGGATCGCCGCCTCGACTTCCGAATCGAGCGCCGAGGTCGCCTCATCCAGGATGAGCACGGGTGCATCCTTCAGCATCATGCGCGCGATCGCCACGCGCTGGCGCTGGCCGCCGGAAAGCTTGACCCCGCGCTCGCCGACATGGGCGTCGTAGCCGCGCCGGTCCTTGGGATCGGAGACGCCGAGGATGAAATCGTGCGCCACCGCCCGCTCCGCCGCATCCTCGATCTCGGCCTGCGTGGCCCCTTCCCGGCCATAGCCGATATTGTCGCGAATGGAGCGGTGCATCAGCATCGCCTCCTGGCTGACGACGCCGAACTGGGCACGCAGCGACGCCTGGGTGACCTGGCGTATATCGTGGCCGTCCACCAGGATCCGCCCCTTCTCGACGTCGAACAGACGCAGCAGCAGATTGACGATGGTGGTCTTGCCCGCGCCCGACGGCCCGATCAGCGCCACGCGCTCGCCCGGCCGGACATGCAGGCTCAGGTTCTCGATCACGCCGTCCGCGGCCCCGTAATGGAACGAGACGTTCTCGAAGCGGATGTCGCCCTTGGCGCGCGGCATCGCAACTGCATCGGCCGCATCGCGGATCGCCGGCCGCACCGAAATCGTCCCGGTCGCGTCCTGGATCGTGGCATAGGAGCGGATCAGGCTGTTGATGTTGAACATCATCCAGCCCGACATCTGGTTGAGGCGGAAGACGAGGCCGAGCGCCGAGGCGATGGCGCCCGACGTGATGCCGCCGCCGGTCCATTTGAAGATGCACAGCGCCGCGATCGTTGCCATCATGGCGCCGTTGGTGAAGGCCACCGCCGAGCGCACGGTGGTGATCGCGCGCGTCAGGCGGATCACGGCGTCATAGAGCCCGACCATGCCCTCGCGCACGAAGGCATGTTCGCGCCGGCCGCTGTCGTAGAGTTTTACGGCGACGATGTTGGTGAAGGCGTCGACCATGCGGCCGTTGAAGATGGAGCGCTGGTCGGCCGTGGCGCGCCCGGCCTGCCGCATCTCCGGCAGCAGGAAACGGATGATCGCCACATAGGCGATGAACCACAGCAGGATCACAAGCCCCATCCAGGGGTCCAGCGTCATCAGTATCGTGGTGGTCAGCACCACGAAGGTCAGGAACGACCACATGGTCTGCAGTACGTTGACGATGAAGTCGCCCACTGCCTCGCCGCCCTGCATGATCTTGGTGGCGATGCGGCCGGCGAAATCATTCTGGTAGAAGCCGTAGGGCTGCTCGATGACGCGCCGGAAGGCCTGCCAGCGCACCATGGAGAAGAAGCCCGGCACGATGATCTGCTGTTCGGCCAACGCCGAAGCCACCATCACCGCCGTGCGCACCACCAGCAGCAGCCCCAGCAGCGCGACGAGCTTGGGCCAGTGGTCCGCGATGAGCGTCTGCGGCGATGACTTGTCGAGAAGGTCGATGAGCCAACCTATCGACCAGTAGAGAGCGGCATCCACCGCGCCGGCCACCCCGCCGACGATCAGAAGCAGCAGGAAGGGACCCTTCGCCTGCTGGGCGAAATAGAGGATGAAGCGCCAGGCGTTGCTCGGCAGGACCTCGCGGTCGGTATCCTGGAACGGATCAATCCAACCCTCGACCCGCCGCCACAGCTTCTCGCGCAACCCGTCCTCCTCCTTCATCCAAATCGACCTTGCCGTCTCGTCATCATTCTAGCCCGACGCCTGCCGGCACCGAATGCAGCCCGTGTGCTCTCCAATATAGGTGCCCGCCGCCGGAAGACACGCGCCATACCCGCACACTCGACCCGCTGCACCAGCGCCGGGATCGGCGGGCCTCTTCCTCCCGCATCTTCCGAACGCCTCATGGGTACAACTCATTCGGCGGCGAGTTCCTTTCCGACCGTTGCGGTGTCGACTTCCTGTGGCAGGAAGCCGCCGGACTGGCGCATCCACAACTGGGCATAAAGTCCGCCGCGCGCGACAAGTTCCTCATGCGTGCCTTCCTCGATGATGCGGCCCTGATCCATCACCACCAGGCGATCCATCGCGGCGATGGTGGACAGCCGGTGCGCGATGGCGATCACCGTCTTGCCCTCCATCAGCCGGTAGAGGTTTTCCTGGATCGCCGCCTCGACCTCGGAGTCGAGCGCCGAGGTCGCCTCGTCGAGGATCAGGATCGGCGCGTCCTTGAGCATGACGCGGGCAATCGCGATGCGCTGGCGCTGGCCGCCGGACAGCTTCACGCCGCGTTCGCCGACATGCGCTTCATAGCCATTGCGGCCCTTGGCATCGGCGAGCGTCGCGATGAAGTCCTGCGCGGAGGCACGCCGCGCCGCCTCCACCATGGCCTCGTCGCCGGCATCGGGACGGCCATAGAGGATGTTCTCGCGCACCGAGCGATGCAGCAGCGAGGTATCCTGCGTGACCATGCCGATCTGCGCGCGTAGCGAATCCTGCGCCACCGCGGAAATGTCCTGCCCGTCGATGGTGATGCGCCCGCTTTCCAGGTCGTAGAAGCGCAGGAGCAGGTTGACCAGCGTCGACTTGCCCGCGCCCGAGCGCCCGACCAGGCCGACCTTCTCGCCGGGGCGGATGGTCAGCGACAGGTTGTCGATGACGCCCCTGCCCTTGCCGTAGTGGAAGCCGATCCGGTCGAACTCGATCTCGCCCTTGCTGACCGACAGTTCGGGCGCATTGGGCTTGTCCTCCACCAGCCGCGGCAGCGAAATCGAGGTGATCCCGTCCTGCACCGTGCCGATGTTCTCGAACAGGCCGGAGACCTCCCACATGATCCATTGCGACATGCCCCACAGCCGGAGCACCAGGCCGATCGCCACCGCCACCGCACCGATCGTGACGATCTCGTCCAGCCACAGACCGATCGAAAGCGCGCCGATCGAAAGCAGCAGCACCGAATTGAGCGCATAGACGACCATGTAGAATTGCGTGATCAGCCTGCCTTGGGCATAGGCCGTCTGCATGAACTCGCCCATGCCCTGGCGGGCATAATCGGCCTCGCGCCGTGCATGCGAGAACAGCTTCACCGTCTGGATGTTGGTGTAGCTGTCAACGATGCGCCCGGTCATCAGCGAGCGGGCATCGGCCTGTGCTGCCCCAACCTTGCCGAGCCGCGGCACGAAGTACCGCAGCGCGACCAGATAGCAGCCCAACCAGACCAGCAACGGGGCCACCAGCCGCCAGTCGGCGGAGCCGACGATGACCAGTACGCCCAGGAAATAGACGATCACGTAGTTCAGCACCTCGACGAACTTGATCACGGTCTCGCGCACGGCCAGCGCCGTCTGCATCAGCTTGGTGGCAATGCGGCCGGCAAACTCGTCCTGATAAAAGGTCATCGACTGGTTCAGCAGGTAGCGGTGCACCTGCCAGCGGATGCGCATCGGATAATTGCCGAACAGCGTCTGGTACGTATTGAAGGACGACAGCGCCACCGTCGCCGGCAAGACGACACCGACCACCAGCGCCATGCCGAGCAGCTTCCACCACTCCGTCTGCAGGAAAGTCGCGCGGTCGTGCGCCGAGAGCCAATCGACGATGTTGCCGAGGAAGCCGAACATCCACACTTCCATGATCGCGATCAGCGCCATGGTGATCGCGGCAATCAGCACGAAGGGCCAGGCGGGCTTCGTGAAATGCCAGCAGAACGCGACCAGCGTCCGTGGCGGCTCCACGGGTCTGTCGGCGGGAAACGGGTCCAGTCTTTGTTCAAACCAGCGAAACATCGTCATTCTCTTCACGTTCGGGTCATGCGGCGTGCTGCAGCGGGCGCTCGCATGCGTCTTCTTGCATCTCTTCGCCGGTCGGAGCGGAATCGCCGGCGGCAACGATTCCGGCCCGACCAGTGTAATATGGTTGTTCGTCCGCGCCGATCCCCCTGCACGCCGCTCCTGACACGGTCATGGCGGGAGCCGCGATCGGCTTGGCCGGCTGGGCGAAGGCGCCCAGCCAGTCGATCAGCCGCCGGATCGGCGAGCGATAGCCGGGATCAGGCCCGGCGCCCGACAGGTCGATGTCGGGCAGGCCGCCGCGCCGCCTGCCTTCGGATGGCTGCTCGAGCGGCACGCGCGCGCCGATGGCCAGCGCCCAGGCGGCAAGCTTGCGCTCATGCAGGCTGGTGCCGCAGTTCAGCCGGCGCGCAATTCGGGAGGGCAGTTCAGACGGGGCCTCGGGCCCCTTGGCAAACGGATAAAACATCGCAGGATTCCTTCGGGAACGGAGAAAAAGTTCCGGCGGAAATCGAGACGATGCTGCTTTGGAATGTCAGGAAATGATAAAGCGTCGAACCGAAACCGCCGTCAGGCCCTATGGCCTCGGTGGAGCCAAAACATACGTACAGCCATGCTTTCCTCCCTCGGTTCGAGTTGACAATGCGCGCTCTATAGCCCCTTTCGGCGCAAAAGACCATGCCGACCAAGTAAAATTCCGTGACGAAAATGAAACAGTTGCCAACTTGCAACAGGTTAGCAGAGTAAGATATTGAACGAAGGCATCCGCATCGCGCTCTACCAGCCCGACATCGCCGGCAATACAGGTACCATACTGCGCATGGCCGCCTGTTTCGGCCTCGCCGTCGACATCATCGAGCCCGCCGGCTTCGATCTCTCCGACAGAAACTTGCGCAGGGCCGGGATGGACTATCTCGAAATGGCTGCCCTGACGCGCCATGTCGATTTCGCGGCCTTCGACGCCTGGCGCACGGCGGAAGGGCGCCGGCTCGTCCTGTTCACCACGAAAGCCGCCCTGCCCTATACCGATTTCCGCTATGCCGATGGCGACGTAATATTGTTTGGCCGCGAGTCGGCCGGCGTACCCGACCACGTGCACGAACGCGCCGACGCCCGGCTCCTCATTCCCATGCGCGGGGGCGGCCGCAGTCTCAACCTCGCGCTCAGCGCGGCCATGGCCGCCGGCGAAGCGATGCGGCAGCTTGGCTGACAGGTCCGCCACGCCCAGAGCATGACCCCGAAAAGTTGCGGACTTGTCGGACAAGATCATGCGGCAAAAACAAAAGCTTAGAGCGACGTCATGATTCAACGAGAAAACATCTCGCTCTAAGACCACGGTGAACCGTCCGACGCGTCGTCCGCGTAGCGTCAGCCATCCCGCCACTGCCAGTCTCATGAACATGTCTGCATCCTTCGGTTTGCGTGTCGAAGGATGCCTTGCTACAACCTCAACTTAACTTGAGGTCAAGCGGGAAATCGAATGGTCAAGGAGCTTTCCGTCGGCGAGGTGGCGCATCGCAGCGGCGTGGCGGTGTCGACGCTGCATTTCTACGAGACCAAGGGGCTCATCCGGAGCCACCGCACGGCGGGCAACCAGCGCCGCTACAGCGGCGACGTGCTGCGCCGCGTCGCCGTCATCCGCGTCGCGCAGGAAGTGGGCATCTCGCTCGCCGACATCGCGGCCGCGCTCGCCTCGCTGCCGGACGGCCGCACGCCGACGCGCGAGGACTGGCGCATGCTTTCGCAAGGCTGGGCGACCGACCTCGACCGGCGCATCGAACAGTTGCAGAAACTGCGCGACGGGCTGACCGGCTGTATCGGTTGCGGCTGCATGTCGCTCGACCGCTGTCCGCTGCACAATCCGGACGACCGGCTTGGCGCCGAAGGGTCGGGCCCCCGGCGTCTCCTGGTCGGGGCGGCGCGAAAGGCGGCTAGTCGGACGAAGGCAGGCGCCGGATCGTGAATTCGATCACGTCGCCGGGTCGCTCGAACCAGCTTTCAATGGTCGTCCAGTAGGCCTGCTTCGGCCAGCGGTCGAACCACTCCTTGGCCTTGGCGCGCGCATCGCGGCGCGGCAGCACATAGGTCTCGCGCAGAAAGCCGTCGCGCGGCGTGCGCGCGCGCTCGGCCCGGCTTTCTTCCAGCCTTTTCTTCAGACCATCGAGCGGCGGTCTTGTCGGGGTACGCACGAGGAACTCCTTGACCCAGATCTTTTACAGATTAGGGATCACGCCAAGAAAAAACGAGTCATTTGTGCAGTATGCCTTCCACGACGGGTGGCCGGCATTGCCAGAACCAGTGGAGACCGCATGGAGCGCCCCGAGATCCCGGCCGGCCTGCCCGCCGACATCGAAGCCAAGAAGGAAACGGCCCGCCTCTGGTTCGAGGAACTGCGCGACCGCATCTGCACCGCCTTCGAGCAACTGGAAGACGAGCTTGCCGCCACTCAGGCCGCATCCTGGGCACCCGGCCGCTTCGAGCGCACGCCCTGGCAGCGCGAGGAAGGCAAGGGTGGCGGCGGCATCATGTCGATGATGCATGGCCGCGTCTTCGAGAAGGTCGGCGTGCACACCTCCACCGTTTATGGCGAGTTTTCGCCCGAGTTCCGCAAGCAGATGCCCGGTGCCGAGGAAGACCCGCGCTTCTGGGCCAGCGGCATCTCGCTCATCGCCCATCCCTGGAACCCCAACGTGCCGGCCGTGCACATGAACACGCGCATGGTGGTCACCTCGCGCCAGTGGTTCGGCGGCGGCGCCGACCTCACCCCCGTGCTCGACCGGAGGCGTACGCAGGAAGATCCGGATACCCAGGCCTTCCACAAGATCTTTGCCTTCACCTGCGGCAAGCATCCTGAAGTCGCCGACTACGAGAAATTCAAGACCTGGTGCGACGAGTACTTTTATCTCCCGCACCGCAACGAGGCGCGCGGCATCGGCGGCATCTTCTACGACTGGCTGCACTCGCCGGAGGAAAAGGGCGGCTGGGACGCCGATTTCCGCTTCACGCAAGATGTCGGCCGCTCGTTCCTGGTGGTCTATCCGCATCTGGTGCGCAAGAATTTTGGCACCGGCTGGTCCGAGGCCGACCGCGAGGAGCAGTTGGTGCGCCGCGGCCGCTACGTCGAGTTCAACCTGCTCTACGACCGCGGCACCATCTTCGGCCTGAAGACCGGCGGCAACGTCAATTCCATCCTGTCGAGCATGCCGCCGGCGGTGAAATGGCCGTGAGGGCGACGGAAATGCGCAAGCGCCTGGAGAGAAGAAGCGCGGCCTGACGCGGCCCTACTTAGGCCTCCGTCTGCGCCCTAGAATGTTGGTTAACCTTTAGCTGACAGTCTCCGCGCATGGCTAAGAAATCGTTTATCGGCACCTTCACCCTGCTCCTCGCGCTCGGCGTCGCTGGCGCCGCCAGCGCCCGCGACCTATCTGAATGCGAGCGCAACGGATCGCAGGCAAAGATGGCGGCTTCGACGACCCAGGAACGCCTCCTCTCGGCGCCCCCCTCCCAGCGCGGCTGTCCCGACCTGTCGGCCGATGCAAAGAGCGCCCCGCAGCCGGCAAAGGCCGGCCAGGCGCCGAAGGCTCCGGCCCTGCCCGCAGACGCCAACGCCTCGTCCATCATCCACGCCGAGAATTTCACCGTCCTCGTCAAGCGGCCCGAGAACGCTATCCCCGAGACGGTGGTGCTGCTGCACGGTTCCGGCGGCGACGAGACAACGCTGATGTCGCTCGCCTCGCGCATCGCGCCGCGCGCGGTGCTGATGGGCGTGCGCGGCCGCATCGTGCAGGACGGCAAGAAGCGCTGGTATCGACGCCTGACCCCGACCAGCTTCGACCAGCGCGACATCCATTCGGAGGCCGCCGCCTTCGCCCGTTTCCTCACGGATGCGGTGAAGCAGAAGGTGCTCGATCTCGATCACACCGTCTTCCTCGGCTATTCCAACGGCGCCAACCTGCTGGCTGCGCTGTCGCTGCTGCATCCGGGCTTGATCGAGCGCGCGGTGCTGCTGCGGCCGATGCCGGTGCTCGACAAGGTGCCCGACGTCAGCCTCTCCGGCACGCGCTTCCTCGTGGTGGCCGGGGCTTCCGACACCACCTACGCGCCCTTTGCGCCGGCGCTGGAAGCAACGCTGAAAGGCCACGGCGCTTATCTCGAAGCCCGCACCATCAAGGCCGGCCACGGTCTTGGCGACGAGGACGTCAAGATCGTCAGCGAGTGGCTGGCGCGGTCCAACGCGGTTTCGCTGAACTAGCGGCGCACGAACCGAACCCGCCCTTTCACCAGATCTTAATTCGCCCGCCCTCAACTGCCGCCGCAAAACTGGATGGAAGCAGATGACGACCCGGGCGTAGCCGAGAAGGCTGAGATCGCTGGCGAACTGCCGCGCGATCGCGCCGGTTCCGACGATCCCCCAGGAAAACGGCCGATCTTCAGCCCGTTGCAACGATGGCTGCTTGGTCTCTTGCATGGCCAGGCCATTTTGCAGCCTAGCGGAATCGCTTGGCGTTGCATAAATGCGGCTAAAACAATGAGATAGAACGGAATAACCGCATCCGTCAGGATGCCCGCCGCCCCAAGCGGTCGCGCCAGGTTTAGGAGGCCTCATTTTCCCGCGCCATCGCCTTCTCGTGGGGACATCGGAACAGGTTTCTGGTAAAAATACCGTTCTCGCCGGGCGTGGAGGCGGCCGGCGAGGGCCCGCGGTCCTGGAACAACAGGATGACGGAATGTCCCGCTTGGCCCTAAAGGCTAGGCTGCGCGACGACATAAGGAACTAGCCCAATGAAAACAAAGGGAGTGACACAATGAAGGAATTTCAGTGCGGCTCACTCGTCCCCGGCTGCCAATGGCATACCCGTCACGAAGAAGAAGCTGAAGTCATGCGCCGCGCGGTGGAGCACATGCGCGAAACCCATGGCGAAACCATCATCCGCGAGACGATGATCGAGGCGATCCGCTCCCGCATCGAGAAGGTTCGCGACGCGGCCTGACCCGAACCGGCTCAGGTTGGCGTCTTCAGGCTTTCGGCGGCGCGTTCGAGGAGTGCGCCGCGTTCCAGCGCAAAGCCCGAATCGACCCAGGCGCCTTCGAGCGCCCTGAGCATATCGCCGAGCTTCGGCCCCGCGGCGACGCCGAGTGCGGCGAGATCGGTGCCGTTGACCGGGAAAACCGGCCTTTCCCACGACAGGGCATAGCCCAGCAGACGCGAATAGCCGCCGGCCTCCATCATCGCCTTGTCGTCCTCGACGGCGCGGCCGCGCGCGGCCGCCAGTGAAAGCCTCAGGCGGTCGACGATGCCTCCCGGGGCGCCGCGATAAAGCATCTTGGCGAGCGCGCCTTCCGTCAGCGTCGACGCGGGCTTTTCCGAGCGCGCCCACTGCGCCAGCCGCTCGGCCTCCGCGTTCGAAAGCCGCAGCCGCTCCGCCATCGCGGCCATGCGCGGCGCATCCGGCGGCACGATCGCCTCCAGCCGAAGCAGCGGGTCGGCAGGCCAGCCGAGATCGGCCTCGGTTCGGGTCAGCGCGTGGATCGCGTCGATGCCCCATTTCTCGCTTTCGGGCAGAATGCGCGTCAGCACCCCGGCCTGCCGCATCCACAGCAGCGCGCGCGACGGATCGGGCGCGGAAAGCAGTTTTTTCAGCTCGCTCCACACGCGCTCGGCCGAGAGCCGGTCGAGGCCTTCCTTCAGCCGGGCACAGGCCTTCAGTCCCTCCGCGTCCGGCCGCCCGGAGCCATACCAGGCAAAGAAGCGGAAGAAGCGCAGGATGCGCAGATAGTCCTCGCGGATGCGCGTCTCGGCATCGCCTATGAAGCGCAGCGTGCGGCTCTCCAGATCGGCAAGCCCGCCGACCAGGTCGACCACATGCCCCTCAGCATCGGCATAGAGCGCATTGATGGTGAAGTCGCGCCGCTCTGCGTCAAGCTTCCAGTCGCGGCCGAAGCGCACCTTGGCGCGGCGGCCGTCGGTCTCCACGTCGGCGCGCAGCGTCGTCACCTCGAACGGCCTGCCGCCGACAATCACCGTGATCGTGCCGTGGTCGGCGCCCGTCGGCACCGCCTTGAAGCCGGCCGCCTCGGCACGCCGCGCCGTTTCGTCCGGCTCGGTGGTGGTGGCAATGTCGACGTCGGACACCGCCTGTCCCAGCAGCGCGTTGCGCACCGCCCCGCCGGCGATCCGCGCCTCCTCGCCCTCCGCATTCAGCGACTTCAGCAGCTTCTGCAGTTCAGCATTGTCCAGCCATGGCGCCTTGCCGGCGATCGACACGCTGCCGCTCATGCATAGAACCTTTCATAGAGGGTGCGGATGATGCCGGCGGTGACGCCCCAGATGCGCTGTCCGCCATAGGGCATGTCGTAATAGACCCATTCGCGGTTGTCCCACATGCGGCTGCCCTGGTGGTGGTTGGCCGGGTCCATCAGGAAGCGCATTGGCACCTCGAAGGCCGTGTCGACCTCATGCACGTTCAGCGTCAGGTGGAAGTCGGGCTGCACGATGCCCAGCACAGGTGCGATGAGGTAGCCGCTGCCCGAGACATAGTCCGGCATGCGCCCGATGATCTCGACGCGGTCGGCGCCGAGACCGATTTCCTCGGTCGTCTCGCGCAGCGCCGCAAACTCCGGCGTCGGGTCGGTGATGTCGATGCGCCCGCCCGGAAAGGCCACCTGGCCCGAATGGCTGCGCAGCTTCTCCGCCCGCTTGGTCAGGATCACGCTCGCCTCGTCGCCATGATCCACCACGGGAATCAGCACCGCCGCCGCGCGCAGATTGTCGCGCCGGATCAGGTCGCCGAAGCCCGGATTGAAATAGTGGTCGCCATAGTCGTGCGTGACATCTTCCGGATGCAGGCGCACCACGCGCTCGCGAAAGTCGCGCGCGGAAAATGATGATGCGGCAAGGCTGTTCATGGATCAGGCACTCAACTGGTGCAGCTTCTCGGCCGGCATGATGGGAAAGACGGCCCCTTTGGAGCGCACGGCAAACATCGGTTCGCCGTCGATCTCGATCTCCTCGCCATGTTCAACCAGTTCATACATCACCGGCCTCGCCACCAGCGCTTCCAGCCGGCCGCGCACCAGCACATAGGGCTTCAAGCCCCCCGTCTCGTCCTCGTCCACGAAGCGCATCGGACGGTCCGGCCCGGCCTCCACAACATCGCCAACATTTGTGCGGAAGGTGATGACTTGGCCGTCGCCCTCGCCCGTCACCGTCATCTCGACTGCCACGAAAGGCGCATCCACCACGCGGATGCCCACCTTCTCCACCGGCGTCACCAGATAGGTCTTGCCGTCGGCATCCTTGCGCAGCACCGTGGAGAAAAGCTGCACCAGCGGCATGCGCCCGATGGGCGTGCCGAGATAGAACCAGGTGCCGTCCTGGCGGATCTCCATGTCGAGATCGCCGCAGAAGTCGGGATTCCAGCGTTCCACGGGCGGCAGGCCTTGTCCTGCGCGGGCCGCGCGCGAGATAAGTGCCTGCAGGCTGGCCGTGTCGCCGACCTTCGTGAGCTCGCCTTCGATATGTGCTTCGTCTTTGGTCATGGTCACGAAATAGTCACTGTTGTTAAGCTTGTCAGCCTTGGTGCGTGATTTAAGTTCATTCACCTGCGCGGCAAAAGTGCTAATCGTGAGCGACGAGACGGCAGCCCCCTTCCCGAACAAATGAGGATCGAAGCGGCATGAGCGTAGTGATCAAGGATCCCTCGATCGGCGAAAAGGAAATGATCGCGGACGCCGAAAGAGCGTTGGGCGACATCTCCAAGGTTCGCGAGGGTATCGGCAAGGTCATCTTCGGCCAGGAAAGCGTCATCGAGCGCACGCTGGTCGCGCTGCTGGCGGGTGGCCATGCCCTGCTGGTCGGCGTTCCGGGCCTTGCCAAGACCAAGCTGGTGGAGACGCTCGGCATCGTGCTCGGCATGGATTCGCGCCGCGTCCAGTTCACGCCGGACCTGATGCCGTCCGACATCCTCGGCTCCGAGGTGATGGAACAGGATGGAAACGGCAAGCGCTCCTTTCGCTTCATCCCGGGCCCCATCTTCGCGCAGCTGCTGATGGCCGACGAGATCAACCGCGCAAGCCCCCGCACCCAGTCGGCGTTGCTGCAGTCGATGCAGGAATACCACGTCACCGTCGCCGGCGTGCGCCACGACCTGCCCGCTCCTTTCCACGTGCTCGCCACCCAGAACCCGCTGGAGCAGGAAGGCACCTATCCGCTGCCGGAGGCCCAGCTCGACCGCTTCCTGATGCAGATCGACATCCACTATCCGGACGTCGACGCCGAGCGGCGCATCCTTCTGGAAACCACCGGCGTCGAAGAGGCCAGGGCGGCCAATGTGCTGTCGCCCGTGCGCCTGCAGGAGATCCAGCGGCTCATCCGCCGCATGCCGGTGCCGGAAAGCGTGGTGGAGGCCATCCTCGAACTGGTGCGCTCGGCGCGCCCGGGCCAGGGCAACGCCGAGACCGACAAGCATGTGGCCTGGGGTCCGGGCCCGCGCGCAAGCCAGGCGCTCACGCTGTGCGCCCGCGCCCGCGCGCTCTATGACGGGCGCCTTGCGCCGTCGATCGACGACGTGAAGGCGCTTGCCGAGCCGGTTCTGCAGCACCGCATGGCGCTCACCTTCGCCGCCCGCGCCGAAGGCATGAGCGTGCGCGACGTGGTAGCGCGGCTGGTGAAGGGTATCTGATGGCACGCATCGGCGCGGCCTCGCCTCCTGTCGGTACGAAGGACGCCCTTGCCCGCGCAAGGCAGCGCGCCTTTCTCGTGCCCGACCTGCTGATCGAGGCGCGCCGCGTGGTCAACACCGTCATCTCCGGCTGGCACGGCCGCCGCAAGCGCGGCATCGGCGAGAATTTCTGGCAATTCCGTCCCTATGTCGAGGGCGAGAGCCTGTCGCGCATCGACTGGCGCCGCTCGGCCCGCGACGACCATATCTATGTGCGCGACCGCGAATGGGAGGCTGCCCATACCGTCTGGCTATGGGCCGACCCGTCTCCCTCCATGCTCTACCAGTCGAGGACGGCCAGCGTTTCCAAGGAATCGCGCGCGCTGGTGCTCGTCCTGGCGCTGGCCGAGCTTCTGTCGCGCGGCGGCGAGCGTATCGCGTGGCCCGGCCTCACTGATCCCTTCACCGCCCGCAACGGCGCCGAGCGGCTGGCCGCCCACCTGACGCATGCCGGCGCGCTGCCGCACCGGCCCGACCTCGCTGCCGTCCGCCGCTTTTCCGACGTCGTCATCGCCAGCGACTTCCTCGACCCGGTCGAGGAAACCAAGGAATGGCTCGACACGCTCGCCCGGCGCGGCGCCCGCGCCCACCTGATCGAGATCGCCGATCCGGCCGAAGAAAGCTTCCCCTATTCCGGGCGCACCGAATTCACCGATCCCGAGACCGGTGAAAAGCTCACCGCCGGCCGCGCCGAGCAACTCGGCGCCGACTACCGCCTGCTCTACTCCGCCCGCCGCGAGGAGCTTGCCGCCTGGTGCAAGCGCCTCGGCTGGAGCTACACCGTCAACCACACCGATCGCCTCGCCTCCGAGGCGCTGGTGCAGGTGCACATGGCGATGAGCGCCGAGAGCGGCTACGCCTCCGGGGTGCGCGCATGAGCTGGCTGCCGCTCTCCTTCGGTTTCCCGGCCATCCTGTGGGGCCTGCTCGCGCTGCCGGTCATCTGGTGGCTGCTCAGGCTCACCCCGCCCAAGCCGGAGACGGAGGTCTTTCCACCGCTGAAGATTTTGGCGCGGGTGCTGCGCCGCGAGGAAACGCCCCGGCAGAGCCCGTGGTGGCTGACGCTGCTGCGGCTGCTCATGGCCGCGCTGGTGGTCATGGCGCTGGCCGAGCCCGTCTTCAATCCGCGCGAGAAGCTGCCGGCCGCCGGCAGCGGGCTTGCGCTGGTCGTGGACAATGGCTGGGCGGCTTCGCCGGATTGGGAACGCCACGTCGCCACAGCCGAACGCCTGATCGATGACGCTGCCGCAAGCGGCCAGCGGGTGCTGCTCGCCTTCACCGCCGAGAAACCCAACGCCGACATCGGCCCCTTCGACGCGAAGGCCGCGCGCGACAAGCTGCGCGCCACCAAGCCCCGCCCGATCCCGACCGACCGGCCCAGCGTCTATGCCCGCGTCGCCGCCGCGCTCGACACGATGCCTGGCGCCAGTATCGCCGTTCTCGCTGACGGCCTCGCGGCCCAAGGCGACGATGCCGCCTTCGGCACGCTCTTCAGCAAGGGCCCCGCCAGCGTCATCTGGGCAATGCCCGACCGCATCGCCACGGCTGGCCTGACCAAGGCCGAAAACCAGCTCGACGGCTTTGCCCTCACCGCCGTGCGCCCGTCCTCCGACGCCACCCCCCGGCAGGTCACGGCTGGCGCCTTCGACGACAAGGGCCGCCGCATCGCCGATGCGGCCATCACCTTCGGCGCGGGCGCAGCCGTGGGCACCGGGCTGATGAAGGTCCCGTTCGAGCTGCGCAACGATTTCGCCGCCATCCGCATCGACGGCGAGAACCATGCCGGCGCCGTGCGCGTGCTGGACGAAAGCTCCAAGCGCCGCCGCGTCGGCCTCATCTCCCAGGCCGAGTCCGACCAGGCGCAGCCGCTGCTGGCTCCGCTCTACTATATCCGCCGCGCGCTCTCCCCCTTCGCCGACCTCGTCGAGCCGCAGAGCCGCGACATAGCCGACGCCATCCCCCAGCTTCTGGAACAGAAGCCGGCGATGATCGTCATGGCCGACATCGGCAACATCCCCGAGCCCGCCCACCAGAAGCTAGTGGAATGGGTGAACAATGGCGGCTTGCTGGTGCGCTTCGCCGGCTCCCGCCTCGCCGCGGCCGGCAATGATGACGACCTCCTGCCGGTCCGCCTGCGCACCGGCGAGCGCTCGCTGGGCGGCGCGATGTCCTGGACCGAACCGCAGCCGGTCACCGAATTCCCCAAGACCGGTCCGTTCTCCGATCTCGCCCCGCCGTCGGAGGTTACCGTCAGCCGCCAGGTGCTGGCGGAGCCCACCGCCGATCTCGGCGAACGCACCTGGGCCAACCTCGCCGACGGCACGCCCTTGGTCACCGGCGCGCGGCGCGAAAAGGGCACCGTCGTCCTCTTCCACACCGCGCCCGAGGCGACATGGTCCAACCTGCCGATCTCCGGCACCTTTGTCGAAATGCTGCGCCGCCTGGTGCAGATGTCGCGTAACCAGGGCAGCCTCGCTGCATCCGCCGAGGGCCAGGTCGCCTCGCTGGCGCCGTACCGCATGATCGCGGCCGACGGCACGCTGGTGCCGCCGCCCGCAGATGCGCGGCCACTGACGGTAGGGCGCGGCCCGGTGCCGGTCACCATCGAAAACCCGCCCGGTCTCTATGGCAGCGAGGACGGCGTCGTCGCCCACAACCTGCTCGGCGCGGACGCAACCCTTGCGCCGCTGGCGCGTCCCCGCATCGCCGCCCCCGTCACCGAAATGCGCTATGCGCTGAACGAAACCCACGACCTGAAGGGACCGCTCGTGGCCGCAGCGCTCGCCCTCATGCTGCTCGACACGCTGGCGGTGTTCTGGCTGGGCGGCATGTTCGCCGGACGTGGCCGCCGCGACGCCGCGGCGCGCGGCGCGGGCGCTGCTGTCGTGCTGCTGGCGGCCGGCGCGCTCTTCTTCGCGTCTGCGCCGCATGCGCGCGCCGACGATTCGAAGCCCGGCGACGACCAGGCCATCGAGGCCGTGTCGAAGACCCGGCTTGCCTATGTCATCACCGGCGACGCCTCGGTCGACGCCATCAGCCGCGCGGGTCTCGACGGCCTCTCCCGCTTCCTGGTCGACAAGACCGCGCTCGAGCCGGGCAAGCCGGCCGGCGTCGACATCGCTCGCGACGAGCTCGCCTTCTATCCGCTGATCTATTGGCCGATCGACCCCAAGGCGGCGATGCCTTCGCAGGAGGCTATCGCCCGCATCGACGCCTACATGCAGCAGGGCGGCACTGTGCTGTTCGACACGCGCGACCAGTATGCCGGCGGCATCGACGCCAACTCCGCCAGCCCCGCCACCCAGAGGCTGCGCGACATCCTGGCCAATCTCAACGTGCCGCCGCTGGAGCCCGTGCCTTCCGATCACGTGCTGACCAAGTCGTTCTACATCCTTCCGGAGTTTCCGGGCCGCTTCAACGGCAGCCCGCTCTGGGTCGAAGCGTCGCTTGAAGCCGCCAATCCCGAGCACCGCCCGGTGCGCACCGGCGACGGCGTTACCCCGATCATGATCACCGCCAACGATTTCGCCGGCGCCTGGGCGGTCGACGCCAATGGCGACCCGATGTTCCCCACCGTGCCGTCCGATCCGATGCAGCGGCTCTACGCCTATCGCGTCGGCGTCAACATCGTCATGTACATGCTGACGGGCAACTACAAGTCCGACCAGGTCCACGTGCCGGCTCTGCTCGAGAGGCTGGGGCAGTAGCATGAACAGCTGGTCGCTCTCCTTCGAACCGTTGCTCAACTGGCAGCTGCTGGCCATCATTCTCGTGCCGCTTGCCATCCTGACACTGGCCGGCCTGTGGTTCCGCCGGCGCGGCTCCCTGCTGCGCCTGGCTGCGCTCGTCGCCCTTGCCGCCGCCCTTTTCAACCCTGTCCTGCTTGATGAAAACCGCGAGCCGCTGCAGAGCGTGGTGGCATTGATCGTCGACCGCAGCCCTAGCCAGGAAATCGGCAACCGCACCGCCCAGACCGACCAGGCGTTGGCCGCGCTGCAGGAAAGGCTATCGCGGCTCAAGCAGTTCGAGGTGCGCGTGGTCGAGGCCGGCAAGGCCGACGCCGCCGACGAGCGCACCGAGACGCGGCTGTTCTCGGCGCTTGACGGCGCGTTCCGCGACGTGCCGCCCTCACGCATCGGCGGCGCGATCATGATCACCGACGGCCAGGTGCACGACGTGCCCACCGGGGCGCCAGCCTTCCACGCACCGCTGCATGCGCTGATCACCGGCGAGGAAGGCGAGAAGGACCGCCGCATCCGCTTCGAGAAGGCGCCGCGCTTCGGCATCGTCGGCAAGCCGCTCGACATGAGCTATCGCGTCATCACTTCCGGCGGCGAGACCGGCCAGGTCGACGTGCGCGTGTCGATCAACGGCCAGCAGGTTTCCGTCGAGCGGGCGACCATCGGCCAGGAAATGCCGCTGCACATCACCGTCCCCGGCGCCGGCCGAAACATCGTCGAGGTCGCCGTCGACCATGAGGACGGCGAGATCACCGACATCAACAACCGCGCCGTGGCGCTGGTCGACGGCATCCGCGAGAACCTGCGCGTGCTGCTGGTTTCGGGCGAGCCGCATGCCGGCGAACGCACCTGGCGCAACCTGCTCAAGTCCGACGCCTCGGTAGACCTGGTGCATTTCACCATCCTGCGTCCGCCGGAGAAGCAGGACGGCACTCCGATCAACGAACTGTCGCTCATCGCCTTCCCGACGCGCGAGCTGTTCGTCGACAAGATCAACGAGTTCGACCTCATCATCTTCGACCGCTACCAGCACCGCGACGTGCTGCCGATCCTCTATTACGACTACATCGCCGAATATGTCGAAAAGGGCGGCGCGCTGCTGATCGCCGCCGGCCCCGAATATGCCGGCCAGCAGTCCATCGCGCGCACGCCGCTGCTCCCGGCGCTGCCGGCCATGCCCACGGGCGAGGTGGTGGAAAAACCGTTCTATCCGCGCCTCACCGACCTCGGCAAACGCCACCCGGTCACGCGCGGCCTGGAGGGCTCGACCAGCGAGCCGCCGAAATGGAGCCGCTGGTTCCGCATCATCGGTGTCGATCATCCCGAGGGCGAGGTCGTCATGAAGGGTCCCGACGACCGGCCGCTTCTGGTGCTCGATCACAAGGGCGAAGGCCGCGTCGGCATGTTCCTGTCCGACCAGGGCTGGCTGTGGGCGCGCGGCTATGAGGGCGGCGGCCCGCATGTCTCCCTCTATCGCCGCATCGCGCACTGGCTGATGAAGGAGCCGGAGCTTGAGGAAGAACGCCTCACCGCCAACGGCCGCGGCATGACGCTGGACGTGCGCCGCCAGACGATGAAGGACAATCCGGGCAGCGCGCAGGTCATCACCCCGTCCGGCAAGGCCATGACCGTGCCGCTCGCGCAGACGGAGCCCGGCATTTTCTCCGGCAGCGTGGTCACCAAGGAGATCGGCCTCTACCAGGTCGCCAACGGCAATCTGAGCACGCTCGCGCATATCGGACCCGTCAACGCGCCCGAATTCGGCGACATGGTCTCCACCGAGGGGGTTCTCAAACCCTATGCCGAAAAGACCGGTGGCAGCGTGCGCCGGCTGGCCGCCCTCTCCGGCGTCAACGTGCCCAGCATCGTGCCGGTGCGCGGCAATGCCGAAGCCGCCGGCCGCGACTGGATCGGGCTGAAGACCACCAATGACAGCGTCCTGAAGTCGGTCAGCCGCGTGCCGCTGTTTGCGGGGTTCTTCGGCCTGGGCCTGCTGCTCGCCGCCCTCGGCGCCATGTGGTATCGCGAGGGACGGTAGGCTACTCTCACGTTACCCGCGTAAGGCTGCGCTTGCTTGCTCCGGAGAGACTAGCTGTCTGCTCGCGTGACTACTGCTTTGGCATGCAAATCGTCAGCGCTGGAGATTTGCGAAGAGCCACAATGCCTCCGTCATCCTCGGGCCGGAGCACGAGCGAAGCGAAGTGCGGAGGTTCCGGGGATCCAGGCCTCGACTAGGCCGCTTCCAATACGTCGATCGGACGCACACGCGTTTCGCGCGGGCCACCTTCGGCTCCGCAGCATTCCGCGCGCCTGCGACCAAATCCAGCCAGCCGCTGCCTCAAAACGGAACGCTCAGCCCCGCGCGCGCAAACGCCGTAAATGCCCTGTCGCTGCCGTAGCCGAGCTCGATGGTGCCCTGCAGCTGCATCCGGCTGTCGTTGAGGAAGGTGAAGTCGGCACCGGCGAAGCCGCGCACCACGCCCTTGCGGTCGTCTGGCGTAAACGAGATGTCCTGCCCCAGCATCGTCGCCGAAACCCTGCCGCCGCTTTGCGCGATGCCGTCGATGCCGGCCCGGAGCGAGGCCGCCCACACGCCGTTGTCGGTGACCTGCGGCGCCAGCGGCAGCGCGATCTGGCCGCGTGCCTCGAACACATTCACGTGGCGCGAGTCCACGCTCAGCTCGTCATGAGCGCCCTCTTCCGAATAGCTGTCGAGGAACAGCCCGGCATAGCGCAGTCGAAGGCTCGGGACGATGATCGTGTCCCCCATCGCCACATGCGTGCCGAATGTCACCGCCGGGCTGACGAAGACGCCGTTGACATTGGCGCGCCCCGTCTCGATGCCGCCCAGCACCATGTTGTTGGCAATGCGGCGGTCGGCGTTCTGCCGAAGCGAACCGACGGAGATCGACAGATCGGCGAAGTTCAGGCCCGCCGCATAGCCAAGGTAGCCGCCGCCGAAGAAGCTGCTGTAGCTCCTGTCGTGGCCGGAGTCGTCGACGCGAACCGAGCCGCCGGCGCCACCCAGGAAGGCGCCAGCGCGCCATAGGTCGGAAACCTCCGCGTCGAAGCCCGCAATCCCGCCGCCGACCGAATTGCGGAAGCGTTCATCATCGCCCGAATGGCTCTCCGAACGATAGCTGCCGATGGCCGTGGCCCAGAACACCGGCCCCAAGGGAGCCGCCGGTTCGACGACGCCATCTGCAACGATGGGGCCGCGCAGGCCGAGTTCGCCGAAGCCCGTATTCCGCGCGAGCGCAAGCCTGTCCTCGATCGCGCCGGCAATGTTGCCGGTGAGATCGGTCACCACCGCATGCGCGCCGCGGAAGCCGGCCGGGTCGAGCACCGCGACAGTGTCGTCACGAACGACATAGGGCCGGCCGCCGGTCATGATCACGTCCGGCAAGCCGGAGAACGTCATCACCGCATTCAGCCCGGGGCCGAAGGAAACGGTGTTGTCGGAACCGCCGAAGACGATGTCGCCCTGGATGGCCGTGCCGGCCTGCAGGTTCAGCCGCGCATCGTCGCCGCCGAACAGGATCGCAAGGTCATCACTCAGCAGCGTGCCGGAATTGGTGACTGTCGCATGATCGCCCCCAAGAGCGATACCGCTCACAAAGGCATCGCCAGCCGCAGATCCTCCCACATTGATCCAACCACTGTTGACGACAATCACATTGTTGCCACTGAGCGCTATGCCACTCACAGCAGCATCGCCGTTGGTCGCAGATCCGAATACGTTAATGGAACCATTGTTGACGGCAGTTACATTGTTGCCGTCGACCACAATGCCACCACTCGCGCTGTCACCATCGGCGGTAACTGCACTCACATCCACCAAGCCGTCATTTACGACATGCGCACCATGTGCGTTGACAGTGATGCCCAAGCTAACGACGTCGCCTGTGCTTGCAAGGCTATTAGAACGGATCGTGCCGTCATTCAGCACCGCCACATCCGAGATGACTACCAAGGGATCGGGATCACCTACGGCGATGCCCACAGTCGCCAACCCCGTCGTGTCGATTAGCCCACTGTTTGTGACCTGGCTGCCGTTTCCAGCTGCCACAATGCCCACGGCACCGTCGCCCAGGGCATGGATCGTCCCGCCGTTGGCGACGCTTGAATTCTCACCACCGACGAAAATGCCGAAGACGTTGCTCCCTCCGACCTCGACCGTACCGGCGTTGGTGACCCGGGTATCGCCGCCGGTCGCAAAGATGCCGGCGAAAGCATCGTTGTCTGCGCGCAGCAGGCCGTTATTGACGATGATCGTGCCTTGGCCCTCGCTGGCGATGCCGGCCGAGCCATTGCCCCCTGCCAACAGCGAGCCTTTGTTTGTCACCTGCGCGCCGGCGCCTTTGGTGTAGACCGTGGGCGTGTCGTCGCCCCACGTCTCTATCGTTCCGTCGTTGGTAAGCTTCTGGCCAGCCTTCTGCATCTCGACGGCGGGTTCGTTGTCATCGGTCGTGCTGATCTTGCCGCCCGACTGCACGGCGCCAGTATCGCCGGTGCTATCCATGACCTGCTGCCCCACCGTCTCCCCGGACTTGATCGTGAAGTCCTCGGAGAAGGCCGGCCAGGAGGCCAGTGCCGTCGCTGCCAGCAAAGAAAGGGCTATAGACTGTGTTCCCCTGCGCAGTGCCAATGCCATGTCACCCCTCGCATACACGTCGCAATGCAGTCACAGGTTGATTCTGCCCTCATTTGGGGCCTTCTGGCAAGCCTTGCGGCGCTTCGGGGTTACGCAGGGGCATCTGAAAGGTCCGTTTTCAGCCGAGGCGTTCCATTTCGGCAACGTTTTTGGAGAGTTGCCGCTCTCGCTTTATCCTATTCAGCAGCGATTTTCCGCATCCACGCGGCAATTTCGGTCGCGGCCGCGTCCAGGTTGGCTTCCAGCGTCAACGGCTTACGCGGCTTGAAATCGTGGTCGCCGTCTTCCAGCCAGTCGACGGCGATCTCCGACGAAAGCTCGTAGGACAAAACCTCTTCGCGCGTGCCGAATGGATCGCGCATCCCCTGGCAGATCAGCGTCGGCACAGCCAGCCGCTTCAGATGCGCCGTCCGCAATTTCTCTGGCTTGCCAGGCGGATGGAACGGATAGCCGAGACAGACGAGACCGGCGATCGTGCCCTGCCCGAAAAGCTCTTCGGCCACCATGCTCGCCACGCGCCCGCCCATCGACTTGCCGCCGATGAACAGGCCATTCGTTTGCCCCAGCGCAGCGACGGCGTCGCGGTATTCGCCGAGCAGCGTCTCGGCGCGCGGAGGCGGCTTCCGCTGGCCCGAGCGCCGGGCGGCCATGTAGGCGAACTCGAAACGGACGACACGGACACCACGCCCCGCCAGCTTGTCCGACATCGCATTCATCCAGGCCGAATCCATCGCCGCTCCCGCGCCGTGCGCGAGCACCAGCGTGAGCCGGGCCTCTTGGGTCCCCGTGAAAAGCAGATCGGGCATAGCCGGCCTCCTGCATTCGCGTCCGCCGTGTCACCGGCCGACAAGTCGCGGGGCTATCTGCGCAGCACCGCCGACAGCACGTCCCGGATGCCGATTGCGCCGACGAAACGCGACTGCTCGTCGAACAGCGCCACCGGCGCGGTCTGCGAGCGGTGCATGGCCAGCATCACCGTTTTCAGCGAGGTACCGGGCCGCGCCCAGAAGACGTGCGAGCCATCCGGCGAGAGGCCTTCCACCTCGTCGCACGAAGCCCAGATCGCCGGCTGGCCGTTGCGCTCGGCCGCCGCTACCAGCCCGTCGGCGTCGATCTTGAAGCGCGTCGTCTGGCGCCGGTCGAGCCACAGCCAGCCGTCCTCGCCCGCCTTCTCCAGGTCGCGGCGGTCGCGCATCACGTTCCACGCCGTCAGCACCGACAACGGGTTCACGTTGGAGATGAAGTCGCGCACATAGTCGTTGGCCGGGCGCAGCACGATGTCCTCCGGCGCGCCGGTCTGCACGATGCGCCCACCTTCCATGATCGAGATGTGGCTGCCGATCTTCAGCGCCTCCTCCAGGTCGTGGCTGACGAAGATGATCGTCTTCTTCAGCTTGGCCTGCAGTTGCAGCAGTTCGTCCTGCAGCTTGGTGCGGATCAGCGGGTCCAGCGCCGAGAAGGGCTCGTCCATGAGCAGGATCGGCGCCTCGGTGGCGAAGGCGCGCGCCAGGCCCACGCGCTGCTGCATGCCGCCCGAAAGCTCATGCGCGAACTTCTTCGCCCACTGGTCGAGATTGACGAGTTTCAGCTGGCGCTGCACGCGCTCGCGGCGCTCGGCTTCCGGCACGCCGGCAAGCTCCAGCCCCAGGCCGACATTTTCCTCCACCGTGCGCCACGGCAAGAGGCCGAACTGCTGGAAAACCATCGCGACCTGCTTCTGACGCAGGCGGCGCAGGGTCGCCTCGTCGCAGGTTACCACGTCGACCGTGCGGTCGCCGTCCTTGACCAGGACCTGCCCCCGGGAGACGAGGTTGAGCCGGTTGACAGCGCGCAGCAGCGTCGACTTGCCCGAGCCCGACAGGCCCATCAGCACGGAAATCTCGCCCTCGCGCACGGTCAGGTTGGCGCCGGCGCAGCCCAGCACATTTCCCGTCTTCTGGAGGATTTCGGCGCGCGTCGCGCCGCGGTCCACCATGGCAAGCGCTTCGGCCGTATCCGGGCCGAACACGATGTCGACATTCTTGAAATCGACGGCGACGTTCGTTTTCACATCCGCGGCGACGTTCATTTCTTACCTCCGACGCCGATGCGGGTCATGCGGTCGAGCACGATGGCCAGCACCACGATCGCCAGCCCGGCCTCAAGCCCCAGGTCGATCTTGCGCGAGCCCAGCGCCCGGTTGATTTCTGTGCCCAGCCCGCCCGCGCCGATGAGAGCGGCAAACACCACCATCGACAGCGACAGCATGATGCACTGGGTCAGCCCGGCCATGATGGTCGGCAGCGCCGCCGGCAGTTCCACCTTCCACAGAAGCTGGCGCTTGGTGGCGCCGAAGGCCTCGCCCGCCTCGATGATCGCGGTCGGCACGGAGGTGACGCCCAGATGCGTCAGGCGCACCGCCGTCGGAATGACGAAGATGATGGTCACGATCAGGCCCGGCGCGTTGCCGAGGCCGAACAGGGTCAGCACCGGAATGAGATAGACGAAGGTGGGCAGCGTCTGCATCATGTCGAGCACCGGCAGAAGCACGCGGTAGACCTTCTGCTTGTGCGCGGCCCAAATGCCGAGCGGTACGCCGATCGCCATGGAAGCGGCGGCAGCCGCCACCACCAGCACCAGCGTCTGCAGCGTCTGTTTCCACAGCCCTTGATTAAGGATGAAAATAAGCCCCAGCGCCACGCCCACGGCCAGGCCCTTGGAGCGCTGGAGGAAATAGGCAAGCGCCACGATCAGCGCGATGACCAGCACCGGCGGCAAGGTCAAGAGTCCGCTCACCAGCCCGTCGAGCACCAGGTTCAGCCCGCTCGAAAAGCCACGGAAGACGGCATCGAAATTGTCTGTCAGAAACGTGAAGAACGCCTTGCCCCAGGCGCCGATAGGTATCTTGTAGCTGGCCAGGAATTGCGAAACCGGATCCATCTCGTCCCTTCATTTTTCTTGAATCCTCCCTCTTGCGGGGAAGTCGGCGCGGAACGCGCCGGGTGGGGTGAGGGCGATGGATTGAAAATCCGCCCTACCCCGCTCCGCTACGCGGATGGCCCCTCCCCCGCAAGGGGAAGGGCAAGGCGCTCAGCCGCCCAGCGCGGTCTTCACGGCCGCGGCCGCGTCGCCGCCGTCGAAGGTGGTGACGCCGTCGATCCAAGGCGCCACTGCGTCCGCATGCGCCTTCAACCACTCGGTCGCAACCTCGTTCGCGTCGCCGCCCTTGAGGATCTTGTCCATCATCTCGCCTTCCATGTCCAAGTTGAACTTGAGGTTGGCGATGAACTTGCCGACGTTCGGGCACTCGCTCGTGTAGCCCTTGCGCACGTTGGTGTGCACGGTGGCGGCGCCGAAGCCGGAATCGCCCATGCCGTCGAGATAGGTGATCTTCATGGCGCCCATCACCGGATGCGGCGTCCAGCCGAGGAAGGCGATCCACTCGTTGTTCTTGATCGACTGCTCGGCCTGGGTGAGCATGCCGGCCTCGGAAGATTCGACCAGCTCGAAGCCCTCCAGGTTATCGGCCGGGTTCTTGATCATGTCGAGGATGATGCGGTTGCCGTCATTGCCGGCCTCGATGCCGTAGATCTTGCCGCCGAACTTGTCCTTGAACTTGCCGAGGTCGGTAAGCGTCTTGACGCCGGCTTCCGCCACATAGGTCGGCACCACGATGCCGTAGCCCGCACCCGACAGGTTCTCGCTGATGGTCTCGACGGAGCCTTCCGCCGCATAGTCCTTGATGTCGTTCGTCATCGACGGCATCCAGTTGCCGAGGAAGACGTCGAGGTCGTTGTTCTTCAGCGAGGCATAGGTCACCGGCACCGACAGCTGGATCACCTGCGGCTCATAGCCGAGCGCGGTGAGCAATACCGAGGCAACCCCGGTGGTCGCCTGGATATCGGTCCAGCCCACATCGGACAGACGCACGGTCTTGCAGCTTGCCGGATCGGCGGCGAATGCAGTGCCAGAATATAGAACTGCCGCCATGCTGAGTGAAATGGCGAATGATTTCATACGCGACATGCGTTTCTCCCATTGTGAATTTGCGGCGACTAGCGTGTGGCTTAGGCCATTCAAGTTTTAGCCAAACATCATTTTGGAATGGTTTCAAGCATCGCCAAAGGGCAAGGCGCGGCGCGGAGTTTGCTCAAGGCGACAATTTTCGCCCCTGAGGGACGACACGGCCCGGCCGTAGGCTGCATCCGATCTCCGAGCGCATGTTGTGGAAAGGGCGAAAAACACATATCTGGAAAGCTGCGCATGCGGCCCGGAGCTTCACCCGGCCAGACGGCGAAAGAGAGGCGGCAGCCTGCCGACTCGCCGGCGGGACCACGCGCCAGAGAGGGACTTGCGACCAGATGCGTGATGAGAGTTCGAACGTCTTCATCCGGGCCTTGCAGGGAATCGGGCGTGGCCTCGCCTGGCCATTTCGAAAGGCCTGGCAGTGGTATTCCCGGCGCGGCTGGATAACGCAGGCCGTGGTCGCCGCCTGCGCTGTCTGCCTCGTCGGCCTCTACGGCTATTTCATCTGGACGACCCAGGTCTGGACCAATTTCAATCCCGACTATGTCGACGCCTACCAGTTCGAAAAGCGCAGCACCACGGCAGGCGAAGAATTGGCCGATAACAACGGCAGCGCGGCAAAGACCTGCGCGCGCTCGGCGATCGCCGACGTCACCGCCGACCTCACCGACTTCAACGTCAACCAGAACGCTTGGATCTCGTCGATGCTTCTCTACAGGCTCGGCTTCTTCGGCATGTCCTGGGATGACACCCCCTTCCTCGACAACAAGGCGTCCTTCCAGCGCGGCATCAACCAGGCTGTGCGGCGCACGACCACCGAGCTCGCCGACAATCTCGGCCGCCTGCGCGGCACCAGCCAGGTCGATTCGGACCTGCAGTCGGCGCGCGGCAACATGCAGTTCGACGAATACACCTGGTATTTCGGCCTCAGCCCCTTCGGCCCCAAGACGCCAACGCCCAGCTACTACCGCTCGGCCATCAAGAGCCTGCGCGCCTTCAACACCCGTCTGGAGAAATGCGGCGCCGTCTTCGACGCGCGCGCCGACAACCTGATCCAGTTCATCGACCGCATCTCCAACGACATCGGCAGCACCTCGGCCATCCTCAAAGACCGCGCCGAGAACCACGCCAATGGCTGGCTCGACCCGCGCGCCGACGACCGCTTCTGGTTCGCCTACGGCCAGCTCTACGGCTATTACGGCCTGCTCAAGGCCGCCCATGCCGACTTCGAGGACGTGCTGCGCACGCGCAACCTCGACAGCCTGTGGAACACGATGGAGCAGCAGACGCGCTCGGCGCTCAACATCCAACCCTTCATCATCTCCAACGGCGCCGAGGCAGGCTGGCTCATGCCGTCGCATCTGATCACCATGGGCTTCTACATCCTGCGCGTGCGCTCCAACCTGGTCGAGATCAGCAACGTGCTGTCGCGCTAAAGGGCGGATGGCGGAGAGGCAGGACATATGAGGGAGGAAACGCAAACGTGCATCGCGCCGGCCGGCCGCTTGCCGTCCCCAGCCCGCTTGCCGCACCCCCTGTTTTTGCTGTCGCAATCCGTGTATTGCGCGGCTGTTTTGAGACGGCGAATGCCCGCCCTCTCGGGCTTCTATGCCGTCGCAAAGGCGCCCGGTGAGGCTGCCGTGAATCTTCAACCAACCGAGGGACCCTTCTGCCTATGCCCGAATTCAAGACAGACATCGAAATAGCGCGTGCCGCCAAGAAGCGGCCGATCCAGGAGATCGGCGCCAAGATCGGCATCGCCAACGAGCATTTGCTGCCCTACGGCCACGACAAGGCCAAGGTCTCGGCCGAGTTCATCCAGTCGGTCAAGGGCAACAAGGACGGCAAGCTGATCCTGGTCACCGCCATCAACCCGACCCCGGCCGGCGAGGGCAAGACCACCACCACCGTCGGCCTCGGCGACGGCTTGAACCGCATCGGCAAAAAGGCGGTGATCTGCATCCGCGAGGCCTCGCTCGGGCCCAACTTCGGCGTCAAGGGCGGGGCCGCCGGCGGCGGCTATGCCCAGGTGGTGCCGATGGAGGACATGAACCTCCACTTCACCGGCGACTTCCACGCCATCACCACCGCCCACAACCTGCTGTCGGCGCTGATCGACAACCACATCTACTGGGGCAACGAGCAGGGCATCGACACCCGCCGCGTCGCCTGGCGCCGGGTCATGGACATGAACGACCGCGCGCTCAGAGAGATCGTCTGCTCGCTCGGCGGCGTCGCCAACGGCTATCCGCGCGAGGCCGGCTTCGACATCACCGTCGCCTCCGAGGTGATGGCGATCCTGTGCCTGGCCACCGACCTGAAAGACCTCGAGAAGCGCCTCGGCGACATCATCATCGCCTACCGCCGCGACAAGAGCCCGGTCTATGCCCGCGACATCAAGGCCGATGGCGCCATGACCGTGCTGCTCAAGGACGCCATGCAGCCCAACCTGGTGCAGACGCTGGAGAACAACCCGGCCTTCGTGCACGGCGGCCCGTTCGCCAACATCGCCCATGGCTGCAACTCGGTGATGGCCACCACCACCGCGCTGAAGCTCGCCGACTACGTCGTCACCGAGGCCGGCTTCGGCGCCGATCTCGGCGCGGAAAAGTTCTTCGACATCAAGTGCCGCAAGGCCGGCCTGAAACCCGCGGCGGCGGTCATCGTCGCCACGGTGCGGGCGCTGAAGATGAACGGCGGCGTCAAGAAGGAAGACCTCGGCGCCGAGAACGTCGAGGCGGTGAAGAAGGGCTGCGCCAACCTCGGCCGCCACATCGAGAACGTCAAGCAGTTTGGCGTGCCGGCGGTGGTGGCGATCAACCACTTCCACTCCGACACCGAAGCCGAGATCCAGGCGGTCAAGGACTTCGTCGCCGCGATGGGCGAGGAGGCGATCCTGTGCAAGCACTGGGCCGAGGGCTCGGCCGGCATCGAGGCGCTGGCGCACAAGGTGGTGCAGCTCGCCGAGAGCGGTGCGGCGCAGTTCGCGCCGCTCTACCCCGACGAGATGAGCCTGTTCGACAAGGTCAACACCATCGTCCAGCGCATCTACCGCGGCTCCGAGGCGATCGCCGACAAGAGCGTGCGCGACCAGCTGCACGCCTGGGAGCAACAGGGCTACGGCCACCTGCCGGTGTGCATGGCCAAGACGCAGTACTCGTTCTCGACCGACCCCAACCTGCGCGGCGCGCCGACCGGCCACACCGTGCCGGTGCGCGAGGTCAGGCTGTCGGCCGGCGCCGGCTTCGTCGTCGTCATCTGCGGCGAGATCATGACCATGCCGGGCCTGCCCAAGGTGCCGTCGTCGGAAAAGATCTTCCTCAACGAACACGGCCAGATCGAGGGCCTGTTCTAGGCCCGGACCAGGCCGGCGGTCGTCGCCGGCCCACCTGCCCTTCAGCGCCGCGCGGCCACCCCGCGCGGCGTTTTTGTTTGCTGAAGCGCGCCAAAAGTCGCCCGAAAGCCCAGAATGCCCGCGAATTGCCGGAAGCCGGGCGCAGTAACGCCATATTTACCAATAAAGGTTGGGCAGCTTGGGTGCGGGGGACTTACCGGATCATCCGACGCAAATCTCGGCCGTAGGCGCGCCATTTCGCGCGAACGGTTGGGCATGCGTTCGATCGTTCCGGGCAAGATTGTGCGTGGAGTAAGTCCTTGAAAGTTTCCAAACTCGCAGATGCCCCCCATGACGTGGACGCGCTCGAATACGAGCTGTGGCGCAGCGTCACGAACCCGGCCGGCCCCGCGCCCGCCGCGCCGGCGAGGCCCGACGAATCGCTTCCCGCGCAGGCTTCCCGGCCGTTTCCCTCGCCCGCAAACCAGAGCACGCCGCCTTCGCCTGCCGCCGCGGCCCCGCAGCCGACCCTGCGCCCCGCCGCGCAGGCTCCTGCGCGGCCGCTGAGCGGCCAGCCCGCCCCGGCCGCTCGCCCGCCCCTGCCCAATCCGGGCATGCAGTCCTCGTCTGCCGTCCCCCCGGTCCCGCAATGGCTTTCTCGCCCGGCTGCGCCCGCCGCTGCCGTACAACCGCAGACCAGCCAGCCCCTGCCGGCTGCCCGCGTGCCCCAGCCGAACCCGGTCGCACAGCCCTCGCTTTCCCCGGCAGCCCCGCAGCCGCCCCTGCGCCCCGCCACGCCGGCCAATCCCGCACGACCGCTGAGCGGCCAGCCCTCGCCTGCCTCCCGCGTGCCCCAGCCGAACCCGGCCACCTCGCCAGCCACCCCAGCCCCGCAATCGGCCCTGCGCCCCGCCGCCCCGGCCAATCCCGCGCGACCGCTGAGCGGCCAGCCCACCCCGACTGCCCGTGCCCCCCTGCCCGGCCAGGGCACTGCGCCTTCGCCTGCCGCAACGGTCCCGCAATCGCCCCTGCGCCCCTCTGCGCCGGTCACCGCTGCCCGGCCGCCGCAAAGCCAGCCTCCCGTTGCCGCACCGGCCAACACTGCCCCCAATGCCTCACTCAGCCAGCCGCCGGCGGCCTTGCGGACACCCCCGGCCGACGACGACGCCGTCATGCCGCATTTCCGCTATGACTGGGATTCCCGCGTCAGTATCGCGGAAGAGCCGGAAGCAAAAACTCCTCCGTCCTTCCTCGACAAGGCCACGCGAGGCTATCGCCAGATCGCGCAAAAGGCGGCCTGGCTTCAGGCCATGCCGTCGCGGCGCCGCTTGGCGCTGGGGATTGCCGGCGTTGCCGTACTCGGCGGCTTGGGCGTGGGCCTCACCCTGCTGTCCAACCCGTCGCACGACGATCCAGTGGCGGTCGCTTCTTCGCAGCCTCCCGCGGTCGAGGCTGCGCCCGCCACACCTGCCGTCGAGCAGGCCACGGACAGCACCGCCCAGCCAGCAACCTCCGCCCCTGCCCCTCAGCCCGCAGCCCCCAGCTCCGCCGACACGTCGCCGGCTCCGGCCACCGCTAGTGCTGCCCTGACGCAGCCGCAGGCATCGGCGCCGCAGCCGGCGCCCGCCGCCTCAACGCTCGAAACGCACGACCAGCGCTGGGCGCGCGCCGACGATCCGCAGGCTGCACAGCCTTCCACGTTCCAGCCGGCCCATGCGAGCCCGGAGAGCGCCACGGCTGAGCCGGAAGCCGCGGCCGCGCCGCAGTCCGACGACTCCACGACCGGCAGCATAATCCCCGTTGCCCCCGCCCCCGCCAAGCCCGCGCCGGCCAAGCCTGCAGCGGCCAAGCCGGCGCCCGCCAAGCCCGCCAAGGCCAAGCCAGCGGCCGCGAAGGCAGAGCCGGCCAGCGCGCCGACGCAAACCGCTGCCCCAGATCCCGTGAGCGGCAGCGCCAAGGTGAACTCGGCCGTCAAGATGCGCGCCAGCGCCGACAACGACGCCGACGTGGTGACGGTGGTTCCGGCCAACGCCTCCGTCGACATCATCAGCTGCAAGGGGTGGTGCAAGGTCTCCTACGACGGCAAGGAAGGCTATATCTTCAAGCGCTTCCTCAACCAGGGCTGATCCAGGCTTGGCAGTGGCGGATTGCGCCTCCGCGGAATCCCCCTTGCCGGCCCCTCCCTTCGCCGCTATGTAAAACGCGATGATGACGATTTCGCACACGACGCTCTGGTGGTGGGCTTGCTGACAGCGGCCTCGAGCGCGCGTGCGCGTTGAAAACTTGGTGGCCGCAGGAGTAATCCGGGCGGCCATTTTGTTTTTGTGGGCTTTCCGGAACCCTGCCGACAAATGGGAAGGAAACGGAAATGTCGATCGAAACCCTTGAAGACGGTTCGGAAAGTTACAGAACGGCGGGCGGCGTGGTCATCACCCGCCAGCGCCATGACGCGGTCTATGGCGATGCGATAGACACCTATGTCGACGGGTTGAACTCGCGGCGCGGCGCGGTCTTCTCCTCAAACTACGAGTATCCCGGCCGCTACACCCGCTGGGACACCGCCATCATCGATCCGCCTGTTGCCATCAGCGCCCGCGGCCGCGCCATGCGCATCGAGGCGCTGAACGCCCGTGGCGAAGCGCTGCTCGTCGCAATCGCCCCGGCGGTCAAGGCTCTGAAGGAGGTCAAGGTCACCGGCGAGAACAAGCGCCTGATCACGCTCGACGTGGCCAAGCCCGGCCGCGTCTTCACCGAGGAAGAGCGCTCCCGTGCGCCCTCCGTCTTCACCGTGCTGCGCGCCATCACAGCGCTGTTCCGCAGCGAGCACGACAGCAATCTCGGCCTCTACGGCGCCTTCGGCTACGATCTCGCCTTCCAGTTCGACCCGGTCGAGCACACGCTGAAGCGGGCCGAAAGCCAGCGAGACCTGGTGCTCTACCTGCCCGACGAGATCCTGGTGGTCGACCACCACGCCGCCAAGGCCTGGCACGACCGCTACGACTATGCCGGCGAAGGTTTTTCCACCGAAGGCCTGCCGCGCTACGGCGACATCCAGCCCTTCCGCCCGTCGGACCGCATCCCGCCGCGCGGCGACCACGAGCCGGGCGAATATGCGAAAATCGTCGAGAAGGCCAAGGAGAGTTTTCAGCGCGGCGACCTGTTCGAGGTCGTGCCGGGGCAGATGTTCTACGAACGCTGCGACAGCACGCCCGCCGAGATTTCGCGCCGGCTGAAGAAGATCAATCCCTCGCCCTATTCCTTCTTCATCAATCTGGGCGAAGGCGAATATCTGGTCGGCGCCTCGCCGGAAATGTTCGTGCGGGTGAATGGCCGTCGCGTCGAGACCTGCCCGATCTCCGGCACCATCAAGCGCGGCGACGACGCCATTGCCGACGCCGAGCAGATCATAAAACTGCTCAACTCCAAGAAGGACGAGTCCGAGCTCACCATGTGCTCCGACGTCGACCGCAACGACAAATCCCGCGTCTGCGAGCCGGGCTCGGTGCGCGTCATCGGCCGGCGCCAGATCGAGATGTATTCGCGGCTCATCCACACCGTCGACCACATTGAGGGTCGCCTGCGCGAAGGCATGGACGCCTTCGACGCGTTCCTTTCCCACGCCTGGGCCGTCACCGTCACCGGCGCGCCGAAATTGTGGGCCATGCGCTTCATCGAAAAGCACGAAAAAAGCCCGCGCGCCTGGTATGGCGGGGCCATCGGCATGGTGCATTTCAACGGCGACCTCAACACCGGCTTGACGCTGCGCACCATCCGCATAAAGGACGGGATCGCCGAGGTGCGGGCCGGTGCTACACTGCTGTTCGACTCCGTGCCGGAGGAAGAAGAAGCCGAAACCGAACTGAAAGCATCCGCCATGCTCTCCGCCATCCGCGACGCCAAGGCCGGCAACATTGCCGCCACCGAACGCCAGTCCGCCCGCGTCGGCGACGGGGTGAAGATCCTCCTCGTCGACCACGAGGACTCGTTCGTGCACACGCTGGCCAACTATTTCCGCCAGACCGGCGCGGATGTCTCGACCGTGCGCGCGCCGGTGCCCGACGAGCTGTTCGACACGCTTCAGCCCGATCTCGTGGTGCTTTCGCCCGGGCCCGGTCTGCCGAAGGACTTCGACACTGCGGCCACGATCAAGAAGGCGCGCGCGCGCGACCTGCCCATCTTCGGCGTCTGCCTCGGCCTGCAGGCGCTGGCCGAAGCCTATGGCGGCGAGTTGCGCCAGCTGCACGTGCCCATGCACGGCAAGCCATCGCGCATCCGCGTCTCCCAGCCCGGCATCATCTTCTCAGGCCTGCCACAGGAGGTCACGGTCGGCCGCTACCACTCGATCTTCGCCGACCCTGCCCGTCTGCCGGAGGATTTCGTCGTCACCGCCGAGACGGATGACGGCGTCATCATGGCCTTCGAGCACAAAAGGGAACCCGTTGCCGCGGTGCAGTTCCACCCCGAATCGATTATGACGCTGGGCCAGAACGCGGGCATGCGCATGATCGAGAACGTGGTCGCCCACATGCCGCGCAAGGCCAAGGAAAAGGCGGCGTAAACCGGAGTCGACCGGACACCGCATTTGACATAATGAGGCATGGTTCCCATGGCATAAGCATGGGAACCATGCCTCCGTTTTTTTGACGCCCGGAACGGCGACCGCCATGGCAAAAGTGAAGAGCATGACGTCCAAGGAAAAGATCCAGCGCCTGGCCGCATGGTCCATCGCCGTCGCCTTCGGCGTGATGGGGCTGAAATATCTCGCCTATCACCTGACCGGCTCGGTCGCGCTCTATTCGGATGCGCTGGAATCGGTGGTCAACGTCATCGCCGCGGCGGCGGCTTTCTGGGCCATTCGCGTCAGCCACAAGCCTGCCGACCAGGACCACCCCTACGGCCACCACAAGGCAGAATATTTTTCCGCTGTGCTCGAAGGCGTGCTGATCGTGCTGGCGGCCCTGCTCATCCTGCGCGAGGTCTGGTTCGCCTGGCAGGAGCCTCGCGCGCTAGAACAACCATGGCTCGGCCTTGCCATCAACGGCGCGGCGGCGGCCGTCAATGCCGGCTGGGCGCAGCTGCTGATCCGCAACGGCCGGCGGCATCGCTACCCTGCGCTGCTCGCCGACGGCCAGCACATCATGACCGACGTCATCACCTCCGTGGGCGTCATCATCGGCCTGGTCGGCGCGGTCCTGACCGGCTGGACCATCCTCGACCCGGCACTCGCCGTCATCGTGGCGCTCAACATCCTGTGGCAGGGCTGGCACGTGATCGGCTCCTCGCTGCAGGGCCTGATGGACGTCGCCGTAGACCACGAGGAGACGCTGCGCATCCGCGACGTCATCTCGGCCAACTCCAAGGGCGCGATCGAGGTGCACGATCTCAAGACGCGCATCGCCGGCCGCGCCGTCTTCATCGAGTTCCACCTCGTCGTCGAGGCCGAGATGAGCGTGGGCGACAGCCACGTCATCTGCGACCGCATCGAGGAAGCGCTGAAAGCCGAAATCCCCTCCGTGCGCGTGACCATCCACGTCGAGCCGGACGACGAGGCCAAGCTGCCCAAGGGCACCACCGCCGTGCCGTTCGCCTGAAGGCATTTTCCAGCGGCGCGGCGCGCCTCAGAGCCCGCACTCCGAAAGCGACATCGGCTTCAGCTGAAAACTCTTGTCGGCGGTCTCGCTGGCGTCGAGCTTCGAGCACAGCTCGACACTGGGCAGGCCGTCGCTGGGATTGCCGAGCATGATCGTGTTCTCCGCGCCCTGGTTCAGAAAGACTTCCCGCGTCAGCATCTCGCAGGCCGCATCGGCCGACGCGTTGGAGACGCAGCGCCACTGCTCCCCCTCCGGCGAACAGGTGTAGCTCTGCTGGACCGCGTCGGTGCCTTCCCGTGTCTTCACGGCAACGGCGATGTTGGCGCCATTCGGCCAGCTCTTCGACTTGCGGGTGCGGTAAGCGGCAATTTCTGCCGGCCCGCGAGAGACGCGGATCGACACCGTCTGCTGGTCGGCATTCTGGTCGAGAAATGCCTGATCGTAGTCGACGCCGTAGCAGAATGGCTGATCCGGCTGCAGCAGTTTGCGCAACGGCTCTGCCGGCGCCGGGTTCGGAGGTGTTGGCTGGGCGGGGTCGGCGTTGCTGGTCTCTGTCGGCGTCGGGACGGACCGCGAATTGCCGTCCGCCAGCGCCGGACCGGCGAGCGCGGCCAGCTGAATTCCGAGGGCAAGACGAGGAAGACACCTGTGCAACGACATCGGTACCTCCAGTCGATCGCGCCAACCCGCCGCGCCGTCTCATGGTTTCATGCTAAAAAAAAAGTGCGCCGCGCGCAATTTGCGCCCGTGTCCGCCCTTAGGTGGAGCACCTCGCCGTGCCTGGACCAGCTATCGAGCGCAAGCCGGCCGTTCGCTCGGGCGCAGGAATCGCGTAAGGGGAAATGGTGCCGTTTTCGCCGAAGCGGGCCCGGCAGGAACACGGAGCATCCATGGAGACGTCAGCCCAAAGCACCGCCTCGGAGCCCCTGGCCCGCCTGGCGCCCGGCCTGCAGTGGGGCGTCATCCTGCTGCTTTCGCTCATCCTCGCCGGCCTTCTGGAGCTTGCGAACCTGCCCGCCGCATTGCTGATCGGGCCGATGCTCGCCGCCATCGTCGCCGGTACCAATGGCGCCACCGTGCGGCTGCCGCGTCCGATCTTCTACGCCGCGCAGGCCGTCATCGGCTGCCTCGTGGCCGCCTCCATCGAGTTCGAGATCTTCGTCTCCTTCCTGCACGACTGGCCGCTTTTCGTCGGCTCGGTGCTCGCCACGCTGGCGGCGTCCAGCTTCCTCGGCTGGCTCATCAGCCGCTGGAAGATCCTGCCCGGCACCACCGCTGTTTGGGGCACGGCGCCGGGCGCCTCCACCGCCATGGTGCTGATGGCCGGCGCCTTCGGAGCCGACGCCCGCCTCGTCGCCTTCATGCAATATATGCGCGTCATCTTCGTCTCGGTCGCCGCCGCCTTCATCGCGCGGCTGTGGGTGGAAACCTCGGGCGTCGAGCTGCCGCCCGTGCCGTGGTTCCCGCCCATCCAATGGCCGGCCTTCCTGTCGACCATCGGCGTCGCGGTCGTCGGCGGACTGGCCGGGCGCTGGCTGCGCCTGCCCTCGCCCTTCTTCCTCGGCAGCATGATCCTGGGCGTGGCGCTGCATCTGGGCGGGCTGGTGACGTTCCAGTTGCCGGAATGGCTGCTCGCCATCAGCTACGCGCTGATCGGCTGGACCGTCGGGCTGAATTTCACCCGCGGCATCCTCATCCACGCCACCCGCGCCCTGCCGCAGATCATCATGTCGATCCTGGCGCTGATGGCCTTCTGCGGCGGCCTCGCCTGGATGCTCAGCCACTATCTCGGCGTCGATCCGCTCACCGCCTACCTGGCGACGAGCCCCGGCGGCATGGATTCGGTGGCCATCATCGCCGCCGCTTCCAGCAATGTGAACCTCTCCTTCATCATGGCGCTGCAGACCGCGCGCTTTCTGTTCGTTCTGATCTTCGGTCCCTCGGTCGCGCGGCTGGTGGCGAAGCTGGTGAGGGAGTGAGGCCGGCCCCTAGTAAATCCCCGGCACCAGCCGCCACGTCCGAGCGAAATAGGCATCGTACTCCTCCCCGAACTGGCTCCGCAGCATCGCCTCCTCGGCGCGGATGCGCACGACGAGAGGCGGCAGAAGCAGCACGGTCAGCAGCACGCCGACGCCGGACCGGAACGCCAGCGACCATCCCAGCGCCGTGATGAGCATGCCGAGATAGCTGGGATTGCGGATGACCCGGTATATGCCGGTCGTCACCAGCCTGTGCCCCGGCTGGATGGCGACCAGCCCGCTGAACCTGCGCCCCAGCACGAAGACCGGCCAAAGGCGCAGCGCGCCGCCAATGGCGAACAGTGCCACGCCGATCCAGCGCAGCGGCTGGCCGTCGATGGTCCAGAAGTCGATCCGGTCGGTGTAGGCCGGCAGATAGCCGGCGACCACCCCAAGCAACCCGAAGGCCACGAGAACCCAGCGGTTGGCGCGATCCTCGCGCTCGCCGGAACTCAGGTTGCCCTGGGTGAAAAGCGCAACGCCGGCCATCACCAGCAGGATCACCGCCAGCGCTACCAGGGCCGGGTTTCCGAAAAAGGCGGCAAACCCACCCTTGCCGAGGATCGCCAGCCCGAGATAGGCCAGCGTGCCGCCAATGCTGAACAGGGCCAAAACGGGCGTCACCTTCATCGCTGCCCCTTCCTCCGTCTGCACGCCGGCCAGCATAGACCCGAACCGCGCTTCCTCCAACGCGCCTGCCGTCAGAGGTTGCGCCAGAGCGCTGCTTGGGCCTGCCCTCCCGCCTCGCTTCGCTCGGCACCCTCCCCTCAAGGGGGATGGAGGCGCCGGCGCCCCTTGCTTCCGCAGCGTAGCTCCTGTATGAAGCGCGGCATGACATCGCGTCCGAACAAGCTCGCCTCCCGTCCGACCGCTTTCGCGGCCGAGACCGCGCGCGCGCTTTCGGCTACGCTTCTTCTTCTCGGCCTTATCGGCGATCGCCGGGCTCGTTGAAGGAGCGTCCGGCGGTCGAAATGCCGCCAGGCAGATGCTCCTTTGCTCTTCACAACCGAACTGAATTTCTGGTTTAAGACCGCCTGACGACGCGCATCCGCGCATGGCGGCAGAGAGAACGAGATCGAGAATGAACAAGATGACTTCGGAACCCGTCGTATCCAGCCGCCACGGCATGCCGACGGCCGGCATCAAGTACGAGCCCTACCCCAAGATCGATCTGCCCGACCGCACCTGGCCCTCGAAGACCATCGACAAGGCGCCGATCTGGTGTTCGGTCGACCTGCGCGACGGCAACCAGTCCCTGGTCGATCCGATGGGCCACGACCGCAAGGTGCGCATGTTCAAGCTGCTGCTCGACATGGGCTTCAAGGAGATCGAAGTCGGCTTCCCCTCGGCCTCGCAGACCGATTTCGACTTCAACCGCTGGTGCGTCGAGGAAGGCAACGTTCCCGATGACGTGTCCCTGCAGGTGCTGGTGCAGTGCCGCCCGGAGCTGATCGCCCGCACCTTCGAGGCGCTCCAGGGCGCGCATCGCCCCATCGTTCATTTCTACAATTCCACCAGCGAGTTGCAGCGCCGCGTCGTCTTCGCCAAGGACGTTGCCGGCATCAAGCAGATCGCGACCGACGCCGCCAAGATGATCACCGACATGGCGGCCAAGGCCGGCGGTGGCTATCGCTTCCAGTATTCGCCCGAGAGCTTTACCGGCACCGAGCTGGAAGTGGCGCTGGAGATCTGCAACGCGGTGGCCGAGATCGTAAAGCCGACGCCTGAAAACAAGCTGATCCTCAACCTGCCGTCGACGGTCGAGATGGCAACGCCCAACACCTATGCCGACCGCATCGAGTGGATGATCCGGCATCTCGACAACCGCGAGAACCTGATCATCTCGCTGCATCCGCACAACGACCGCGGCACGGGCGTGGCCGCCACCGAGCTGGCGCTGATGGCCGGCGCCGATCGCGTCGAGGGCACGCTGTTCGGCAATGGCGAGCGCACCGGCAATGTCGACATCGTCAACCTGGCGCTGAACATGTTCACGCAGGGCGTCGATCCCGAGCTGGACTGCTCCGACATCAACCGGATGAAGGACGTTTACGAATACTGCAACCAGCTGAAGATCGCCGAGCGTCACCCTTACGTCGGCGAGCTGGTCTACACGGCCTTCTCCGGCTCGCACCAGGACGCCATCAACAAGGGCATGAAGGCGATCAAGACCGCCAACAAGCCCCTGTGGGAAGTGCCCTACCTGCCGATCGACCCGCAGGACGTGGGCCGCTCCTACGAGGCGATCATCCGCATCAACTCGCAGTCCGGCAAGGGCGGCATCGCCTATGTGCTGCAGGCCGACTATGGCCTCAACCTGCCACGCAGCCTGCAGGTCGAGTTCAGCCAGGACATCCAGGCAATCACCGACTCCGAGGGCAAGGAAGTGTCGCCCAAGCGTATCCATGAGCGCTTCATCGAGCGCTATGTGGACCAGCCCGGCGCGCGGCTGAAATTCGTCGACCACCACACCTATCCCGACACGGCCAACAAGGGCCAGCGCGTGGTGGAGGCGACCATCGTCGACAACGGCAAGGAAGTCTCCATCACCGGCACCGGCAACGGCCCCGTGGACGGCTTCGTCGACGCGCTCTCGCGCCATATCGGCGTGCCGCTCTCGGTGCTCGACTATTCCGAGCACTCGATCCAGCGCGGCTCGAACGCCTCGGCCGTCTGCTACATGGAGGTCGAGCATCCGGGCGGGCGCACCTTCGGCGTGGGCATCAACACCAACATCGTCGCAGCCTCGCTCGAGGCGGTGGTGTCGGCGGCCAACCGCATCATCGGCTGAGTTAGGCCTTCATTAACCATGTCAGACCCGGCCGGTGGATTTCGGGCCGGGTCGCTTGACGATCCCGCATTGGCTTCTTGTCGCGGATTGGGCGCGCGTTATCATCGGCCTATCCTGGGCGCCGCTCTCGAAAGGTCCGACGCTTGCCACACAATAGGCCTGCTGCCCCCGCAGTGCTCGACGCGCTGAAGCGAACGCTTGCCAGCGAGACATTTGGACGTTCGGAGCGCGCACGCAAGCTGCTGCGCTATCTGGTCGAGCAGGAGCAGGCCGGACACGCCGACCGTCTCAAGGGCTTCACCATCGCCATCGACGTCTTCGGCCGCGACGCCGATTTCGATTCCTCAGCCGATGCGGTGGTGCGGGTGCAGGCGCGGCGGCTGCGCGAGCTTCTGAAGCAGTATGCCGAGACCGAAGGCGCCGACGACCCGATTCGGATCGTCATCGCACGCGGAAGCTACGTTCCCACTTATGAAATAGCCGACACGCTGGAAGCAGCCCCCCTGCCTGCAATCTCACGGCGGGAGCAAGCGACAAGCACACAGCCGCCGAAACAGCCGGCAAGCACGGCGGCTGCCGCCATAGATACGGCCGTTCCGGCTGCAGCCCTCGCGGCGGAGGCGCGGGTCATGCGGCATCTGCGCTACTTCTGGGCAGCCATGACGGTCGTGATCGCCATGCTTGGTTTCGTGATCTTCCGGATGCACGCTGCTCCTGGCGAAATTGCCATGAAGGATGCCTCGTCCACCCCGACCGGGAGCATCGCAATTCCTGCCAAGGCGCTGGCCTTGCCCACGGTCTACATCAAGCCCCGAGGAGAGAGTGCCGACATCGCGCGCGTCGCCGCCGTGCTGCGCACCGGCCTGAGCGGCTTCGACACCATCGGTCTGATCGCACGCGACCCGTCGACCGATGCCGATACGATCATCAGCCCACTGCAGTTCGTGTTTGAAGTATCGCCGGGATCGATGGCCGGCAGCGTGACGATCGATTTGGAAAACAGTGTCAGCGGCAGGGTTCTGCTGTCGCGAGTGCTGGCGCCTGAGGAGCTGGATGCAGATGCCCTCGACAACCATATTGCCGACCTGCTGAGCGCCACGATCCCCGTCTCGGGCGCGCTCTATGGCTATCTCGACCAGAACCGTCTCGCATCCGGCCTCGTCGAGTGCCTGCTCCTCAATAACCACTACTATCTCGACCCGACGCCGCAAAAGCACGAAGCGGCCTACCGCTGTTTCAGTCGACTTGCTGACGGCGAGGCCAAATCGCCGCTCGTCTACGCCGAACTGGCCGTTCTGGTCCTGAAGTCCGTCACCGAGGGCCATCGCTATCCGCGTGACGCCTCGCCGAATCAGGCGCTGACGCTCGCCCATCGCGCCGTCCTGACAGGACCCAACAGCCCCTGCGCACACCGCGCCTACGGCTTCGCGAACTCGCGCGTCGGCGACCCCACAGAGGCGATCCGCTTCATGCGCAAAGCCTATGAGCTAAACACCTACGACCTCAGCATGGCGGCAGCCTATGGCTACGTGCTCGTCTTTTCCGGAAACTACCAGACAGCCGCGCCGATCATTGAACGCGCGGTCGAGGCGTCCAGTGCTCACCCGGGCTGGTGGGATTACGCCCTGTTTCTCGCCGAGTTCATGATAGGCGACACCGACCGGGCATCGCGGGCCACGGAGGCTCTGATGTCGACGAAGAAGGCCCATTATCTCGCCGCCAGGCTGATCGCGGCCGGCAACGCCGGCAATGCCGGTCTGGCAGACAGCCTCGCCAACGAGATCGTCACCGATTTTCCGTCCTTCGCAGCCGACCCGCGCCAGTTCTTCGAAACAGCAAAATATCCTTCCGATCTCGTCGACAGGCTGGTGACCACCCTTCGGGCGTCCGGCCTCGCCGATCCAAGCTGAGGAGCCCAGTTCGTTGCAAGCTCTAGCGCCTTCGCTATTCGCCGAGGAACTCGGCACAGGCCCCAGCGTGGTCGTCCTGCTGCACGGCTTCGGGGCATTCCACGGCGTCTGGCGGCCGATCACCACTGCCCTCGCCGACGGCTCAAGACGCACGATCGCCTACGACCTGCCGGGCCACGGGCGTTCGCTCGACTGGCCGGAGGCCGGTCCGGCCAAGACGGCTGCACGCGCGGTCCTTGCCGACCTTGAGGCTCGCGGCATCGAAAAGGCTCATCTCATCGGCCATTCGATGGGCGGCGCCGTCGCGGCCCTCGCCGCCCTCGCCCAGCCCGAACGCGTCGCCTCGCTGACGCTTCTGGCGCCCGGCGGCTTTGGCGAGACGATCAATGGCGCGTTGCTGCGCCGCTATGCGGCCGCAACCTCCGAAGCCGAGCTTGGCGATTGCCTCGCAGCGATGTCCGCGCCAGGTGCCGAGCCGCACAAGGAGGCCGTCCAGGCTCTGGCGGCCACACGCGCTACGGCCGGACAGACGGAAAAGCTCCTCGACATCGCCTCCCTGATAGCCAGGGACGACCGGCAAGGCGTAATACCGCGTGAGCGGCTGACGGGCCTTCCCATGCCCGTCGCGGTGATCTGGGGCACAGAAGATCCCGTGCTGCCTTTCGCGCAGACCGCCGACTTGCCGCCCGCTTTCCAACTGCATACTGCGCACGGCGCGGGCCACATGCTGGTCGAAGAGCGTCCGGAGCTTGTCGCGGACATCATCCTGCGCATGTCCCGCTGACGCATTCCCCGTCATCCCTCACCTGCGGTCGGATCCACCATGGCCAATGCGACCACTGGTGCATTGGCACGGCGGCTATGTTAAGACTTTCCTAACTAATCCATTGATTGGAGTGACTTCCCATGTCCGATGCAGGGGAAAACATTACGCCGATCGACCCCCAGCGCCGGCTGGCCAACGCCATTCGCGACGTCAAGAACGCTGTCGCCGACCGTGAAGATGTGGTGGTGGAGCTGCGCGAGGCAAGCCGCATGCGGCTCGAACTGCTTGCGCAGGAACTCACACCCGTATTCGCCGACGTTCCGACCGACATCGACATGTTCGACTTCGCCGTTTCCTCCGGCCTGCAGCCGCGGCTGTGGATCGACGCGGTCGCCCATGTCGGTCTCGGGCGCGACCGCCGCACCTACCGCTTCCTGAAGGATACCCGCATCGGCCGCGTCGTGCTGGCCGAGTCGACCGACATCAAGCCGGTTGCCGATCAGGTGACGCGCTACATCGCCGAACGCATCGTCGAGCGGCAACGGCTGATGGATGGCGGGGTCAGCCACAGTTATGCGAGCACCAGCACCATTCCCGAAGCGGCAGCCGCGCTTCAGGCTCCGCGCAGCAATGGCTGGCAGAGTTTCTTTGCCGGTTTCGGCCTGTTCGCCGCTGGAGCAATCCTGGGTTTTGCCCTGACCATCGCCTGGCTGCGCGACGGGCTCTCGACGATCAAGATCGGCTTCTGATTACCAACAGCGAGACGGCCTTTCCTTGAGTCGCCATATCGCTCTACGCTCTTGTTTCTGAAGCATGATCTTGTCCGAAAAGTCTGCAACTTTTCGGGATCATGCTTTGGCCGCGTGCGCCGCCCGTACGGAATGCAAGGTCAGGTCAAGCGACATCAGTTCGGCCGGCGGGGTGGTCGACCCGGTCAGGCCATGCCTGCTGAATTGGAGTTCCCACGCGCCCGGCTCGCCCGAAATGTCGAAAAGGTTGTATTGCGCCGCGGGGTTGCGCCCGCCGATGCCTTGCCCGGCAGCCGCCACTCCCACCACTGGCACCGGCTTCTCCGCCGTGCCGATCCAGTAGAGCGAAGGCAGATGCGAATGGCCGTGGAGGATGAGTTCCGCGCCATGGCGGTTGATGACCTGCTGGAAGCGCGTGATGCCGAACAGCCGCTTGTGCTGCGCCACAGCGCCGCGAACGGGCGGATGATGGATCATCACCACGCGGAACAGACCCAGGCCCGCCGCCACGTCCAGAAGCCCGCCAAGCCGGTGCGCCTGCCCTTCGCGAAAGAAGCCGTTGGCCATGAAGGGCGCCGTCGCCCGCGCGGTCGAAACGCCTATGAGCGCGACCGGCCCGCGCACACGCATGTAGGGGAAGGCGTAGCGGCCGACGGGGACGCTCTGCCCGTCGCCCATCATCCACGGTGCCCAGGCGTGGCAGATCTTGTCGAAGGCGCCCGGCACATAGGCATCATGGTTGCCCGGCACGACGGAGACGTCGCGCGGGCTGCCGAGCGTCTCCAGCCACAGGCGCGCCAGTTCGATCTCGCCGTTGAGCGCCAGGTTGACGAGGTCTCCGGTCACGGCAAGGTGATCCGGGTTCGCCGCCTGCAGATCGGAGACGATGGTGTCGAGCACGCCGTCGTGAAGGAAATGCCTTCGGTTGCGCTGCCAATTGACGTAGCCTGTCACCCGTTTGGACGCGAGTTCGCGATAGGTTATTGCGGGCAGAGGCCCGAGATGGACGTCGGAAATATGCGCAAGCCTGAACATGGATTTCTTTTACGGCACACGGCCCCCGCTTTCTACCCGCCGGTTGCGAGCTGATGACGGGCGCCAATCAGCAGGACCGGTTCCGGCAGAAGGGATGGGTGGGGCTGCGCGCTCGGCTCTTCCACTTCTATTTCGTGTTGCGCCGGCCCATGACGCTCGGCGTTCGCGGCCTAGTCTACGACAAAACCCGGCGCGCGGTCTTCCTAATCCGGCACACCTATGTCCCGGGCTGGCAGCTTCCCGGCGGCGGGGTCGAGACCGGCGAGACGATGCTCGAGGCGCTTGAACGCGAGGTCCAGGAGGAAGGCAACATCGCCTTGACCGCACCGCCTCAGCTCCAGTCGATACATTTCAACCGGCAAGCCAGCCCGCGCGACCATGTCGCCTTCTACCTGATCGAGGCGTTCAGCCAGAACGCCCCGAAGCTGCCGGACCATGAGATCGCGGAGTCCGGCTTTTTCCCGCTCGACGCGTTACCGGAGGCGACGACGCCGGCGACGCTGAGGCGCATCGCCGAGGTGTTCGACGGAGTGGCGCCCTCGCCCTATTGGTGATCACGCCGCCTTGCGGAAGCGGTCGCGGTCATGCGGGGCGAACAGGTCGATCTCCGGGCCGACCGGGATGATTCGGGTCGGGTTGATGGTGACGTGACTGCCGTAGTAGTGCGCCTTGATGTGCAGGAAGTTGACCGTGCCGGCCACGCCCGGGACCTGATAGAGATCGCGCAGATAGTTCGACAGGTTCGGATAGTCGGCAATACGCCTCAGGTTGCACTTGAAATGCCCGACATAGACCGGGTCAAAGCGCACCAGCGTCGTAAACAGCCGCCAGTCGGCCTCGGTCAGCCGGTCGCCGATGAGATAGCGTTGCCGTGACAGGCGCTCTTCCAGCGCATCGAGCGCCCCGAAAAGTTCCCCGAACGCCTCCTCATAGGCCTCCTGTGTGGTGGCGAAGCCGGCCCGGTACACGCCATTGTTGATCATCGGATAGATCATGTCGTTGAGGGTATCGATCTCCGGGCGCAGCGCCTCGGGATAGAAGTCCAGCGAGGCGTCGCCCCACTCGTTGAATGCCGAGTTGAGCATGCGGATGATCTCGGACGACTCGTTGGAGACGATCGTCTGCTGCTGCTTGTCCCACAGCACGGGCACCGTCACCCGGCCGGAATAATGCGGATCGGCCTTGGTGTAGATCTGGTGCAGATAGTCGAGGCCATAGAGCGTGTCGCCCGTGGCACCGTCCTCGGCCAGGAAGGTCCAGCCGTCCTCGCCCATGTAATGGTGCACGACCGACACGGAGATGATGCCGTCCAGTTTCTTCAACGCGCGGAAGATCAGCGTGCGGTGCGCCCAGGGGCAGGCCCATGAAACATAGAGATGGTAGCGGCCCGGCTCGGCCTTGAAGCTGCGCGTCTTGCCCGGCGCCGGCCGACCATCGGGGCTTACCCAGTCGCGCCACTGCGATTGCGAGCGGACGAACCGGCCACCTGATTCCTTGGTGTCGTACCAGCGATCCACCCATTTCCCGTCGACCAGCAATCCCATGGCAGGCTCCTTTAGCGTTCCACCTCTATGTAGTGGTTAAGCAGGCGGAGCGGAAACCCTGTCGGCGGATACAGTTCGTCAACGCTGGCGCGCTGCTGAAATGTCCGGTGGACGCCAGGCGAAATTGATGGTAGCGGACGTGTCGATGGCAAACGTCTTTGCACATATCCGGTTCGACCGACGACGAATCAGCGCCCGCGCCTGAACAGCGCCGCCTGCGACCGCTGCCATGCGCGGCGTATAGTCTTCCCTCGACCGGACTACAAAGACGATGACTCTTGCCGTGACCTACATGCCGGAACTGCCGGCGCATGACCTCGAAATCGACGCGATCAACGAAGAGGCCTTCGGGCCCGGCCGCTTCACGCGTGCCGCTTACAAGATTCGCGAGGGCGGCCCGCACGACCGCAAGCTTTCCTTCGTGGCCCTGCACGACGGTATCGTCATCGCCTCGGTGCGCATGACCTGGATTGCCGCGGGCGAGGGTCGCGCCCTCCTGCTTGGACCGCTCGCCGTGCGGCCGGCCTTCAAGAATATCGGCATCGGCCGGAAGCTGGTGGCCATGGCCCTTGAAGCGGCTCGCGAAGCCGATGCGCCTTCGGTGGTGCTGGTCGGCGACGAGCCCTATTACGGCCCCCTCGGCTTCAAGAAGATCCCGCACGGCCAGATCACCATGCCACGCCCGGTCGACCCGAACCGGCTGCTGGCGGTCGAAATCCAGTCCGGCGCGGTGGCTGCGCTCGCCGGCGATGTCTGCCATGCCTATCTCATCGACGGCGCGCCACAGGCCCTGCCCGGTTGCACGCTCGCGCAAGCATCCGTAGCATGACATAAACAGCCGGAGAGGAGCCGCCATGAACCCCAAGGACCAGATCGCAATCGTTACTGGCGGCGGCTCGGGTCTCGGGGAGGCCACCGCACGGGCGCTCGCCGCGCACGGGGTCAAGGTCGGCGTTCTGGACATCGGAATCGACCGCGCCCAGAAGGTGGCCGCCGATATCGACGGCGTGGCGGTCAAATGCGACGTGGCCAGTGCCGAGGGCGCGGAGAGCGCCATCGCGGAGGTCGTCGAGAAGCTCGGCACGCCACGCATCCTGGTCAATTGTGCCGGCATCGCGGTCGGCATGAAGACCGTGGGCAAGGAGGGGCCGCACCCGCTTGACGTCTACCGCACGGTGATCGAGGTCAACCTACTCGGCACCTTCAACATGATCCGCCTTGCGGCCGACCGCATGGCCAAGCTCGACCCGCTTGCCGGCGGCGAGCGCGGCGTGATCGTCAACACCGCATCCGTGGCGGCCTTTGATGGGCAGATCGGCCAGGCCGCCTACTCGGCGTCCAAGGGCGGCGTGGTCAGCATGACGCTGCCGATCGCGCGCGATCTCTCGCGCTCCGGAATCCGCGTGGTGACCATCGCGCCCGGCATCTTCAAGACCCCGATGATGGCGGCCATGCCTCCGGAAGTACAGGAATCGCTGGGCGCGGCCGTGCCCTTCCCGCCTCGCCTCGGCGAGCCGTCCGAATATGCCGCACTCGCCCTGCACATCATCGAGAACCAGATGCTGAACGGCGAGACGATCCGGCTCGACGGGGCGATCCGCATGCCGCCGAGATAAGGCTCGGCCATGGATGCCGCGCCGGCCGATCGCGACAGAAAGGGGCCGCTTGCCGGCCTGACGGTCGTGGAGCTAGCCGGGCTGGGCCCCGTGCCGCTGGCCGGGCTGATGCTGGCGGAGATGGGCGCGCGTGTCGTCCGCATCGAGCGGCCGACCAACGACCGCGCTTTCCTGCGCCTGCCGCCGCAATACGATCTCGACCGCCACGGCCGCGAAATCCTGACCGTCGACCTCAAGCGCCCCGAAGGCGCGGAGCTCGTGCTGCGGCTCATTGAACGCGCCGACGCCCTGATCGAGGGCTTTCGGCCCGGAGTCATGGAGCGTCTCGGTCTCGGACCGGAGATCGCCTGTGCGCGCAATCCCGGCCTGATCTACGGCCGTCTGACCGGTTACGGCCAGACCGGACCGCTGGCCCCGCGTGCCGGCCACGACCTCACCTATCTCGCTTATTCCGGCGCGCTCCACGCCATCGGGCACAAGGACAGCAGGCCGGTTCCGCCGCTCAACCTCGTCGCGGACTACGGCGGCGGCACGATGATGCTGATTTCGGGCCTGCTTGCAGCCTTGTTCGAGCGATCCCGCTCCGGCACGGGGCAAGTCATCGACGCGTCGATGGTCGAGGGCGCCTCTATGCTCGCCGCCCCCTATTTCGGCTTCATGGCGGCCGGCATCTGGCGAGAGCGTCGCGGCGACAACCTGCTCGATTCCGGAACGCCCTTCTATGACACCTACGAGACCGCCGACAGCCGCCATATTGCCGTGGCATGCCTCGAGCCGCACTTCTTCGCCGAATTCGCACGTCTTCTGCCACTCGACGCACGTTTCGTGGCGGCGCAATATGACAGAAACGTCTGGGATGACATGCGTGCGGCCATAGCCGAACAAGTTGCACGCAAGAGCCGCGACGAGTGGACGGCCATCTTCGAAGGCACGGAAGCGTGCGTTGCGCCTGTATTGTCATTTAGCGAGGCAGCGAGCCACCCGCATAGCCAGGCCCGGGAAGGCCATGTCGACGCGGGCGGCTTCATGCGTCCCCGGCCCGCGCCGCGCTTTTCGCGTACCACCACGGAACCCTCGTGCGCGCCATCCGGCGGGGCCTGCGACGCCGGATCGATCCTTGCCCGCTTCGGCATTTCCGAAGCCGAAGCGGCGGCACTTGCCAAGGACGGTATTGTCGGCAAATAAGTGGACAATATTTGTCATAATTTAATGAGGGCAAGCTCATGGTAAGCGTCGAGAAGAAGAAGGACGGCGTCCTGGAAACCACCCCGGAGGCGATCACGCTCGGCAAGACGCTGCTGCGCACCGCGCGCCATGGCGCCATCGCGGTGCTGGACCCGCAGACCGGTGCTCCGCTGGCAAGCCGGGTCGGTACCGCCAACGATATGGACGGCACGCCGCTGATTCTCATTTCCGGGCTTGCCGCCCACACCCCGGCGCTGCTTGTCGATCCGCGCTGCTCGCTGTTGCTCGGTGAGGCCGGCAAGGGCGATCCGCTGGCGCATCCGCGCATTTCGCTCTCTTGTCGCGCGGTAAGACTGGAACGTGGCACGCCCGAGCACGAGCGTGCGCAGCGCCGCTACCTGAACCGCAACCCGAAGGCGCAGCTCTATGTCGGCCTGGGCGATTTCTCGTTCTTCAGGCTGGAGGTGCAGGGCGCCAGCCTGAACGGTGGCTTCGGGCGCGCCTACAACCTCACCCGAGCCGACCTGATCACCGAAAGCCCGGCGCTTGCAGCGCTCGCCGACAGCGAGCAGTCGGCGCTTGACCACATGAACGCCGACCATCGCGACGCTATCGACGCCTATGCTCGCCACTTCGCCGGGGCCACCGGCAACGGCTGGACGCTGACCGGGCTCGACCCGGAGGGGATGGACATTGCCTCGGGTGACACAATCAGGCGGATATTTTTCCCGCACAAGTTGACGGATGCGGGAGAATTGAGAAAGATGCTGGTCGACATGGCCAAGGTCGGACGGGACACACAACGACCTCAGGCGTGATTTGATTTTCTCTCCAGTTCGGTGCAGACACCGGAGCGATTGGTGGGACTGTTTTAGGCCGCTTGGGGCGATGCATTACGCGCCCCACGCAGCAAGTAATTGGAACTGGACGACGTTATAGCCCCCGTAACGTTGAGAGGGAGCGTTTGCAGGGGACCGATGGTTTCTAGGCTACTTATTGAAAATGCCGGCGCGGCAGCGACGATGCTGGCTTTGTTGGGAAATGAAAAGCGTCTGGTCATCATCAGCCATCTGCTGCTTGAAGGCGAGATGTCGGTAGGTGCCATCGCCGAAAAGGTCGAACTCAGCCAGTCGGCGTTGTCGCAGCATCTGGCGAAACTGCGCAGCATCGACCTGGTCGAAACCCGCCGCGACCGGCAGATGATCTACTATTCCTGCAATTCCGAAGCGGTTCGCCGGCTGGTCGGGACGCTGAGCGGCATCTTCGCCGAAGCCCCAAGTGAAGAGTGCCAGTTGGTTCCAGGGTAGAGGCGTTCACATTCCTCCGGTCATGCGGTGACCGGATTGGGATAGACGCCCCCTGGCAGCGACCGCGTTGTGCGGCAAGGCTTGACCTGGTGACCGGTCCGGCCTTTAACGGCGCCCATCCATCCACCGACCGCCGGGGCCTCCAGCAATGCAACCTATACGCATAGACGACCCGGCCGACCCACGCGTCGCCGCCTATATGGACATCCGCGAACGCGACCTCGCCGGGCGGCAGGGCCGCTTCGTCGCCGAGGGCAAGGTTGTGCTCAACGTGCTGTTTTCGGCCCGCCGCTTCGAGGCCGAATCGGTTCTGTTGCTGGAAAACCGGGTGGCAGGCATGGCCGATACCTTGCGACTTGCCCCCGCCGACCTGCCCATCTACGTCGCCTCCGGCGAAGTGCTCGACCGGATCGCAGGCTTCCACATGCATCGCGGCGTGCTGGCGATCGGCCGCAAGCGGTCGCCCGAGACGGTCGAGGCGGTGCTAGCTCCCCTGCCCCAGCGCGCCTTGGTGGTGGTGCTGGTGGGGATTGCCAACCATGACAATATGGGCGCGATCTTTCGCAACGCGGCTGCCTTCGGCGCCGATGCCGTCCTGCTGGACGAAACCTGCTGCGACCCGCTCTATCGCAAGGCCATTCGCGTTTCGGTGGGAGCCGCACTGAAAGTTCCCTTCGCCGCGGCAAACCAGGTCACACTGCTGGAAACGCTCGCCGCCCACGGTTTCGAGCAGATCGCCCTGTCGCCGCAAGGAACCTCGGATTGTCGAGACGTGGCCCGGCCGGACAGGCTGGCGCTTTATTTCGGCACGGAAGGCGATGGTTTGCCCGCTCCCCTGCTCGATCGCCTGAAAACGGTACGGATTGGCATGGCGAGGGGTTTTGACAGCCTCAACGTCGCCGCAGCGTCAGCGATCACCCTCCATCACTTCGCCGACAGAGTGCCTTCAGTCGGGTGACGCGGCCTTCCGCAGCGCGCGCACACGGTCCGCCAGGCTGACCGGCCTTGCCGCGCCATCGATTTCGCGCGGACCGGCTGTCTCCAGGGCCTTGATGATCGGCGAGTCCGGTCCTTCCAGCGCCGCGGTCAGGCTGATGACCTGCGCGGCAAGTTCGTTCATCTGCTCGCGAAGCAGCGCTCCGTCGTTTTCGGCCCCGTCGCCACCGCCCGAGAATCCGGCGGCCTGTTCCTTCGCCTTCAGCCGCTTGTTTTCGCGAGCCAGCGCCGCCAGGCGCTCCTCCAGCCTCTCGCGATCGGCCGAGAGCTCTGCCAGCGACTGCTCGATCCCTGCTTCCGCCGCCCCCGCCACTGAGGCGGCGGCGCCTACCGCGGTGTCTTCAAACCGTGGCCCCCGTCCTTTTTCGGGGCGCTTCAGCCTGTCTTCGCGATCGGCGAGCCTGGCGGTAAGCTGTGTGACCTTCTTGTCCAAATCGTTTGCCCGCTTCCGTTCCGTCTTCATCTCGTCGCGCGCGGTCCTGGTTTCGAGTGCCTGAGCCCGCGCGCGCGCTTCGGCGTCCTTCCGTTGTGCGCGGAGTTGCTGCACGGTGCCGGTGAGCCTTTCGATCTCGCCCTCGCGCGCCACCAGTTCTATCTGGCGGGTGCTGGCGGTGAAGCTCGCCTCGTCATACATGGCGCCGAGCTGCGCAAGCGCCTCGGCATTCGTGTTTTCCGCCTTTTCGGCTTCAGCCAGGCTGGCGGAAAGGCGCTGCATTTCTTCCTGCTGTCGTGCGAAATCGGCCTGCACCGTGCCGATCTGGGCTTCCAGCGCCGCGATCATCTTGGCTTTCTCGTCGCCCGCAGCGTTGAGCGCCTTGATGTCCTCAAGGCCGCGGCTGATCTCGACAAGCTGCGTCAGCGCCTTTTCACGCAGGGATGACACGCTCATCTCCAGCCGCCTGATCGACATCGCCGCTTCGGCGCGGATGTGATCCTTGTCGGCCTGTATCTCGGCCGGCGTCAGCGGCATGGAAGCCTCGATGCGCCGTCGGGTCAGCCTGGCCGCGCGCCGCAGGGCAACCGGCGCGATCAGCATCGCGATGAAGCCCGCACAAAGGAAGCCGAGGATAAAGAACAGGATCGACTGAATCACGTTTCACTATCCGTTACGAGCGCCGACGGGCCCGACTTCCGCCGCTTCTGCCACAGGCCTGCGGCAGGAGCAACGCGCAACGCGGGACGCCGTTCCGCCAGACCGCCCTCAAGGCGGCCCGGCTGACACTGTCAGAACGGATTCCAGGTCGCCTGCTGTGTAAGCTTGAGGTAACCGAGATTAACCCCCAGCCGCGCGCCTACGCCGGTTCGCACCGGCACAAGCAGCATGTTGCCGTTGCGGAGCACGTTGAAGCCGACGCCGGCAATGACATAGGCCGAGCCGGAAACGCCGCCGAAGCGATCATAGAGGTTCGACACGTCGTCCAGATTGTAGACGAGCATCATCGACCGCGAGCCTTGGCCGCCGAAGTCCCAGCCCAGCGAGGGGCCTTGCCAGTACACTTTGTGGTCGCCGGCATTCTTGGTGTAGAGCGTACCCTCACCATAGGTCAGGCCGCCGATGAGGGCGCCAGAGCCCTCCTCGCCCAGGATGTAACCGTTCGGCAGGCCGTAGGAGGAGAAGATCTTCTCGATCGCCGAGGCTAAGCCGCCGGAGGTGGCTCCGAAGAAGCGATGGCCCGAATCGACGATCTCCTGCGCCGAATATTCCTGCGCCCGAGACGCCGATGATGAGAAAGCGAGGATGCTCGACAATGCGATCATCATTGCGATCAACCGGAACCAGATCCGGTCGTAAATTCTGAATTTCATACTTCTAAATCTCCGTCCGCGAGCACACTCGCCGACGCCTCTGCCAGCGCGGCTCTTAGACGGCCGCTTCCAGGATCGCTAATCTCGCAAATTATGCCGTAATCCTTTTTCAACCATTAAGCTCGCCCATGAAGAAGGTGGAACGAAGGCAAACGCGGCATCCTCCGTCCTCTGGCTGGGGCTAATGAACGCTCTCGGTCGGCGAGCGGGAACTCCCCCCGTCTACACGCAGGCTGTATCATGCAGTTTGAGATGATTCGCTCGGGCTGGCGCGGTAAGTCGACCGGTGCCGAGTTTGTTTATTTTTTGGGGACCCTTTCCATGGCTGACATTTTCGCCCTGTCCGCGCCCGATCTCGCAGCGCTGCTGTGCAGCCGGGTGTGCCACGACATCATCTCACCGGTTGGCGCGATCAACAACGGGCTGGAACTTCTGGACGAAGGCGGGGCCGACGAAGACGCCATGAACCTTATCCGCACCAGCGCCCGCAACGCCTCGGCGCGGCTGCAGTTTGCCCGCATCGCCTTCGGCGCCGCTGGCTCGGCCGGCATGCTGATCGATACCGGCGATGCAGAGACGGTGGCCACCGCTTTCCTCAAGAATGAAAAGCCGGAGCTCGCCTGGACCGGGCGCCGCGCACTCCTGCCCAAGAACAAGGTCAAGCTGCTGCTCAACATGATTCTGGTGGCCAATGCCGCAATCCCTCGCGGCGGCAAGATCGATGTGAAGCTGGACGACGTGGAGACCGAGCCGAAGTTCGCCATTGCAGCCAGTGGCCCCATGCTGCGCGTGCCGCCCAAGTTCCTTGAACTCCACTCCGGCCACCAGCCGGAAGAGGCGGTCGATGCGCATTCCATCCAGCCCTACTACACGCTGCTCTTGGCCCGCGAGGCCGGCATGGAGATCTCGATCCACGCGACCCCGGAAGAGATCACCTTCACCGCGGCCTAAGCCACCCGACGCAGGCCGGAAGCGACCAGACGATCCCAAACGAGCCCTCGTCCCGACGAGGGCTTTTTTGTGCCGAGGCACCTGCGCGTTCCCCTCAGGCCCGGGCCGCCGGCGCAAATGTCCCATTTTACGAAAATTTTACCCAACGGATTTCCCGCTTCTTTACGACGCGGGCTCTACATTGCCGCCATCGCACTGCGATTCCGGCTCGATTGGGGGAAAGCATGGGGCACATGAAACGTTGTCTGTTCGTTGACGATTCGAGCGTCGTCCGGAAGGTCGCCAGGCGAATTCTGGCCGGTCCTGACCTTCAGGTGATCGAAGCTGCCAACGGCTCCGAGGCACTCGAAATGTGCAGCGGAGAGATGCCCGACATTATCGTGGTGGACGGCGCCCTGCCCGACATGGCGAGCGACGACGTCATCCGGCGCATCCGCGCCATCCCGAGTCCGGTCAAGCCGAAGATCGCGATCTGTCTTGTCGAGGTCGACGTGGGCGCCATCATGCGCGCCAAGCGCGCCGGCGCACAGGACTATCTGCTCAAACCCTTCAACCGCTCTCAGCTGCTGGAGCGTTTCCGCAACCTGGAAGCCGCCTGACGGGCGGCCACCCAGCCCAAAAACGCAAAGACCCGGCAAAGCCGGGCCTAGCGAGGGGAAAGTTCTCGATCGAAGATCGCCGTAGTCAGGCGCTTTCGCGGATTTCTTCCGGCTCACGCAGCACGTAGCCGCGGCCCCAGACCGTCTCGATGTAGTTCTGGCCGCCAGAAGCCGTGTCGAGCTTCTTGCGCAGCTTGCAGATGAAGACGTCGATGATCTTCAGCTCGGGCTCGTCCATGCCGCCATAGAGGTGGTTCAGGAACATTTCCTTGGTCAGCGTCGTGCCCTTGCGCAGCGAGAGCAGCTCCAGCATCTGGTATTCCTTGCCGGTCAGATGCACGCGCTGGCCGCCGACCTCGACGGTCTTGGCGTCGAGATTGACGATGAGATCGCCAGTGGTGATGACCGACTGGGCATGCCCCTTCGAGCGCCGCACGATGGCGTGGATACGTGCGACGAGCTCGTCCTTGTGGAACGGCTTCGTCATGTAGTCGTCGGCACCAAAGCCGAGGCCGCGCACCTTGTCCTCGATGCCGGCCATGCCGGACAGGATGAGGATCGGCGTCTTGACCTTCGACAGGCGCAACGTGCGAAGCACCTCATAACCCGACATGTCGGGCAGGTTCAGGTCGAGGAGAATGATATCGTAGTCGTAGAGTTTGCCGAGATCGACGCCCTCTTCACCGAGATCCGTCGTGTAGACGTTGAAACTCTCCGATTTCAGCATCAGCTCGATGCTCTGTGCGGTCGCACTATCGTCTTCAATCAGCAGAACACGCATTTCAATCCCCTTTTCTGCCGCCAGACCGTTTCGCCCAACCATCCGGAACCGGGGCAGTGATTGCCTGGCCAACAGGCTGCCATCGAATGGTTAACAAAACCTAATTTCGCTTCGTAAGCCATATCAGATTTTTTAACCTTTGGATACACCCTCTTGAATCTAATAATGAATCTCGATCCAGATTCCTAACGCATCACCTTAACACTCGGCAATAAGCGATTCTTTTGATTCCGCTCGAGTTCATTAGCTTTCGAAGCCGAATTTTTACCGCCCCTTAAGTCCTGGCCCGTATGATTAACAATGCCCGTAAACGAATGGTTACCGACGCGAAAAATGTTTAGGACTTTGTTTCCTATGGCGCCGGCCAGCCGGAGCCTTCGCGGACGGTCGGGCCTGCCGGGGACTAGAGAAGCGGCTTGAGTGGAGTGTGTGCGTGCGCCGGAGTATCGAATCATGAAGTCACGTGAGAACCTCGTTAGGCTGAAGCAGTTCCAGGTGAACGAGAAACGCCGTCAACTGATGCAACTCGAAACGATGATCGCCGAGTTCGACCGGATGGCCAACGAACTCGAGCTTCAGATTGCCGCCGAAGAAAAGAAGGCCGGAATCACCGATATCAACCATTTCGCCTATCCGACCTTTGCCAAAGCGGCACGCCTACGTCGCGACAATCTCAAGAATTCGCAGTCCGACTTGATGCAGCAGAAGGCCGCTGCCGAATCATTACTCAGCGAAGCTGAAGCGGAGCTTTCCAAGGCGGAGTTGCTGGAATCGCGCGACGGCAAGAGCCGTGATGTGGCCGTCGTCGGCCGTAGTGCCATGATCGGCTGACGAGGAAGTGATCCGGCGCCCGCCAACCCCGGATCGCCATCACTGATTTTTCGCGGGACCCTTCCGCACCCGCCTCCTGGTGGCCGCTATGAAAGCTGGCCGCCCGCGCCCAAGAGCCGGTATCGGCCCGCTGCTATATATTGCCGGGAAAAGGCCAAGGGGCGTGCTGGATGACACGCCTATCCATCACGGCGGATCATAATCCCCACAGAAGACAGCTTAGCCAAGCGTAGAAGCCCCCGGCGCCGAAGAGGCAGTCCGTCGGCTTACGGTTTGAGCGTCTCTAGTCGCTCAACGAAAACGGCCGGCCCCTGTGGGGGTCCGGCCGGATCGGTCTTTTCACGCATTTTTGCCGCCCGGAAGGCCAAAGACCACCCGGAAGCGTCAGCCTAATGCCGATATTGCTGGATGCGCGTGGTGCGCAGGCCAGCAAGGCCATATTCGTCGATGGAGGCCTGCCAGGAAAGGAATTCCTCGGTGGTCAGCTTGTAGCGCTGGCACGCCTCGTCGAGGCTAAGCAGACCGCCTCTGACGGCGGCTACGACCTCGGCCTTGCGCCGAATGACCCAGCGCCTGGTGTTAGACGGTGGAAGATCGGCAATCGTAAGCGGGCTGCCGTCAGGCCCAATAACATATTTGACACGCGGTCTAACCAGATCGGTCATAGTACTCTCTACACAAAACTCAAAGACCCAATCGGAACCACATTACCGCCGCAGCTTTAAAAATTGCCTAAACGCGCGGTAAGCCTTGAGTAATGATCGTAAACTTCTTGTTCACCATAAATTCCGCGGCAAACCAGGGGCCACCGATGCGGGAGAAGATGAACGGATGGAGCCTCCGCGCCCGCAAGCCTTGCCAATGGTGGTACTTTGCCCACGCTTGACCTATATTCCGCGCATTGGCATGACACGCCCGAAACATTGAAACGGACCAACTTCCGATGAACAGCCTGGACCTGCCCGGACGGCCTGAAGACACCCGCGTCGTGGTTGCGATGTCGGGCGGCGTCGATTCCTCCGTCGTCGCCGGGATATTGAAGCGCGAAGGCTATGACGTCGTGGGCGTGACGCTGCAGCTTTACGACCATGGCGCCGCCACCCATCGCGTGGGCTCCTGCTGCGCAGGACAGGACATCGATGACGCGCGCCGGGTGTCCGAGACGCTGGGCATCCCCCACTATGTGCTCAATTACGAAGAGCGCTTCCGCAAGGCCGTCATCGACCCGTTCGCCGCAAGCTACATGTCGGGCGAGACGCCCATTCCGTGCGTCTCCTGCAACCAGACGGTCAAGTTCGCCGACCTGCTGGAGACTGCGCGCGAACTCGGCGCAGACGCCCTGGCCACCGGCCACTACATCCGCAGCCGCGCCAACGGCGCGCACCGCGCGCTCTACCGTCCGGTCGATGCCGACCGCGACCAGAGCTATTTCCTGTTTGCCACCACGCAAGAGCAGATCGACTATCTGCGCTTCCCGCTCGGCGGCATGTCGAAGCCGGCAGTGCGCGCCATTGCCGAGGAGATGGGCCTGTCGGTTGCCAACAAGCATGACAGCCAGGACATCTGCTTCGTGCCGCAGGGCAAATATTCCGACATCATCGCCAAGCTGAAGCCTTCGGCCGCGACGCCGGGCGACATCGTCCACATCGACGGTCGCGTGCTGGGCAAGCACGAGGGCATCCTGCGCTATACCATCGGCCAGCGGCGCGGCATCGGCATCGCCTCGGGCGAGCCGCTTTATGTCGTGCACCTCGACGCCGAGCACGCCCGAGTCATCGTCGGCCCGCGCGAGGCGCTGGAGACGCACAAGGTCTATCTGCGCAACATGAACTGGCTGGGCGACTCACCACTGAGCGAGATCGCGCCGGAAGGCGTGGAGCTTTTCGCCAAGGTGCGCTCGACGCGCCCCCCTCGCCCGGCAATGCTGCACAATCGCGACGGCGTCACCTGGGTCGAACTCGGCGATGGCGAATCCGGCATCGCTCCCGGACAGGCCTGCGTCCTCTACGAGGATGACGGCAATGACGCGCGGGTGCTGGGCGGCGGCTTCATCGAGCGTTCCGAGCGCGGCGCCGAGGCCGAGGCAATGCTGTCGAAGCTCGCGGCAACGCCCGGCCCGGTCGCGGCCGAATAGGCCTGCAGCACTGCAAGCGGAAGCTGCGCCCGACACCACGCGCGGCAGCTCCGATTTGATTCCATCCCGTTTTTTTGAAATCGCAGTCGCAGCGCGCCTGTGGCCGGTTGCGTCTTCTCAGTCGTGGCCGACGGAACCGGCCGTCAGGATGCTCAGCACCGTGATGGCCTCTTCTCCGCTGGTTCGCGGCGTCTCACGCGTCTGGATGCAGGAGATGAAATGCTCCAGCTCCCGCGTCAGCGGCATGCCTTCGCCGACCGGGACATAGGTCGGCTCGTTGGTGGTGAAGGCCCACTGGCCGCTGTCCTGCCATACGGCATGACGATAGACGGCAAGCTTGCGCTCCCACGGCTCGACGTCGTCGAACACCGCCATCGCCTTGTTGCCGACGACCGTCAGCCGCCGCTCCCGATAGGGATTGAGACGCGAGGCGAACAGATGGCTGCGCAAGCCGTTGGGGAAGCGCATGTGCAGATGCGCGAAATCGCTGAGATGGTCGAGGATCGCCGCCCCCTCGCCGCGGATCTCGACCGGCGCCGAACCGGTGATCGCCAGGATCATCGACAGGTCGTGCGGAGCCAGGTCCCACAGGGCATCGTTTTCCGTATGGAACTTGCCGAGACCCAGGCGGTGCGAATGGATGTATTTCACCTCGCCGAGCTCGCCGTTGTCGATCAGTTCCTTCAGCTTCTCGAAGGCGGGGTGGAAACGCAGCACATGGCCGACCATGAAGACACGGCCATTGGCCTCGGCCGCGGCCACGGCGCGCTCGGCATCGGCCACGGTGAGTGCGATAGGCTTTTCGACCAGCACATCCTTGCCGCTCTCGATCGCCTTGATCGCCGTCTCGGCGTGAAACTGCGGCGGCAGCGCCATGACGATGGCATCAATGTCGGGGCGTGCAAACAGCGCGTCGGGCTCGATCGCGAGACACTCCTGCTCGCTGGCAAACCCTTCGGCGCGCGCGCGGTTGGCGTCGGAAACCGCATGGAGGGCGCCGAGCGCCTTGAGGGTACGGATATGGTTCGAGCCCCAATATCCACAGCCCAGGACAGCAATTCGCGGTTTCATCGATCTTTTTTTGAACTCAAGAGACAGGTGGCGGAGACATAACTGTGCGCCGGTTCGAACTCAACCCCGCCCGTCCTGCCAAATTGGTGAACCGGCTCCGCTTCTGCCGCAACAAATCGTCAATCCGACACTAAGTTAGCTGCTTGACAGGTCGGGCGCTGCAACCTTATATCCGCCCAGCCTTAGCGAAGCGCTTCGAAATGACCTGCCGGTCTCGGCGGATTTCAAGCTTTCTGCTGCGGGGGCGGAGTAGCTCAGTTGGTTAGAGCAGAGGAATCATAATCCTTGTGTCGGGGGTTCAAATCCCTCCTCCGCTACCATCACGTCAGCCCCCAGTGGTTTGTCGTCCTGCTGTAGGAATGGAACTAGGCTGGCCTCCACCTTGATCGTCAGCCGCCTGTTATCTTCGCGATAGAGCGTGATCGAGCGGATCAGTTCGCGCACAATCGGGCCAAGCTCCCCCATGTCATCCAGCAAGTGAAGCGTGGCTTCCAGCCTCGCCCGCGTCCGATGCTGCGGATCGGCGCTGCGCGAAGTGAGTTTGTCGGCGAACGCCTTGATGGTGGTCGCATGCAGGATGACATTGCTGCCCTTGGGCAGGCGGGCAAGCTCCTGCTTGAGTTCGTCCCTCTCCCGGCCTTGTGCTTTCATTCGGGCGTCGATGGCGTCCTGATCCCCCATGCCTGTCATGAGCAGGTCCAAAAGCCGGTCATTGTCCTTCGCGATGGCGGCTATGCGGGCTTCGATCTCGGCACGGCGGCGATTCTCGTGCACGTCCTGTTCGATGCGGCCCTTGACGTAGCGTTCGGCGTAGACCTTGATCTGGTCGGGACTGGCAAGCTCCTTCGTCAGGCTGCTGATAACCAGTTCCTCCACGTCAGCGAGATAGAAAGTCTTCGGGTCTGGGCAGGCTCCGCTATTGGTGTGGGCGGAACAGCGAAGGCGCGTCCTGCCCGACTTGTCCACGCCCGCCACGGCCATGCCAGAGCCGCAGGCACCACACTTCAGCAAGCCGGAGAGAAGCCGTTTGGGCCGATTGTTGCCTCTGATAGGTCCGCCCTTTGCCGTCTGCGCACGTCCGGCGATTTGCGCCTGTACGGCGTCGAAAAGCTCATCCGGGACGATGCGCAGCTCGGGAGCATCGGCGGTCTTCCATTCGCCCTCGGGATTTGGGCGGGAGACACGCTTGCCGGTGCTCGGGTCTTTCACCATCTGCACCTTGCCCCACACGATGCGACCCACATAGATGGGATTGCGCAACATGCCGGTGCCACGGGATGCGAAGCCGTATAACGCCGATGGTGCCCACAGCTTGCCGCGCGGCGGCTTTACGAACTCCGCGTTGAGCCGCTTGCATATCGCCTTCGGGGAGACGCCCTTGGCGTAGTCCTCGAAAATGCGGACAACTATGGCGGCCTCTTGCTGCACAATGATCGGCTTGCCGCGATTGGCGGGGTCGGGCTTGTAGCCATAGGCTTTGCCGCCAGCCGAAAGGCCCTGCTTGATGAGGCCGGTCATGCCGCGCCTGACCTTGTGCACGTTTTCCTCGCGGAACATTTGAGCAAACATCGCCCGCATGCCGACTGTAAGCGTTGTGGCCACTCCCCCGTGGACTTCAATGATCTTGCAGCCAATGAAGGATAGCCGTTTAAACAGGCCAGCCGCGTCTTCCATATCGCGGGACAGACGATCCATGTGTTCAACGATGATGACATCGAACTGTCTCAAATGCGCGGCTTGGACCATCCGTTGCAACTCGTGCCGACCATGCAGCGAAGCGCCCGAAATAGCCTTGTCGGCATAGGTGGCGACAATCTCGAACCCCTCACGCTTGGCGAAGTCGCGGCATAGGTCAAGCTGATCGTCGGTGCTGCGCTCGTTCTGATGCTCCGTGGAAAAGCGGGCATAAGCCGCCGCTTTGATCAGTTGGCCGGGGGGCATCATGCAGCCTCCCTCTTGACCTTGCGTTCCGCCAGTTTCGTGGCCTGCAGGAGGGCGAGGATTTCGCCGTTCATGGTGCGACAGTTCGCTTCCGCGCGGGCCTTCAGCCACTCCTTCACTTCATGCGGAACACGAACCTTCAGGTTATCGATGGGCATGCGCCCCTCCTTTTGGGTAGTTAATTACCCTAAGAGGGTAGTCATGCTTACCTCTTCCCGTCAACCCCTTACCGGGGTATCAATTACCCATGATCGAAATTGCCCCAGACATGAAACTGCGCATCTCTGTCGAGCTTCGGAAGAAGATCGAAGAAGCTGCCAAACAGAATGGCCGGACGATGAACGGCGAAATCAACGTGCGGTTGGAAGCGTCATTTGCTGCCGAAGACCCGATTGAGGCCAAGGTAGAAGCGCATGACCGCGAACTGGCTCGACTGCACAAAAAGGTACAGGCGCTGGAGGTGCGCTTGAACGGCGGTATGCCATCGCTCGAAATCGATGACGATGACGCCGGCTGAGCGCCCCGACGTTTGACGTTTCCCGTCCCGATATGAAAATCCTGTCCATCGTGGAGTTAATCTACATACACAACTCGACAAAGTGCTCAGGAATAGGAGGGCGGTACGCATCGCAAACAACCCCACTGGCGCACCGTGCCTTATGGAGGCGCTTCCCTGAGGAACTTGGATGGTTGGCGCAGTGACATGGACGCACGCTCTAAACCGACGAAGAACAGACCCAGTGCATTTCCGGATGTACCGGAGGGTGTGCGTGAGCGCATGGCGCGGATTCGCAAGGCGAACACGAAGCCGGAGCTTCTCGTTCGAAGCCTTGTCCACCGTATGGGCTATAGGTACAGACTTCACCGTCGCGATCTTCCCGGCACGCCTGACCTGACATTTCCTTCGCTGCGGAAAGTTATCTTCGTCCATGGGTGCTTCTGGCACCGCCACGACTGTAAGCTTAGCGGCAGAATACCGGAAACGCGGAGGGATTACTGGGGCCATAAACTACAGCGCAACGTGGAGCGAGACCAGGAATCTATTGAAAAGCTACACAGGCTTGGCTGGGATGTGCTGGTGGTTTGGGAATGCGAAACCAAAGATATAGCATCACTCATGCAATTAGTAAGTAATCATCTTGGCAAATAGGCTATCGACAACCGCCTTAATGTGGTGCACCCTGGTGCAAAGAGGTGCACCATGGCCAGAGCTAAGCAACAGAAGCGGTTTACCGTCTCCCTAGATATGGGAGATTACGACGCGTTGCGCGCCCTTGCCGAGGGGCATCGCCCACCTCTCACTCTACAGTATGTCGTGAATGTCGCCATAAAAGACCTCTTGGAGCGGCACGCCACCCGGCAGCTTACTTTTCCGTTGGACGATTAAGACCGTGACGGGGTTGAGATTCATCGACCTGTTCGCAGGGCTGGGCGGATTCCACCAAGCCCTTGAGCGGCTTGGACACACGTGCGCGTTCGCTTCCGAACTCGACCCCGCGCTCGCCGACCTCTATGAAAAGAACTTCGACGTTCGCCCTCAAGGCGACATCCGCGAAGCCTATGCCACCGTGCCACCCCATGACATCCTATGCGCAGGATTCCCATGTCAGCCATTCTCGAAGGCGGGCGACCAACTCGGCTTTGACTGCCCGCAGTGGGGCGACCTGTTCGACTACGTTCTGAAGATTCTGGACACGCACAAGCCCGCCTACCTGCTAATCGAGAACGTGCCGAACCTGCTGCGGCACGACGGCGGCAAGACGTGGGAGAAGATCAAGGCCAGGCTGGAACAACTGGGATACCAGGTCGATAAACACAAGCTCTCGCCGTACATGTTCGGAGTGCCGCAGGTGCGCGAGCGTGCCATCATCGTCGGCGCGCGCGGGGGGCTGGAGCACTTTTCGTGGCCGGAGCCGACACACAAGCCGGACGAGGTCACGATCAAGAGCGTTCTCGACAAGAACCCGAAGGACGCGCGCGAGCTCAGCGCGAAATTTATTGAATACCTAGAGACGTGGCAGGCGCTTCTTGATGCGCTCCCCAAGGACGAGGAGCTTCCCTCCTTTCCCATCTGGGCGATGGAGTTCGGGGCCACATATCCATACCGCGACCAGACGCCGCACGAACTTGGCTTCGATGCCATCGCGTCCTTCAAGGGCGCGCTCGGGCGCCCGCTAAAAGGCCTGAGCGCGAATGAGGTCAGCAAGGCTTTACCTGCCTATGCACTGGATGAGGTCGCCACTTTCCCCGAATGGAAGCAGCATTTCATCCGGCAGAACCGCGAGTTCTATGGGCGCCACAAGGCCGTGATTGATCCATGGCTTCCTAGGATCAGAGAATTCGCACCCAGTTTCCAGAAGCTTGAATGGAACTGGAAGGGTGGGCCGCGGGACCTGTGGCAGACGATCATCCAGTTTCGTGCATCAGGGATACGGGCCAAGCGGCCCACCGCAGCGCCGTCGCTCGTCGCCCTCACCACGAGCCAAGTGCCGGTAATCCCGTGGGAGCGCCGATACATGACGATGCGCGAATGTGCCCGGCTTCAAAGCATGGGCAGGCTAACGCATTTGCCCGACAGCCAGACCGCCGCCCACAAAGCACTTGGCAATGCGGTCAACGTCGATGTCATCTCCGCTGTAGCCAAGGCTTTGCTGACCCCGCCAACATTGCACAGCGTCGTCCGTCGCGAGGTGCCCCTCTGCACGGAGAGCAGCCTTGGTGTCTGAACAGGCTGCGAGTGAGGAAACCATCACGGCGGTACCGATCCGCCCCGGCGTCAGCGTTCTCTCCATTCTCCGACACCTGAATTACAAAACATGGTTCGCCCTGGCCGAGTTCGTTGACAATGCCGTTCAAAGCTACCTTGCCAACAAATTGCGCCTTGAGGCACTGCACGGCCCCGACTTCCGTCTGAAGGTTGGCATTACTGTCGAGAACACTACACCGGCGCGTATTGTCATCCGTGACAATGCCGCTGGCATCGCGTTGCGCGATTTTCCGCGCGCGTTCCGGCCCGCCGCGATTCCGCCTGACCGCACAGGATTGTCCGAGTTCGGTATGGGCATGAAGAGCGCCGCTTGCTGGTTCGCCCCTCGCTGGTCGGTGCGCACCAAGGCCCTCGGAGAAACCGCCGAGCGAATGGTCCGCTTCGATGTTGCGAAAATCGTGCGAGACCAACTCGAAGAACTCGACATCGACGAAAAACCATCCTCGCCTAACGCCCATTTCACCGAGATCATTCTTGACGAGCCCTACCATCTTCCAGCTGGCCGAACGGTTGGTAAGATCAAGGACCACTTGACGGACATTTACCGCGTCTACGTGCGCGACCGCATCCTTGAGCTTCGTTTCAGCAACGACCTCCTTGAGTATACACCGCCTCGTATCCTTTCGGCGCCGTACGCGCGCAAGGCTGAAGAAGGCGCGAAAGAATGGCGGCGCGAGATCAGGTTTGACCTTGGCGGCGGGCTTTCCGCGCATGGCTTCGCGGGCCTGATGGACCCCATGAACACCAATCGGTCGGGCTTCGCGCTATTCCGGCGCGGGCGTCTGATTGAGGGGAGCGGCGACGAAGGATACCGCCCCCCCTTTATATTTGGCCAGCCGGGCAACTTCCGCTGGCGTAGGCTCTTTGGCGAATTGCACCTTGAGGGCTTCGAAGTCAGCCACACGAAAGACGGATTTCGCTGGGACGAAAACGAGCAGCCCTTCCTCGAATTACTGAAGGAAGAACTCGACACGGACGAGCTTCCGATGCTGCGGCAGGCGGACCTGTATCGTGTTCAGGCAGCGCGCAACGAACTTGCCGACGCCGCCCAAAAAGCAATCGCCCGCGCTGTGGAAGCCATGCAAGCGACGTTGCCTGAGGCCCTGCCGGGTGTTGCCAGCGAGCAGCCGGTTGAAACCACCGAAACGCCACTGGAACCTGAGCCAACCACGCTCGCGGCGCGGGAGTTGTCCATTAGCTTCCGCGATCAGAAATGGCTGCTCCGCATTGAGTTGACGAGCGACCCCGCACAAGGGGACTGGCTCTTGGTGAGCGACCAACCCGCACAGGGTGATGGGGTCCAGGTACTCGAAATTAGGCTGTCGCTTGTCCACCCCTTCATGGTCAGCTTTGCGCAGACCGATCCCGAGGACGTGGAAGCCCTGCTTCGTGTCGCGGCGGGGCTCGCGCTCTCTGAAAAGCTGGCGCGCGGCGTCGGCGTGAAGATGGTGGGCACCATCCGCCGTAACCTGAATGAGCTGTTACGCGAAGCTCTGGCCAAGCCATAGGTTGAGAAAATGTCCAACGGATTAGCAGTCATCACGCCCCTCGACCCGCCGCATCAAGCGGGCGCAAACTGGAATCCGCATATCGGCGAAGAAGCGCAGGAACTTGTCGCCAGAAAACTTGGCCATGAGAGTCAGGACACGCGCAATGCTGTCCTGAGTTCCGCGGTGTCAATTCTGTCTAAGTCCGTCGATCCGCAGGCCGAGGTCGGCAGCGAGACCGGACTTGTCGTCGGCTATGTGCAGAGCGGCAAGACCTTGTCGTTTACGACAGTCATGGCTCTGGCACGCGATAACGGGTTCCAACTTGTCATCGTCGTGGCGGGCACGTCGAAGCTACTGCTTAAGCAATCGACCGACCGGCTTCGCAACGATCTCCAGATCGACAAGATCGAAGGATTGCTCAAGTGGAAGCTTTTTACTGAACTAGCAGACAACGAGACCAACCGCAGACATATCCAGCAGACGCTCGGCGAGTGGTCCGATCCCGACGTTGCACAGAGTGAGCGCGCCACCGTCCTCATCACAGTCATGAAGCAGCACACTTGGCTTCGCAAACTCGTGGGCTTGCTGCGCCATCTTGACCTGACCGGCGTGCCGACCCTCATCATCGACGACGAGGCAGACCAGGCCAGCCTGAACACGCTCGTCCGGCAGCAGCGACAGAGCACGACCTATCAACGGTTGCTGGGCTTACGGGATGCCATCCCCCACCACACCTTCCTACAATATACCGCGACACCCCAGGCACCGCTGCTCGTCAACATCATCGACACACTCTCACCGAGCTTTGTCGAGGTGCTGGAGCCAGGCAGCGGCTACGTCGGAGGGCAAGCCTTCTTTGCTGGCAACATGCCGCTCGTTAGAGTCATCGCCCCTGAAGACATTTCTACGGACGACAACCCGCTCGCTGACCCGTCGGAGCCGCTGCGCGAAGCTCTACGCGTCTTCCTGCTGGGCGTGGCGGCAGGGCTTGTCGAGGGACGGAATGCCCGAAATCTGCAACGCTCCATGCTTGTCCACCCGTCGCAGCGCACGGATTCCCACGCCGAATACTGGCGCTGGATCGGCGATATGTTCGACGACTGGCAGCGTGTCCTGGAGCTTCCCGACGGCGATGCCGACAAACAGGATCTGCTTGAGGAGTTCCGGCTGGACTACAACGGCCTTGCCGATACCGTGGATGGCATGCCACCCTTTGACGACCTTGCCCGAAGACTCCCGCGAGCGTTCCGTAATACCAAGATCGAGCAGGTAAATGCGCGGAGCGGCAAAACGCCGGAGATCGACTGGAGTCAGTCCTACGGCTGGATACTGGTTGGCGGTCAGTCTATGGACCGCGGTTTCACCGTCGAGGGCCTGACGGTCACCTACATGCCGCGCGGCCCCGGCATGGGCAACGCCGACACCGTGCAGCAGCGTGGTCGCTTCTTCGGCTACAAGCAACGGTATCTCGGCTATTGCCGCATCTATCTGGAGCAGGACGCCCTTAATGCGTTTGAGGATTATGTGGCTCACGAGGAGGATATGCGCCGCCAGCTTCAGGAGGTACAGCGCAGCGGTAAGTCGTTGAGCGCATGGAAGCGGGCCTTCGTTCTCTCGCCGGACCTTCAGGCGTGTCGGCGCAACGTCATCGACTACGACTACGTGCGAGGCAACTATTCCGATCAATGGTTCTATCCTGCGATTGCGGAAGCGCCCCTCGAGGTGCTGGAAGCGAACCGCGCCACGACGGCGCAGTTCCTCGCCGGGATCGCGCTTGAGGTTGAGCCCGCCCTTGCCAACCGCGAACCGGCCCAGCGGCACAAGGTGTGCCGTGGTCTTTCGCTGGCACAGGTGGTGAGCGACCTGATCGTGCCGTTCAGGGTGACGGGCGCCGCGGATTCCCGTAACCTTGTTGGCGCAATGCTCCAGCTTTCCAAGGCGCTGGAGGAGAATGGCGACGAGCGTTGCACCGTTTTTCAGGTCAGTCCCGAATTTGCTCGTTCCCGCGCAATGGACGCCAATGGCCGGATCAACGAGCTGTTCCAAGGTGCGACGCGGCTGGCGTCGGGCGGCTACAGCTATCCCGGCGATGCCGCTTTCCGCGACGATGACACCGTGACCATCCAGCTGCACACGCTCCAGCTTCGCCGTAACGACACCATTGAAATCGAGAACGTGCCGGTCATAGCCATCTGGATTTCGCGAAGGCTGGAACTCGATTGGGTCTCCCAGCACCAGCAAGCGCAAGATGACTGACGTTTCACTTGCCGAATTGCTGGCCTCGGTCGAGCCCCTTGCGCATGGCACGGATGATGGCTCTTTCAGGGTGCGCTCGATACCCGGCTATGCTTGCCACTACGTAGGTCGCAACAACATGGGGCAGGCCAGCCTGTTACTGGGCAGTGGGCCAGGCTCGTTCCACGCTCCGGTCCGGCTGGCGATGCTTGAGGCGCGTTTCGGCAACCGCCATCACATTCATACTGTGGACGGGGGCGAGCGTCAGGAACTGCTGTCCGTCATCACCTGCATCTCACATGACGCGCAAGCGCAGGCGTATTTTCTGCATGTGTGCGAGACGATCCTCCGCATCGTCGGGCCAAATCCGGCGCTGCAAGACATCGTGCAGGTTTATCAGCGCCTGATCGAACTGTTTCGCCACCTCTCGCGGCCCGCATTCCGCTCGCTCAACGGCCTGTTAGGAGAGCTGTGCCTGATTGCCGCCAGCCGCGACGTGCGCGCGACGGTAGCCGCGTGGCGAAGCACCGACATTGACCGTTTCGATTTTTCCACGGGCAATGTGCGCCTTGACGTAAAGGCGTCGGGTGAGCGGTTGCGCGTGCATCACCTGTCCGCTGAGCAATGCCAGCCGCCCGCGGGGACGGTTGGGTTGCTGGCTTCACTATTCATCGAGGGTAGCGGTGGCGGCCAGTCGCTGCGCGAGTTGGTCGCGGCCATCGAAGCAGCTTTGGCAGGTAACGATGACCTGATCCTGAAGGTTCAGGAGACCATCGCGGAAACCCTGGGCGAAAGCCTGCCAACCGCGATGGGTGCACGCTTCGACGACCACCTGGCACGCGCATCGCTGCGGTTCTACGATTTGGCCGCCGTACCAGCGGTCCGCGATGGCGTGCCGGCTGAAGTAAGTCAGGTGCATTTCCGCTCTGATCTATCTCGGACGGAGCCGCTCAGCGAAAGCGACGTGTTAGCAATGTCCGAAACGGCATTTCAATTTATGCCAGGATGACAGGGTGCCGGTTGCAAGGAGGACCCTGTGAGTCTCGATAAGTGAAGGTTAACGGAGGTTATGGTGCAAAATCTGATTGCGTCGCTGCCGTCTCAACCATCACTTGATCACGTTCTTCGGGATGTCCAATACGTCGTCATCTATCTTTACGCGCCACTGATGTGGCTCGCTTTCCAACACATCGAAGTTGCCTAGGTGAGCCTGCCGATGATGATTGGGGCACAGAACCATTATATTGCTTGCAGCGAGTGTCCCTGCCTGCAGGAGCGAAACCGGCTGAACATGGTGGGCTTCCGCGAATGGAGCGCCGTTTTTCTTTAGGAAAGCGACGGGCTCAACTCCTAGTGCTTCACAAATTTGGCAGCGATAGCCTTGGACTTCCTTGACTTTTGTGCCTATAGGGCCACGCTCGATGTATCGGCTGATCCGTGATTTGCGTTTGGGATCGGCGTTGCTCGCTTCAATTTCGAGTGCTCGCACGCCAGGCACGGTTTCCGCTTTCTGCTCGTCCGTCAGACCGGGCCGGACTATTCCAGACCTTCTATACAACTCCGAAAATGCCTGCCGAGAAATAGGTATGGTCGAGGTCTGTAAGGGAACCCTGAAATGGTCAAAATGCTCGTTGGCGGGCAGTTCATCCGATGCAATCGGGTGGTTGACCAGATTGGCGAGCAGCTTTAGAGGCGCACGCCAAGTCACCTCCTGGGCATCTGTTCGGTTTGAATAGTGCGCTTCGTCTCTGTCGGCCTGAAGCTGCGGTCTATCGAGTACCTCGACAACGGCATAGACACCAGTTGGACGCGCCGGTCGTGCGCTTGTCCCTTTGCGGGCATTGATGCGGAGAACGCCAAAATCACCCGCCTGAACTTCGTCTCGATTGTGCTCTGAGACCTTGTACAGAAAGGTTTCAGCCGGCTGCCGCAGCTGCGCCTCCCCGTCCCAAATGTTCCGATTGCAGACGAACATCCAGTACCCCGTCGGTGGCCACTTTCGTGACGCCGGGACAGCGACCGGGGGACGCAGGGGCAGTGGTGCGGCATCAGGTGAGGTATAGCCCTCAATGATGTTCCGCAGTGTCTCGGCTGTTCTTGCTCCAACGTTCGACAGAGGCTTATAGCCGTCGATCCAACGGCGACCCATGCGGCTCAGCACAAACGAGATGTTCTGCATGCGCTGCTCGGCTGTTGACCTTCCCGCAATCGGCCCTGCGAGCAGCATCCTCTGCACCGCTGCCTTGTTGTATTTCTCTCCGCGTTCCTCCAGTGCGAGCATCTGGAGGTACGCTTCGACGGCTGCCGACAGTTCTCCGGCAGTCCATTCCGATGGTGTTGCCACGTTCTGCCCCTCCCCACCGCCCGGAATAGCAACCTTCTTCAGCTTGCGAAAGCATCTACATCCCGAGCGCAAATACGACGGCGGCAGCGCACATTCCAAACTTCGTCATTGCTTCCTCCTAAATGCTGCTCCACTCGATCACCGAACAATCGGCACTGCGCACGAGTGCCGTAGCCACGCCAAGCGACACTCCACCAAAGCCGTTCTGTGCGCGGTATTCCATGACGACCTCGTGTTCGCCGCGCTCGTTCCGTGGCGTGATGCTGCTGGCAATGTGCTCGAAACTCGACGGATTTCGGAGGCTGCCCTTTACGGCAGCCACCAGCCGCCGTGGCGAGCCGTCCCAACTGCTCAGACAATGACGGCCCGATCTCTGCCTCTCCAGCGTGGCCTGCTGTCTCGCCTCCTCGCGGGTGCGCTCCTGTTCCTCCGCCTGTCGCTGCTCCTCGGCCTTGGCGGCCATCAGGCTTTGGTATTCGGCGGGATTTTCGGTCTGCAAAGCCGAAAGCCGACGTTCCTCAATGGAACCCACAACAAATACAGCTGCGAAGAAAACTACAGTGGACAGACAGAAATGCCAGAATGCGCGTCCCCGCTTCGCCTCGGAGGCGATCATGAGCAGAAAATTCCAACAGCCATAGGCAAAGGCCATCATGGCTGCCAAAGCAATGATATGTGTCATACCGACCTCCAACTCCTTCTCACCAACTCAGCGGCAACTCTTCTCACGAAGAAGAAGCCGGGTTGTGATTGAAACTCGTATAGCACTCCGATCTTTCCATTTTCTTTCGTAGAAAGATCGGTTTTCAGAAAACTGCCCGTAGCCCAATACGGGTCATGTCCGTGAAAACCCAACTGGGGCAGCGCCTTAAGGCAATTCGAAAGCAGAAAGGGCTGACGCAGGATCAGCTTGCAGAGCGCATGGGCCGGTCGGTCGATGCGATCTCCAACATCGAGCGCGGCAAGAGCCTGCCCAGCTTCGAGACAATCGAGCTTTTGTGCGACACGCTCGGCATCGAGTTGAAGAGGCTGTTCGATTTCGAGGAACGCAAGCTGTCTCCCCGCCACACCCAGCTTTCCGAAGAACTGCAGGCGGTCGCCCGCGAGCTATCGTTATCCGATCTGGAACTTGCGGTGGAACAGGTGAAGGCCATTCGTCGGCGAACATCCTCATAGGACCGTTCCCGCTGCATTATGCTCGAACAGGCTGCCGTCGCGGATATAGCGGGCAAGCATGGCGTCTGAGGCGTGGCCGGTCTGGGCCCTGATCTTCCATGTGCTCGCGCCCGCCATGGCTGCGCTTGTTGCTAATCCTGCACGTAAGCTGTGCCCGCTATATGCATTAGGATCGAAGCCTGCCGCCTCGGTCCGCCCCTTGACGATGATAGACACCGCCTCGCTGGAGAGACGCTGGTCGGCGATACGGCCATGACGATCAACGCTCCGAAACACGGCACCGTCATCGATCCTAGCGTTATCGAGCCAATCGCTGAGGTGCCGCACCGGGCACCATCGCGTGCGTCCGAAAGGGATGCCGATCTTGCGCCCCGCGCCGGTCTGGTCGGTCTTGGAACGGCGCAGGGTGACGACGATCCCCTGTCGAACTTGTTCGATGTCGGCCACGTCGAGGCCAATCAGCTCCGATCTACGAAAAGCGCCTGCAAATCCGACGAGCAGAAGCGCCTTGTCGCGCAAGTCCTTCGGGCGGTCGCCGATGCAGTGCAGCACGACAAAGAGGTCGTCCCTGATCAGCGGCTTGGCTTCCCGCTGCGCGGTGCCGATCCGGCGACGGATGCCGCGCAGGGTGGCCTTGACGATTTCCGACTTGCAGGGATCGTCCAGCCCGCTCGCGCGATGCGCTTTCGACAACGCGGCGATGCGCCGTGCAATTGTCGCGGCCCGGCAGTCCTGCGCGAGGTGCACCAGATAGGCGGCCACCATCGCCGGATTGGCGGGCACGCCGCCGCCCCACCGTTCGAAGTTGGCGAGATCGTCGGCATAGGCCCGCTGCGTGGCGGGTGAGAGCGATTCCTGGATCGCCGCCGCAACTTCCGATGGCAAAAAATCGACCTTGGCGGCGTCGGACTTAGTGCAATTAATTGCACCAACAGATTTTCTAAAGCGCCCAAGCGTTGGTGCAATTAATTGCACTCGCAAAGCGATTTTATCCGCGCCCAGATTATCGTCCGGTTTCACCATTTGGTTGCATTCGAACGATCTGTTGATTTTTGCCTCAGCCCCGATCATGATCGGCTCCTGCTGCCTCGATCCGAGACAAATTAAGCAGCGCCAAGTGGTCATGGATGAGCCGGAGCGCGTCCCTGACGAGGGTTTCGGGAAACCCGGAGTAGGTGAGATGGGCAATCTCGGCATCACGTAAGATCGCCCCCGCGCCGGGGTAGCTCAACCTGCGATCCACGACGTGCCCCTCGATCCGGAACACGAGATGGCCGATGAAGTCGCTATGCGCATCGGCAGGCAGGTGCCGATCCATCAGCACGCGCAGAACCGTGCATCGCTCGGCGAACAGGGCAAGTGCGCGACGCCCTAAACGGCAGTGCATATCGAATGCGTAATCGGGCCAGCCCCTAATCAGGGCGGGTTCGAATAATTCTTCCGGGCTGACTGTCACCGGCCCCACGCTTGCCGCCAGCCATACGAGCGGGAGCGTCAGCGGGTGCCCCTCCTGCGTCCTCGTCGAACCGAGGCGGGCGACCTCCAGAACTTGCTCGGAAGCGCCGAGATGCCGGTACACGTCGAGCAACGCCGGGAATGAACCCGCGACCTCCGGCAAGGCGAACGCTGGAAAGCGCCGGGTGCCTACGATCAGCCACGAGGCCAGCGTTCGCTCGACCAGATGTCGTGCCGGGTCGGCCACGATGTCGGAAAGCTGGTGCTGGGTCAGGTCGAGGAATGCCGTCCGCTGCGCTGCCCAACGAGGGTGCAGGTCGGCGGCCACCAACAATTCACAGGCATCGCGGGATTTGGGGGTGGCACATAGGCGCTGCACAAGGCGCGAGGCCACGACCCAATCGCCGCCGTGTTCTGCCCTCCAACCCTTGCGGGTCGCGGCAAGCATCGTGTCGCGAACGGCATTGAGATCGCCGATGCCGATGTCCTCCAGCGCGATGACGACCAGCCGCCGCCAGAAGCGATCAGCGTGACCGTCAAGCAGGAAGCTGCTCGCCTCAAGGGCGACCGTCTCGTGGCCGCGCCGGATTGCCTTCTGCAATGCAGATGTCGCCAGCCAAGGGTCGGGAAGGTGGCGCGAAGTACCGGGTCGCTCAACTGCCGGCCTCTGATCGAACAAGTTCATGAAAATCCTCTCGTTTTTGAACCTGAGAGGATGTTATCGCCTGACTGCGCCACGTCATTGTTTTTGCGTAGTTTTTTACCTAATGATGCTCGACGCACAGCTCCCGATTTCGTCTTCGGTGGACAGCCCAGAGTTGCGTCTAGCGAATAGGATAATCCTCTGAAGTAATTGCATAACTGTCGGCCTGCGAAGCTAACAGTGCAGTGCGTTGACAGATGTCTTCGCACTGCTGCTTTAGGCGAAAAGACACAGTCAGCTGTCCATCCACTCCGGCAACGTAGTATTATTGCGCTCAGAACCGAGACTTTGTTTTCTGATTGGCAACGTACTCGGGGTCAATCTTCGCAACCAGCTGCTGCTGCGCGGGAGTGAGATTGGCGAAGATGACATGTGGTCTGATGCTCGGCCAGAGCTTAGCGATATGTCTTTCCACGCCCTCCCGTAGATGACAGTCTTCGTCGTCGCCCGGCTCGATCATGTCATCATAAAGCGCAGGGAAGTATTCCTCCCCTTCGCGATCTCGATACCCCTGTTGGAAATGAGCGTCCCTGTAGAAGGCGATGTCTCCGGCATGCGTCAGGGAACTGACTGGGCGCATGAGCGCGGCAAGTTGCTTGGGGGAGTACAAACCGTCCGAGAACTGGATCGGGAGAGTTCCTGACGATTGGGCGTGTGCGGGCTTCGCCTTGGCCCCCGCGATGATCTCGGCATCTGTCCAACCTCTGGCTTTTCGCTTGCGGATTGTATCGGCGGGGACCGACTGCAAATTGGCCAACTGAGAAACCGAGTATGTCAGACCCTTCTCGGCATCATGGATGATGAGTGTGTCAGACTTGTTGCTGTTCTGGGTCTTCTTGTCCGCCCAACGAACTTTGCCGGGTGCATACTCGGGATCGTTGTTGTCGATTCGATCCAAGGTCGCCTTCTTGGCGGGCATTGGCCCCAAAATTCCAAGGAAGCTAGTGAACTTGACAAAATCGGGATGGACGATCGCCCCCTTCAACTTTCGACGTGAAAGCATGTTCTTGTGGGAGATCGCTTCGCGTGGATAACGCTTGCGAAGCTCCATCGCGGTCAAGGCAGCTATGTGATCGAGGTGGCTCGACCCAGCTTTGGCGACGGGGTCTGATTGGATTTTCTTCGGGACAGGACACGACGCGAAACTCTTACTTACGAACGGGACAACGTTATCGCCCGGCAGGTCGGAACCTATTGAATTTCCAGCGGCTTCGTTAGTACCGGCAGCCGTCTTCTGCTGTCCCGTCAATTGAGAAAATGCGCTAAGGGAACTCTGGTTTATCGTCATCACTACATACTCGCTTCGGGGAAGAACCATCGTGGCTCCCGTCTGATGGATGCAGCCGCCACAGGAAAAGATACACGTGCCGCCACCTCTTGCGGGGCCGGAGGTTTCGTTGTTAGGTCAGGCTGGGTTTTGGTGTGGTATGAGCTTGTTTGGCGCGGCTTTCGCGGAATAGGACCACGCGGGGCCGTGGTGACTGTTTCGGTCCTCCGCTACCAGTCCCCCTCCAAAGGACTGATTTCAAAGTAAGTTACTGATTTTTAACGTCTAAGACCTCGCAACTGGTACCTTTTTCTGGTACCTTTTCGAGGATGGAAGACGTGGCAAACTCCGATATCTCGTCGGCAAGGGCGAGGACAGAAAGCTCAGGCGCAACATCCCGAAGCCATTGCAGACGCTGGCGGGAAAAACCGCATGGATTGAGCGCGTGGGACGGATGGATGCAGCGCAGGTCAAGCAACGCGCGCACCTTTTTGCTGTTCAAACCGATGCCGAGTTACGCCGCCTGAAGGGGCTGGCACAGCATTCGCCGATCCCGACGCCCGAAAGCTCCCCCTCTCTCGATCTGGACGACCTTCGGGCGCAGCAGGTTGCCGTGGCCTATTTCCGTCGACGCTATGAGCAAATGCTAGAGGCTGGCTCGTTGTTTTTGGGCCGAGACGAGTCAGACTACGCAGTGATCCTCGCCGAGGCGGTAGAAGATCGGAAAGCGGCACTCGCCAGCGCATCTGGCAACCATGTTGATGCCGACCCCAGAGCCTTGAAACTCCTTGTGGCGCACGGCGTGATCTCGGAAACCCAGTGTCAGTCCCTCATGAAAGACGGTTGGCCGGTATCGCTTAGCGGCCATCGGGATTTCCAGTTCCTCTGTCGGCTGATCGAACGTGCCGATCTGGAGTTAGCCCGGCTCCGGCTTGAAGCTCTCCAGCGGGGAGCAATGCCAGCAATTAACGACAGCCTTTTTGCCGGCAGTTTCCCACATGCCGGTAAGGCGCGGGGGACCGAATGGCCTTCAAAGTCGCTGGGTGACCTGATCGACCTGTTCTTGGACATGAAGAAGGGCAAGGTCAGCCGCTCCCGTTTCCGGCAGTATGAAATCCCCGTCAGGGCGCTGAAGGAGCACTTTGGGCCAAAGATCGCCGGGGTCTGGCAAGCCCGAAAGTACGTCTTCCATAGCTTCCGCGGCAACTTCAATGACGCCTTGCGGGAAGCTGGCGCATCGAAAGAGCATCGGGAGGCGATAAACGGATGGCGCGAACAACGCGCCATGGATGATCGCTACGGCCACGGGGCGAAGGTAGAGATGCTGGCTGCGGAAGTCTCCAAGGTGCAGTTCTCCGGCCTGAAAGTGGATCATCTTCTGGCAAAGTCAGTGCAGCCAAAACTAGTCGTCTGATCGTTGTCCTCGCATTGTCTTTTTTGATCTCCAAGACAGCCGTTGAGACAATTGGAGATTAGCCTCCCTGAGGTCACGACGTTCTCAGGCAACTCAAGCAGATTGGGCGCATCCATCTCATCAACATTTCTTGTCTCTCCAGCGCAATTTTGACGCATAACGAATGACGTGGCGCAGCCACGCGATAACATCCTCTCAGGCTCAAAAAATGAGAGGAAATTCATGCACTTGTTCGATCAGACGCCGCCGGTTGAGCGACCCGATACTTCGTACCCTTCATTCTGATCCGTGGCTGGCAACATCGGCATTGCAGAAAGCAATCAGGCGCGGGAATGAGACCGCTGCCCTCGCAGCAACCAGTTTCCTTCTTGCCGGGCACGGGGACCGTTTCTGGCGACGGCTGACGGTGATCGCGCTCGAAGATGTCGGGATCGCCAACCTCGATGCCGTGCGAGATGTGCTGCTCGCCTCGACCCGCAAGACCTGGCGGGCTGAACATGGCGGGGACTGGGACATTGCGGCCGCGCTGGTGCAACGCCTATGCGCCGCAATGAAATGTCGGGACGCCTGCGAGCTGCTGGTTGCCGCCGATCTGCACCCGCGATGGAAGCGCCAGCGCACGGCTTTTCTCGACCTGACCCAGCACCAGCTGTGCGAGATCGTCACTGATCCGGCGCGGCATCTGGCCGAGCGGACGCTGGCGGCATGGCTAGTCGCGGGAACGAAACGGTTCCCGGCCTATGCCCTACCGGAAGTGGAAGGATCGTTCGCCACGCTGCTGGACGTATACCGGCATCTCGGCACGCCCGAGCATGTGCTGGAGGTCGCCCGGCTCGGCTCGACGCGGACGCAGGAGGGGCACCCACTGACGACCCCGCTCGTATGGCTGGCGGCAAGCACGGGGCCGGTGACGGCCAGCCCGGAAAAATTATCCGAACCCGCCCTGATCAGGGGGTGGCCTGACTACGCATTCGACATGCACACCCGTCTCGGGCGGCGGGCGCTCACCCTATTCGCCGAGCGATGCACGGTCCTGCAGGTGTTGATGGATCAGCACCTGCCTGCAGATGCGCATGGCGACTTCATCGGCCATCTCGTGTTCCGGGTCGAGGGGCAAGTCGTTGATCGCAGGTTGAGCTACCCCGGCGCGGGGGCGATCTTACGCGATGCCGAGATTGCCCATCTCACCTTATTCCGGTTTTCCCGAAACCCTCGTCAGGGGCGCTCTGGAGGTCGCCCACGACCACCTTGCGCTCCTTAACCTGTGTCGGATCGAGGCAGCAGGAGCCGATCATGCTCGGGGCTGAGACAAAAATCAGCAGATCGCTCGAATGCAACCAAATGGTGAAACCGACCGATAATTTGGACGCGGATAAAATCGCTTCGCGAGTGCAATTAATTGCACTGAGCTCGACGCAGCCGAGGTCGATTTTTTGCCATCGGGAGTTGCGGAGGCGATCCACGCCTCGCTCTCACCCGCCACGCAGCGGGCCTATGCCGACGATCTCGCCAACTTCGAACGCTGGGGCGGCGGCGTGCCAGCCAATCCGGCGATGGTAGCGGCCTATCTGGTGCACCTCGCGCAGGACCGCCGGGCCGCAACGATTGCACGGCGCATTGCCGCGTTGTCGAAAGCGCACCGCGCCAAGGGGCTGGATGATCCTTGCAAGTCGGAAATCGTCAAGGCCACCCTGCGCGGCATCCGTCGCCAGATCGGCACCGCGCAGCGGGAGGCCAAGCCGCTGATCAAGGACGACCTCTTTGCCGTCCTGCACTGCATGGGCGACCGCCCGAAGGATTTGCGCGACAAGGCGCTCTTGCTGCTCGGCTTCGCCGGAGCGTTTCGACGCTCGGAACTCATCGGCCTTGATCATGCCGACATCGAGCATGTCCGGCAGGGCATCGTCGTCACGCTGTGCCGTTCGAAAACCGACCAGACCGGCGCGGGGCGCAAGATCGGCATCCCGTTCGGACGCACCCGGTGGTGCCCGGTACGACATCTCAGCGATTGGCTCAATCACGCCGGGATCGATGAAGGTGCCGTGTTTCGGAACGTTGATCGTCACGGCCACATTGCCAATCAGCGCCTGTCGGGCGAGGCGGTCTCGATCACCGTCAAGGAGCGGGTCGAGGCGGCAGGCTTCGATCCTGACGCATATAGTGGGCACAGCTTACGTGCAGGATTAGCAACCAGCGCGGCCATGGCGGGGGCGAGCACATGGAAGATCAGAGCCCAGACGGGTCACGCCTCCGATGCCGTGCTTGCTCGCTACATTCGCGACGGCGACATGTTCACCAACTACGTGGCAGGCGCGGTGCTGTAGCCTGTCTCTGCGTCAACGGCTACGATCAGTTTAGTCGGCTCGCCATCGCGCTGCCGCTTTGAGCACCACACGGCGGATAAACGATGCCCCTTCGTTGCTTGGATCACGATCAACAGAGTATCCATGCCTTTGACCTGTCGCCCGACGATTGGGCGGCGCTTGTCGTCCAAAATCGCTCGGAACGGCACCTACGCATGCCTTGCTGCTCTGCACGGGTCGCGCTGAAGACTTCCCGCAAAGGAACCCGGTTTTTTGCCCACATGGCCGATGGTGGCTGCCAGACGGCCCCGGAGACTGAAGCCCATTTGCGTCTGAAGCAGATGGCCGTCGAGGCTGCCCGAGCACACGGCTGGGAGGCCGGAACTGAGGTGCCAGGCTTAGCGCCCGACGGGGAAACTTGGATGGCCGATGTGCTTGCTCGGAAAGGACGAGCTGGGGTCGCAGTCGAAATTCAATGGTCCCCGCAGACGGTGGAAGAGACGCTGAGACGCCAGCAACGGTATCGGGCATCGGGAATACGAGGATTGTGGTTGCTGCGAAAAACAGCGGTTCCGGCAATCGAGCAGCTCCCATCCGCCATCGTGTTGGAGGGCCCGAACCAAACCTATGACGTCGCCCTGTCCAGCGGACAGAAGATGCCCGTCCGATCCCTGCTCGACGCCGCATTCAGCGGGAGGTTGAAATTTGGCGTCCCGCGAGGGACAGCAGGGACGGTCTCCGTTCGCGTTGCTCCAGTGAATTGCTGGCATGATCGATGCCGCTCGGACACAGACATCATTTCGGGCATCGACCTTGTGTTCGGACCCTACAAGCGCGAGGTGTCAATTGCCGAGTTTGGTGGGCGCGAGCCGCTCCTCCGCTTTATATGCGACCATATCCCGGCTGGCTTGCGTATCGGCGCAATCAAACATCGTTTCAGCAAGACCGCAGGCGCGGCATATCTGAGCAATGGTTGCGTGAAGTGCGATAGGCTCTATGGCGAGCATTTCGAGATTTTCGCGAGGTACAATGAGCGGGTTGCCTGCGTGATCCCCATTCGCGCCACGGATGCGTGGAGAGACCTTCAGGGTGATAGAAGAGCGTGGGGGGTGTTTCAGCGACAGGAACTGGCCAGTTCAAACCTCCGATAACCTTCACTTATCAGAGCCTATTTTGCATCCTGTTTTGCCCCCTCAATGAGTTGTCGGTAGATTTGAAAGAAACGCCAGACGCTAAACTGAACATCATTATTTCCCAATCGCGCCCTCAAGTAGGACACTGAAGCTGACCGTGGCTGTCCCTGAAAGCTGACGTTAGAAGTGGTCTGCCCCCGTGGGGTGATCCGGGTTTGATGTTAGTGGATGTTCGGCTTTCCTGCTACAGTCGGCAGGACGCTGTGAATGACGGCTTCGCGCCCCAAGTCGGTCATAAAAATCAGCTTTGCCGCTTCCTGAAAGCAGACATCGTCGGCCACCACGCTGGCGATTATGGTTGCGCCAAAAGCGGACATTGGCATCTTCAATGGACGCTTTACGCCTCGGCGGACGTCCGCCTTCGGCCTCGGGTCCACCGACATAGATGGGCAAGGTCGGGTGAGCAGCGCCGTTGACATGGGAGCATACGAGGTTCACTCCGACGCCGCCAATATGTCGCCGGATCCCAACGATGACCCGGCTTCAGTACCGCTATGAACACGCCGCTGACCTGTAGCGATCGGCTCAGCGCGCTACGGTCTTGGCCGGCACGCCGTAGACACCTGCGGCCTGGGCTTTGGAAAGGCGCCCCTCAACGAGCGGCGCGCCATCTCCTCTCAATGCAACGGCGTCAGGCGGGCATTCTTGTGGATGTTCATTCGGTCCCTCCGCGAATGGTGGAAGCCTGATAACTCCAGCCTCCTCGCTCAAGACCGAATGGACGACCTATCGAAAGCTCACACCTAGAGCTTGTGCCCCAGAAGCTGCCCCAGCGCGCCGACGATGCCCTTCCGGAAGGCTAGGATGCAGAGCATGAACACGAGTCCCTGCACGATGGTCACCCAGGCGCCGAAGCTTGCCAGATCGTTCTGCATCCAGACGACCAGTCCCGCGCCTACGATCGGGCCGAAGAACGTGCCCATGCCGCCGATCAGCGCCATAAGCACGACCTCGCCAGACATGCCCCAGTAGACATCAGTGAGGCTCGCGAGCTGGAAAGCTATGGCCTTCATCCCGCCGGCTAGGCCCGCAAAGCCCGCTCCGAGAACGAAGGCCAGCCATTTATAGCCGTTCACCCTATAACCGAGCGAGACCGCGCGGGCCTCGTTGTCGCGGATGGCGCGCAGGGTCTGGCCGAACGGAGAATAGGTGATCCGGTAGAGCGCGAGCACGCCGAGGATGAAGACCACCGCCACAAGTGCGTACAGAGCCCTGTCATCGCGCAGCGAGAGCATGCCGAAGAGATTGCCGCGCGGAACCTGCTGGATGCCGTCCTCGCCGCCGGTGAACGGGGCCTGCAGGCTGAAGAAATAGACCATCTGCGCGAAGGCGAGCGTGACCATGGCGAAATAGATGCCCCGCCGCCGCACGGCGAGCGCGCCAATCACCGCCCCCAGCCCCAGCGCCACCAGGACGCCGAAGAGGATGGCGAGTTCGGGTGTGAACCCCCAAATCTTCGCCGCATGGGCTGCCGCATAGGAGGAGAGACCGAAATAGGCTGCATGGCCGAAGGACAGCAGCCCGAGATTGCCCAGCATGAGGTTCAGCGACAGTGCGAAGAGCGCGAAGCACAGCACCTTGGCCACGAAGAGCGGGTAGAAGGTGAAGGGAGCGATGACGACGATCGCCACCAGCAGCAGCATGAGAAGCTGATGCGTGCGCGACATGCCGAGCGGCGCGGCGGCGTGCGTGGTGGTCGTTGCGATAGCTTGCGTAGCCGACATGTCATTCCTGCTTTCCGAAGAGGCCCGCCGGACGGACCAGCAGCACGATGGCCATGATGACGAAGATCACCGTAGACGAGGCCTGCGGCCAGAAGACCTTGGTCAGACCCTCGACAAATCCGAGCATGAAGCCGGTCAGGATCGCGCCCGAGATCGAGCCCATGCCGCCGATCACCACCACGGCGAAGACGACGATGATGAGATCGCTGCCCATCATCGGGTTGACCGAGAAGATCGGCGCGGCCAGCACGCCCGCGAATCCGGCCAGCGCGACGCCGAAGCCATAGGTCAGCGTGATGAGCAGCGGCACGTTGATGCCGAAGGCCTCGGTCAGGTGTGGCTTCTCGGTCGCCGCGCGCAGCCATGAGCCGACACGGGTTTTCTCGATGGCGATCCACGTCGCCAGGCAGACCACGACCGAGGCTACGATTACGAAAGCACGCGAGGCAGGCAGATACATGAAGCCGAGATTGTAGCCGCCCTGCAGCCCCGCCGGCATCGAATAGGCCAGGCCGGTCGCACCGTAGAGGTTGCGGAACACGCCGACCATCACGAGCCCCATGCCGAAAGTCAGGATCATCCCGTAGAGATGGTCCAGATCGTAGATCCAGCGGAGCACGAACCGTTCGATGACGCAGCCGGCAAGACCGATGCCCAGCGGCACGACGGCCAGCGCCACCCAATAGTTGATCCCGAGATGGTCGAGCAGCAGCAGTGCTCCGAAGGCGCCCAGCATGTAGAAGGCGCCATGGGCGAAGTTCACGATGTTCAGCAGCCCGAAGATGATCGCGAGCCCGAGGCTGAGAATCGCGTAGAAGGCGCCGTTGATCAGGCCCAGCATGATCTGGGTGGAGAACAGTTGCAGCGGTACGCCGAAAATGAGCATGGTTCCCCCTCAGACCCCGAGATAGCCGTTCAGCTTTTCGGCATGCGCGTCGATATCGGCATTCGACACCATGTCGATGATGGTGCCGTGATCCATCACGTAGTGCCGATCGGCCACCGTGGCCGCGAAATGGAAATTCTGCTCGACCAGAATGACGGTGTAGCCGCGTTCCTTGAGTTTGCGGATCGTGGCGCCGATCTGCTGGACGATGACAGGGGCGAGGCCCTCGGTCGGCTCGTCGAGCAGCAGGAGACGCCCACCGGTGCGCAGAATGCGCCCGATCGCAAGCATCTGCTGCTCGCCGCCCGAAAGCCGCGTGCCCTGGCTGCGCCGCCTTTCGGCAAGGTTCGGGAAAAGCTGATGGATTTCGGCGACGGACATGCCGCCCGGGGCCACGACCGGAGGCAGCATCAGGTTTTCCTCGACCGTGAGACTGGAGTAGATGCCGCGATCCTCGGGGCAGAAGGCGATGCCTGCACGGGCGATGTGCCGCGACTGGGCGCCGCAGAGTTCCTGGCCGCGGAACTTGATTGAGCCGCGCTTGCGCTTGAGCATGCCCATGATGGCCTTGAGCGTGGTGCTTTTCCCTGCGCCATTGCGGCCAAGCAAGGTCACTACCTCTCCTTCGTGCACGTCGAAATCAACGCCGTGCAGGACATGGCTCTCCCCGTACCATCCTTCGAGACCGCGAACCTGCAACATGGGGATGACGGATGTCTCAGGCATGGGGCACACCGATATAGGCCTCGATGACGCGCGGATCGCGCGAGATATCGGAATAGACGCCTTCGGCGAGGACCTTGCCGCGCGCGAGGACAGTAATGCGGTCGCAGAGATCGGCCACGACCGACAGGTTGTGTTCCACCATCACCACGGTGCGCCCTACGGCGACCTTGCGGATGAGGGCGGAGATGCGGGCGACATCCTCCTGCGTCATCCCGGCCATCGGCTCGTCGAGCAGCAGCACGCGCGGTTCCAGCGCCAGCGTGGTGGCGATCTCGAGCGCGCGCTTGCGACCGTAGGGCAGGTCGTCGGCGACATGCCCCGCATAGTCGGCGAGGCCGACGGAGGAGAGCAGTTCCATCGCCTCGTCGTGGAGGGACGCGAGCGCCCGGTCGGAGCGCCAGAAATCCCATGAATCCCCATGCCGCCGGCGTTGCAGGGCGATGCGGACGTTCTCGAGCGAGGTCATGGAGCCGAAGACGGCCGAAATCTGGAACGAACGGACAATGCCCAGGCGGCTGACATTGGCGGGGCTGAGGCCGGTGATATCGCGCCCCTCGAAGCGGATACTGCCCGAAGTAGGGGTCAGCACCTTTGTGAGGAGGTTGAAGCAGGTGGATTTTCCCGCCCCGTTTGGCCCAATGAGCGCATGGATCGAGCCGCGGGCGATGTCGAGGTTCGCGCCATCAACCGCGCGGAAGCCCTTGAACTCCATCACAAGACCCGACGCGTTCAGAACGATATCGTCAGCCATTCAGCCCCTCCCGCATTGGCGGGCCCCTGCAGGGGCCCGCGTGCCATCTCGTCTTGCCTCGGCCTATTTCGCGACCAGCGGACAGGCACTTTCCGACAGGGGACGGAATGCCTCGTCACCGGGCACGGTGCTGAGGATCTTGTAGTAGTCCCAGGGGCCGGTCGATTCCGAAGGCGTCTTCACCTGGGCCAGATACATGTCGTGGACCATGCGGCCGTCGTCACGGATCACGCCATTCTGGGCGAAGAAGTCGTTGACCGGCGTGGCCTTCATCTGGGCGATGACGGGACCCGCGCTGTCGTCGCCGATCTTGGCGATGGCGTTCAGATAGTGGGTGACGGCGGAGTAGACGCCAGCCTGCGACATGGTGGGCATCGCGCCGTGACGCTCAAAGAAGCGCTTCGACCAGTTGCGGCTTTCCTCCGTCCGATCCCAGTAGAAGCCGGTGGTGAGGTAGAGCCCCTGCGCAGCTTCGAGGCCAATGGAATGCACATCAGTCAGAAAGATCGCCAGGCCTGCGATGCGCGCCTGCTGAGTGAGGCCGAATTCCTGCGCCTGCTTCAGCGAGTTGATCGTGTCGGTGCCGCCGTTGGCCAGCGCGATGACATTGGCGTTCACCGACGGAGCCTGCAGCAGATAGGACGAGAAATCGGCCGTGTTGAGCGGAGCGACCACGTTGCCGACCACCTCAGCGCCCGCCGCCGTGACCACTGCCGAGACGTCCTTCTGCATCGTATGGCCGAAGGCGTAGTCGGCCGTCAGGAAGAACCAGCGGTCGCCGCCCTGCTTCACCATCGCCTTGCCGGTGGAGACGGCGACCGAGTAGGTGTCCCAGGTCCAGTGGATGCCGTTTGGTGAGCAAGCCTCGTTGGTGAGGCCGGCAGTACCCGCGCCCGAGGCGATCAGCACGCGGTTCTTCTCGCGGGCAAGTTCCTGAACGGCCAGAACCACGGACGAATTCGGCACGTCGACGATGAGGTCCACGCCCTCGACATCATACCATTGGCGGGCGATCTGCGTGCCGACGTCGGCCTTGTTCTGGTGGTCGGCGCTGACGAGTTCGACCGGCACGCCAAGCTTGTCGCCAAAATCCTCGATCGCCATCTGCGCGGCGACGACCGACCCCTCACCGGCGAGCGAGGAGAAGACCCCGCTTTTGTCGGTCAGGACGCCGATCTTGACGGCGCCGCCGGACATATCCGCATGCGCGGTGGTGGCCAAGGCCGTCGCCAGCGCGACGGACAACATATATCTCTTCATGAATTTCCTCCCATTTCGGTGCCGCCACTCTAGGGGGCCGGCAGTACTAAGTCACAGCCGCATTGCAGACATTTGTTCTGCAGTGCGGAAAATATCAGAGCAGCGAACGGACCAGACCGCCGTCGACGGCGATGTTCTGTCCCGTGATGTAGCTGGCGTGGCGCGAGCACAGGAACGCGCAGATCGGGCCGAAATCGTCCGCCTCGCCGAGGCGCTTGGCCGGGACGGACCCGGCCATGGCGGTGACGACCTCCGCCTCGCTGATGCCGTCGCGGGCGGCGCGGGCGCGGATCACCCGGTCAAGCGCGCCGGTGGCCATCAGGCCGGGCAGGACGTTGTTCACAGTCACGCCCCGGTCCACCACCTCGCGAGCCAGCGTCGCCATTGCGCCGGTGAGGCCGGCGCGAACGGAGTTGGCGAGCGCCATGTTGGGATAGGGCTCCTTCACAGCGAAGGATGTAATGTTGACGATGCGGCCGAAGCCATCCGCCAGCATGCCGGGCAGCACGCGCTGGGCGGCACCGACCGCCGACAGCATGTTGACCTCGAGCGCACGGCGCCAGACGTCGACATCGTGATCGGTGAAGAGGCCGGGCGGCGGACCGCCGGCATTGGTGACGAGGATCGAGATGGGACCCGCCTGCGCTTCTGCCGCGGCGATGACCTCGTCCACAGCGCCGGGTTGCGAGACGTCGCCCTGAAGGAAGATCGCGCCGTTGCCGAGGGCCTTCGCGGCGGCCTCGCCTGCCTCGGCGTCACGCCCGTTGACCACGACGCGGACGCCTGCCTGCGCTAGGTGTTCGGCGCAGGAGCGGGCAAGCCCCTTGCTGCCGCCGAGGATGAGGGCTGTCCTGCCCGAAATGCCAAGGTCCATCGTGTGCCTCCCAGTGTCAGCGGCCGGTATAGGAGGGTTTGCGCTTTTCCAGGAAAGCGGCCATGCCCTCATTCTTGTCGGCGGTTGAAAACAATATCTGCAGCGCCTTGCGTTCCATCGTCAGCGCGGCGCCAAGGGAGGCGTCCTGCCCGTGCAGGATGACCTCCTTGATCTGCTCGACCGCGATGGGCGGCAGGGATGCGATGCGCCGGGCCAGCCCAAGCGCGTGGGTGAAGACCTGGTCGTCCTCGACGAGATCGCTGACCAGGCCCATGGCGTGGGCTTCCTCGGCCTGGATGATCTCGCCGGTCAGGCACAGCTTCATTGCCTTGAACTTGCCCACCGCGCGGGTCAGCCGCTGGGTGCCGCCCGCGCCGGGCATGATGCCGACCTTGACCTCGGGCTGGCCGAACTTGGCGGAGCGGCCAGCGACGATGATGTCGGCATGCATGGCGAGTTCCATGCCGCCGCCAAGGGCGTAGCCATTGACCGCGGCGATCACCGGCTGCGGGCAGTTGGCGATCGCCCCCCACAGCCGCTCGTTGTGGCGCAGGTACATGTCGACCGTACCGATCTGCGCCATGTCGGCGATGTCGGCGCCGGCGGCGAAGGCACGATCATCGCCCGTCAGGACGACGGCGCGCAGGTCGCTTTCGGCGGTGAAGCTCTCGAAGACCTCGGCCAGGCGGCGGCGCAGCGGCATGCTGAGCGCGTTGAGTACCTCCGGCCGATTGATCCGGACGATGGCGACGCCGTCCTGTCGTTCGACGAGGACCAAATCCTGTTCGGTCATGCCGCCTCCAGCGCCAGGGCGATGCCTTGACCAACGCCCACGCACATGGTGCAGAGGGCACGGCCTTTGCCCGTGCTGGCGAGGGCCAGTGCCGCGGTGAGCGCCAGGCGGGTGCCGGACATGCCCAGAGGATGACCGAGCGCGATGGCGCCGCCGTTGGGATTTACCTGCTCGGCATCGTCAGGCAGGCCCAGTTCGCGCATGCAGGCGAGAGCCTGAACCGCGAAGGCCTCGTTCAGTTCGATGCGATCGAAATCGCCGATGGAAAGGCCATGCCGCGCCATGAGCTTGCGGCTGGCCGGAACCGGCCCGATGCCCATGATCGCGGGTTCGACCCCGGCGGTGGCCATGCCGGAAATGCGGGCGAGCGGAGTGAGGCCGAAACGCTTCACTGCGTCGGCCGAGGCGACCAGAACCGCCGCGGCGCCATCGTTGACGCCGCTGGCATTGCCTGCGGTGACCGAGCCTCCCTGACGGAACGGAGTGGGCAGCGCCGCGAGCTTGTCGAGGCTGGTGGCCCGGGGGTGTTCGTCCTGCGCGACGACGATGGGATCGCCCTTGCGCTGCGGGATGACGACGGGGGTGATCTCGCTATCGAAGGCGCCGGCGGCCTGAGCAGCCACGGTGCGAAGCTGGCTGCGCAGCGCGAAGGCGTCCTGGTCCTCGCGGCTGATCTTGAAGCGCTCTGCCACGTTCTCGGCGGTCTCCGGCATTGAATCGATGCCGTACTGCCGCTTGATGACCGGATTGACGAAGCGCCAGCCGATGGTGGTGTCGTGGATTTCCGCCGTGCGCGAGAAGGCCGAGGTCGCCTTCGGCATGACGAAGGGCGCGCGGGTCATGCTTTCGACGCCAGAGGCGATGATGACATCGGCGTCGCCCGAAATGATCGAGCGGGCGGCGAGACCGACCGCGTCGAGACCCGAGCCGCAGAGACGGTTGATCGTCGTTCCCGACACCGTCTGCGGCAGGCCGCCCAGAAGCACGCCCATGCGGGCAACGTCGCGATTGTCCTCGCCGGCCTGATTGGCGCAGCCGGTGAAGACGTCGTCTATCTGCGAAGCATCAAGGCCGGGTGCGCGCTTAAGCAGCTCGGCCAGGACGAGGCCCAGCATGTCGTCGGGCCTCACGCTGGCCAGAGCGCCGCCAAAGCGGCCGATGGGAGTGCGCACACCGGCGCAGATGAAGGCTTCCGTCATTATGCTCACTCAGAGAGGGCAGGTGTCGGAGAAGTTCGGACGACGCTTCTCCTTCAGCGATTGCAGACCCTCGCGCGCGTCCGGGCCGGTGAAGCCCATGAACTCCAGCGCCAACGAGGTGTCGAAGGTCGGCCCTGCCATGCGCAGCCAGTTGTTGAGCGCATACTTGGTCCAGCGGATCGCCGTGGGCGAACCCTTGGCAAGCTTGCGAGCGACCTCGAGCGCCTTGTCGTGCAGCTCGTGGTCCTCGGTGCAGAGCGAGATGAGGCCGATGCGCTCGGCTTCCTCGCCCGAGACGGGCTCGCACAGCAGAAGGTAGTATTTCGACTTGGCCAGCCCGCAGAGCAGCGGCCAGACGATGGCGGCATGATCGCCCGCGGCGACGCCGAGACGGGTATGGCCGTCAATGATGCGGGCGGTTTTCGTGGCGATGGAGACGTCGGCCAGCAGGCCCGCTACCAGACCGGCGCCGACCGCCGGGCCCTGCATGGCCGAGACGATGGGCTTGGAGCAGTTGATGATGTTGTAGACGAGGTCGCGGGCCTCTTTCCACACGCGGGTGAGCGTGTGGAAGTTCTCGGTCATGTCCTTGACCAGGTCGAGATCGCCGCCCGAGGAGAAGGCCTCGCCCGCACCACGGATGATGACGGCGCGCACATCTTCGGCTGCGTCGATGTCGCGCCAGACGCGGACGAGTTCACCATGCATGATGGCGTCGGCCGAGTTCAGCCGGCCGGGGTTCTCCATCGTGATCCGCAGGATACCCGCGTCCGGCCAGTCGAACTTGAGACGGCGATAGCTGGCGGTGTCGATGCTCATATTCTCTTCTCCCGGTCTGCCCAGTAGGGTTCGCGCAACAGGTTCTTCTGGATCTTTCCGATGGGGGTCTTGGGGAATCTCTCGACGAACTTCACCAGACGGGGCCGCTTGAAGCGCGACAGCTTGGCCTCGCAATGGGTGGCGAGTTCGGCTTCGGGCAAACTTGCACCGGCCTTTAGCTGGACATAGGCGGCCGGCACCTCGCCCCATTTGTCGTCGGGTATGCCGAACACCGCGCACTCGGCAACGGCTTCGAGCTGGTAGATCGCGTCCTCGATCTCCTTGGGATAGACGTTCTCGCCTCCGGAGATGATCATGTCCTTCGAGCGGTCGACGAGGGTGATGAATCCCTGCTCGTCGGCGACGGCGAGATCGCCCGTCCAACCCCAGCCGTGCTTGAAGAACTTCGCGGTCTGCTCGGGCTCGTTGTAATATTCGAGCATGACATTGTCGCCGCGCGAGACGAGCTCACCGACCTCGCCCGGCTTGACCGGGTTGCCATCGGGATCGACCAGGGCGAGATCGACATTGTAGGCCTGCTTGCCGATCGAGCCGAGCCGCTCGGGCAGATGCCAGTGGCCCAGCACGGTGATGACGCCAACCTCGGACTGGCCGTAGATCTGGGTAAGTTCCAGCGCTGGGAGCTTTTCGATCAGGGCACGCTGCACCCAGTTGGGCATCGGCGCGCCGGCGAAAGCCAGCTTTTCCCACCGAACAAAGTTGTCGGCATCGAATGCAGGGTCGGAGATCAACATGGACGCCTGGGTCGGCACCATGAAGCAGGCGGTCATCCCGGTACGCTGCGCCATGCGGGAGAATTCCTGCACGTCCCACTTGCTCAGGAATGTGCAGGTCGCCCCAGCCAGAACCGCGGGCTGGAACATGATGTTGAGCGCCGCCACGTGGAAGAGCGGGGTGACGATGCCCACGACGTCGCGTTCGTCAATATTCTCGTGCATCATCACCGTATGGGCGGTGATGGTGCGGTTGCGGTGGCTGGCAAGAACGCCCTTCGGCCGGCCGGTGGTGCCGCCGGTATAGGTCATGGAGAAGGGATCGTCTTCCGTCATGGCGACGGCGGGGGCCGTTTCGGGAGCCGAGTCCAGCACCGCATCAAAGCCTTGCGCGCCGGAGCGGGGCTCACCCAGGACGATGAGCTCGCGAATGCGCGGCAGGGACTTGCAGGCCTCTTCGACCTTGGCGGCGAAGACATCCTCGTAGACGAGGATCTCCACGTCGGCTTTGTCGAGGACGTAAACCAGGTCCTCCGCCGTGTAGAGGACGGAGACGTTGACGAGAACGCCGCCCGAGCGCGCCGCGCCAAAGAAGACGATGCCGTACTCCAGCCGGTTGCGGCTGATGATAGCGACCTTGCCGCCCTTGCCCAGCCCCTTGGCGACCAGAGCGTTGGCAAAGCGATTCGCAGCCAGGTCGAGCGCGCGATAGCTTATCGCCCTTTCCTGCCAGATGATCGCGTCCTTGTCTGGAAACCGCTCGGCCGAGCGGCGCAGCATATCTCCGGTGAGCATCTCTCTTCCCTCCCTCCTTCCGGCGTTGCCGTCGGTGGCCCGGCTCCCCGGTCCGTTTCGGTGCCGGACACTGGATTTTTGGGCCGCGTTATGCAATGCCAATGAGCAAAATTGCATTCCGCTCTGCGGAAAAGGGGAGGAGCGAGTGAGCCACGAAGACCGGCAGTTCGTTGAAGCGTTTGCGCGAGGGATGCAACTGTTCGAAGTGCTGTCGAAACAGAAGAAGTCGATGTCGAACAGCGACCTCGCACGGGCGACGGGCATGCCGCCGTCGACCATCAGCCGCCTCTGCTACACCGCCATGAAGATGGGGTATCTGCGTCACAGCGGCGGCGGCCGGGCGTATGAATTGACGCCGAAGACCCTGAATCTCGGCTATTCCGTGCTGTCCGGCATGGCGCTCATCGACCGGGCCACGCCGCTGCTGAAGGTGCTGGCCGAGAAGACCGGACAGACGGCTGGCCTGTGCGTCCTCGACAAGCTGCATGTGACCTTCGTCCAGGTGGTGGTCGGGGAAGACCTCCTCGCCGTGCGCTTTGCCGTGGGCGGGCGCATGCCGGTCGCGACCTCTGCGGCCGGGATTGCAATGCTGAGCATCATGCCCGAGAAGGAGCGCCGAATCCTCGCCAGCAGAATCAGGTCGGAGCTCAACCGCCACGACGGCAACGTCTCCGCCTTCAACGCGCTCCTGCAGCAGAGCATCAACGACAGCGGCCTCGCCTTTGCCCGCGACATCTGGCGCCGCGGGATCGGAGCGGTGGCTGTGGGCATATCCTCCGACAACGAGCTGGCCGCCATCACGATTCCCTTCGCGACCGGGAGCGTGTCGGAGGCCAACATGCGCAGCGTGCTGGCGCCGATCCTGAAAGAGGCCGTGCAGGAGCTGATGGCGGATTAGAGAAAGTCTCGCTCTAAGCTCTTGTTTTTGGAGCATGATCTTGTCCGAAAAGTCTGCAACTTTTCGGGATCATGCTCTAAGCCGCCCAGCTGTCGAGCCCGAGTTCGGCGCGGCGGCGCAACCAGGGGCTGGGCCGATAACGGTCATCACCGCTGAGCGCCTGCATCTGCCTCAGGATCGACAGCAAGCGAGACGCGCCGAGCCTTTCCGCCCATTCCAGCGGTCCGAGCGGATAGTTGAGGCCGAGCCGCATCGCCTTGTCGATGTCCCGCGGTGCGGCAAGGCCCATCTGCGCCATCTCGCAGCCGAGATTGGCGACCATGGCGACGATCCGCTGAGCGACGAAACCGGTGGAATCGGCGATTGCCGTGACGGCACGTCCGCTGGCGATGACGGCGGCGGCGACCGAATCGCGCAGTCCCGCGTCACCGTTCGGGGCGGTCATCAGCGTGACGCGCCGCGTGGTGTCGAAGGCAAGATCAACCGCGACGACGCGGCGCGGATCGAGACCAAGGCGCAGCGCATGGGCCGTTACGTCTTCCCCCAGCGGGAACGCAAGCAGTGGAGCGCGTCCATCGTCCTGCGCCAGGACTTCCACCCCGAGGCCTGCCGCGAACTCGGCGAGCTCGGGAAGGTTCTCGGCGAGACCAACCTGCGTTGCCGGAGCAGCATCGGTTCGCGCATCGGCCGATGGAGCTGCGGCCCCTTCCGCATAGGAATAGAAGCCCCGCCCGGCCTTGCGCCCCAGCTGCCCGGTCTCCAGCATGTATCGGTGGAGCGGCGTTGAGCGCAGGCGCGGATCGGCGAAATGGCTCTGATGCAGGAACTGGCTGACGGTGAAGTTTACGTCCATGCCCGTGAGGTCCATCAACTCGAATGGCCCCATGCGGAAACTGCAGCAGTCGCGCATGATGGCGTCGATCTGCGCCGGCGTGGCAACGTTCTCCTGAAGGGTCGCCAGGGCCTCGGTCGCGAAGGCGCGCCCGCCGAGATTGACGAGGAAGCCGGGCGTATCACGGACGATCACCGGCTCCTTGCCGATGTAGAGCGAGAAGGCATTGAGCCTGTCCATCGTGGCGGCGGCCGTGGCGGGGCCGGGGATGACCTCCACCAGCTTCATCAGCGGAACGGGGTTGAAGAAATGCAGACCCGCGAAGCGCTCCGGATGGTGCAAGGCCGCGCCGACCACGCCGATAGGCAACGAGGAGGTATTGGTGGCGAGCAGTGCGTCGGGCGCGACGATGTCCTCGAGCTGGGCGAAGAGTCCCCGCTTGGCATCGAGGTCCTCGACGATCGCCTCGATCACCAGATCGCACGCAGCGAGGTCGGAGAGATCTTCGGCGGGGGAGAGAGCGCTGGCAAGCCGGTCGAGCTGCGCCTGCTCGAGCTTACCGGCCGCGTGCCGCTTGCACGCCCGGCCAAGGATCGCGTCGATTGCCGCGGTGGCGGCATTCTGCCTCGCGTCAAGCAGCGTGACGGGAATGCCGCAAGCGGCGGCGACCTCGGCAATGCCTGCGCCCATTGCGCCGGCACCTACGACTCCGAGCCTCGCGGGAAAATTCTGCTCCATGACCGGTCCTCCGTTTTCATTCGCTCTCTAAGACAGCGAATGCGGGTGAAAGGTCAAAGGCTCATGTGCGAGATTTCTTCCGCAGTGCAGAATGTCGGTCGCCTCGGGCGGAAGGATATGCGAACGGACCTCGCTCAGCAGCCGCGAAACACCGGCTTGCGCTTCTCGAGGAACGCGGCGACGCCCTCCGCATAGTCGGCGCTGCGCCCGGCGGCCTGCTGGCTGTCGCGTTCGAGATCGAGCTGGGCATCGAAAGTCCCTTCGGCGGCAGACTGGATCACCTGCTTCGTCAAGCCTAGGCCAAAGGTCGGGCCGGCGGCGAGGGAGGCCGCGAGGGACCGCGCCTCGGCCATCAGATCGTCATCCGGAATCACCTTCCAGATGAGGCCCCAGTCGGCAGCCTGCTGCGCCGAAAGCGGTTCCGCCGTGAGGGCCAGCGCCATGGCGCGCGCCTCGCCAAGCCGGCGCACCAAGTGCCAGCTGCTGCCGGCATCCGGCCCGAGGCCGATCTTTGAGAAGGACTGCACGAAACGCGCCGATGCGGCGGCCAGGACGATGTCGCAGGCCATGGCGATGCTGGCCCCGGCCCCGGCGGCGACGCCGTTGACGGCGCAGACGACAGGCTTGGGCAGGCTGCGAATCAGGCGGACGGTCGGGTTGTAGAAGGTGCCGATCGTGTAGCCGAGGTCGGGCGGGCCGTCCGGGCCTGGTTTGCGGTCGCGCAGATCCTGCCCGGCGGAGAACCCGCGCCCGGCGCCGGTCAGCAGCACGGCACGTATCTCGGCTTCGTCATGGGCGCGCTGGATGCCCGCGCGGAGTGCCAGGTGCATCTCCTCGGTGAAGGCGTTGAGCTTGTCCGGACGATTGAGGACAAGCGTCAGGACGCCATCGGACAGCGTGGAAAGAACGGTCTCGGACATATTCCTTGCCTCCCTGGAAAATGCATGCATTGCACCCGGTCCGCGCCTCCTAGCCCCTGTCGGATGGAAAGTCCCACGCTCATTAACGGTGGAACGGACAAAACCGCATGGCGGAATGCAGGGCAGCAGCGAGGTATCGCGAGCGCTCCCTGCAGGGTGGAATTTCTGAACGGTGAAGGGCGGCAAAGGGGCCGAAAGCGGTCGGTCTGCTATTGGGACATCATGGCCCGTAAGCGGCCGTTGCGTTGGGGGACTTCGCAGGCATTCGCGAAAACTGCTGGGCGAGGCCGCCGGACCAATTTTTCTGGTGATGAGACCGGGCCTCGCGCTCGGTGCCGCCGCCGAATCCTCATCACCTGGGAATCGCGCGTGACGGCACCAAACGCCCTTGGCCTTGTTCCAATTGCGGTGTTCGAGAGACGAGGACGGAGGTGGTAGTATCAGCTCCCCAACACAAATTGCGGCAGGAAAACGATGCACGCATTCAGTTTTGCCTTCGCACTGCTTGTGATCCCAGGAGTCGCAAACGCGGCCAACAACAAGTTGCAGTTCTGGAACCTGACCGCAAACACCGTCACGGAATTCTACTTGGCTCCCGCCGGGACCGAGGATTGGGGAAAGAACCAGACGAAGAACGATCCCGATGGCTCCGTCGACCACGACGAAAGATTGGTCATCAAGGACACGCCGGCCGGCACCTATGACGCCAAGCTCACAGACAAAACCGGCCGCACCTGCGTTGTGAAAAATGTAGAGGTTAAGGAAAAGGGAGTGTTCCCAATCGAAAGAGAACCAGTTGACAGGCTGCACGAAGTGACCTGCGCCACGGTCGATGTGCACAGCTATCTTGCGCGCCTTTTTGTCTTGCGGCATGCCTTGTGATGGCTCCCTGCCCCCTAGCCATCGGGCGGGACCTTTGGTCGCGGCAGTCGGGCCGCGAATGGCTCGAAGGCCAGATCAGTGTCAGGCAATGAATTTCCGACGGTTTCCTTCGCGATCGGGCGAAGACCAAGGAAAAAGGTCGCCATTTTCCACGCCATTTCAGTGACTTGATGCGGGCGAAGCAATCCGCTAGGAACCATGCGTCGGTTCCCGCAAGGGAATAACAGGGAATTCGCCGCGGCTTGACCCGCGAAACGAAACTGCCCCCGCAACTGTAGGCGGTTAGTACCTTCTCAAAAATGCCACTGGGTATCTGCCCGGGAAGGCCGAGAAGGACCATGACCCGTCAGTCAGGAGACCTACCGACACCTGTAAACTCAACGCGCCGGGCGGGGATGTCCGGGGAGGTTTGTCGATGTCGTACACCACAGGTGGATTGCAGTTGCGTCATGCCCATTCGGGCGTGAGCGATCATCGTCGTGCTGACCCGAATCCTTCGATCCCGGCCACCCACAGATCGGAGATCTTCGCGTCATGACAGCTTCGCGCCTGGCACTTGCTGCCGCCAGCCTTGCATTCCTTACGGCCACTGCTGCGGCCGAGCCCACCAAATATCCGCTGACCCTCGAAAACTGCGGGGAGAAGATCGCCTTCGACAAGGCGCCCGCAAGCGCTGTCACGGTCGGCCAGGCGGCGACCGAAGTTCTTTACTCTCTCGGCCTCGGCGACAAGGTCTCCGGCACCTCGGTCTGGTTCACCGAAGTGCTGCCGCAGTTCAAGGCGATCAACGACAAGATCGAGCGGCTGGCCGACAACGACCCGAGCTTCGAGAGCGTGGTCGCCAAGCGTCCGGACCTGGTGGCCGTGCAGTTCGAATGGCATGTCGGGCCGAGCGGCATTGTCGCCACCCGCACGCAGTTCCACGATGTCGGCATCCCCACCTATGTGCTGCCGACGGACTGCGTCGCGAAAGATAACACGATAGGCGTTGACGGCACCCGCAGCGAGTTGTTTTCGACCGCGGCGATCCATCAGGGCGTGCGGGAGCTGGCCACCATTTTCGACATGCAGGACAAGGGTGAGGAACTCGTCGCCGACCTGACCAAGCGCGAAGCCGCCGCGGTCGAGCGCGCCAAGGCGCTCAACCTCAAGGATGTATCGGCCGTGTTCTGGTTCTCCAGCGCGGAGATGGACATCGATCCCTATGTCGCAGGGCGCAAGGGGGCGCCGGCCTACATGATGGACAAGCTCGGCATCAGGAACATCGCCGGGTCGGACGAAGAGTGGCCGGTGGTCGGCTGGGAAACCATCGCCAAGGCCAATCCGACGATCATCGTCATCGCCAGGATGGATCGCCGGCGCTTCCCGGCCGACGACTACGAGAAGAAGCTCGAATTCCTGAAGACCGATCCGGTCGCCAGCCAGATGGATGCGGTCAAGAACAACCGCATCGTCGTCATGGACGCCCACGCGATGGACGCGACCATCCGCACGGTCTCCGGCATCGAGGCCCTCGCCGACTCACTCGAGAAATTCGGACTGGCGAAGTGAGCCTGGCTTTTGTCCGACAAGCGCAGATCTCCCGGCTCGGCCGGGGGATATTGGGTTTCCTTGCGCTCGCGGCCGCGATCCTTGCCGGCACATGCATCGGCGAGACCCCCATCACCGTCGGTGTGGTGCTGCAGACGCTGGCCAACAAGATTTTTGGCACGGCCTATGTGCTCGATCCCATCGAGATGGGGATCATCTGGAACTACCGCCTGCCGCGCGCCATCGTTGCCGCCTGCTGTGGCTCGGGACTGGCGATCTCCGGCATGGTGCTGCAGTCGCTGCTGCGGAACGCCCTGGCCGACCCGTATCTGCTCGGCATCTCGGCTGGAGCTTCAACCGGCGCGGTGATGGTGACCGTCGCTGGCCTTGGCGCCGGCGCGATCTCCATGTCGCTCGGCGCCTTTGCCGGTGCCGTCGCGGCCTTCCTGCTGGTGGCGGTCCTGGCCCGGGCCGCGGGCGGCGGCGTGACGCTTCACGGCACCGGCCAGATCGTGCTCGCAGGCATTGCCGGCTCACAGCTCTTCAACGCGCTGACCTCCTTCATCATCACCAAGTCCGCCAATGCCGAGCAGGCAAGAGGCATCATGTTCTGGCTGCTCGGCAATTTGAGCGGCGCGCGCTGGCCCGATGTCTGGCTGGCGGTGCCGGTCGCCCTTCTCGGGCTCCTCGCTTGCATCTGGTATGCCCGCGCGCTCGACGCCTTCGCCTTCGGATCGGAATCGGCCGCCTCGCTCGGCGTGCCAGTGCGGACCGTCCAGGTCACGCTGATCGGCATCACCGCCCTGGTGACGGCGGTGATGGTCAGCATCGTCGGCTCGATCGGCTTCGTCGGCCTCGTCATTCCCCATGCGGCGCGCTTCCTGGTCGGCGTTCGGCACGGCCGGCTCGGCCCCGCCACGGCGCTCATCGGCGCGGCCTTCCTCATCGCCGCCGACGTGCTCTCCAGAACGATCATCAAGGGCCAGGTCCTGCCCATCGGTGTCATCACCGCCCTGGTGGGCGCACCGGCCTTTGCCGCGATCCTCATCCGCGGACGGCGCGCCCGATGATCCTGGAAGCCACAAATCTCGGCTCGATCGCCCGCGGCGCGCCCATCCTGTCGAACGTCGACCTCACCGTAAAAGAGGGCGAAACCCTTGGGCTGGTCGGGCCGAACGGATCGGGAAAATCGACACTGCTCAAGCTCTTGGCCGGCATCCGCGCGCCATCTTCCGGCGAAGTGCGCGTGAGGGGACGCGCGCTTGCCGACATGCCAAGGCGGGAAGCGGCCCGGCTGATCGCCTTTCTGGAGCAGCAGACCGAAACCTCCGAAGCCATCACCGTGCGCGATGCCGTGGAACTTGGCCGCACCCCCTGGCTGACACCGCTGCAGCCCTGGTCCGCGAAAGACGACAGGATTGTCGCCAAGGCGCTGACGGACGCCGACATGCAAGGCTTCGAGCGGCGCTCATGGGCGACGCTCTCCGGCGGCGAAAGGCAGCGCGTCCACCTCGCCCGCGCCCTTGCCCAGCGCCCGCAAATCCTGCTTCTCGACGAACCGACGAACCATCTCGACATCCAGCACCAGCTTTCGCTGCTGGGGCTCGTCACAACGCTCCCGATCACCACGGTGATCGCGCTGCACGATCTCAACCAGGCGCTCTCCTGCGACCGGGTCGGCGTGCTCACCGGCGGCCGGCTGGTGGCGCTCGGTGCCCCGGAAGAGGTGCTGACCGTCGAACGCGTCAGCACCGTCTTCGGCGTCCGCGCCAGCATCGTCACCGACCCGACCGACGGCACGCGCCTCTTCCGTTTCCATCCCGTTCGTTGAAAGGAACTTTTATGCGTACAGTGTTGATTTCCGCCAGGAACTGACCCGGGATTTCCGCCGAGAATTGACCCGCCTTTCAGGTATGTTTCGGTTCGGTGGTGGTGGTCAAGGTCCTGCTTTTCTCCTTCGTGGTTTTGGTCTCA